>CAVTZU010000036.1:0-75283 GCA_963739305.1 Candidatus Bathyarchaeota archaeon | reverse complement strand
TTTACCCCAGCAACGACTTTCGACGTTTGCGGAAAAGTTATAGCTGCTAGGTCGAAAAGGAAGATGTAAATTTTGAACTTTGTAGTCCGCCCATAAATATAAAGCTTTCAATCGCCCATCAATCTAGGCTTCCCAAATGGGCAAGAATCTTGAAGACGACAAAACCTTTAGCCTACTTGCTAGGCCTGTTCGCAAAGCCTTATCTGAACTCGGCTTCGAAGAACCGACAATTCCGCAGAAAATGGCCATTCCTTCCGTCGCAAGAGGCGAAAACGTACTGCTGATTGCACCGACTGGAACCGGAAAGACAGAAGCAGTCTTACTGCCGATATTCTCAAAACTGATTCAGCAAGAGAAGCAAAAGAGCATCGCCGTGATCTACATAACACCCCTTCGAGCGTTGAATCGCGATATGCTCAAACGTTTGTCCTTTTGGTCTTCAAGGCTCGGCATCTCAATCGAAATCAGACACGGCGACACTGAACAGAAGCTTCGAAGAAAACAAGCGATTTTTCCGCCTCAGATGCTGGTTACGACGCCTGAGACTCTTCAGGCGATTCTGCCAGGCACACGGATGAGACAACATTTGGCAAACGTAAGGCACGTGGTGATAGATGAAGTGCACGAGCTTGCATCTAGCAAGCGTGGAACGCAGCTCGCAGTGGCGCTGGAAAGACTTCAGGATTTCGCGGCCAACGAGTTTCAGAGAGTGGGACTTTCCGCGACAGTTGGTAACCCAGATGATGTCGCGCAGTTGATAGCAGGATCGAACAGGAAAATCAAGATCATCCAAGCTTCGTATCTAAAAAGTTACAGGTATCGCGTGGAGAGCCCCGAACCGATTGGGTCAGACTATGATCTTGCGGCGAAGCTTGACACTGCACCTGAAGCTGCTGCTCGGATAAGGCGAATAGCCGAACTCATCGACAGTCACAGATCAACCTTGGTGTTCGTTAATGCCAGAACGATCGCCGAAATGATTGGATACAGGTTTCACCAACTCGGCAGAACGGACATCGCCGTCCATCACGGCTCCTTGTCAAAAGAGGTAAGAGCCCAGATTGAGGATGAGTTCAAAACCGGCGTCTTGAAAGCGATAATCTGCACAAGCACGCTTGAGCTTGGAATAGACATTGGAACGGTCGACATGGTCATACAGTATCTTTCTCCTCGACAGGTAAACAGTCTGATACAAAGAGTCGGCCGCAGCGGCCACCGATTAAACATGACGTCCGAGGGCGTGATCATAACCGCTTTTCCAGACGACACGCTGGAATCAATCGCGGCCGTTGGAAGCGCCTACGAGAACAAGCTTGAACCCGTAGTGATCCACGAAAACGCCTTAGACGTATTGGCCCACCAGATCGCAGGAACACTGATGGACAAGGGAACTGAAGGTTCAAAAGAAGTTCTGTCTTTGCTGAAACGAGCTTACCCCTACAGAAGGCTTCGAAAGGACGCCTTTCTTGATATGATACGCTTTTTAGATCGTCTCGGCAACATCAGAGTAGGAGAAGAAGGCAAGGTCTTGGGAAAATCCCGAAAGACAAGAAGTTACTATTATGAAAACCTGTCTATGATACCCGATGAGAAACGCTATCCTGTAATAAACGTGATCTCCGACAGGAAAATCGGAACTCTCGGCGACGAGTTCATGGCCCTCAAAGCCCGAGTTGGGTTGAACATCATCATCAGGGGAAGAGTCTGGAGAATAGTCCAGATAGAAGATGAAACGGGCACAGTCCACGTTGTCCCGAGCGAAGACCCTCTTGCAGCCATCCCAGGATGGGACGGAGAAATGATTCCGGTGCCGTTCGATCTTGCGCAGAAAACCGGAAAACTGCGAGACGAAATCTCTAAGGAACTAAAGGCAACCAAAACAGCAGAAGCTGCTGCCGAAAGTCTCGCGGCAAAACTGTCAACGAACCAAAACACATTGCTCGCGACCGTCAAGGAAATCGAAGAACACTTGAAACTCGGCGCCCCTATTCCCACGAACGATCGCATCGTTGTCGAGGGTTTTGACAAGTACTTGTTAGTTCACGCCTGCTTCGGCGAACTCGTAAACCGCACGCTCGGCTGCGTGTTTGACGCTGTACTCTCAGACAGAGAAATCATCGTCGGATGGTGGAATGATGGTTACCGAATTCTAATCGAAACGCCTCGGAAACTGAACCTGACCGAAGTCCAGAACATCTCCTCCAGACTGTTCAGCTTGACGACTGAGGAAGTGGACGACGCTTTCAACGACTACTTGGAGACCAAATTCCCGTTTTCGTACAAAATGAAGTTTGTTGCTGAAAGATTCGGAGCGTTGACCCGGGGCAAAACTATGAGCTACGAAAGATTAAGCCAGCTTCCAAGTCGATTCATGGGAACACCAATTCAAGACGAAACTATCCGAGAAGCAATGATAGAAATGGTTGACCTGGGAAAAGCAAAGGAAATCATGGACTGCATAAAGAGCGGCAGCATCAAAGTCAACACTGTGTTCAGTTTGGAGAAACCCACGCCCCTAGCATATCACATGCTCGCCAGATATTCCGACATGTCAGAACTCATGGCACCGGAGCACGTCCTAATGAGCAACATTGACAGAATGAAAATGGCGATTGAAGCGAGGACGGCAAGGATGCTATGCATGACCTGCGGCGAATGGTTCAGTGAAGAGAAGATCAGAAACCTAACTCAACAACCAACGTGCGGAAAATGCGGTTCGAAACTACTTGCAGTGCTCTACCGAAGTCAAGACGCCGACCATCTCCGCGAGGTTTTGAACAAACGACGTGAAGGGAAAGACTTGACAGAAGAAGAGCTGAAAGAACTCACCAAGGCCAGACGGGAGGCGGATCTCGTGCTGAGCTATGGAACGAAAGCGATTATTGCGCTTGAAGTTAAAGGCGTCGGACCAGAAACTGCCTCGAGAATCCTTGGGAAAATGCACCCGAAAGAAGAAGAGTTCTACATGGATCTTCTGAAAGCTAAGATCCAATACCTGCGCACCAGAGCCTACTGGGAAGAAAGAGAGAATAGGAATTGAAAAAACCCCTTGGTAGCGAAGAGACAGTCAGAAACCAGGACGAAAACTTCGCTGATTTGACCAAGAGAACAAAAGAGTTCATCCTTACCAGAGGAGCGACTCTCGTTGGAATAACCACTGCGAAGAGCCTGCTGGACGCCCCTAAAGGCCATCGTCCGACAGATTTCTTGCCGAAGGCGCAAACCGTGATTTCAATAGGCCTGAAGATAAACAAATCAGCGGTCCTTCAGCTTCCCGAGACCAAAAAAGAGTACATCACAAATTATGATATGACGAACCTTAAGCTCAACTGTCTTGCATGGGAAACCGCCAATTTTCTGGCGGATCTTGGCTATGAGGCATTGGCCATCCCGGCAAGCTCACCCTATGACGAAACGAAGAACTTCGCAGACATTTCTCACAAACACGCCGCAGCGGCAACGGGCTTAGGTAAGTTTGGATTGAACAACCTAATCTTGACGCCTCGTCACGGTGCATATGTGCGATTCGTAACTGTGTTAACGACGGCCAAGCTGAAACCCGACAGACCATTACCAAGAGATATCTGCTTGGGAATGAAATGCATGAAGTGTGTGAAAGCCTGTCCAGCGAAGGCCTTGAGGAATCCCAAGTACGACGGACTGAAAGGATGGCGCATGGATAAGAAGAAGTGCAAAGAATTCATTATTAGCTTCTCTGGAGGAACCGTTTGCGGGTTTTGCATCAAAGCCTGCCCCGTCGCCCAAGGCAATGGGCCAGCCTGATCGCTTGAAGTCGTTCGAATCAAGGCTTAATACGCAGGTTTTCAAATCAAACTAACTAGCCGCGGAATTGGCATGGATAACGAAAAAGACCAACAAGCCAAATTGAAGCCAACTCTGGGTCTGTTTGGAGCTACTGCCATAAGCGTGGGTGCCATCGTCGGGGCAGGCATATTTGTTGTTACAGGCATTACCGCGGGTTATGCTGGCTCTGCTCTCATAGTTTCGATGATCATTGCAGCGGTTATCTCTTCGTTCACCGCTTTGAGCTTTGCTGAATTGACTGCTTGGCTGCCGAAGGAAGGAAGTGTTTACGAATTTGGGCGTGAACTGATCTCACCCTTTGCTGGGTTCTTGTCCGGCTGGATGTGGATGCTGAGCAACACTTTTTCAGGCGCTGCAGTCTCTCTAGGGTTTGCCAACTACTTCGCAAACTGGTTTCCAACGGTTCCTCCACAAATCGTAGCCGCTCGTCTTTGCCTGGTTTTCACAGCGCTCAACTTTATTGGAATCCGAGAATCAGCCATTCTGAACAACCTGCTTGTCACCACAAAACTCGCGATTTTAGGGTTCTTCTGCCTTTTCGGCCTCTTCTATACGAACGCTTCAAACTTCAGCCCGTTTGCACCTCTTCAAACAGGTGTATTGGCTGGCGCGTTCTACATCTTCTTTGCTTACGGTGGATTTGGAAGAGTAGCAGTAGTTGCAGAAGAAGTCAAAGACGCGCGGAAAAATGTTCCAAGAGCCATTCTTCTGTCCCTAGTGATATCGACAATATTCTACGTTCTGGTCGGCGTGGTTGCAGTGGGGCTTGTTGGAGCTCCAACTCTCTCAACCTCCACTTCCCCGCTTTCAACAGCAATAGGTGTCAGTGGAAGCTCAATCGCCGTGCGAATTGTTTCCTTAGGCGGGCTTCTTGCAACCGCAAGTGTGCTGCTCACGTCGATTCTAGGAGTCTCTCGAATGTCATTCGCCATGGCAAGAGGTAAGGATCTCCCGAAAGGGCTTGCCCGGCTGCATGTGAAATTCAACACGCCTTATTACGCGATATGGATAACCGGAATAATCATGGCACTGCTCGTTTTGCTATTTGACCTGTCAAGCGTCATCGCGGTTAGCACTTTTGCGATGCTGTTCTATTATGCTTCTGCAAACGTCTCAACGTTGCGTTTGAAAAAAGAGAAGAGGAAGTATCCGAGAATCGTGCCTTTTCTCGGAATGGTAACGTGCCTCGCTCTGCTCGCTTTCGTGGTTTTTGCTTCAGTGCTATCGTGGATAATTGGCATCGCAAGTTTATTAGCGGGAGCGGTGTACTACGTCGTCAAAAAGAAGACCGCGATCTGAGAACTGGAAAGGGAGCGCTCCATGCTGGATCAATTGCTGCTGATTATATTCGGGTTTTTTATCGGCATAATAGCCTCGATGGCAGGGATAGGCGGCGGCATTTTCATCGTTCCCATACTCACCTTCTTCTACGATTTCAGAGTTAATGCCGCAACCGGAACGAGCCTGACTGCTATAATCTTCACAGCATTGGCCTCTTCAATCAACTATGCGAGACAAAAAAGAATCTATTACAGAACTGGGTTAGTCTTGGCGTTAACCACGGCTCCAGGCGCCTTTGTGGGCAGCTGGGTTGCAGGTATGGCTCAAGAACAGGTTCTTGGACTCACCTTCGGCATTTTTCTGGTTCTCGTCGCCCTCCGCATGATCATCGGGTTGCTAAGAAGAAAAAGCGAAAGTCAAGCTCAAACGACAAGAACAGACAAGGAAGTGCTGAGAACGGGAAAAATGGCTATCATCGGCGTCGCATTGGGCTTCTTCGGCGGCTTCGCGTCTGGCCTTCTTGGAATAGGGGGAGGAATACTCATCGTGCCGATAATGACAATTGCATTAGGCATGCCGATTAGCATAGCTGTGGCCACCTCAATGTTCACGATAATTTTTACGGCAACAAGCGGCGTTACGGAATATTACCTCTCAGGTCTAGTAAACTTCCCAACTGCCTTACTCTTTGCGCTAGGAACCGTTGTCGGCGCGCAAGTCGGAGCTTACACTTCTGGAAAAATCTCAAACAGAAATCTGACGATGATCTTCTGTGCCATACTTATAGTCGCCGGAGCGAACATGATTCTAAAATACATGTGAAGGCCACTCCGTACAAGTGCGATCACCTTTCACGGCTGAAAGGTTTAAACACCACCTAGAAATTATCTGGTTGAGGTGAAATATTACGAGCGAAGAGGAAGAATGGGACGAAGACGAAGATGAAAGCGAAAGCGATGACGACGAAGAATAGACGCGTGGCTTAACGAACTCATATCCTTCTTTTCATTAGGTTTGCAAATTTTGCATCTTCAGAAATTGAATCAGGCGTTTTTTGAATATGTCGTCAGAGCAGGAATTTGGAGACCAGAAGCAAGATGGAAATGAAACTGTAAGTTTGGGTAACAAGCATGATCCAACGGGGGTTGTCCGAAGAAAGTGCTACGATCTCTTCTCCGATTGACGTTTTGGCCCCAGAAGCCACGTATTCCTTAGAAAGGAGATAGAGTTTCCTGAGTTTTCCGAGCACGAATAGAACGGCCACTGGTATGATTAGCAAGAAAAGGCCCAACAGTGAATGGCCATCATAAACGAATCTCAGCAAGAACGCGACTGCCGTGAAAGCAGCACCAGTTGCCAGCAAGACGATGGCAAGAAGTGAAGCTTTGACGAGCCCCAGGTGAACTGTCAACGTCTCGATATGCATTGCCTTGTCCCCAAAATAGTCTCGGGTTTCGGTGGGTATTATCACGCCGTAGATCGTAAGGGTTAGTCCTGCGAGGGACATGAGAAAGAGGGGCTCCACGATGGATGTAAAAGAGTAGTAAGCGAAGAGCACGGGAAAAATGGCAAGCACGAGGAAAAGCGAGGCGGGCGCCAACCAAGATCTAGCCTTCAACCTCAACGGTGGAGCAGAGTATGCCCAGCCTAA
The DNA here is from genome assembly GCA_963739305.1 of Candidatus Bathyarchaeota archaeon. Classification (GTDB taxonomy): domain Archaea; phylum Thermoproteota; class Bathyarchaeia; order Bathyarchaeales; family Bathycorpusculaceae; genus DASPPK01. Next base: position 68,526 of record CAVTZU010000036.1, on the reverse strand, counting down.
GAAAATTCCTACGATCCACATCAACAATAGAACAGGCTTTCCTTGGATGAGAGCGAACAAAGAAACTAACAACAATGCAACGAGAAACTCCACAGTGTACGCTGTCTTGAGGCGATTCCGACCGAAAGAATCAACGGCCTGAACCAGCCGTTTCTTGCGATCATCTTTGGAATCCAGGTCATAATCGGAGTAAGTGTTGACTTGAGCGCCAATCGCTGAGCTCAGATTGATTATTGCAAAGGACAAAACCAAGAGTACGACTAGACTCGTGAGGTCCAAGGCTCGTGTCGCTCCCCAAGCGAGTCCAAGGATCAGGGAGCCTAGATTAGGTAGTATGAACTCGGCCCTGGAGACAGTTCCGAATAGTTTTAGCTTCTCGATCACACTTTGCACGCCGAGCTAAATGAATAGTCTGCTTAAAAACATAGCGAGATTGCACATATCAATTTGAGACGCACATAACACCGGAGCCATGGCATTTCTGGCTGCCTCCAAGAGCTTTTCAGGGTTGATTTCGAAGCAATTGCGCTCGCGCTTCTACGACCGAAGTCAACCTCGCGTGTGCTTCATCAGAGTTTTCTAACATCCTTGACAACGCCTGAGATCACCGGCTTCTTTACGCAATGAAAGTCTATTATTCTGTCACACTCAACATGCAGATCCAAGCGAAAACCACAGCAAGAATCAACCAACGCCCTCACGAAAGGCTCAACCCCAGAACCGTGCAAGAAAAAAAGGTAGGGGGGTAGGGTGTTTTAGACTGTTTTTCAATCAAAAACCATGTTGACCAGTCCCTAAGCGAGGACTCAGAAGGAAGCTGAATTTGCACTTCAGCAAATAACAAACTAGCTCAATCATGTAGCGTGAGATCTTTGAGTTTCCATCAAACATAACAACTTTGATAGCGTTCGCACCTCTGGTCCAATGTGACAAAGAAAAAGAAAAGACAGGGGCGGTGGTTGCCGTTTCTGTTTGGCTTTCATCAAAGTTGAGTCGTGGGAGCTGGAGGGGGTGGCTGTGGTTGAGGAAGGGCTTTTACTTGGAAGAAGGCTACGGCCAGCATTATCCAGCTTATCCAGATCAGGACGAATCCGATTAGCACTATTGTTAGCAAGCCACCTATCAGAAAGAGCAAGCCTGTTGTTCCGAAAAGCCCAACGTTGCTCTTCTTCGATAACAATCCTAGGGACCTTCTGAAGAAGAACGTCGTGATCACGATGAATACGAACAGCACGACGATAGCTATTATAACGGATCCGATGAGAGTCCACAGAGAGCTGAAGTCGTTCGATGCTTATGTGTTGCTGAACGGCGTTCGATAATCCCTGCCAATCCCCAGCTTGAAGCGGCGTTTTCAGCCAGTCAGGAGCGTTGGATAAGAATACGAGGACGGACGCAACAAGTACGCCTATGGAAACCACTCCACCGACGATTGCCGTGACAACTGAATACAGGGCATTGTTGATTATTCCTCCTTCCTTGTAGTTGTCGGCCATTCCTTTCAACCCGATAAGTACCAGTATTATGCCTGCGAGGGAAAGTAGTCCTCCGTAGGAATTTGCAAATATTGCTAAAGATCCTATGACAAGTAGTATTGCACCTACGCCGCCGATGTTTTTTGCAGATTCTAATTCCATTTTTTAACCTCTGTGGATGAATTTGATTCAACCAGATAAAAGCTTTGTGCGACTGGGTTCAGAGAGCGCCCTTCATGCTACGTCAATTTGCCGGCTGAATCTGCTTTTCAAGCAGAACGAGATGACCCAAATCTTGCTCTTCGGATTGCAGGTCCACTTGCTTTGCTGCCTCTTCGAATCTTTTTTCAAACGTGAACATGATCCAATTGCAGCCTAGTTTCAGAGCGTTCGTTAAGCTGTAGGAAAGCTGAGCCAAGAAGCCCTCGGAATCGCGAGCGTACGTTGTAAAACTCCAGGTACTGTTAAACTCTTGTCTGAGATGGCCGAACGAGAAGGAATCTATTTTTCCGTTCTTGAGCGCTACGTAGAACCCGTGGGTTTTGCCGATCTCTTCGAGATTTTGGAGTTCACTGTCGACGGCCTTCCAGTCGTAAATCAGAATTCCGCGGGGAACAATGCTGGGATTAGTCTGTAACAACTCGTAGATTCTTGCAGGTGTCGTTCTCTCTATTGGATAACAGCCTTGCACGGGAGGAGCTGTTTTGGGGTTGGCGCTCCAGAGCACGGCCATTTCCAGAAGCCTTGAGAACCCGGCCATCTTTGCGAGCTTCAGGGAAGCAGCGTTCTCGTCGGACGTGGTGTATCGAAGGCGACGAACGCCCAGGTCTTCTGCTTTTCGAACTAGGTAGAGGGTCATCTCGTTTGCATATCCTTTGCCCCTGTAGTCAGGATGGACCCTTAACCCTTCCATCCAGCCGGTTCGTCCGTTCTCCAGCAGATGTAGGTTGCCGACGGCTACGACGTGATCGTCGGCCACGACGCCGTAGAAGTAGCAATTCTTGTCCTTGAGCCATTCTTCAGCGACCGACGGTAGGTAATCGTGTCCTTCCCAGACGTGTCGAGAAATCTCCGCTATGTCGGCACGATCCGACGGACGCAGTTTTCTGATCTTGACAGCCATAGCATCCAAGCTGACTTCCTCACCTATTTCCGTTTGTGAGCCAAAACTGTCAAAAACCACGTTGAGTAACCCCTAGCCGAGCTTCTCGGCTACTGCTGCTTTCTCTTCAGCATGTTTTCCAAGATTGGACGCATCTTGGCGTTCTCAGCAACGATCTTTTCCTTGCCCAGCGCCCGCATCTGTCCATCGATCTCCCGGACGACCTCGGCAAACTTGATCCCTTCGGCCGCCGAGACATACTCAACTCGCAGCCTTTCAGGGCTCATTCCGAGCTTCTGCAGCATCGGCGCCAGCGCGTCCATTCTTGCCTTCATTCGGTAGTTTCCGCTGATGTAGTGGCAGTCGTAGGGTAAGTGACAAGCGCCGACCATTACCATCCCGGCGCCGAGCCTGAACGCTTCTAGCACGAAATCTCGGTCTACCCTTCCTGAACACATGACTCTGATCGGCCGAATCACGGGAGGGTACTCGAACCTGCTCGTGCCCGCCAGATCTGCTCCGGCGTAGCTGCACCAGTTGCACAGGAACGCGAGGATTTTTCCTTCGGGTTCTGTTTCCAAAGCCGCTCTAATCTGCGAGATGATCTGTGCGTCTGTGAAATGTTTCTGGGTGATCGCATCGGCTGGACACTCTGCAACGCATGTGCCGCAGCCGTGACACATTGCGCTCTCGGTTATTGCAATCTGGCCATCTGGCGCGCGTATTGCACCGTAGGGGCAGGCTTTCGCGCAGAGTCCACACTTGACTTTCGCGTTTCGGCATTTTACTGGGTCGACAACGGCTACGATCGGTTGGATTTTATACGTTGGCTTTGCCAGAATTGTTGCGGCCCTTGCAGCTGCTCCTAAACCTTGTGAAACGCTGTAGGGAACGTCCTTTGGTCCTTGGCAGCCTCCGGCAACGTAGACGCCGTCTGAGGGCGTGTCGATCGGTTTGAGCTTGGGGTGGCTTTCCATGAAGAAACCGTCGCTGCCGCGACTGATGTTGAAGACTCTTGCGACTTCTTCTGAGCCTTGACTGGGAACGGCGGCCGTTGCTAGTACGATCATGTCGCTCTCCACTTGAACGGGCTCGCCATTTTCCTTCTCGGCATATGCCGTGAGCTTCTTTGTGGTTGGGTCTTCGGTCACTTTCTTGTTAGTCAGCTTGACGCGGACGAAGCTTATGCCGAGGTTCTGTGCTTTATTGAAGAGTTCTTCGTAACCTTTTCTGTTTGCGCGCATGTCGGTGTAGAGCACGTTGATTTTCAGTTGGTCACCATACTTCTCTTTCAGGAAGACGGCGCTCTTGAGTGTGAGCATGCAGCAGAAGCCCGAGCAGTACTCGAACTTGTTTATGTCTCGTGAGCCGACGCATTGAATGTACGTCAGGCTTTCAGGCATCTTGCCATCGGAAGGCTTTCTAAGCTCTCCCAAGATCTGAGTGCCGGAATCAATGATTCTCTCGAGCTGCAATGCGGTAACGACGTTCTTGTGTTTGCCGTAGCCGTAATTCGGTAGGTCGAGGGGTTCGTAGACGTCGTAGCCCGTGGCAACGACCATGCATCCGACGTCTAGCTTTTCCTCCGTTGGCTTCTGCTCGAAATCGACGGCGCCGACGGGGCACGTTTCCTGGCACTTCCTGCAGCTTCCGTCTCTGAAGAATAGGCATGCCTCTTTGTCGACGGTATAGGTGTTGGGACTCGCGTCTGAGAACGGCAGGTAGATGGCTTTCCGCTTCCTTACGCCTGCGTCAAACTTGCTAGCTGTCTCAACGGGGCAGGCTTCGGAGCATTTTCCGCAGCTTGTGCACTTGTACTCGTCGACGAACCTCGGTTTCCTTGCAACGGTGACTTTGTAGCTTCCGATGACTCCTTCGACGTGTGTTACGTCGGAGTAGGCGAGCAGGTTGATCTTTGGTTGAACGGCGGCGGCGCCGATTCGTGTGGCTACGCACGAGAACCTTGGGCAGTGGATCTGTTGGGGACAGTTTGAGCACTCGAAGACGGGAAACGTTTTGCCCAGTTGAGCCATGTGTCCCCCGATTATTTCGGAGCGCTCGACCAGGTAGACTTGATAACCCATCTCGGCCAAGTCAACGGCTGCGCTTGCACCGGCGACGCCTGCTCCGACGACGAGGGCCCTGTTGATGACTGGAACCTCGATGACGTCAAGGGGCTCAAGGAGTCTCACCTTGGCTACAGCCATTTTCACGAGTTCTTTGGCTTTCTCGGTTGCTTCTTTTGGCGTGCCTTGGTGGCACCAGGATGAGAACTCGCGGATGTTGGCCATCTCGTAGACGAATGGGTTTAGGCCGGCTTCTGAGACCGTTCTACGGAAGGTTGGTTCGTGCATTCTGGGTGAGCACGCGGCGACGACGACGCGATCTAACTTGTGTTCTTTGATTCCTTTTCTGATTTCTTCTTGACCAGGGTCGGCGCATGTGTAGCGGTTTGTTTTGACGTAGACGACTCCGGGAAGTTTGCGTGCGTACTCGGCTACGTCTTCAACGTCCACTGTGCCGGCGATGTTGAGGCCGCAGTAGCAAACGAAGACGCCGATGCGTGGCTCGGCGACTGCTTTCTGAGGCTGTGAAGCTAATTGCGCGGTCACTTGGGGGGCACCTTTTTCTCTGTAACCGCTTGGATCTGGGCGACGATCTGGCCGTCGGAGTAATTGGGCATTTTGACAGCGTCCATCGGGCAGGCTGAGCTGCATATGCCGCATCCGCGACACAGGCCGTCGGCGATCTTTACAATCGATTTGTCTCCTTTTCTTTGCAGGCTGATTGCGTGGTAGCTGCAGGCTGGTTCGCATACTCCGCAGGCGCTGCAGAGGTCCTCGTTTATCTGGGCTACCAGTGGCTCGACGGGCCATGAGTCTCTGCTCAGGACGGATGCGACTTGTGCTGCAGCGGCGCTTCCTTGAGCTACGCTGTAGGGGATATCTTTCAGTCCTTGGCATGCGCCCGCCATGAAGATTCCTGGTACGGAGGTGTCGGTGGGGCGGATTTTGGGTTGGCATTCGATGAAGAACCCATCTTTGCCCAATTGCAGACCGAGGATTTTGGCGATTTCAGGGTTGGTCTGTGTTGGGATTGCTGCGTTTGCGAGGACCACCATTTCGGCGTGTACGGTGACGGTTTTTCCGTCCTCTGTTTCTGCGTGGACCGTGAGGTTGTTGGTTTTGGGGTCTTCGATTACGCGGCGCTTTTCGAGTTTGACGCGTGTGAATTTGACTCCTGATTTTTGGGCGCGGTTGAAGAATTCTTCATAGCCTTTGAAGTTGCTTCTCATGTCGTTGTATAGGACGTTGACTTCGATAGCTTCGCGGTATTTTTCTTTGAGCATGACGGCGTGTTTGATGGTGTACATGCAGCAGAAGCTCGAGCAGTATTCGTAGTGATTGATGTCTCGTGAGCCGACGCATTGTATGAAGGCTACGCTGTGAGGTTTTTGGCCGTCGCTGGCGCGGACGACTTTGCCGCCGGTTGGGCCGGCTGCGAGTATGAGTCTTTCAAATTCTAGTGCTGTGAAGACGTTTTGGTGTTTTCCGTAGCCGGTCCATTCTAGGTCTTTGGGGTTGTACATGTCGTAGCCGGTGCTGAGTATTATGGCTCCGACGTTGATTGTGATTTCTTCTGGTTTTTGGTCGAAGTCGATCGCTTGTCGGGCTCCGCATGCGTCGACGCACTTGTAGCATTCGATGCAGTAGTCCCGGTTGATCGTGTGGGTGAGTGGGACGGCTTGGTCGAACGGGATGGATATTGCTTTTCTCACGCCGAGGTACATGTCGGCGTAGTTTGGGTATTCGATGGGGCAGGCGTCTCGGCATTCTCCGCATCCGGTGCAGTTTGCGGCGATGACGTAGCGGGGGTTTTTGTGTATTTTGACGTTGAAGTTGCCGATGTTGCCCGTGACTTTCTGGATGTCGGCGTAGCTGATTATCTCTATGTTCGGATGTCTTCCTACGTCGACCATTTTCGGTCCTTCGATGCATATGCTGCAGTCGAGGGTTGGGAACGTTTTGTCCAAAAGAGCCATATAGCCGCCGATGGTTTCGGTTTTTTCTACCATGTAGACTTTGAAGTTCATGTCTGCTAGGTCTAGGGCAGCGTTGATTCCGGCTATGCCTCCGCCGATGACTAGGACTTTTTTGGTTATGGGGAGTTCGATGGGTTTTAACGGTTCGAGGAGGCGGGCTTTTGCGACGGCTATCCTGACGGTGTCTTTGGCTTTTTCGGTTGCTTCTGTTGGTGTTGTTTTGTGGCAGTAAGAAGCGAATTCACGGATGTTGGCCATTTCGAAGAGCCAAGGGTTCAGCTCGGCTTGGGAGACGCATGTTTGGAAGGTTGGTTCGTAGAGTCTTGGTGAGCAGCCTGCGACGATGACGCGGTTGAGTTTTTGGGTTTTGATCGTGGTTTTTATGGTTTCTTGGCCTTGGCGGCTGCAGGGGTAATTCATGTTTTCCGCGTGTACGACGTTTGGCAGGGTGTTGGCGTAGTCTGTTACTTCCTGGACGTTGATGACGCTGGCTATTTTGGTGCCGCATTGGCAGACGAACACTCCGATGCGGGGGCTCTGAGGTTTGGTAGAAAGGGCTTTTTTCCGGGGTTTTGTCGGTTTTTTGGCTGCTGGGGGCTTCTGTTTGGAGGACTTTTTAGGCAAGTTTCTGGTCCTCCGGCATCGTTCGTTTTCTGACTGCCTCACGCGCTTTTTGGGAGCCTTTGGTCTTGAGTTCTTTTGTTAGGTCTGTCGGTGAGGTTAGGCGTTCGAGGGCTTTGTTCCATGCTCCTGAGCGTACAGGTGTGTGGTTGATGCTTGTTCTCTTCAGTTCTAACGCTTCGTCAACCGGGCAGGCTAGCTTGCACGCTCCACAGTAGACGCAGAAGGCTTCGTTTACATGCACCTTGTTGTCTTGATGTGACAGGTAGAGTGTTCCTGTGATTGGGCAGGCGTCAAGGCAGAGTGTGCATCCGTCTGGGCATTTTGCCGGGTTGATCTTTAGTTTTCCTGCTATGAATTTGTGTACGTGGATTGCTCCGTCGGGGAGTTTGGTTTTGCAGACGGTGCAGCATGGGCAGTGGTCTTTGTCGAGGTTGACGTTGGTTTTGTACCAGCTTCGGTCGGGTTCGGCGAGGCTGGTTGGGTTTTCGGTTGGCTTGCCGTCGGGTGTCGTGTATGTGACTTTGATGAGGCCGAGTGGACAGGCGTCTTCGGCTTCTTTGTGTTTTGTTGGGAACTTGTTTGGGTCGGCTTGGATGTCTCGTGTTAGTGAGGGGAAACATTGTTTTTCAACGACGGAGAGTACGTGTTTTCCGTCGATTGTTAGTTTGATGGCGCCGTAGGGGCAGGCTGCGTCGCATATTCCGCAGAAGTTGCATTTGGCGAGGTCGATGTCGACTGTGGCTTTCTGTGTTTTTTGTTGTTGAGTCTTTGTGGGTTTTGTGGTTTTGACTGCTTCTTTCGGGCAGGCTAACGTGCAGATTTGGCAGCCGACGCACGTGTCCTTGTCGAGGGTGAGTTGGTAGTTCTTTACGTGCAGGGCCCACTCTAGCGATAATGCTTGGGCGGTTTCTTTTTTGATGGTTCTCAGGGGCACCTGCGGTCACGTCCTGATGAGTTTTCACGTTTGAAGAGGATATGTTGTGACTACGGATGTTTAATTGTGACGGGTTGAGCTGTGTGGTTTCTGGAGTTGGTTTGTGGGGAAGTTCTTGATATAAACGTTGCTTGTTGCTTGCGGCGAAACAGGCGTGTTCTTGAGAAAGGTGAATTGGACTGAAACGTAGGTGCGTATGAAGGACTGGTCAGCATGGTTTTTGAGTGTTTTCAGCTCTAAAACACCCTACCCCCCGGCCTTTTTTTCTTGCGTAGAACTGTTGGCGGGTGTTTGTGGGGGGCTGTTTGTTGGGGTTTGCGTGGTTTTTGTGCGGTTTTGCATGTTGAAGTTTGTTGGTTTATTGAGATGGAATCTGTTCATGAGGTTTGGTTTGGTATTCTCTTATCATGGCTGTTGTGGCGAGGATTATGGTCAGTGGAAGGAGGCTTAGGATTATCGGTGTTAGGCGGATGCCCCATGGTGTGTAGTTTAGGAGTAAGCCGGTTATTGAGACGAGGGCTAGGCTCATGCCGATGCTTTGAGCTATGCGTTCGATTGTGTCTAGGTCTTTTTCAGAGGTTTCGAGTGTGTGTGCTGGGCCTTTCGTGAATGGAAGGTGCTGTGGAAACAGTGCTCTTATGAAGGTGTAGCCTGGGAGCCAGAGGACGAATATTATGCCTAGAGAGTATCTTATGTAGACGAGTGGGTACGCGTTTTCGGGCACGGTGAATACGACTATGGTTGTTGCGATCGTGAGTGTTATGGTGGTCCAGTACCAGAAGGCGTATTTTGAGGTGAGGTAACTGGCAAGTTTTTCGGGTTTTGTCGTTTCAACGGTGTGGATTATTTGTTGGTCCAGTTCGTCTTCTGTGGGTTTTTTGGACAATTGTGGTTGGCTTCCGTTGGTTATTGCCTTGTTTGGTTTGTTACAGGTTCTAGGGTTTATGCTTCTATGTTAAGGTTGCTTCGAAGTGCGTGCAAAGAATTCACACATGCCTCGATCGTTGAATGTTGTGTTTTGTTGGAGAAGTAGGTTGTGTATCCCTGTCAGGACGGCGGTGCATATATCGGGTTTGGTAAGTAGTTTTATATATCTTATAGAAAGTATGGGATAATGTTCTAGAAGATTTGCTCAGATGTTTCATACTGAATTGTTTAAATATATGCTAGGAAAAGATTGAGTGGAGTGGTGGAGAAAGAGATCACGGACAGGTTGGTGCTCTGGGGTTTTCTTATCCGATGGCCACAGTCGTCATGCGCGTCTTCCAAATCATGTAACACCCAACATCAGCCACCCACCGCGCGCACTAATCTTCCCGAAACTCTCGCGCTAGCTCGTGAGCCGCGAGTTTCACCGCCTGCTTACTCGAAAACCGCGGCTTCCACCCCGTGCTCAAAAGCTTCTGAATCGATAACTGCATGTTCTTCACGTCCCCCTTCCAACCACGACCACCATCAACCCCGCCAGTAAACCTGTAACGTATTCTCGGACAACCCATTTCAGCCGCAACTGTTTTGGCAATCTCCTTGACCCTCATCCTGTCTTTCGAACCAACGTTGTAGATCGCAGTCCTGCCACCGTTTTCAAGACAATGCTCCGTCAAATGCATTATGGCTCCAATCAGATCTGTGACGTACAAATAGGATTTCTCCTGCGTTCCGTCACCCAAAATCTCAAGTTTACGAGGATCTGCAACAATCTTCCTGATAAAATCGAAGATCACGCCGTGATTTGACCTTGGACCAATCACGTTGGCCAAACGAAGAATCAATCCTTTATGATTGAAAGTGTGCACATAACTAGTTATCAACGCCTCAGAAGCAAGCTTTGAAGCCCCATAAGTTGAGATCGGAACGCACGGCCCATAATCTTCCGGAGTCGGCATCACAGACGCCTCACCATACACCGTCGATGTCGACGTGAAAACCAAAGTCTTCTCCTTTTCAGCCCGCCTGATAGCCTCAAGCAAGTTGAAAGTCACGACAACGTTCTCCTCAAAATGCACTTTCGGCTCTGTCTGCCCCACACGCACTTCAGGATTCGCAGCCAAGTGAAATATCAAATCATGCTCCGCAACAATCTTATCGAGCTGCCTCGGACTCTTCAAATCTTCCTTCACAAGCTTCAACGAAGGGTTTCCGACCAAATGCTGCATGTTCTCCATCGTCCCCGCGGAAAAATCGTCAATCACCGTGACCTCACAGTCTCTGCTCAAAAGCTCTTCTGCCAGATAGCTTCCTATGAACCCAGCTCCACCAGTCACGATCACTTTGCGGCTTTTCAACATCTTTATCGCTTACCACTATTTTGGCTTCTTCTTTAAAAATCAAAGTGGTTGCGCGCGTGCTTACGAGGAGGCAGACGACTTACCAGTTTGACTTTGCAATTTTGCAAACCAGACTTTGCAGTTTTCCTAACAGAATTTGCTAACTACTCTAAAACCGTTCTCAAAAACTGTTAAATGCCCATGAAGATTCATTGGGCCTAACGGAGACAGAATCGAAGGGAGAGAATGAACTTGGTGAGGAGATCTCTGTTTGATCAACTCTTCCGAGAAATACGGGAAGTACGCTACCGCCTTGACGACATTGAAAAATCCTTTTCAAATTGGAACCCTCCGCCTCTAAAGATTTCCCCCTCAGAGCTATTCCTATTGCCAGATAACCTTCGAAAAACCTACATGACCGTCGCGTCGAAAGGCGAATGCAACTCTATACGAGTATCAGACCTGACCGGTCGCAGCCGCGCAGTGGAGAGCAGCTACCTCAACCAACTAGTTCGAATGGGCTGGCTGACAAAAAGGAGAGACTCAAAAACAATATACTTCCGCGTAGTCTCAGACAGGATATTAAGAGAAACTGCAATGGCAGAGGCTAAAGGGCAAGCACGCCTCATTTCATGAGCGCGCGCTACTGAACAGGTTCAGGTCAAGAAAACTTGCCAAGCATGACTTACATGATTCCTCTAATTGGTGCATACTCTTTCTGTGTGGACCATCGCATGAAAACTTTCACGTTGCGGTAGAACCGTTTGGTGAACGGAAAGGCTCGGTTAGGTTTATGGAAGTATGGACTATCAGTCCTCACGGTTCCGTCCCAGCATTTGGCACAGTAATCGTGAGCATGGCGACCTTTCTTCAGCATTAACTTTCTAAACGCAATGTATTTTGGTCCGTTCCAAATCGTTTCTAGAGGTTCTTCGAAAATGTTTCCCATCGGTTCGGTGAGCCAGTGACAGCAGGGAACTACCCAACCGTTGTAATCTATGCCGATTTTGAACCATGCGATCGGGCACACATTAAATTTGCTGAAAGGATGAGCGTAAGTTTCTTCTCGCACAAGTTCTTTGAACCTGCTCTTGTCCAGTGTTCCAACCCAGTCTATTATCCTGCCAGTATCCACCCTGTTCAAGCCAGGCACTTTGCTCCAGTACGCTATGAATTCAGGCAGTCTATCATGCGTGATGGCATTGTCAATGATGTTTATCCCCAAGTTTATCGGTAAGTGATACTGAGTTTTCAGTTCACACATTCGCAGAATGTTGTTCTTTGTAACGTCGAATTTCGCTCCCACGCGTTGATATTCATAGTTCGTCTTGTCTGTGCCTTCAAAACTGATTTCCATTCCATCTAGCCCTGCATTAACTAGCTTCATGAATAGATCTTCATCAACTAAAGTGCCGTTAGTTGTGATGCTAACACTGTGCGGGCCTTGATCTTTAACAAGTTTTATCATTCGTGGCAGATCAGGGTGGAAAGTTGGTTCTCCATGCATTGCTAAAACAGGGCTTATGAGCTGTTTACTATAGGTTTTTACGATGTACTCGAACTTCTTGAAGGGCATGAATCCTAGGCCGCGATGTTTTTCTATAGCCTCTCTTGAACAGAATCGACATCGCAAGTTGCAGTTGTTGGTTGGTTCTATTTCTCCAATTTGAGGTAGAGTGCTTAGCCTCGTATATCTGTGGTTGTACTCGTAGAATTGTCGAAAGACGTACCATACGTATTTCCTCATATTCATCTTGACGCCCGGCTGTTGCTCTTCGCGCTGCACCTTAGTATCTATGACTACCTGTGATTCAGCGTATTGGGAGGTATGTTGAACAACTTGCTCGGACATTGAGTCACCGTTTCAATTTTCCGTGGTGAAAAGCGAATGAGTCAGTATATATATCTCACTTATGAATTTTAAATATAAATTCAAGAATAATGACGCAAAGCCTATACGATTCTCGAGCCATTTCCGTGCAGATTGAACGCAATGTCAAGTTCTGTTTATTCCATTATGCTTCGTGATTTCCTAAAACTTCGCGCACGCGAAGTTTCCAGTTCTCTTCGCATCGGCATATCCTCCTCTTAACTATTTGGTTTTCTTTGATGATTTTTGGAGGAATGAGAACCAGAGATCCTACGTCAGGCATCCTAATTGTAGCAACTGCAATATGAAAGCTGGCACATAACATTGCAAGCATTCAAACGCCTCCGCTAAGAAGATTGTTGTATTAGAGCTGCATTGGTTTAGCCTGTAACCAAATTAGCACGTTCTAGAATCTAGACATACTAGAGTTCAGTGCATGACACTCTGCAGGGACGCAAATGCCGCCAAAGTTCTCCTATAGGTTTTGGGAATAAGCTTTAATTGGCACTCGAGAACGCTAGTACCTTGGAATATAGGTTCGGGTCAGTACATATTGTACACCCGTACAACCCGAAAACAATCACCATCACAGGCGGGAGAAGGCAGAAGAGATGCGAAACTACTACTCATTAGTCTTAATGATACTAGTGAGTCTGCCAACTCTATCGTTGGCCAACATTCCCGTCTCAGGCAACGCCACCCGAGGAGCACAACAGTTCTCACAGAAAGACTTGGTGTCAAAAAACCTGGAAGTGATAAACACCGATGGCGACCTCTCACTCAATCCTGAACAGAACGCGAAAGTTTGGAACCCGCATACAGTAGGGCTCACGAACGCTTCCAGTTGGACAATCACATTCATCAATGAAACAGAGATGCGCCTGAAAACATCTGCAAACGAAGCCGGGCACATTGCGACCGGTGCATGGTGGACAACAAGTTTCATAACTAGACAAAAACTTCCCCTCTACACTTCAGGACCAGTTCAAGTGGCGGCAAGTTTTCGAGCCGTCCTGGCTAATGCGGACCTGACCGTTGGAAACGAATGGCTACGTATCGCCTTCGCCTGCGCCGTGCAACGAAGCGACAGCTCGGTGGTCTACACCGAAATGGACCTCTGGGACAGCCCCACAGCTCTCGCCAACCCATCGGGCAACATTCAACAAGGCGGCAACATAATCTACAAAGGCGGAGACGTGGTCGAGTACAAGATCGATCAACTGTCCCAAAACCAGTGGAAAAGCTACCAGCTGAACCTAACTTCCTGCATTAACAACGCATGGCAACTCAAGCCAGGCGACCTGCTGGAAAGCGTCTATTTCGTCGTAGAAGCAGGCGGCGCAGTCAACGTCACACTCAGAGCCGACGACTTGCAAATAGTACTGTTAACCTGAACGGGCATACTGGAAAACGGTCTTAATGAAAAGAGGCTCTTCCCCGTGAAGAAGGCCCAGTTCACGATGTCCTTGCCCTTCAATTTGGTCTCGCCATCTTTCCTGTTCACAAAGGCGATAGGCACTTCCTTGACAACAAGCTGATGCTTCTTAGCAATAAACAAAGCCTCAACGACCCATTCAAAACCTCGCTCAACCGCAGAACTCACAATCGCCTCAGCGCACTTTCTCGAGTAGACTCTGAAGTTACCCGTGCAATCGTGAACCGACATCCGCAGAAGCATCCTGCAAACCAGGTTAGCAACACAACTAACTAATCTTCTCCTGAAACTCCATCCAACGGCTCTGCCATCTTCGACGTACCGGCTTCCCTGAACAAGATCCGCCTGCTGACTCGCACGGAGAAGCTTCGGAATCTCACCAGGGTCGTGCGACAAATCCGCGTCCAACGTCAAGACGCTCTCCACGTCCTCCATCTCCAGAGCAGCCCTGAGGCCTGCTTGAATAGCTGAACCCAGACCAGACTTGGCACGTCTCGACTTCACGAGAATGTTCCCGTGCACTGCATTCAACTGTTCAGCCACTCTCGCCGTGCCATCAGGGCTGCTGTCGTCAACCACTATCAGCTTGAAACTCAAACCACGCAACGTCTCCTCGATCTGCCCAACGAGTCTTGGAAGGTTCTCAGCCTCATTATACGTCGGAACAACAACACACAGTTTGCTCATCACACGCACACTCACGTAAACTTTGTAGACTTGATCACAGGCCACACACCATAGCGCCGATTAACAAGCCGATCAAACATCGACAGCGCATAAATAACCCCTTCAACCAGAATCGCACAAGCCAGGTAACCAGCCGTCCTCGGCTGCTCCGTAACCTCCTCAGCCAAAACCCTCAAAGCCACACTAGGCTTCGACAGGACCACGGTGTCCAGCACCGTCGGGTACTCACCAGTCATCCTTTTCGTCTGAAAATGCCCGTAAAGCCACCTTCGTCTCTGATTGATGTAATCAGCAACGTTTGAAGGCCTCAAATTGTAACAAACAGCCTTCGAAGCAAACTTGATGTGGCCCTTCCTTTTCGCCGCGATAGCAATGTAAGAATCGTCCGCAGCGCAATCACACGGAATATCGGTCTTCACATCACTCCTAATCGCCATAAACTCACCGCTGCAATGAGCCATCTCCCCCCTATCATTCAGTTTCGACATCAACCTGGCCCACAGCCTGAAAGTCATGTTCGCCAAGTAACCAGAGAAACCCTCAGGAACCCGATTAGGATCCTGCATCGGACGACCACTCACAGCCGACACACCGCGATCTCTAAACGGAACAAGCAGACTAAACAAAGCGTTCTCCGCGAGAAAAACATCCGCCGGAATCAAAGCGATGTAACCACCCGACGAAGCCTCAAACGCCTTGTTCAACGCCGTAGCCTTACCAGACCTCTCAGGCTCGGAAATCAACCTGATCCTCGGATCCATCCTAGCCCGTTCCTCCACAACCCTTTCCGTCCTGTCCGTGCAGCCTGAGGCAACAACGACTATTTCACGATCGTCCACCTCCGGAGGAACATCTTGCAACAGGAGGTTCTCCAATAGAGGACCAATCGACTTCTCCTCATTATAGGCACAAACAATTATGCTCAACTTCAACCGCACACACTCTCCAAAGTCTTCCCAAGCTCAGAAACCACGGTTTCACAAGAACAATTCTCCCTCACAAAACGCGAACCTTCCGCCGCAACCTCATCCATATCCTCAGATCTCTTCAGCAGCCCGTGCAGCTCAACCGCCGCTCTCTCAGCGTCATTCGATAACAAGAACCCATAGGTTCCATGCAAAGGCGTTCTCCGCGACGCCTTGAAGGCAGCCACCGGTGTCCCACACGCGAGGCTCTCCTGTATCGAACCGTCAAACCATCCGTCGACATCGTAAACCTGGATCGGCGAAAAAGTCAACGCCGCAGCATGATAATACTTGGGCAGATCACGGTTCGGCACGTAACCATGAAACGCCACATGCTCCGAGATCCCAAGACTCCTAACGAGCTCACGAGTTCGCTGCAACCCAGGACCATCGCCCACGATGTCCAACCCCACCTCTTTCGAGCGGTGAAGAAGCTTCTTCAAAATCTGAATCAGCAAATACGGAGATTTCTCGCCATGCGCTGCTTCAGGAGCCGGAATCCTCCCAACGTACAGGAACCTCTGCGCCGGAAACCGCCTCTCCGGCCTGAAGATCGCTGGATCAACCCCAGGCACAGGAAGCTTCTTCGCCCTTTCTAGGACACCTAGCTTTCGGTACACTTCTCGCTCGGGCTCGTAACTGTAAAGTATCTTATCCGCGTGCCTCAAAGCCAGCAAGCAGGGCAGGTACAGCCATTTTCGAAGTGAACGATTATCGTACCCGTGCAGTTGTGCAATCAACGGTCTTCGCAGCTTCTTCTTGACAAAAGCAGCCACGTAAGGAAACGAAGCCAAGTAGTAATTGTGAAAATGAACCAGGTCAGGCTGATCCGAAAGCATTTCTCTCGTTATCTGTCGTGGGTTGTGATCGTTGCCGAAGCGGAGAAACGGCGGAAAACGAACCTCAACCGGAAAGACCTTCACAGTGCCCACGTTATCAATCCGGAAAGTCTTCTTCGAGTCGATTTGCTGATGGAAAGTGTAAAGCAGAGGCTCTGCGTTCTTTTGCCTGTAATGCTGCATGTACTGCAGTGAAAAGTGATGGCGAGTGAGCTTGTCTCTCAGAGTCCAGCCGCTGAACCTCTCGTCGTGCAAGAGCAACGTCAACACCTTCATCAATGCCACCTCAACTTTTTGATGCTGTAGTGCCAACACATTGCAAGCCAGCCGAACGTTAAGATGGTCATCAGCAGCAGCCGTGTCCACCCGAAGGGTCCATCAGCAAAAGAGCTGGCCGCCGTCAGCGTCCAAGGAACCGGTAGCCAGAAGAAGGACACCATCGGCACGTGTACGAGCACGAATATGAACAGCAGAAGCCACAACAACTGAACTCGGTCCAGCTCCTGCGGATGCTGCAGGAAGACGCTCAGCGTGAAAAACGCGAAAAGAAAGATCAGGTTCTGCTCGGAAACCCAGACCCGCGTCGTAAAAAACATGAGCAACAATAGAAGAGACCATTGAACGGTCCAAGCGAAGTCCTTGTTGGCCCCAAAAGCCTGCACCGTGGGGTTCGCGGGTGCCCTCCACAACGACAGGTAGATCTCGATGCACGCCGGTATCCAGAGGTAGATCAGCGCCGAAGGAGGTTGAACGGCGCCGTTGCTCAAGTTACTCGCCAGAGTGAACAAGTTGAACGGGCTCGCGGCTCCATAGGGAAAACTTGCAAGGCTGTTGTATGTAGACTCTGAGGTCGTCACGTGATATGCCAAGGCATTGTACAGGTTGGATATGGGCCAGCTGAAAACCAGCATAGGCAGAATAGTGAAGAGAGCTGTCAAGCCCACTGTGAAGCCAGCATAGGCAACCGCGGGCTTCCACTTTCGCATGGCCCTGTAAAGCAGTATACTGTACAGTGGGACGAGAACCAGTGGAAAGACCTTCAGGATCGAGGACACAGAAAGGAAGATCGCTGAAAGCTTCCAATCGTTCAGCAAACCGTAGGCTGCAAGCAAAGCGAAGAGAAGCGCGATGGCGTCAAACATGCCCCAAATCGTGCCTACAGCGAGGATGAACGGACAGAAAATGAATAGCAAGTAGGTCGCAGTCGCGATTCTCTCGTTTGTCTGCTTCCTCAAGATATTGTAAACCAACACTGCAAGAGCCAGCTCACCGATGATTATCGGAATCTTCAGCGCAAGAACGTACGCGTAAAGGTTGTTTGGAGCGAGGAACGATGAAATCTCGTAAGCTGCGCCGCACATCAAACCCCATAGCGGCGGGTAACCGATGCCCGGAAACACACCGTAGAGGTTGGGATGAGGCATTGTTACGAACAGGTCTTGGAGGACGTATTGACCGTACGGGGTCACTCCTCGCGACACCGCTACGCCCACCGCCATGAATATCCTCATGTCGAACGGGTGACTCAGAAAAGGCGCTAGAAACAGTCGAAGCAGCAGTCCCGCGGCCAAGTAGCCTTTTTTCGGAACCGTGATTCCTAAGTGAATCCTTCCTAAGTGAATCCTTCGAAACATGCAGGTCAAGCCGTAAGCCTAGTCTGGTCACTAGCGTTTTCCATCCAAAAGCGTATTAAATATTATGGATTACGACTCACTATAGTCAAGAATTTTTCAGTGACACCAAAAAGTTTCCCGTGGCTGGGATGGATTAATAGTGATTTTTTCCCCATTTAATATTATGTATTGAGAATAACGATCTATCTTCTCAGATCGGACACCAAAAACGAAAGCCTCATCATCCGCCGGAGCTAACGGTCACGTTCACTCCGAAGTTCGTTATCCCCGAAATCGTCTCGTTAACGACCATGCTAAGACTGATCGGCAAGACTTGCCCAGGCGGAACAGCGGTTCCAGAATAATTCCATCCGATACTCAGATAGCTTGCAGCTGGAAGCGGGTTCCAATCCGACACGTTCAGCGCCAAAACCGTGCCGCTTTCTCCCTCGTTCCTAACAAAGACAGTAATGTTCTCTATGTCACCAGGAGACAGCGTTCCCCAATCTATCGAAGCCACAGGATTCATGCAATTCGCATCCCAGAAGACATCGATACTCTTCCCAACTCCAACGATCTCTGGCACGCTTATCGTGTCCAGATACCCATCTCCGTTGGTATCCGCATACTTCACAATTATCGACTGACCGAAAAGGCTCCAACCCTTGTAAGTCGCAAGCAGCCTTGACGCCGCAGTGGTGCCGAAACCACCCAGTCCGGCGGCGATCACCACCCACCACCCATGACTCGAGTCATAATAGAGCGTAACGATGCCGTAATCAGCGCTGACCCGACCCTGAGCATCACGCTCGATCGTGTAGTAGTGGTCGGTCGACGCGACGTAAATATAGTCGGTTCCGTTGGGAAACTTGTCAAAGTAAACCGGCAAAACCCTCACGCCGCTGCCGTTCCGTAAGTTGTTGTAATACCAAGTGATCTGGTTGACGCCGGGTCCACCGATGAGCAACAAGTTGTTGGTTAAAGCGTGGAATGTCAACTGGGCAGTGGTCAGGTTGTAGTCCGTAATGTAATCATCCAAAGTCGCGTCCAGTGATCCTCCTGTGGCGTCCATCCCGAATTGAGCCCCAACCATAACGCCTCCCATAACGTCCATCGTATGACAACCGCCACAAGGACCATGACCGACACTAGAAGCGACAACAGCCGTGGAATTGAGCAGCCCGCCCGCAGAGACAAACGGATGAGAAAGATCGTTGAAAGTGTACGACTTCCCGGACCAGGATTATCCGAGAGAACAGTCAAAGTCGTCTGCGAAGCAACCACCACAAACAGAACGAAGCAGACCATCACCAGCAAGCGCCTCTTCGTCAACTTGTCCTTCAAAACCCTCAGCTTCGGCACCAACGCAGCCAAGAACACCCCGATCGACAAGGGCGCGAACACGTTGAAGTAACCTATTGTCCCACCGACCTGCTCTACGATTGAGAGTGTATCTAGGAACCCGTCACCGTTCGAGTCACTGTACCTCACGATGGCCACGCATCCGGTGAGCGTGTAAGAATCATACGTAGAGATTATCTTGCAGGCAGCCCACGTCCCGCCTCCACCGAGCCCACCGAGCAAAAGCGCGTAGCGACCATGATCATTCAAAACCTCAACCAGACCGTAGTCCGTGCTCACCCTGCCTTGACCGTCGTACTGGATAGCATAGTAATGATTGGTTGGAGCAACGTAGATGTTGTCCGTGCCGTTCCCGAACTTGCTGAAGTACGCCAGCAGAACCCTACTGCCGTTTGGATACTTCAAACCGTTGTAGTACCAAGTGACCTGGTTGACACCTGGACCGCCGATGACGATCAGATTTGACGTCAGGTCGTTGAACTGAAACTTTCCGCTCGTGAGGTTGTAGGACGAAACCGAGTCATCCATGATCGACTCCATCGTGCCGTTGCCGCTCTTGAGACCGAATTTTGCCGCGACCATGATGGCGCCCATGACGTCCATGGTGTGACAACCACCGCATGGACCGTGGCCAACGCTCGAAGCTACGACCGTGGAACTGTTCATCACTTTGCTCGGCGAGACGAAGGGCGTTGGAAGGTTGCCGAGGTTCAGGTTGGCCGCGTAGACGTCCTGCGTCATCCTCGAAATGATTAGGCCTGTCAAGGTGAGGACGATCAGAAGAATCATCATGAATGTCCTCTTTGAAGAATGGAATCTTCTGTTCACACCGTGCGCTGGCAAGTGTTGTTCTCCAAGTCCCTTAATGGGGTGGTTTTGATGTTGCTCAGGGAGGAAGTCTCTGGTATCTTAATAAACCTTATTTCACAACAGTTCAGCGCAAATACACATATACAGAAACAGCATCGACTATCAAATGAGCAAATAATAAACTAAATTACGTAGGAACACTCAACTGAAACCTCAGGAGAATACATGAAAATGAACAAACAAAACAAGTCCCGAAGACCCTCGGTCAAAGAAAAACGAGTGCCTTTGGTTCGATGAGCTGAGCATGAATGAAGCAGAAAAGGCCGCCAAAACAAACAAGGTCATCATACTCCCAATCGGAAGCGTCGAAGAACACGGCGAACACCTTCCCCTGGCGACCGACAGCATCCAACCCGAATTCGTCGCAACGGAGGTTGCAAAGAAAACCAGGTGCCTCGTCGCCCCAACCTTGAGGTACGGCGTCTGCAACTCAACACGCGGCTTTCCAGGAACAATCTCGATAAGCTTCCAAGCACTCTACAAGATCGTCAAGGACATCCTCGAAGAATTCGTCCGCAACGGGTTCAAACGAATCCTGATAATGAGCGGCCACGCAGGCCAATCGCACATGGCTGCACTCAGGCTCGCAGCTCAAGAAGTCATCTGGACTAACGAAAACAAACCGGCAGAGAAAACGGTGAGAATAATAGTCTGCAGCGACTACGACTTCGCCTACGAACTAAAGGGTAAGCACTTCAGCGACAAGGACGGACACGCCGGAACAATCGAAACCGCAAGAATCATGGCGATAAGACCTGACCTCGTGAAGACAAAGGGCAGAAGCAGCTACCCAGAAATGCCGAGGTTCGAAATTACTCCTCATCCGGAGAAGCTCTTTCCGAGTGGAGTAATCGGCGACCCAACAAGAGCAACCGGCAAGAAAGGGCAAATGATCAACGATTACGTCATCAAAAACGTAGTGAAGCTAGTTCGGGACCTGATGCGCTAGCAATGTCGGGAACGCAACGCTGACAATGAACCAGAAAGCTATGCTTTCCCCGTCTTTTCCTTGCCTGATTCCTGGAACAGCTTCTTGACAGCTGTAAGTCGCGCCTTCTGCGCCAGAACGTCGCTGGTGACGAGCTCCAGAGCTTCTTCAGGACACCACTTGATACACTGCGGTTCTCCCTTTTCCTTGCACAGGTCGCAAACGTAGACTACTTTTTTATCCGGATGAAGCATGATCGCACCGTAATCGCAGGCTTCTATGCACCATCCGCAACCGTTGCACTTGTCTTTCTCCAGAGATACAAGTCCTGTTTCTTCTGACTGAATCAGAGCTTTTCTTGGACACGCCGCAACGCACGCGGGGTTTTCACACAATCGACACGTCACAGCCATGTTTATCAGCTGATCTATCCTGACAACCCGAATGCGCGACTTAAGCGGGTTAAACGCTTTCTCATTAGTCATTGAACATATGTATTCACACACCTGGCAACCTACGCACTTGTCCGGATCCGCTGAAACAAACTTTCTGTCATGAATCTTTACCAAAGTTCTCTGTCTCCTTACTTCTGAACCATCGGAATCACGTCTTCCATCCCGAGTTCCTTGAGCTTCTGTTCAGTCGGAATTCCTTCTCTCGTCCACCCGCGCGCTTCATAATAATCATCAAGCAACAAATCTAGCTCTTCTTGAGTGAAGACCGCGCCTTTGGAAGGCCCTTCATCGGGAATCGGATTGTGCATCACCATATAGGGCAGTGTGTCGTCTTTTCTTCCTAATCCTTCTCGAATATTGAAGACTCTGCCGATGTTGTTTATCCTTTCACCAGCAAGCCTGAGCTCATCAGGCTTCATCTCATGACCCGTGACGACACTGTAAAGCTTGGACATGTCCTCAAATTCCTTGTAATAAGTTCCCCTTGAAAACTTGCAGACCACCAAAGAATCGATAACAGCATAAGAATCCTCCATACCCATAACCAGTTTTCCCCTGCCTTTTTCAGCGATCAGCCGGTTCACTTTTCCTTTCACGTCAAACGCGTAAGCCCCATGCCTGTTGTGGTCGGCGCCACGAAATGACACCGCAAAACCCAGCGCCGCTGTCTTCAGACATCTGAGGTCGTAACCCGTCACTTCCACTCCCTTGATCTCTGCCGCCAACTTTTCGGAGCCTTTCCCGATCTTTTCTGCCGCAACCTTGACCCCATCGGCAAGGATTTCTCCGATGCCTTCACGCTTGCCGATTTTTTCAACAAGCTGAACCATAGCTTCATGGTTACCGAAGCGCGCGTCAATTCCGTCAAGGTCCTTCTGAGTCAATATGCCTCTCTCGTAACAATCCATAGCAAAGCCTATGATAACGCCGACACTAATGGCATCGATTCCATAATAGTTTGACAGCTGCATCCCCTTTATTATCGCGTCAAGACGATCAACGCCACAGTAAGGTCCCAGAGCCCACAGAGTCTCATACTCCATGCGCGTCATCGTATTCTTATACGGACCTTCCGAAACAACACACATGTGCTCGCAACGCATCGCACAGGAGCTGCACCCGATTATCTTCTTAACATACTTCTCGTTCAACACTTCCCCGCTTATCTTGTCTGCGCCTTCAAACGACGCGTTACGGTAGTTTCTTGTCGGCATGCACGCCAAGGAATTGTGCACCAACACGTTCTCAACCGTGCCCAAAGTGCGGTACTTCTGCGCTGCAGGACCTTTCATTCTCTCGTGAAATTCCTTGACCATCTCCATGAAGACTTCGGGTTTCGAAACCGTGATGTCGCGAGTTCCACGGACAGCTATCGCCTTAAGATTCTTGGAACCCATCACTGCGCCGAGCCCCGTTCTTCCCGCAGCACGAGTCTTGTCGTTGATTATGCAAGCTATGCGTGAAAGCTTCTCACCCGCAACTCCGATCGCAGCCACACGGATGTAGTAGTCTCCAAGCTCATCCCGTATCATGTCCTCCGTGTCCTGAGGAGACTTCCCCATCAAGCGAGAGGCATCCAACATCTGAACCGAATCATCATCAATCCAGAGGTAAACGGGCCGTTCAGCCTTGCCCTTGACAATAACCACGTCGTATCCGGCTCTTTTCAACTCAGTTCCGAAGGTGCCGTGAGCCTTTGCTTCGCCAACTCCGTAGCTTGCCGGTGACTTCGAAACAAAAGCATGCCCGTTTCCGCCTGTTGGCCACATCGTTCCCGCAATCGGCCCCGTGGCCAGAATTAGCGGGTTATCCGGACTGAACGGGTCGACTCCAGGCTTCGAGTTGTCAAGCCACAAGCGCATACCAAGGCCTATTCCACCAATGTACTTCTTCGCATACTCCTCATTCAACGGCTCAACACTAGTCTTACCTGAGGTCAGATCGATACGAAGAACACGCCCAGCATAACCTAACAACGAGTTTCCTCCGAAGTCATTTCGTAAAGGGAAAGGCATGATTGATATTAATTTATCTATGATCAGACGAAGATTCACACGAAAGGTGACTCACGGTGCAAAAGAAACCTGCCACGAGCTCCTCCGTGTCCCAAAACAGGGAAAATGCAACTTTACTACATTGCCTCTTTCACAAGTTCGAGGATCTCTTTTACCACGATCTTGTTCTCAACGTCAAGAACCTTCACCGCGTCTTCAAGGGTCGTCACGCAATACGGACACGCTACTGCTAATGTGTCGACGCCGAGGTCGAGAGCTTCATGAAGCCGGTTTGTGCTCGGCCTCTTCTCCGGCAATGCATCCTCAGTCCACACTCTTCCTGCGCCTCCGCCGCAGCAGAAGCTGCTTTGTCCCGTTCTTTTCATCTCGACAAGTTTGATCCCTGGGATTGCCCGCAGAATCCGTCGTGGAGCGTCAAAGATATCGTTGCGCTTGCCTAGGAAACAGGGATCGTGGTAGGCCACAGTCTTATTCACAGGTTTCGTGAGCTTGAGCTTGCCTGTCTGCAATGCTTCGGCCAGGAACTCCGTGTAGTGTTGGACTTTGAGGCCTGCGTCTTTGTAGGGCTTGTCATTCTTGAACGTGTTGTAACAATGCGGGGAAAGTGTCACTATTTTCGCGGCTTCAAGCTTCCTGAACATGGCAATGTTGTGTGTGGCCAGTTCCTCAAAGAGCCCTTTCTCGCCCATCCTTAGCATATGATCTCCACAGCACCATTCTTCAGAACCCAAGGTTGCGAAGGAAACACCCATGCTGTTGAAGACGGCGGCCATGTTTCTTGCAGCTTCTTGATTTCTCAGGTCGTACACGTTTGAACAGCAAACGAAAAACAGCACATCGGCTTTTGTGACTGTTGGATAAGCCTGGACGTTCAAGTCTTTGGCCCAATCCATCCTCTTCAACTGCGTCGTGCTCATCGGGTTATGATACTTGTAAACGCTCTCAAGCACGTCCTTAACGGTTCGCGGAATATCACCCGTCTCAACTATGAGACTGTGGTCATCCACTATCGCTTCGGCACACGTGAGTTTCTTAGGACAGAATAAAGTGCACGAGCTGCACTGAGTGCAAAGCCAAACGTTGTCCGCCATCGGTTTCAGTCGTTCCTCAGCGCCTTGATCTCTCGAATCAGTCACGAACCGGTACGTTGCCGTCAAAGCTGAAGGCCCGAGGAACTTTTCATCTATTATCGCGGGACATGAGGAGTTGCAGATTGAGCATTTGATGCAGAGCGTTAGATCCCAGTACTTCTTGAGCTCGCTAGGAGATTGTGGGAACTCGTTTGGTTTTTTCAACTCTTCTGCTGGCTTAATCAGGTGAGTCTTAATCCGTTTGTAGGTGTCGAAGAAGGGCTGCATGTCTACAACGAGATCTTTTATGACGGGAGCGTTTGCAAGCGGTTCAATGAGCAAATGGTCTGCATTGAGATCCAATACTTGTGTGTAGCAGGCTAGCATGGGTTTTCCGTTGATGTTTACGGCGCAGTCTCCGCATATACCCATCCTGCAGGATTGCCTAAACGTGAGTGATTCGTCAAGATTATCTTTAACGTAAAGCAACGCTTCCAGAATGGTTGTTCCTCGTCGAACTGGAACCTTGAAGGTTGAGTCGTATCGCCTGTTTTGCGTGGGATCAAAGCGACTTATCTTGAATTCTACAGTCTTCTCAACGTCTGTGGTCATTTGGTTCATCCTCCTAGTACGTTCTTGCGGCAGGCTGCCACCTCGTAATAGTCACAGGCATGTACCGCAGCATAGGACCCTCATCCGTGCGGTAAGCAAGCGTGTGTTTGAGCCAGCTCTGGTCGTCGCGTTTCGGATAGTCGATCCTCGAGTGAGCTCCTCGCGATTCTGTTCTTGGAAGCGCACTCACAAACGTTACTTCAGCCAAATCCAGCATGAACTCAAGCTGGATAGCATTCAACATTCCAGTGTTAAAGGGTCTTCCCTTGTCCTGTACCTTGATTCTCTTGAATCTTTGCTTCAACTGTCGTATCTCTTTCAACCCGCTCTCCATCTGTTCTCCTCTACGGTAGATCCATGCTTTCTCATACATTATGTGTCTCATCACGTTCCGAATCTCCGCGACTCTCTCGCTGCCTTCGCTAGCAAGGATACCGTTGAAAACCCTTCTTTCCTCTGCCGCGAGTCTCTCATTTGACGCTTCGCGAGCAACAGCTTTCGACGCAAACTTTGCGGCTTCCTCGCCCGAAACGGCGCCGAAGACCAAGCACTCGCTGGTAGAATTGGTCCCAAGCCTATTGGCACCGTGCAGGCTCAAACAGGAACACTCTCCAGACGCAAACAACCCGGAAACCGGAGTCTCAGTTCTAATGTTGGCCTGGATTCCACCCATCGAGTAATGGGCAGCCGGCCTGATCGGAATAGGTTCTTTCACTGGATCCACGCCGCCAAGTTTTATCGCGACATCGCGGATCAGCGGCAGCCTTTCACTGATTTTTTCTTCGCCCAGATGCCTAAGGTCCAGAGCGATATAAGGCCCGTAAGGTCCTTGAAGCCCCCTTCCTTCCAAAATTTCCGTCTGCTCAGATCTGGAGACGACGTCTCGAGGGGCCAGCTCCATCTTCTCTGGAGCATACTTCTTCATGAAGCGTTCGCCGTTGGCGTTGATCAGGTATCCGCCTTCTCCCCGAGCTCCCTCGGTAATCAGAACCCCTGACGGCAGAAGACCCGTCGGATGAAACTGAACGAACTCCATATCCTCCAACGGAACTCCGGCTCGATAGGCCATGGCCATTCCATCCCCTGTCGTGGTGTGGGAAAATGTTGTGAACTCATAGATGCGCTCGTGTCCTCCACTCGCCATCACAAACGCTTTTGCACCAAAAGCGTGCATCACGCCGGTTTTCATTTCTATGGCCGTTACCCCTACTGCTCTGTTGTCTTCAACTACTAGAGAAGTCACGAACCATTCATCATAGAACTTTATATTGTCGTACGATGAGGCTTGTCCATACAACGCCTGCATCTCGTGGAAACCGGTCATGTCCGCGGCGAAACAAGCCCGAGGAAACGTGTGACCACCAAAGGCTCGTTGATCTATCTTTCCATCCGCCGTTCTGCTCCACGGACAACCCCAATGCTCGGTAAGCACAATTTCTTTGGGCGCCTGCTTCACGAAAAATTCGACAACATCTTGATCCGCTAAAAAGTCGGCCCCCTTGACCGTGTCGTAGGCGTGCAGATCAAAAGAATCCTTTTCCCTCATTACAGCTCCAGTCCCACCTTGTGCACACACAGAATGTGACCGCAAGGGGTGATGTTTCGAAACCACGGCGATGTCAAGTTTACGATTCACCTCGGCTGCCGACGTTGCTGCTCGTAACCCAGCCAGCCCCGCTCCGATTATGACAATGTCATGACTCAACTTTTCCACGAAATCCACCATTCCTAAAGATGAGGGAATTGTGGAACCTGCGTTTTATAGTTTTCCAATCGGCACAGGACGTTGACTTCGTGGTTCGTATTTTTCCAAATTACTCTTTTCAAGACATTTATATCAGCTCGTTTATCCTAGGATGTGTTGATCTAATGTTCAAGACAGAGAAGTTCATTCAAGAAACCGTCGAAGAACTCAAAAGCAAAATAGTCGGAAAAGCCGTTATCGGGGTTTCCGGCGGAGTCGATTCCACGGTGACCGCCATTCTGGTCAACAGAGCTATCGGAGAGAACCTTCGGTGCGTCCTGGTCGACACTGGTTATATGAGGAAGAATGAAATTAAGAACAACAAAGCACTTTTGACGAAACTCGGACTGAACGTTCTTGTCGTCGATGCAAAAGATCGTTTTTACCAGAAGTTAAGGGGGATAAATGATCCGGAACAAAAAAGGAAAGTCATCGGAGAACTCTTCATCAGAGTCTTTGAAGAAGTCGCGAGAAAAGAAAAGGCGAGGTTCTTCGTCCAAGGCACGATCGCCCCAGACTGGATCGAAAGTGGCGGTGGACTCAGAGACAAAATCAAGTCCCATCACAACGTTGGAGGCCTGCCTGAAAGAATAGAGTTTGAGATCATCGAACCCCTCAGAGATCTATACAAGGACGAAGTGAGAATCGTTGGAGAGAAACTCGATTTGCCCAAGCATATCTACGAGAGACAACCCTTTCCAGGCCCCGGATTGGCCGTGAGAATTCTCGGTGAAGCAGATCCCGAAAGCACAAGAATCGTGAGGGAAGCCTGCGCAATCGTGGAAGAGGAGATTGAGAAAGCCGTCGCAAACAAGGAAATGAACCGTCCATGGCAATATTTCGCGGTTCTCCTGCCCTGCAAAACCGTCGGGGTTCATGGTGACGTCAGGTTTTATGGAAGCGTAGTTTCCGTTCGTGCCGTTGAGAGCCTGGATGGAATGAGTGCCTCTTACTCGAAGATTCCTCACGCGGTATTGGAAACAATCTCTGTGAGAATCACAAACACTTTGAAAGATGAAGTCAGCAGAGTCGTGTTCGACCTGACAAACAAGCCACCTGGGACGATTGAGTATGAGTAGAAAGACCAAAGTCTACGTCATAG
The DNA here is from genome assembly GCA_963739305.1 of Candidatus Bathyarchaeota archaeon. GTDB lineage: Archaea > Thermoproteota > Bathyarchaeia > Bathyarchaeales > Bathycorpusculaceae > DASPPK01. Next base: position 40,515 of record CAVTZU010000036.1, on the reverse strand, counting down.
ACAACGGCGGGCAATGGACACACAGGATCTGGAGAGTCTTAAGGGAAATAGAATGCGAAACCAAGATCGTTCCAAACACGACACCCTTGAGTGAAATGGACGCCGACGGCTTGGTCCTCAGTGGCGGAGCACCCAGAATAGCCTGGGAGTCTCCGAAATTGGGCAAATGCACGGACTACCTAAACGAGTTCAAAGGCCCGATACTCGGAATTTGCGTTGGACTTCAGCTGATGGCCGTCAACTGCGGAGGAAAGGCCGGACCCTCGAAAGTTCCCGAATATGGACTCGCAAAAATAAGAGTCCTTGAGGCCGATGATCTGTTCAAGGGTTTGCCGACACAGTTTCTTGTTTGGGAGTCTCACAACGATGAAGTAAAGGAAGCACCGGGCTTTGCAATCTTGGCTGAATCAGAGAATTGCAGCGTCCAAGCCGCGAAACACCTAAGGAAACCATACTATGGCGTACAGTTTCATCCCGAAGTAAACAACACTGAGCATGGTGAGGACATACTCAGGAATTTCGTCCATGTCGTATGCGAAAACTAGAATCCAACAAGAGAAGCAGAGCGCGAGGAGAAAGCCAGTATCTGGAAAAGCCATTGTTCTCGTCCCGAGCCTTATCCGTCGTTGCAGAACGTCTTCACAGGTCACATAAGTTGACTGTGAATATGAATTATCAGTCCGAATTTCCATTTCTTAATTGTTATTAAGATTTGAAGTAAGACACGAACCAGATGGAAAGAGAAATGGCTTCAAAGAAAAGGATTCTGATCGCGTGTCTAGCGGCGACTTTAGCCGTAATCTTGGTAGTGATGATAGTGGCAGTCGCTATTGCAGTTCTAACGTCTAGCCAAACGATCCCAAGCGACGGAAAAATCATGCCCGCTGCATGGACCGCAAAAAGGATCCTGACTCGAACATGATTAGCGCATGCTAGTCAGCAGAAGCCACAGTTTCTTGTCCGTGTTTATTCGAGACGCTTGATAATGTGGTAACCGAATTTCGTTTTCACAGTGGACGAAGTCTGTCCTTTCTGAAGTGCAAAAGCAGCTGTCTCAAATTCTCTGACCATTTTTCCCCTCGTGAAGGTCCCGAGGTCTCCGCCTCGCTTTCCCGAAGGGCACAATGAGACTTCTCTCGCGACGTTCGCGAACTTCTCGCCCTTGTTAAGCCGCTCGACGACGGTCTTGGCTTCTTGTTCCGTTCTCACTAGAACGTGAGCACAATGGACTTTGTCAGGCATAGCTTAGAACTTCCGTGTCCGTGTTAATATAATTTCTTTTTCCCTGTAGGTGTTCCAAACTGCAAAGGAGAAACAAAGAAAAAGCGCCTTTGGCGAAAGGACATTCAGGTGCAGAGCTAGTGTTCCGAGTGTTCGTCAAGATCTTGTCTATTGACGTTCTCAGTATCCTCGGGCAATGGCTCACGAAGTGTCGGGTGATGATGCAAAATCCCCACGTACATTTTCATGCGAAAGAACTGTCTACTCTCGACGTCTATTGGAACAGGAGGAGGAAAACCGAAAACCCTCTTCTTCGTCTTATTCACTGCGATTTGGGCCAGCACCACAGCCGCCGCAAACATGCCCGCGATGACAAAGAAAGGAAATATCGGAAATGCTTTGAAAACGAGGCTCACAGCAAACACGGCGGACGCGACGCCTGCAGTTGCCAGAAAGACCGCATCAACCAAGAAGGGAACTGCAAAAGCAGAAGCGAAGAAAAAAACTGCCAGAACAAGATGGTATTTACTGAGTCTTGGCAAAGTCTTCTTCATGACAGTCAAAACTCGCATGTCCCCTCTCCCGAGGCCATTTCCCTTTGCGATGGCTTTCACGAAAATCCCAGCGTTTCTGTAGAACTCTTGAGTCTCGTCAATCATGAGCAGGGCGGCACAAATCAAGAAAGCAATCGAGCCCAGTATGGCGCCAACTTCAAAAGCCTTGAACACCACATAAATAGTGGCAATCCAGGAGCCATAAACGGCAACAAAAATGACGAGTCCTGTGTGGCTGTTGATGATTCGCCGGCGCTCGCTGGAGGGGTCAAAAACGTTGAAGGTTCTGTCAAAGACTCTGACCGAAAGATTCTTTGGCAGTCTTCCTAACGCGTGGGATTTTTGACGAAGCATCAGTGCAAAGACAACCGCGACGCCGCCCATTATTAGGAGAACAACAGAGGTCGAAAGAAGGGAGACATCAATCTGGAAGATGTTGAACAATCATCCACCCGCTTCCACAGAGTTACAGAAGCCAAGCGAACTTAAATGCTTGACGAGCATCACGATCTGAGGGCTAAAATTCCCTCCAGCCTGAGGTAACGTTATTCTTCGGGTTCGCATAACCAGTCCAGGTTGACTGAAATTGCCTGTTACCTTGAACTTGGACCGACTTCGTCGATGCCTAAAGACCAAGTCCTTTGGAAGAAGCATATTCTCGATCGAAGAGACCGGTTCCACCAATGAGTGGGCCAAACAGCTTGCAATGTCAGGCGCCAAGGAAGGAACAATCACAATCGCCGCCACTCAATCATCAGGCCGAGGAAGGCTGAGAAGAACGTGGGCCTCTCCAATCGGAGGGTTATGGTTTTCGATAATTCTTAGACCTAGAATGCGTCCTGCCGACGTGCCTAAACTAACCGTCTTGGCGGGTTTGTCAGCGGCTGAAACGCTGAAAAGACTCTACGGTCTAAGAATTGAAACCAAGTGGCCAAACGATATTCTTGTTAACGGACGAAAAATCTGCGGCATACTTGGTGAGGCGAATTCAAAGGGTGAAAAAGTCAACTTCGTAATACTGGGGATAGGCATAAATGCCAACTTTGACGCCTACAAGTCGTTGCCAGATTCAATTGCGGCCAATGCCTCCTCGATTGAGACTGAGTTAGGCAGGAAAATTCGGCTCGAGGACCTTCTGGGAGCACTTTTGGAGAGGTTGGAAGCCGACTATGATACTTATACGGAGTCAGGTTTTGCTAGCATTCTTGCGGTATGGAAAAAACACGCGAGCTTTCTGGGTCGAGAGGTTCGAGTCATAGATCATGGAAAATCGATTACTGGCGTTGCTGAAGACGTAGATGAAGAAGGACGCCTGATCTTAAGGCTCAAAAATGGCACGTCGAAACACTTTCTTGCAGGAGACGTGTCGCTACGAAAAAGATCACAAGAACCAATAGAAAAGAAAAAGTAGAATATCCAACGCGCGCGCTTTTTCGAAGCCTTGTCTTAACTAGTCAGTTCACAATTATGCTTCTAGCCCGATCAGACGTTTTTCTTGGTGGATTTCTTCCCTTGTTTTGTTTTCCCTATCCTCTCCATGTACCTTCCGGCGCAGCTGGCACAACAGAACGTGTATTCTTTTCCATCAATCTTGGTCGTGTGTGCTGCAAGCTTGCAAGTTTCTGATGGAATCTCGATTTTGCAGTATTCACATCTGACAAATTCTGGGTTCATCACTTCACCTCTTTTGCTTTCTGCTTCTTATAGTAATCTTCTATCGCAGCGTGCAATGCGTCCGCCGCAAGGTTGGAGCAATGCATTTTGACGGGAGGCAACCCGCCGAGTTCATCCGCCACGTTTCCACGCGTTATCTTCAGCCCTTCTTCCAAAGTCTTTCCTTTAGCCAGCTCTGTAATCATGCTGCTCGTGGCTATCGCTGAACCGCAGCCGAATGTCTTGAACTTTATATCTTCGAGACGATTGTCCTTTACCTTTATGTATATGGTCATCAAGTCTCCACAAACGGGATTGCCAACGGTTCCGACGCCGTCTGCGTCCGGGATTTCCCCCATGTTGCGTGGATTCTTGAAGTGATCCATGACTTTCTGGCTGTACATCACTGGTTCAACTCTTTTGGTGTTAAGGGCGACATTGCTCTTAACCGTTTCACTATACCCGGCATCAGGCCTGCGGCATAATCAATTTCTTCCTCAGTGTTTTCCTTGCCTAGTGTGAACATTAGAGAACCGTGCGCTTCCTCATGCTTCAGACCAGTAGCCAGAAGGACGTGTGACGGTTCAAGAGTTTTTGCGGTGCAGGCTGAGCCTGAAGATGCAAACACGCCTTCCAGGTCGAGGCTTAGGAGCATTGATTCGCCTTCTATGAAGCTGTACCTCACTGAGACGTTGTCGGGTAAACGTTTGGTTGTGTGTCCATTCAAGAAAGAATAAGGAATTGGTTTGGTTAGACCATTAATCATTCTGTCTCTCAGCTTGACAAGTCTTGGGCTTTCGGTTTGCATTTCATTCTTCCTTATTTCGGCTGCTTTGCCCAATCCAACTATCCCAGGAAGGTTTTCTGTTCCAGATCTCACGCCCCGTTCCTGTCCTCCGCCGTGAAGCTGTGGTTCCAGACGTATTCCCTCTTTGACGTAGAGAGCTCCGACACCTTTTGGGCCATACATGTCATTCGAGGAGACGGTCAACAGGTCTATTCCTTCATCTTTCACGTCTATGGAGACTTGTCCGCAAGCGGCGGTGGCATCAACGTGTAAGTAAGCATTTTTGGCGTGGGCAATCTTGCTGATTTCCTTTATGGGCTCAATCGTTCCTATCTCGCTGTTCGCGTACACGACGGAGACAAGTGTTGTCTTATCATTCACCTCTCTCTCGAGCAGTTCGAGGTTCACGAAGCCGTACTTGTCAACTGGAAGAAATATGCTTTCAAACCCTTTTGTGCTTAGGTATTTGATTGAGTTTACGACGGACATGTGTTCCACGCTTGAAGTGATAAGGCGAGTTCCGCGGTCCTTGTTCCGGTTTGCAACGCCTTTAATTGCCAAGTTGTTGCTTTCAGTTGCCCCCGAGGTAAAGATTATCGACTCTTTCTTTTCGGCATTGATCAACGCCGCAACTTCGGATCTTGCTTCTTCAAGTGCACGCTTGGCCTCTTGTCCCATCGTGTGTATGGAAGAGGGGTTTCCATACGATGATTCCATGTACGGCAGCATTGCCTCTATCACACGTAGATCCACTGTTTTGCCTGCTGCATGATCCAGGTTGATCCGTCGAGTCGTCGTCATCCCAGTCTCACTCAGAAGCACAGTACAGCATCAGCTTCAAGTGCTAGATCGTTCAGAGTTGCTGCACCGACAACCTTGGCTTCGTTCGTGAAGGCTCCACGTGGTATTCCCAGTAGTCCGCAGCTTTGTTCACAGACGGCGAGTTTGACTCCTGCCTTCACTGCCTGATCCATGACCTCTTTGAGAGTTGGGAAACTGCCCATCTTGATTTTTTCAGCTTCTCCCTTCTTCACGAGCGTGACGCCTTTTATCACGAAGTAAACGGTCGCCTCCAGGTTCATCATAGCAGCTGTCGTAGCGAGGACAAAGGGTGAATAGGCTCTTTCAGGGTTGTCGACACCACTTGTCTGAACATATAGTATTTTCTTTTTCTTTTGACTCATTTATCTCACTTCCTTTTCAATTTTCTAACTTACCTTCTTGATTAGTATTTGAACAGCATCACCTTTCTTAGTAACGCCAATCAACTCCTGTCCCAAATTCTTCACAAGGCTTCTGATGTCAGACTCAGCCGCTGGATCGTCTGCCAAAACCTCAAGCATCTCCCCGACCTTCATTTCATCGAGTTCCAGCCTTGTCTTGAAGACGGGTTCGGGACAATACAGACCCAAACAATCGAGAGTTCTATCCGGCTTGTTTTTCATCATGTTTCCCTCACACAATAGAGCCTTAACAAAGGAATAAAAAAACTTTCGCAAAGATTAGTTTCATACATCGCGAAACTGAAACAAGAACTGAATTTTTACGGACTCTAGAGCCTACTGCGTGATTTTGATCGCTTGAACTGGGCATTGAGTCTCGCATGCCAAGCACTTTATGCAATCCTTTTCGCGTACAGGGTCAGATTTCTTCTCGGAAGTTGGATGTCCTTTAGCATCAGCCCAGTCGAACACTGTCACTGGACACACGTCGATGCAAACACCGTCTCCAGTACAGACATCCCAATCGACTGCGACATCAGTTCCGTGTATGCCTTGCTTCTGAGGAGGGCTTATGGGCCCCCAGACATCGTGACCTTGATGTTGACCTATGATCTTGCATTTCTTCTGGAACTCAGGGTCTATTGGCAAACTAACCCACCCATTTTTGAAACCTAGCTTATGATGTACTAATTCCATATTAAATAGCATTTTGATGCGGTCGTTGGGCAGAACGAAAACTTAAAATTCAAGAGGAATAGCTGTCTAAAAAAGGAGGAAAGAGTATGGAACAAAACATGTCTTACTCGTTGCCAAAACTGCCCTACGACTATGCCGCTTTGGAACCGCACATGTCCAAGGAGCAGCTCACGATTCATCACGACAAACATCACCAGGCATACGTAAACGGAGCAAACGCGATACTGCAAAGGCTTGACAAGGCAAGAAAGGAGAACGTCGACGTCGACATCAAATCCACTCTAAAAGAATTATCATGGAACATTGGAGGACACATTCTACACTCTCTATATTGGGAAAACATGGCAGCGCCAAACAAAGCGGGAGGAAAACCTGGCGGGAAGCTAGGCGACTGGTTAGAGAAGGAATTCGGAAGCTTCGACCGGTTCAAGAAAGAATTTACAATGGCAGCAACCAGCGTAGAAGGCTCAGGCTGGGCAGCACTGGCGAGGTGCACTCAGACCAACAGACCGCTGATAATGCAAATAGAGAAACACAACACCAACGTGTACCCTACATACAAGATTCTAATGGTTTTAGACGTTTTTGAACACGCGTACTACGTTGATTACAAGAACGATCGAGGCAAATTTGTCGAAGCATTCTGGAATATCGTCAACTGGAATGAAATTGGCAAAAGACTCGACGCAGCATTGAAGTAGTGCATCAACATCCGTTGCGAAGAGAAACGGCGAAGAGGCTAAATAGAGCGATACGTCAACGGTTTATGCACTCTTAACCGTCAGAGATATTAGTTGAAATGCAGTGGGTATACCACAAAAAGAGGGTTGGAAGATGAGTACTGGACTAAAAGCGAACCTAAAGTACTTTGCAGCGGTCATAGTCCTAATAGGCTTCGGATCAATAGCATGGTATGCACAGGCAAATGTCTCTCCGAAATTAGGCGTGTTCTTTGGCTTCATAGCGGCGTACCTAGTAGCTGTCATCGTATTCTTCTATATCTTAGGACGCTACGGCGGCTAATCACGCCTCTACTTTCGACACTGAGTCAATTGTTGCGAAAACGTTTGTAGGTGACGCGTGCAACATTTCAAGTCTAGTTCTTGAAAAGCGGTCTCAAGGCTTGAACATTCTATCGAGTCGATATCAAAGCCGTCTTGCGAAGGGAGGTTTGCTGCGGGTCCGCTCCTTATTTGAGGCTTATTTCACGATAAGAACTGCTTGTCTCGTGTAATGTAACACATGGTTGGTCACACCACCAAGCGAAGATCTTCCCAAGGAACTGTGACCGCTGTTTCCCAAGACTATCAGGTCGAAGTTCTCTTTCTCGGCCATATCAGTTATTTTCCTAGCCGGATCTCCTGTCTCCATTTTCTGGTCAAAGCTGATATCCTTCAGTTTCCCGCTAGCGTCAGATAGGATGTTCTTTCCAATAGCTTCGGTCAATTTTGGACGCGAGCGGAAAAGTCGTGATTCTTGGACGTGTAGCAAAGTCAACTTTCCGTCCATTTTCTTCGCCAACGATGAAGCGTATGCGAGGGCTTTTTCTGAACTCTTGGAACCATCCAGTGGCACAAGCAGTCGCACAATAGTTTTCCGTTCACCAGCTATCAAGACAGGTATTTCGGAACGGCGTGACACTTTTTCTGCAACAGTTCCCAATCGCGACTCACTTTCTTTGTGTCCGCTACGCCCGATCACGATGAGATCGTAGTTTTCTCGTTCAATCTCTTCCATTACAGCCTGGACTATGTTCTTGTGCACAACTATTCGCGGTTCGGCTTGAATTCCCTCTTCCTTGAACGTTCGCGCTGAATCTGCAACAATATCCTCTCCCTCTTGACGATATATGCTCGTGATTTCTCCTTCTACTCGTTCTCCATAATGTGAACCAGTAGACGTCGGGGTCTTCCTGCCTAAAGAAACCTCTGAGCCCATGATAAGTCCAGGTTCGCTATCTGCAGATTCTGGAACCCCACGACTCTGAACGAGAAAGTCTTGAACAATCGGTCTCATCAATTCATGAGTCACAATGTGGAAAACAGTTACCTCAGCCTTCATTTTCTTGGCCAATTGAATGGTCAGTTCTTGAGCTGAAAGTGAAGGCGCTGAACCATCAGTGAGAAACAATATCTTCTTGAAAATGGGTTCACTGTCCAACAGATCCACCTACTTTTTTGTCTAATGTCAACGATGTATTAAGCCTTTTCTGGAACACTCATCTCCAAGAACCTCTAAGTCAATACTCGCAAACATACGCGGAGATTTTCGAGGTCATGAACCACACGGTTCTGAGTGCACCCTTCGATGCCACAGTTGAACTTTTCACAAGCTATTCGGTACAAATTCATGGAAGAAGCAGATTCATCGTGGTCGGTTCAGCCTGAACGGTAAAACACTGAAAATCAATAGAGTTGAACCAGATCAACGTCAAGATTCGTTTACGATTCATTCGGCAACTTGGAAAAGCCTACAGACATCTACGCCAAACTATTATATGACTAAGCGTTAGATAACGGTCAATGCAGATGGAGGGTGAGAAGATGGACAAGGTAAAAGTCGCAGGCAAAAACAGCAAGCACAAAGTTTTGATGTATGCCCTTAGCACTTGCGCATGGTGCAAGATGACCAAGAAATTTCTGAACGAAAACGGCGTTGAATATGAATACGTTGATGTCGATCTAGCAAACGACGAAGATCACGAGAAAATCAGACGAGACCTAATTGAAAGAGGGAGCGAGCCAAGCTATCCAACGATAATCGTGGACAACAAGAAGGTAATTACCGGTTTCCGCAAAGACCTAATCAAAGAGGCCTTGGATCTTTGATTACGCTGGAGAAAGTTCGACAGAGAGTCGAAGCCGACGCCAAAACCTACGGGTACTACTTGCACCCGGACCCCGAGTTCCTTAACGATTTGCTGGAAGGACTTAAGCGGAACGAGGAAAGGTATGGTTACCCATCTTGTCCTTGCAGAGTAGCATCAGGTAAGCTGGAACTGGACAGGGACATAATATGCCCCTGCGACTATCGAGACCCTGACGTAGCAGAGTTTGGAGCCTGCTATTGCGCACTTTATATGAGAAAAGACCTGTACGAAGGCAAAACACCCATCACTCCTATCCCCGAACGCAGACCTCCTGAAATACAAGCAAGAGCATACGCTGCTTCTTCCCAAGCTGGTACTCCCTCGCCGGACGTGAAACTGTCTGAAACAAAGCTGCCGGAGCAACCCGTCGAAGTCAAGAAGAAATTATGGTACTGTAGACAGTGCGGCTATGTGGTTTTCAGAGAAAATCCGCCGTATGTCTGCCCGATATGCAAGGCTAAAAGAGAAATGTTTGCGCAAATAGAAATAAGTGCAAAAGGTTAGAGAAAAGCATCATCATTTTGTTACCTTTATCTCGATTATTTTCCAGTCTTCATTCACGTTACGAAGTGAGGTCACCGCTCCAACGATCGTGCCACAGAGAATTCTATTGACAAAATCATTCAAGACTATTTCTTTGCCATCAACCAGGAGTTTGGCATCCAAAAGACAACACCTCTGTCTTAGACCGACGACCTAGGGTAAAAACTTTCTGCAAACCTTTTTCTAGCACAAGAAAACAAAAGGAAGATTGGCAAGGGAAAAATGAAGAAAACCGAGTATTCTGAAAAAGAGAACAGGAGCAGAGGTATGAAGATAATTGCTCTTCTGGAAAAGGAATTTTCGGATGCAAAGATAGCCTTGAACTATTCTAGCCCACTGGAGCTTCTGGTCGCGACAATCCTTTCCGCACAGACAACAGATGAAAGAGTGAACATCGTCACGAAGTCGCTTTTCAAGAAGTATAGGACAGCGGAAGAATTTGCAGATTCGAACCTGACTGAGCTTGAACATGACATAAGATCAACAGGTTTTTACAGGAACAAAGCAAAGAACATCAAGAAAACTGGACAAATGCTAATTGAAAAATTCGATTCGAAAGTTCCGAGGACAATGGAAGAAATTCTCGAATTACCAGGCGTGGCAAGGAAGACAGGAAACATAGTCCTGCAGAATGCATATGGTGTCGTAGAGGGGATTGCGGTGGACACTCACGTGCGCAGAGTGTCTGCGAGACTTGGGCTCACAGCAAACAAGAATCCAGACAAAATTGAACAGGATCTTATGAAGATAGTACCCAAGGAAAAATGGAGGAGGATAACAGATCTTCTCATATTCCTGGGAAGGAGGATATGCACCGCAAGAAAGCCTAAGTGCAAGATATGCGTTCTGAACAAGATATGCCCCTCAGCCTTTACGTTCGGAAAGGATGAGTGAACCTGCCATGATATCCAAAAGTCTCAGTGGACCTAAGATCGCGATTATTGGCGCTGGCGCGGTAGGGTCAACCTTCGCCTATTCAATGCTGATTCACGGGTTAGCCCCTGAAATCGTGTTGATTGACATCAACAGAGAAAGAGCGGAAGGAGAAGTGATGGATTTGACTCATGGAATGCCATTTGCCTATCCAGCCAAAATTTGGGCTGGCGAATATTCCGATTGTAGAGGTGCAGACATCGTCGTGATTGCGGTGGACAAAGGACAGAAAATAGAACAATCGAGACTGGATCTGGCAAAGGGGAATTTTGAAACGTTCAAGCAGATAATCCCCAACATCACGAAATACAACAAAGAGTGCATCTTGCTTGTCGTGACTAATCCCCTCGACGTCATGACCTACGCTGCACTGAAATTGTCCGGGTTCAAGAAGAACCAAGTAATCGGATCAGGGACAATTTTGGACACTGCACGCCTTAGATACTTGCTCGGAGAGCACCTACAAGTCGACCCGAGGAATGTTCACGCCTACATAATTGGCGAACACGGCGACAGCGAAGTGCCTGTATGGAGCCTAGCAAACGTTGCAGGGATCAAACTGAAAGACTTCTGCCCTGCGTGTGATGCGCTCTACAGCGTCAGCGATTTCAACGAGATGTTTCTGAAAGTGCGAAACGCAGGTTATGAGATCATTAAACGCAAAGGAAGAACGTTCTACGCTGTTGCTTTAGGCATGACGAAGATTGTGGAAAGCATACTTCGGAACGAAAATGCGGTGTTGACTGTGTCCTGTTTCCTTGAAGACTACTACGGGGTGAGCGACATCTGCCTAAGCGTCCCCGTTATCCTCAATCGAACTGGAATCAGAAAAATCATAAAACTTCCCCTAGATGAGAAAGAGATTTTGAACTTCAAGAAATCGGCTGCAACAATAAAGAACGTTACACGTTCTCTGGTCGTCTGATTCGATCTCAGAAAGTCTTAAACAAAAACTCCCTAATACGTTACTCGAAAGCAGTGAACTGAATGACGCGTTTAAGCCACGTCGAAAGCATGCTAATACCACAGATTTGCCAATTCAAACCTCACGGTCCTGAGTAGGATGGGAGAAATACTTCGGTCAAAAGCTTGTATCTGACTCTATGGCATCTTGCTGAGTACAACATCGAAATATTGTTGAAAGCCTCTTCTGAATACCATTATTCTGACGTTTTCGCCGACCTTTCTCTTGTGAATCTCGGTTAAGAGGTCTTCAACGGTGTCAATAGTTACTTTGTCCATCTTCATGATTATGTCCCCCATCATCAAGCCTGCAGCCTGTGCCGGACTTCCATCTGTGACCTTTGTCACGAAGACTCCTCGTTCAAGCGGTATGCCGTAGTGCTGCGCGACCTCTGCGTTGAGGCTAAGACCCACGATCCCCAGCCACGGTCTCGCAGAGATTCCCTGTTTCTGCATGTCGGCCGTGCAATTTTTTGCAGTATTTATTGGAACTGCAAATCCGATTCCTTGAGCATAGGGAATTATGGCCGTGTTTATGGCGACAACTTTTCCTTCAAGGTCCACGAGCGGACCCCCACTGTTGCCAGGGTTGATAGCAGCGTCAGTCTGTACAAGGTTCTCTACCAACCCTCGCTGAGATTCTATGGTTCTTTTCGTCGCGCTGATGACCCCTGAGGTTATAGTTGGCCCCCCGGACAAGCCAAATGGATTTCCGATTGCGTAGACTCTTTGTCCAACTCTCAGCTTTTCTGAATCTCCGAGCTCGGCTGCTGGAAGACCTTCCTTTTCAACTTTTACGATAGCCGTGTCGTGTACTGAACATGCACCAACTATCGTTCCTTCGAGTTCCTCACCATTCCAAAGAGTCACCGCGATTCTCTCGGCTCCTCCGACAACGTGATTGTTCGTCAAGATTTCTCCTTTCTGGTCTATTATGGTTCCAGAACCCATCCCTTCAACCGGGATCACTTGGTAGAACATTCGACTCACAAGTCTCACAGTGCTTATGTTAACGACACTCCGGCTGACTCTTTCGAGAATGTCCAAAACAGTTTTTTCATCAAAAGAAGACATAATGCCACCTTTTGCGGTTCTAGGGGTCAGGTCGAATGCAGAAATTGCATTCTGCAATATTCATTCTGGCTTCTGATTTCCTGCAAAACTCGCAGACCATACCTGTTCGACGAATGATTGCGCACGTTCGACAGAAGAGTTGGAGAAACTCGGCTCTTTGATACTCTCCGTTCATCAGCATGGTTATCATGTCTGAAATCAACGGTTGAATAGGCTCCACATTTTCTAGCACTAGAACGTATCCCCTGACTTTCTTGGTGTATTTGCTTACAGCAGATTGAGAAATTCCAAGTACTTCTGCTACCTGATCTTGGTTCAAGCCATGCTGTTCAACGAGCTGTTGCGCCATCAAAGCTTTTACTGCTGGAACAACTGATTTTACAGCGACCTCGCACGGAAGTATCACAGAGTATTCACCGTTTGAGTTAGGTTGTGCGGAAAAGTATATAAAGATGACGTATGTCATATCTGTTATGACGTATGTCATGACAGGGACAGCATTCCCAAAACCAAGTCATGAGCGAGAATCAACCGATTTTCTTCAAGACCTGCCGTGACTGCGGTCAAAGGTGATTCATATGATAGAAACACCAGATTATAACGGGTTTATAGTGACAGCGGGGAACTCGGCGACTCTCGATCAGATTTTAGGAAACCTCGAGGAGAGATGCAAAAAGTGCAAACCGCTGACTGCACTTACCTGCATCTCTGATTGTAAGACGTGGAAGCTAAAAAACGAAATAAGAAAAATGCATGAAAAGATTAGTAGACCGAATTATCTCGAGTTCTTGTTGAACACGTTGAAAAACCGGAGGCGGTTGGAGCTTCTTGGCATGATTTCAAGGGAGCATTGTTCAATGCTGAAACTCCAGCAAAAGATGAGTTCACTCGGGTATAGACACAGTCAACAGACGATACTTGAGGAATATATTCAGCCCTTGGTCGATGTGGGACTGGTCCAGGACGCGCACCATCCGTTTTACCTAACGGTGCTTGGATGCAAAGTCAACGAATTACTTAAAGACTTTCGAGATTTAGAAGATACTCTTCCGCCACATTCAGATTGCTATGAAGAAAAAGCTCTGGATTCGATGCTAGGTGGACCTAAGACCTTCGAAGAAGTGCGGAGGATAATTTCCTCGAAAAGCGCTGCGAGAGTCTTGAGCAGACTTCAAAGAGCAGGTCTGGTTCAAACGAGAAAAGAGAAGAATTATGTATTCTTTTTCAAAACCAAAAGGTGCTCTTCACTCGAAAACTTGTCATCGACTGAAAACAGAGTCTATCAGAATATTCCTCAAGAAGGCATATATGCGAAGAGATTGGCGAACTCGTCGGACATCTCGCTGAGGAGATTGTACAAGTACGTGAGAAAACTCAAGGGAAAGAAACTCGTGTTTGAAAGGAAGAAGCCTTTGGCTTACAGTTTGACTGACCGTGGTGGAAAATTAGCCTTGATGTTGAAAACCCTGCGGGACCTGACGGTTGTGGCTAAGGCTACGAGCGATAGATTTCTTAAAGAGAGGGATAGCGCCGGTTCAGATTCGTTGGACACCCAGACTGCGACTGGTCTATCTTGAGACATTAAGGTCGAATGCCTGTGCTGTGGGCTGGCTCTTGGGTTCATCAATAAGGTAAAAGAGAGCTCAGCTGTACTTACGGCTTCTGAGGTCTAACCGCCCGGCGATCCGTGGAACGGAACGTCTTTCCATATGATGTCCCACCAGTCTGCTTCCGTGATCGTCTCGCCTTTGACCAATATCTCGAGCACTTCCTTCAACAGCCCGTGATGCCTCTTTTCATCTTCTAGTATAGCTTTCAGTAGAAGTTTGACTTTGCTATCTTTGATCGTCGGCAGCACCTTACCGATTTTCCTTATGAGTTCAGCTTCCATCTGAATGTGCTTCTCAACGAGATCTTTCTGTTTGTCCAAGTTTTCCTGCGTCAAAGCCTTGGAAACAGTCGTTATTAGTCTGACAGCGGAAGCGTACATCTCGGCATGCTTGATCGAATCCAATGAAATTCCTTTCAAGACACCCTTCACTGTTGCGTTGTCGATTTCAGGCAAAGACTTGTTCAGAGAATCAACGATTTTGTTTTCCACTTTGACCTGTTCTCTTAGGAACTCGATCAACTCTTCTTTTGAACTCAAGTGTTTACCTCCTTAGCTTAAGGACATACTTGACTTTCTGAATAAGGCTTTCGGCATATCTTGTGCCCAATTCAGCGCAATTTTCTAAGCTCACTTGACAAGAATGCAATTCACGGAGCGCGAACGTTTCCGCCTTATTCTTTTCGGATTGGGTGGATCATTCAAAAACGAGGAGGATTAGTGTTTTCTATCCTGCTCCACTATGGAATATTATGTTCCATCCGAGGATTGCGCCTAATACATCTATCACTGCAATGATGATGGCGAGGTACTGGAAAACGGATTTTTCCTTGAAAACGTCTTCGGCCAAGAATGAAAGGAGTATCGCAAATCCGCCCATGAATCCCCCGATGTAGTAGAGGCTGAAGAAGAAGAATCCAAAAATGCTGAGTATGAAAGAGATGAATGAATATTTGCTCGAGCCTTCGCTTCCAGATGACATATGTTTGTCCTCGTGATTCTAGTGTTTCTATTTGCACTCTTTTATTCTTTACTTTAGGAGGCAATTCTTAAACCTGTCGAAAGCATAGGGAAAAACTATCGTTGGATGACCGTTGAATGAGGATTTCTTGATGCATCGTCTAATCGTAAAGTGCATGAGAGCTAGTGCATAAGGTTTTTATGGCAATTTCAGGCTCCAATTCAGGCGACGTTTGGTGAGTGCAACGACGACAGAGGGTTTTGTTTTTGAAATCAAGAGGTATGCAGTTGACGACGGACCTGGCATCCGCTCCACCATATTTTTGAAGGGCTGTCCCCTTCGTTGCTTGTGGTGTCATAACCCTGAAGGACAGATTCTGAAGCCTGAGTTGATGTACCGGAAGAACAAGTGCATTGGGTGCCAAGAATGTTCAAAAGCCTGTCCGAGAGGAGCCCTGGCGTTATCAAGGAGACTGGTGTCGATAGACCGGAAACTTTGCGATCTGTGTGGCAAGTGTAATGGGAAGTGCCCGACCGGTGCAATCGAAGTTGTTGGCAAGAAACTGGGCGTAGAGGCGGTCTTGGAGGAAATTGTCAAGGACAAAGTTTTTTTTGAGGAATCGAATGGAGGCGTTACTTTTTCTGGTGGAGAACCGCTTATGCAAGTCGATTTTTTGAAGGAGCTCCTGAAGGGATGCGAAAAAGAAGGTATTCATACAGCGTTGGAGACTTGTGGGTATGCATCTCGCGAGGATTTTGACAAGGTCGTGGAAAAGGTTGACCTGTTTCTTTATGATCTTAAAGTCATGAATGATTGGGTTCATAAGAGGTATACGGGTGTTTCGAACAGGTTGATTTTGGGAAACTTCGCTAGACTGGCGAACAGCGGTCGCAGTATTCTGGTTCGTTTTCCGGTAATTTCAGGTGTGAATGATGATAACGAGAACGTAGCTGAGATGGGCGATTTCTTGCGCAGGAACGGAGTTGGAGACATACAGGTTCTTCCTTATCACAGAGCCGGAATCGAGAAGTACAGGAGCCTAGGTAGAAGATATGGGTTGAACAAGGTCGAGTCCCCGTCGGATGAGCGGTTGAAGAGGATTATGCTGAGTCTCGAGGATTTCGGTTTAAACGTGAAGATAGGTGGAGGATAAATGAACGAGAGAGTTAGGCGCTTAAGGGAAGAGAGTATCAGGACGAAGCCATACATCACGTCGGAGAGGGCTGTTCTGATAACCGAATTCTATGAGAGCGATGCTGCGAGTCGGGTCTCTGCGCCTGTTGCAAGAGCACTGGCGTTCAAGCATTTGCTCGAGAACAAGCACATTTGCGTTGGGGATGGGGAGCTGCTCGTTGGAGAAAGGGGGCCTGGACCGAAGCTTGTCCCGACTTATCCTGAGATATGCTGTCATTCGCTTGGTGACTTGGAGATTCTGGATGCGAGGAAGAAGACTCCTTACGGCGTGGATGCGGAGACCAGAAAGGTGTACAGGGAGAGGGTTATTCCTTTTTGGAAGGGCAGGTCGATCAGGGACGTTGTCTTCAATGAAATGTCTGATGAGTGGAAAGCTGCTTACGGCACAGGTGTTTTTACAGAGTTTCTGGAACAGAGGGCTCCTGGGCACACCGCGTTGGACGACAAAATCTATCGGAAAGGTTTGGTTGACTTCAAAGAAGATATTAGAAAAAGCATGGAAAGTTTGGATTTTCTGGTTGATCCGAGCGCGCACCAGAAGATGGAGGAGCTCAAGGCGATGCAAATTGCGGCTGACGCCTTGATTTGCTACGCATTGCGTCACGTTGAGAAAGCGAAGCAGCTGCTTAGGAAAGAGAAGAGTGCGAAGAGGAAGAAGGAGCTTAAGAAAATAGTCGATGTGTGCAGTCGGGTTCCTAAGTATGCTCCGCGGGATTTTTGGGAAGCTCTGCAGCATTATTGGTTCATTCATTTGGGTGTCATCGTGGAAGTGAATCCGTGGGACGCTTTCAACCCGGGGAGGCTGGATCAGCATTTGTATCCTTTCTTCAAGAGGGGGCTTGAGGATGGGAGTTTGACGAAGGAGAAGGCGAGGGAGCTTCTTGAGTTGTTCTGGGTGAAGTTTAACAATCAGCCGGCGCCGCCGAAGGTTGGGGTTACGGCTGAGGAGAGTAACACGTACAATGATTTTGCGTTGGTCAACTTGGGCGGTGTGAAGGGGGATGGTTCGGATGCGGTGAATGAGCTTTCTTACTTGATTCTGGATGTTATTGGGGAGATGAGGATTCCGCAGCCTGGGTCGATGGTTCAGATCAGCAAGAGGTCTCCTGACAGTTTTCTCAAGTGTGCTTTGGAGATTATTAGGACGGGTTTTGGGCAGCCGTCTGTTTTCAACACGGATGCTATTGTTCAGGAGTTGTTGAGGCAGGGGAAGACGATTGAGGATGCTAGGAACGGGGGGGCGAGTGGCTGTGTTGAGACGGGCGCGTTTGGGAAGGAGAGTTACATTCTTACGGGCTACTTCAATCTGCCGAAGGTGCTTGAAGTCGCTTTGAACAATGGGGTTGACCCGCGTACGGGCAAGAAGATTGGGGTTGAGACTGGAAATCCGTGTGAGTTTGGGTCTTTTGAGGAGCTTTTTGGCGCTTTCAAGAGGCAGCTTGAGTATTTCGTGGATGTGAAAGTCAGAGGAAACAACGTGATTGAGAGGTTGTACGCTGAGGTCCTTCCTGTTCCGTTTCTGTCTCTTCTGATCAGTGATTGCATTTCGAAGGGTAAGGATTACAATGATGGCGGTGCTCGGTATAACACGAATTATATTCAGGGTGTTGGTCTGGGTTCGGTTACAGATTCTTTGGCGGCTTTGAAGTATCATGTTTATGATCGGAAGGAAGTTCTGTTGCGTGACTTTTTGAAGGCTCTTGCTGCTGATTTTAAGGACTTCGAGGTTCTGCGGCAGCGATTGTTGAATAAGACGCCGAAGTACGGGAATGACGATGATTACGCGGATTCGGTGATGCGGGAGGTTTTTGAGGCTTATTTTGGTGCTATTGATGGGCGTCCGAACACTAAGGGCGGCAAGTATAGGGTTAATTTGTTGCCAACGACTGTGCACGTCTATTTCGGCAAGATGGTTGGAGCTTCGGCTGACGGGCGGAGAGCGGGTGAACCGTTGTCGGAGGGGGTTTCGCCCGTTCAGGGTGCGGACCGGGAGGGTCCGACGGCCGTGGTGAAGTCGGTTTCGAAGATTGATCATGTGAGGACGGGTGGGACTTTGTTGAATCAGAAGTTTGCGCCGGAGTTGTTGGAGAGCGAGGAGGGTTTGAGTAAGTTGGCGAATCTTGTTCGTGGGTATTTTCGGCTTGATGGTCATCATGTTCAGTTCAATGTGGTGAACGCTGAGACGTTGCGTGAGGCGCAGAGGCATCCGGAGAAGTATGGTGATTTGTTGGTGAGGGTTGCGGGTTTCAGTGATTACTTTGTTAATTTGAGCAAGGAGTTGCAGGACGAGATTATCAAGCGAACTGAGCACAGGTCGTTCTAGGGCCTACTCAACATGGATTTTGAGTGTTTTCAGCTCTAAAACACCCTACCCCCCGGCCTTTTTTTCGCGTGCGGTGCTGGGCTTGGGGTGCTCGGGAGGGCTGTTTGAGGTTCTGGGTGTGGTTTCTGATGCGTTTTGCATGTAGTGCTTGCGTTAACGAGACATCGTTGGGCTGATGGAGGGTTCCGTTGAGATGTTTGACTCACGTCGTGGACGTTTGCGCGCGGGCTATACTACAAGGAAAGAGGCGCTGGTTTTCTATGCGTCCTTTTTCTCGATCAGAGTCGGATGGACCAGTTGGCGGCAATGAGGACAATGCACCAGTGCCTTGTCTCCCGTTGACCTCCAATCCTTGTGGCAGAACGGGCATCTGAACCACACGATTCTTCCAGGCAGATAAAACCATTGCACACTCAAGATGTACAGCAAGACGCCTGAAATTAGCAGTGCGTCGCCCAAAGCAAAAAGGTGTACCAGTTTGAATTCAAAAATTGGAACAAAATCCAGTTTTTCAGTTCCTAATAGATTCATGAAGGTTGAGAGGGGATCCGTGGCTGAGGAGACTTGAGGCCAAGTTTTCCAGACCGTGAATAGGAGTGCCGCAACTCCCAGTAAGACCAGGAATAGACTGAGCGCGTAAGTTGAGTTCTGCCTACGGAGAATTCTCATTGCAATTTCTCACGTCAAGTTTGCCCGTTTTGTTTATTAGAATTATGAATTCAGTGTACAAACAAGAAATCTACGTTTTATCCTTGGTTTCAGTGTCCGAGACTTGGCTGGTGCGTGGAAAAGGAGTTTTCAGTTCGAAGGTTCTAGAGAACTTAGCCTTCGTAGCTTAGCCTCTTTGAGAACTCGCACTTCAACTTTATCAAGTTGTCAATGACATCGTCCGTGTTGACTTGTTTCGGCATCGTTTCAAGCGCTACTACAAGAAGGTCTTTCCTCTTCCACTGTTGATAGCGTTTAGAGTAGGATTTTAAGAAACCTCCTAGAAACTCTTCGTCCATTTTCCGCACGTTCTGAGCCGTCTGCACCTATCTGCCTTCTCCTGTCTCCTTATCGAAATTAGCCATTTCGGGTTTCTTAAATACGTATGTTGGAAAAATCGAGAGGACAGTTCTAGAAGAATAATTAGCGCGCGCTAGTCTCACCTTGAAGAAGTTGATGCGGTCGATTTCACAAAAAGTTTAAGCCTTGACCGACTTAATATCGACAACGTGGCCATTTGCTGCGGAAGAGATTGAATTATGGAAGAATTTGAAGAGAAATTCATAAAACCGATAGTGAACGCGTCCTACCCAGGAACTCTAGCTGCGCTGAGTTTGACGGTTCTGCAAATTACGGGTCTCCGTGGTGAAACCGCGCCTATCATATTGAAATTTACGCTGTTGCTTGGAGCCGTTACATTTCTCCTGTCGGCTTTTTCGATCTTCTTTTACAGCATCTATCCGACGAGGAAGAAGCTGTGGACAACGGCCGCTGTCATGTTCCTAGTAGGATTGTTCTGCCTGATTTCTTCGGTACTCTTGTTGTTCATAGTCTAAGAGCACGTCTTCGGGCATTTGTGCTACCAAGATTGATTTTAAGTGATGTTCATGAATGGAAGAAGGTTTTGGAATGCCACCAAAAATCCTAGCGCTTTAGGAACGTCAATGATGAAAAGCCTTTTCAGAAAGCTATCCTTAAAGTTGTCATTGGTTGACCGCGCGCGCTACTGACTAAAGGAGGTTGTTGTTGAGGAAAACTGTTGAGGACCGCGTTTCCGAATGCGAATTCCTCGTTGGAGACGACAGCTGTCGAGCGATAAAGGAATCTGACATGGGAGCTCTGAGAAAAGACAAGTGTCAGAACACGATCAAAGACGCTTGTTGTTACAAGTGCTCATTGCGTAGCAATTGCGAAATAGGCTGCGACCTACTGGACAAGACGAACGAGGAAGAAGTGACCGAGAAATCACAGCCTGTTGAACAGGAGGTTGCTACTGACTATGATTCGCAAGGTGAATGTGGAAACTGTCTTTATTATATGAAGAGGAAGTGTCCAAGGCACTATGACCATGACAATGAGTTTTGGAGAAAGCAGGATGCTTGTCGAATTTTTCAGCCTGCTGAGAAGACTGGCCATTGATGTTGAAGTGCGCGCGCTATGTAATGTGGATCCTATTGGTTCCGCTTGGATTCTTCGAGGAACTGCAGTGTTCTATTTCGAGTTCGGTCAGTTTATGGAATTCCCGTTGTCTCGGTCATTCTCCATACGGCAACAAGTGCTGCTAGATGGTTTTTTGTTCTCACAAGTTGAATGCTGGAAAGATTCCTCACTTGGTTCGTTCTCTTCCTTTCTAGTGGGTCTTAAGCCCCAACAATTAAGTTCTTGAGCAGTCGTATCCTCTCAACCGAGAAGACCCAAACAGCTCATATTGGATTCTCAGTCTCAGGATTCTGCTCAACGTGCTCGTCGACGTTGTTTTCAGGCTTCTTATGCGTAACCGCGGGAAGAACAAATTCAACAACAACCAACACAGCAATCAACACGACAATGATCACGATGCCAGCCGAGTTCCTCATATACAAAGCGAGATGCCCAATCCAAGGAACTCGCAACACAACACGCCCGATAACACTGGACGCAGGAGTAGGCGAATAAGGCCCAGGACCCAGATTAGCATCGCCCTGCGTGACAAAATAAACCTCCCCACCCAGCACGACCTTCTGAATCGCCCTGTGAACAATCAACTCGTCACTCCCTGGAGCATGAAACACCAAGATGTCACCAGATCGCCCCCCGCTCTCATTAAGCGGCGCCGCATAAACATCGTCAGCATTCACACCCTGAATCAAAATCAAATCCCCCGTGTGCAACGTCGGATCAAACGGCCGAGACCACCCGTCATCAGGCACACCCTTCGGCAAACTCATGCTCCCAGAAGCAACCGCAAGCATCGGATAATCCGTGTTCAACACCCAACGAGAACCATACCAAAAGCCCCAGACGACTCCTAGAATAACCAAAATCATGACAGCCGTCTGGAAATACTCATTCTTCCAAACGCGCCTAGCCCTAGATTCAGCCAACAAACAACCTTCCATCAGACCAAACTTGCCTGACCACTAGCCAAAGCACACTTTAAAACCTAACGCCCAAAAAGACAAAAAAAAGGGAAAAAGACGGAGAATCAGGCGAATTGTCTAAATCTTCTTCTTGCTTAGGACTTCCCGGAATGGCTTATGATCCTTCGGGCAATCGAAAAGCCCTATTTCAAGCTGTATCCTTTTTCCAGTCTTATCTGGACGCCCCGCCATCATCCACGTCTTCCTTGGTTTTGAAACTTCGGTTCCACATTTGGGACACTTAGCCATCTATCTTCCTCCAAACATCATCATAT
This sequence comes from Candidatus Bathyarchaeota archaeon, assembly GCA_963739305.1. Taxonomy (GTDB): domain Archaea; phylum Thermoproteota; class Bathyarchaeia; order Bathyarchaeales; family Bathycorpusculaceae; genus DASPPK01. The sequence goes on along the minus strand of CAVTZU010000036.1, from coordinate 18,530 downwards.
CCATGGTCTTCACATGATGGTAGATAAATAATTTTCCATCCTACAACACTCAACACTCAACATGGCAGAAACCAACCTAGAACAAGGTGCATAACAAACCACGGACACTCATAAGAAACACAAGTCAAAACAAACCAGCAAAGTGAAATACTTCATCCCCAAACACACATAAAGTATCAAAGGATGGAAAGAATTGAAACAAGACCTGATTGATTACACACTTGAGTACGCACAAACCAAAGAAACTGAATACGTCGAAGTAAGAGGCCAAGCCCAAACATCCGACAGAATCATTCTAAGAAACGGAAACCTAGAAGCATATGCCTCAGCCGTAGATAGCGGATACTCCGTGAGAATAATGGCCAACGGCGGGATCGGATTCGCATCAACAAACCTGTGGTCAAAAACCGAAGCAAAACAAATCGTAGGCCTTGCCTTCAAATACGCAAAAAGAGCAAACAGAGAACAAAAACTGTCCTTCACCAAAGAAAAGGCAGTCAAAGCAAAATGGACGGTTGACCAGAATCAGAAAATTCAGAACGTGCCCAACGAAGAAAGAATTGAAACACTAACCGACATCAACAAAAAAGTCAGTTCCTGCGGCGTCAAAATACCCGCCACAATATCACAATGCTCTATCGACTTAATCACAAAGTACTACGTAAACTCCGAAGGCTCACAAATATCATCTTTCGTCCCCAAGATTGGAGCATACTTCTTCATCACGGTCGAAGAACAAGGAAAAACTGAACAAGCCTCCGAACAATTCGGGCGCAGCGGCGGTTGGGAAGCTTTCAAAGAATGGAAAGTCGCGGACAAGCTCATCCACGACGCAAAAGTCCTGAGAGACGTCATTGCAAAAGCCAAAACCGTCAAACCTGAAAAAACCGACCTTGTGTGCGGTCCAGAAGTCGCTGGAATAGCAGCACACGAATCGTGCGGTCACCCGATGGAAGCAGACAGGATTCTGGGCCGCGAGATGAGCCAAGCCGGAAGATCCTTCATCTACCAAGGCGGTCCCTACTGGGTTGGAACAAGAATAGGCAGCGACGCTGTCACAATCGTCGATGACCCCACGATCGAGTACAGCTACGGCTACTACATGTTCGACGACGAAGGCGTCAAAGCCAAACGAAGATTCCTGTACAAAGACGGCATCATAAACGAGTTCCTTCAAAACAGAGAATCAGCCGCCAAACTCAAGACCCGCAGCAACGGCTCTTCAAGATCCATAAACTACGACCGTGAAGCAATAGTCCGCATGGCAAACACGTTTGTGCTACCAGGGAAACTCACAGAGGAAGAGTTACTTGAAGACGTCGACCACGGCATTTACATGAAATCCTTCACCGAATGGAACATCGATGACAAACGATTCAACCAACGCTACGTCGGCAGGGAAGCATACCTCATAGAAAGAGGCGAAGTCAAAGCCCCGATTGCTAGACCAGTCATCGAAACCACGACGAAAAAATTCTGGACGTCAGTCGACGCCGTTTCTAAACAAGTAAAATTTGACGCAGCCACTTGCGGCAAAGGTGATCCAGCCCAGGGAGTCCCAGTGTACACAGGTGGCCCATGCTTGAGGCTGAGGGGAGTGTTCATAAAATGAACGACACAGCGAACAAAACACAGGAAATAGTGACAAAAGCAAAGCAGTTAGGTGCAGACGAGGTCATCGCCAAGACGACACAGGGCAAATACCGACAGGTCCGCTTCAGCAACAATCAGGTAGACATCACTGTCGCATGGAACGACTACGTCACAGACCTCGCGTTAGCCTGGAAAAAAAGATTAGTCGCAACCCAGATGCACAACTTCATCGACGTTGACAAGAACCTCAAGCAACTCTTGAAATTGGCAAAAGTCTCCAGTGAAAGCCCAACTTTCGGAGGATTCGCAAAAGGCAAATTCAACTACTCGAAAAGCAAAGCCGACAAGAGAATTGAAGACCTGAAAAACCTCACAGACCACGTCTTCGAAGCCATAGAAGCCGCAAAGGTGGAAGTGGGACCAAAAGTTGACACCGGCGGAATACTGCTCACTAAATTCGAAAGAGTTTACTTGGCTTCCTCCGAAGGACCAACAGGCTCCGACACGAGATCTTCGATCGAACTCTCGATCAGAGCCTTCGCAGAGAGAGAAGCTTCAGGACACGGAGTCGAATGCAGCTCGACGCTCAAAGACTTCAAACCCTCAAAAGCAGGAACAAAAGCTGGACAAATTGCGAAACTTGCGAGAAAACCGAAAATAGGCGACGAAGGCGCCTTCGACGTAATATTTGACCCATTGATCTTCGGCTCCATCGTTAGCATATGGGCAGGCATGGTTTCGGCATACTCTATCATGACGCAGATGTCCATCTTCGTCGACAAACTTGGCAAAAAGGTAGCCCCGCGAATCGTGACTTTGAGAGACAACCCCGCCTCTTACTCGTTGTCAAACAGAACGTTCGACGACGAAGGGGTTCCCACAAAAGAGAACATCATCATTGATCATGGCGTGCTCAAGACCTATCTTCACAACAACTCAACCGCAAAAATCTTCAAAACAGACACAACGGCCAACGCGGGCCTGATTGCTCCAGGCGCATGGAGCGTTGAAACGGACGCAGGCGAAATGGGCAAAGAGGAACTCTTCGAAGAAATGAAAAGAGGACTTTACCTCACCAACACTTGGTACACACGATTTCAGAACTATGCAAAAGGAGACTTCTCCACAATTCCTAGAGACGGCATTTTCCTCGTGGAGAACGGCGAAATTAAACAATCTCTGAAGGACCTGCGATTAAGCGACAATGCTCTCGCGATGCTCGGAAACATCGTGGGTGTCTCAAAAGAAAGACAGCACGTGCATTGGTGGGGAGAAGCTGATCCACCTTCACTTAGCCCCTACGTTCTGATGAAAAACGTGCACATGACAAAATCGAAGTAAACACCCACTTTTTCCTCTTTTTCCAACATCCACCCTTCTGGTCGTTTCCCGTCATTGCTTGTCAATAAAAAATCCGAACGATTGGCCTCGCCACGATCTTGTCCAAAATGCTTTTACCACCGACTCTGTGCTTATTCTGTCTGCAACCGAGGTTCAGCCTGTCTTGAAAGAGTCTCGTGCAGATGCTTTTGATTTGCTTGTAAAGCCGGTTCGAAGGCTCGTTGAGCAGAGGGAGTTCCTGAAACCCACTGAGCCTCAGGAAAAAGTCATTCCGTTGATTCTCGAAGGAAAGAACGTCCTCTTGATCTCGCCCACAGCAACAGGCAAAACTGAAGCCGCCTTCCTCCCCGTTCTAAGCATGCTGTTACAAGGTCAACAAGGAACACCTGGCATCAAAGTCTTGTACATAACGCCGTTGCGAGCTTTGAACAGAGACATGCTCGAGAGGCTTGAGTGGTGGTGCAACAGCCTCGACGTCAAATTGGCTGTCCGTCACGGCGACACCGAGACAAAGGAACGGGTTCGCCAGTCCAGGATGCCTCCTGAAATCTTGATCACGACGCCCGAAACACTGCAGGCGATTCTTTCCGGTTGGATCATGCGCCAACACTTGCAACAAGTGCGTTGGGTGATAATCGACGAAGTTCATGAGCTAGCGGACAGCAAACGCGGTAGTCAACTGGCGTTAGCTTTAGAAAGGCTCAGATTAATGATTGGAAGAGACTTCCAGCTCATAGGACTGTCAGCAACCATTGGCACTCCGGATAAGGTGGCTCATTTCCTCGTTGGCAAAGACAGAAAAGTCGAAATAGTACGAGTTCCAGTCGCAAGGATTCTGCGGCTCAAAATCGTTTTCCCGAAGCCTGACGACGAAGATCTGCGTCTGGCCTCAAAACTCTACACGCATCCAGAAGTTGCGGCCAGACTCAGAATCATAAAAGACTACATCAGTAAACACAAGTCTGTTTTGTTGTTCACGAACACACGCGCAATTTCAGAAGTCCTCGCAAGCCGCCTGAAAGTCTGGGATATGAATTTCCCCGTATCCATACATCATGGCTCCCTCGCGAAACCATCCCGTTTGGCCGCCGAAAGAGGCCTGAAGAGCGGTGAACTGAAAGGGCTCGTGTGCACGAGTTCACTTGAGCTGGGGATAGACGTGGGCAGGATTGACTTGGTCATCCAGTACATGAGTCCTCGTCAAGCAACGAGGCTAATTCAAAGGGTTGGAAGAAGCGGTCACAGCGTCGGAAGAACTGCTGAAGGTATAATAATCGCCTTAGATTCCGATGACGCCCTTGAAGCATTAGCGATCGCGAAGATGGCTTTAAAGGAGAACCTTGAACCCGTTCAAATTCCCCCGAAACCATACGATGTTCTAGCACATCAGATCGCAGGGTTGTTGATAAAGAACAGAAGGCTCGCGTTCAGCGAGATTTTGGAGACGTTCAGGAATGCCTACCCTTATGAGAATCTCACAGAGGAAGATGTCGCGGGAGTTATGAAGTACATGCACGGGCGCTTTCCGAGGTTAGCTTGGGTCTCTTTCGAAGACAAAATGATTCTGAGACCCCGTCAGACTAAAGCCCTGTTTGAATACTATTTTGACAATTTGTCGATGATTCCTGAAGAGAAACAGTTTCTTGTGGTGGACGAATCAAGCGATCAAGCCGTCGGAGTTTTGGATGAAGCATTCATGGCAGAGTTCGGAAAGCCAGGAACAAAGTTCATCATCCGAGGTTCACCTTGGATTATCCAACACGTTGACGAAAAGAAAGTGCACGTCAGACCGATTGAAGATCCTACTGGGGCTATTCCCAGCTGGATTGGAGAGGAGATCCCTGTTCCTTTCACGGTTTCTCAGGAAGTCGGAGCGATAAGAGGTTTCGTTGAGAGACAGTTTCGTAAAGGGTCATCAACCGACAGTATTGCCAAGAGGCTCAGTGAACAGTATCCTGCGGACGCAGACACAGTTTTGCGCGCTTTGTCCGAGACTATCGAGCATGTCAATGCGGGGTATCCGGCTCCTACGGACAAAAGAATTATAGTTGAGGACTGGAAAGAATTCATTCTTATTCACGCTAACTTCGGTTCGCTTACAAACAGGGCTCTCGCATTGTTGATCGGTGAGTTGCTTTCCGACAAGATGGGTTTCACAGCCGTTGTTCAACATGATCCATATCGAATTTTCGTGCAGACCATGGGCAGCGTCAATTCGGATCAAATGGCAGACTTGCTAAAAGACGTCCAAAGCTTGTCAGAGGATAACGTGAGGGATCATCTGAGAAACGCGGCTGTCAAGACTGGTTTGTTCAAGCGCCGAATGATTCACGTTGCCCACAGGTTCGGGGCGCTAGAAAAATGGGCTGACTTCAGCAGCGTAAGTCTTCAACGGCTCGTTAAGAGCTTTGAGGGAACCCCAATATATGAAGAAGCTTTGAAAGAGGTTTTCACTAAAGACGTCGATTTAGACAATCTGATTTGCGTTCTTAGAGCGATGCGTCAAGGTGATGTAACGATTGAGAGGGTGGAAAACGCGGGCACCGCGACTCCGATTGCACGACTGGGTATAGAACGCATCAGTATGAAGACCGATCTTATTCCGCCTGAACGCATGCGAGCCGTTCTTGTGGAGTCGGCTGCAGCACGGTTGCTAAGTGAAACTGGCACTTTTCTGTGCACGACCTGTTGGAGTTACTCGGAAACTATTAGTATCAAAGACCTGCCCGACTGGCCGAAATGTCCAAGATGTGGTTCTGGAGCTTTGGGCCTAGTGAAGGTTGAGGAAGAGAAAGTGACGCCTATCATAGAGAAGAAGGGCGAGAAGCTCACGAAGGTCGAGGAGAAACTTCACGATAGTGCTATATTGACAGGGAAACTGGTCGAAAAATACGGTAAACCAGCTGCAATTGCATTGTCTGCCAGAAGAATTTCGCCCAACGATGTAAAGACAATTCTTGAGAAGCAAGCTAAGCCTAACGACAAGTTTTATGAATTGGTGCTTGAGATTGAACGTAAAGCATTGAGCAAGCGTTTTTGGTGATGGAAAAACGTTTTCGGCATCTTCACACATATTAGTTTCTGAGTTACTTGTAGTAAACAATCTTTAAATGAATGTGAAACCTAATGAACGTGACTCTCAATAATTCGTCAAGAGGAAGATTTGTTGGAAATAAGCCGAAAGAACCTGCGCTCTGAAATTCTGGAAAGAATAAGGTATATGAGAACGTGCGTTTTGGCTCGAGAAGTATGCCTGCTGGTGCGCACTAATCGTGCTGTGCTCGAACCCAAAGATGTGCAAGACATCTGCCTATCGATATCGAAGCTTTGCCGAGAAGAGAAGTGCGATGAGGCGAGTGAAATGTGCAGGAAAGCCTCCGAAGCCGTTGGAACAGGTGACGAAGCAAAGTACCTTGAAATGTGTGCTCAGAGCTGCTCGAAGTGTGGAGAAGCAAGGCAACCACAGCCTAAGAAGGCGACGTACGTTTCCTAATCTACGGAAAGTCTTAAAGGACAAAATCAGTTGATAAGAGAACAATAACCGAACGATGGAGTTCGAATAATTTGTTCATAGCGCCCTATGTTCCCAGTCCGGTACAAGTGATTCGCCAGATGTTGATCTTGGCCGACTTGAAAGCGGGTGAAGTGTTCTTCGATCTGGGGGCGGGGGATGGAAGAACGGTCGTGATGGCGGCAAAAGAGTATGGCGCAAGAGCTGTAGGCGTTGAGCTAAGGGAAGACCTCGCTAAGAAGGCGTTGAGCACCATATACGAGCAGAGTTTACAGGACAGAATTACCATAGTCAACGGCGACATGTTTAACGTGGATTTGACGTCGGCTGATGTTGTTTTCTTGTATTTGACGACGAGCGCAAATGAAAAAGTCAAGCCGAAACTGGAGGACGAACTCAAGCGCGGAGCACGCATCATCAGTCACGATTATGAAATTGTTGGGTGGAAACCTGCTAAGGTGATCAATTTCTGCGAAAATCAAACCTTGGGGTTCCCGTCCCACGGAATCTACCTTTACAAGATACCTTAGTGAAGTGTCATGTCTCAAAGCTCATTCAAAGCTTCTATCAGAGTCACCTGGGTCGACACTGACGCCGCGGGAGTCGTTCACTTTAGCAATTACTTTAGATTCTTTGAAAGAACTGAAGAGGAGTTCTACAGGCATTTGGGTTTCGACTTTACCGATTTCAGGGAAAGAGGACTCTGGTTTCCAAGGGTTGAAGCCTTTTGCCAGTACAAGAAACCTGCTAGGTATGGTGATTTGCTCGAGGTTGAGCTCCTTGTAGAAGAGCTCAAGGAGAAATCCGCAAAACTGAGGTTCAACGTGTCTAACAAGAGTGGAGAGCTACTTGCTTTCGGTTACTTGGTGATTGTCGTCGCAGAAAAACAAACTGGGCGAGCTACGCAGATTCCGAAGGACATAGTTGAAAGATTAAGACCCTTCGCGAAGCAGGTTTTATAAGAGACGCTTTTTGAGTTTTGAATGTGACGCGCGTTGGATTTCGTTCCATGGAAGTACATCGCAGACTGGAAATGCACGCGCTGTGGTGATTGCTGCAGGCTGTACAGCGTTGTCATCAATTTTCATGAATGGCTCCGAATCGTTAAGAATTACGGAGTCGAGAACACGGTTTCAGGTTTGGATAGACTGTACATTAGACGAAGAAGCGATGGTTCATGTGCTTTCTTGGGAACCGGTTCCTATGCTTGTGCTTGCAGCCTGCAAAGCGCAAAGCCTCGTGCTTGCCAATTGTGGCCCTTCAAAGTGTTGATGAAGCCACAGTATGGCTTTGCAGATCAGGCCGAGTTTCCGATTGGCGACGGTAAGGTATTCGTCTATGCCGATCCATTGTGCCATGGGTTAAGATTTGGTTCGCCGACCTTGGAATTTGCCACTTGCACGGTCAGAGAATTCGTCGAAATAGCTGCAGGCTTGAGGAGTCACCAGTTGAAGTCGACGTCAGCGGTGAGGTCTTTGGTTTTCCCTCGTTTCTAGCACGGTACTTTATTAAGCGTGAGAGTCTTGTTCTAGATTTCTTAAAAGCCGGTGGAGTTGCGTTTGGCAGATTTCAAGATCGGTTTGTCGATGCTCTACTCTTTGGGCGAGCCTTTCGAGAAAATGGTACAGGAAGTACCTCGACAATACGTTAAGTATATCGAGCTTGTTGATGACGGCGAACATGCTCTGGACAAGAAAAGAGTTGCAGAACTGAAAGATGTTAGCAGCGCTTACGGTCTGGAGTTTGCGGTGCATGCGCCTTTCGCGGGAATTAACATTGCCTTAGAATCTGACCATCTCTTGAAAGCTATGTTGAAACGCTTGAAGGAATCGATTGTCAACGCAGCTGACCTAGAGTGCAAAATGTGGATTTTTCATCCCGGATCAAGATCAGCCATCAGCGTGTTCTATCCTGGCAAGGACTGGATGAGGAATCTAGAAAGCTGCAGACTACTCCTCAGATTTGCGAGACAACATGATCTGAAGATTGGCATCGAAAATATCATGGGGTCTTTCGTTTTGAAAAACGTTGCTGACTTTCAGAAGTTCTATGATGAGCTAGATGAAGAAGTGGGACTGGTACTAGACACTGGACACGCCAATTTATATGGAGAAGTGGATGGTTTTCTGAAAGCTTTTCCTGACAGAATCGCACACGTGCACGCGCATGACAATTTCGGGCAAACGGATCAACACTTGGGGATAGGGTACGGGAACATCAATTGGAAGAACTTTGGTGAACTTTTCAAGAAGACAAACTTCAACGGGCTTGTCATTGTTGAGTCGATTGAACATATTGAGGAGAGCGTAAGGAAAATGAAGGAGTTACTCCAGTAGGGGCACTTCTATTCTCATGAAGTCTTCTGCGATAATGGTGTTCTTGAAGATTTTTCGTGCTTGATTGAGCCACTTGTTCATGTCTTCGTACCTTTGGCTTATATGTGAAAGAACTAGTTTCTTGACCAGAGCGTTCTTCGCGGTTTTCGCTGCTTGAGCAACGGTCGAGTGTCCATATTCACGTGCCCTTTTCACCAGTTCATCACCTAACGTGCTATCGTGTATCAGTACATCCGCGCCGAAAGCGAATTTCTCCAGAAGCTTGAAAGGCCGTGTGTCCCCTGTGTAAACCACTTTCCTACCTTGCCTAGAGGGGCCTATCACGTCTTCGGGTCTTATGGTTGCCCCTTCGGGCAGCTTGACGTTTCGTCCTTTTTGAAGCTTTGACCAAAGAGGTCCTTCAGGCACGTTCAGGGCTTTTGCCCTTTCTGGGTAGAAAGTTCCGGGACGCGGCTTTTCAAGGTAAGCATATGCATAGCTTGTTAACACGTGCTTCGACCTCACAGCGCGTACCGTGTAGTCCTTTTCCACGCAGACGATGCCTGCTTTCTTGATTTCATGTATCTCAACGTTGAAAGTGAGGATGAATTGGACTGTCTCGCTGATTCCTTGCAGAAACTGTCTGATTTTTGGGGGTCCGTAAATGTCGAGTTTTTTTTCTCTGTTCATAAGTGCCATGGTTTGAAGTAGACCTGGCAATCCCATGACGTGGTCGCCGTGCAAGTGGGTAACGAAGATTTTTGTTATCTTGTTGAAGTTGGTTCTGGCGATGAGTATTTGTCTTTGGATGCCTTCGCCACAATCGAAGAGGAGCTGCTCTCCTTCGCGTTGCAGAAGTATTCCCGGCAGATTCCTTCTTCTTGTTGGGACGCCTGCAGCCGTGCCCAGAAAAATGATTTGCAGTGTCAAATGCGACTTACTCCTTTTGAAACACCACGATTTCTCTAGTTAGACTTCTGTGCACATAGACAAAATATGACTCTATATGCTTATAGCCCAGACGTGTCCCTGATTCAACAATGCCCAGTTTTTTCGGTGCCGCAATACAGATTCTCCTCCCTTTGCTGAGCAGTGCATGGACCGTTGCCAATATTTCTTCTATGATCTGTTTAGTGGAGCGTCTCAGTGTCGTTGAAGAAGTACCGTAAGGCGGATCGGTGACGACGCAATCGATCTTGCTAACAGGAAGAGATCTTGAGTCGGCAAGGACTACGGCTTCGGGTTTGACGCCAAAGTGAATCATGTTTCTTACAGTTCCTTTTACCATTCGACGCTGAACGTCCAACCCTATTGGGCGGCAGCCGATCAGACCTGCCTCAATCAGCATTGTTCCTGTTCCGCAGAACGGGTCGAGAAGCAGGTCGCCTATTTTTGCATGCGCAAGGTTGACCATACACCTGGCGAGTTTGGCTTGCATCGCGGAAGGGTGAAAGAATGGGCGTTTTCTGGGGCGTCTTTCAACGAAGGGTGCCGCGGGAATGTCTGCGAGTTTAAGGCCGAAGACCAGTTTTTCATCTGTTAATACTCCAAGAAAGGTTTTGTTCGGATTTCTAAGTTTGACTTTGGATTTTGGCACAATCTTGAGTATTTGCTCTCCCAGTTTTTGTTCAAGTACCATTCCATCTATATCAGCAGAATGCGTTTTCACGTGCTTGATTCGGACAACGAAACTTTCGTTTTCTTCCAAGACTCGCGTAAGATGGGCATCATACAGGAATCTGATGATGTTGGATACATCGGCTTCGCACGTGAACAGTTCCAGAGCACAAAGTCTGGTGAATGCTGCCCTTCTTTTCAAGGCTTGAATGCAGTCTGGGTCAGCTTCAAGTCGGAGCACCTGGTCGAGTTTTCCGCTGACTCTGAATTCGAAGCCCTCGGTTTCGAGTACGGCTTTGAGTTCGGCGATGGGGAGGGCTTCGTGTTCACCTGAGAGGAAGAAGAAGAGTTTTGGCACGCTCAGGCATCTCGCTGCGTGAGCGTTTTGCCTATGAGCGAGGCGATTGAGACTTTGCTTACTTTGCTTTCGACTGCGTCGGTGCCGATTATTTCTTCAGCTCCATTTTCGATAATGCGTTTCAATGAATCTCCGATGAGAAGTGGGTGGACACAGGCGCTATAGACTTTGTTGGCTCCTTTTTCTTTCACCATTTTGACGGCTTTGGCCATTGTCCCCCCGCTGCTTATGATGTCGTCGAAGATTATCACGTCGCGGTTCTTGACTGCTAAGGGCTTGTCCTCAAGCGTCACATTACCTGTTTTGACGTCTCTTTTTGACTCTACGTAGTCGTAGCCACCATGAAGTATATTGTCAGCTTCCTGGGCCACGCGGATAGCTTTCTTGCCCATAGAGAGTGACAACGGGTTTACAGTAAGTTTGTGGATTTTGAAGTATTCGGCTAAGAGAGGGATGGCCGACAGGTCGATTATTGGGATGCTGAAGTTCTTGAGAACTGTTGGGCTGTGGGCATTAATCGTGATTATCTTGTTTACGCCACAGGCTTGGAGGATTTTCAAGATCGTTTTTATGCTGAACGCTTCTCCTGGCAAGAAGCGCTTGTCTTGACGACCGTAGGCTAAGTACGGTATGACAGCAGTTATCTTGTATGCTTCCATGTCTTTCGCGTCATCAGCCATGAGCATTAGCTGTATTAGCTTTTGGTCCTGAGGCGGGCTGGTGGTTTGGATGATGACAACTTCTTCGTCTTTGAAGGTGGTTGCTTCGAAGCGAATGTAGGTTTCGCCGTCTGGGAAGGTTTTCAGGAAGACAGGTGTGGGCTTGGTGTTGAGGTATTCAGCTAGGTTTTGTCCAAGTTGTTTTGAAGCTGGTCCTGGAATTATTTTCACGGTTTGTCGCCGTGTGTAGAAGCGGTCGGAGTGGCTTTTTAGATTTTTCCAGTGATTTTGTACTTGTCGAGGAGTTCTTTGGCTCGGTCCACTCTGATTTTTCTTTCTTCGATCATTTTGGCAGCGATTGCTTCGATTTGTTCGTCGGTGGCTCCAGCTGTTATAGCGATGTTACGTGCATGGAGTGCCATGTGTCCTCGCTGTATTCCTTCATGTGCTAGCGCGCGGAGTGCCGCTAGGTTTTGGGCGAGCCCGACGGCTGTGCAGACTTCGGCGAGTTCGTTGGCGGTTTTCACGCCTAGGATTTTGACTACGATGCGCGCCGTGGGGTGGGTTCTGACTGCTCCGCCGATTAGTCCGACGGCCATTGGTAGTTCGAGGGTGCCGACGAGGTCGCCGTTCTTATCTTTTTCCCATGTTGACAGCGAGGTGTAGTGTCCGGTCCGTGCGGCGTAGGCGTGCGCTCCGGCTTCGATGGCGCGATGGTCGTTCCCAGTAGCAATTATGACGGCGATAGTCCCGTTCATTATGCCTTTGTTGTGTGTTGCAGCGCGATAGGGGTCTGCAGCTGCGAAAGCGCTGGCGTTGACTATGCCGTCCACGACTTGTTCTCCGCCGACTGATTGTTTGGGGACTATGCAGGATGCTCGCGCGAGGCGTTTGGTGGCGAGGTTGCTGATTATGCGGAGGAGGACTTGTCCATTTGTAATGCGCTCAATAAGTGGAGCCACGGCCTCGTTCATTGTGTTGACGGCGTTTGCGCCCATCGCGTCGCGGCAGTCCACGTGCAATTCGGTGATGAGCATGGAGCCTTGGGTAGTGTGAATTACTTTGGCGTCGAGGTCTACTGCTCCACCGCCGGCTTTGACGAGAACTGGGTCTTGTTCGTTGGCCGTTTTGAGGATTTCGTCTTTGGCCAATAGTACTTGCATACGAGCGCTGTATGGGTCTTTGATGTTAATGGCTTGGATTTGTCCGATCATCACCGGTGCCGTGCTTGTTGTGTGGATGCCTCCGCCGTCACGGGTCATTTTGGCGGCGTAGCTGGCTCCTGCGATTACTGATGGTTCTTCGATGGCCATAGGTATCAGGTAGTCTTTGTTGTTGATGAGGAAGTTGACCGCGATACCCAATGGGATTGGGATGGCACCGACGACGTTCTCCACCATTCGGTCGGCTACCTCCAGTGGCAACGAACCGGTGTCGTGGAGGAGGTTTGCTTCTTCTTCGGTCAGGTCGGCGCATTCCTTGATGAGGGCTAAGCGTTGTTTCGGGCTTAACTTGTAGAAGCCTGAGAGTTGAGAGGATTTGGGCATGTTTGTTCCTTCTTGATGTACCTAGATGGTTGATTTTTTGGGTTTTTAAGCCTGTTGCGAGTCCGCGGCTAAGCGTGGGTCAACCGTGTACGACCACAGTCCCTTTCTAGAAAAGTCTGTTCTTGGGTTGTGCAACTGCTGGAATTCCTAGATGCTTGTGGATTTCTTTGGCGAGTGTTTCGCCGTAGTGGACGCGGTAGTTGTCGGTTATGACGAGTCTGGGTCTTGACCTTCGGACGTATTCGAGGAGTCCATCGAAGTCGGAATGGTCGCTTAGGGCCACCAGGTATTCTTTTTCGCCGGTCTGCCGCGTTGCGCTGTAGAATTCCCATCCGCTTACGCATATCCTGAAGTTGTCTAAGCCGATTCGGTTTCGAGAGTGCATGTGGTAGAAGCCAATGTAGGGGTCCTGTTTCTCGTGGAGGGTGAAGGCTTGAAGTTCGTTTTGGAGGATGAGTTTGCCGAGGCGCATGTTGTGTTTTTCACAGACACGGCTGATGTTGTAGACATTCTCGGGGACGAGGAAAGGTACGTTGATGTTGGCGTTGTTGAGGATTTGCATGACTTCTTGAATTTTGCCGTGGTAGCCGAAGATGTAGACTGGGCCTTGCTTGAGTCCACGTTCAACCAGTGAGATAAGTGAGTCATGAGTATCTTTGTGGAATCTTCGACGACAGTGTGGGCTTCCGTAGGTGGCCTCGATGACTAGAATGTCGCATTCGAGGATTGGGGTCTCGTCGATGCGAAAGTCGCCGGTGAAGACGATGCGTTTACCTTCTTTGTCTTCGACCATGACCTGTGCGGCGCCTAAGATGTGGTCGGCTTTGTAAAGGGTGATTTTTTCGTCTTCGTATTGGACGGTTTGACCGTAATCGACAGGTTGGACGTTGCCGCGACGGAGATAGCTCTTTCCCTGCATGGCGTCGATCAGGTCTTTCGTGCCACGGGTCATGAGGATTTTCGCGCTTTTCTTCAGGCTTTGGGGTAGGCCAGCCATGTGGTCGGCGTGAGCGTGAGTGACCACGCGTATTGGGCGAGTTTCGTTGTATGCGTCGCAGGCGACGTGTTTTCCAAGCAGGACAGCGCCTCTTTCTGTTATCGATGCCTTTTCATTCACGCTCATCATTGCGCTCCTAGTAGGCCGTTAAATAGTCGATTATCTGTCTTGGGTTTTCTTTTTTGATTTCGACTTGTATGGGGCCAAGAGGTGATTCGTTTTGTTCGGTTGCGAAGGAGACGTGTCCAGCGAAGGCGACTTGCTTGTTCAAGCAGAAGGTGAGGGATTTTGAGTCTAGCCCGTGGATGAGGACTGTTCTTGCAGCCGCACGGATATGTTCTCTTTGAAGCAGACCACGCAGTTTGGTTAGGGATTCTTGTCCATTGGCGTCCGCAACCAGTAGATGCCCTTTGTGCAATGGTTTAGTTTGCGTTTTCATTGGACCGAAAATGTTTTCAACGGCTTGGCGCACTTTGTCCTCACTTTCAGTCGGGTTGATCGTCACTTCGACGTGGACGGTTATGTCATCCAATCTTGTTCAACCGTTTCAAGGGCTTCCCTTATGTCGACTTTTACGGCGTTGATTGGCCCCTCATTTAAGATCATCCTTTCAGCACATGGCTATTGCATTCCCGAGTCCGACGCTTAGTTCCCGTTGGTCTCTTTCGTTAAAGTCTTCCCAGTCCTTAGGGTCGTCAGTGCGGGCACGGTTGAAGAGACGTTGGAAACGAGTTTCGGGTCCAGAGTGAACACCGATATGAGTAAACTTCGGAAGGTTCCGTTTGAATTCATCGATTTCGTCGAGGCTTCTTATTCCGTCGACGATCACTTTGGTGTTCTTGGATTTTGTTATTTTCGGCAGACATCGTTTGGCTATGACGGCGGGTCCTTCCTCCCGTCTGAGCGCGAGCATAACTTTGCCGACATTTTCCCTTGTCAGCTCCATGTTGCGCTTCTTGGTTTCTTCGCGGATTATGTCGCCCATCACGATTATGTCGTAGCCTTGTTCCTTTGCGACATTGACGACTAATGACTTGCCTGAACCTGGCATGCCTGTTAGTCCGAGAACTAGTTTGTCTCCCTTCATCTTTTTGCCTCGCCTGTTTGTGTTGACAGATAGTTTTTTAGTGTTAAAAGACTTTATGAAAGGAACGAGTCAAAACACGTGTGTGAGTTGGTCTAGATTGTCTGAAATGATCAGGAGCTTCGTAGCATTCGACTTAGATAGTGATTTGGTACGGAAGAAGTTGTCGGACATCGAGGCGTTGCTGGTTAAAACAGGTGCGGATTTGAAGGTTGTTGAGCCCGAGAACATCCACGTCACGATGAGGTTTCTTGGCGACGTGAGGATCGAGAACGTTGACAAGATCTGCGAGGCGATGAAGAAGGCGTTGTTTACACCGTTTGACGTGAAGATCCAAGGCGTCGGTGCCTTTCCTGATGCGCGCTATCCGCGGGTCGTCTGGGCCGGGATTACTCAGGGAGCAAATGATTTGCGAAGCATAAGCAGTCAGTTGGAACCGCACTTAACGGCTCTGGGTTTTGCGCCCGATCCGAAGGGGTTCAGTCCCCATTTGACGATCGCACGGGTGCGCGGCGGAAGAAACAAGGCGGAGCTGGCGAAGTTCATTGCAGATCGGAAAGACTTCAGTTTTGGAACGATCAGGGCGGCTTGTTTGAGGCTGAAAAAGAGCGTCTTGACGCCGAACGGTCCGATCTATTCGACGTTGAGAGAGGTCTGTCCGCCTGGCTGAGAAGGATCGTTCGATGAAGGATAAGATGGCGGACGTTCTTTCCGACGTTTTGAAACAGGTCACGCCAGATCCACGTGAGCGAAGCAAGATTGAGGCTGTGGCGAAGAAGCTTCAGAAGAAAGTTGCAGCCGCCTCCCGGAAGCTTCACGTCGAAGCAAAGGTCCGCGTTGAAGGGTCAGTTGCCAAGGACACGTGGATTAGCGGTGAGCCGGATGTTGACATTTTCATGCGGGTTCCACGTTCCATTCCCCGTGCGCGTCTCGGCGAGATTTGTTTGGCAGTTGCCAGAGAAGCGACGAAGGGCTCGAAGCAGGTCGAAAGGTTTGCCGAGCACCCGTACCTTGAAGCTTTCGTCGAGGAGATTAGAGTGAATGTTGTTCCATGCTACGATACGAGACCTGGTGAATGGCTTAGTGCAACGGATCGAACTCCGTTTCACACGGACTACGTTAACGACCGTCTGACGACTGAGATTCGGGGCGAAGTAAGGCTGCTGAAGAAGTTCATGAAGGGCATAGGCGTCTATGGCGCTGAGATCAAGATAGGCGGCTTCAGCGGGTACCTTTGTGAACTTCTGATCCTGCATTACAAGTCGTTTCTGGAGACTGTTAAAGCGTTTGCGAGGTACAAGCAACGATTGGTAGTCGATATTGAAGGGTTCTACAAAGAAAGAAGGAAAGAGTTGGATCTGCTTTTTGACGAACCCTTGGTAGTTGTTGATCCGGTTGACAGAGCCAGAAACGTGGCTTCTGCAGTAAGGGAGCAAAAACTTCACACTTTTGTTGCTGCGTCGCAGGCGTTTTTGAAGAATCCCATTCGTGACTTTTTCGCGCCTGAGAAAACAATTCCTTTCAGTGTGGCCAAAGTCAGGCAGGAGTTGAAGAAGCGAGGTTCAAAGCTCGTTTTTGTTACGTTTGGCAGGGTTGATGCCGTTCCGGATGTTTTGTGGGGTCAGTTGTACAAGAGTCAACGGTCTTTGCGTAAGCTTTTGGAGTTGAGTGATTTTAATGTCTTAAGGGATCTCCCTTGGAGTGATGAAAGAGGTTTGAGCATGTTCGTATTCGAGTTGGAAGACTGTTGTACCTCGCCTGTGAAGCTGCACTTGGGTCCTCCCTTGGACAAAGAAAAGGAGTGTGAACGGTTCGTTGAGAAGCATCTGGATAGGCCCAGCACGGTTTGTGGTCCTTACGTTGAGGCGGGTAGATGGGTTGTTTTGGTACATAGGAAGTTCGTTGATGCCTGTGTATTGTTGAGTGAGAGGTTGAAGGACGGAGGCAAGAACGCGGGGGTAGCAGATGGAATTTCGCGTTTTCTGAAGAAGAAAGGCTTCAAGGTTTTGGTCAACGAAGAGGCTGCAGGGATTTATAAGAAGAATAAAGTGTTCGCGGTTTTTCTGACGGAGTTTTTGGTTGGTAAGCCTAAGTGGCTAATGTCCAGTTAATGTGAGAATGATCAGGATGATTCCGAGTATGCACGTGTATATTGCAAAGTAGTGGAATTTCTTTGAGGCAACCAGTTTCGAGACTATTCTGATGGCGATGTAGCCGACGATCATGGCGACTACTACTCCTACTAGCACGTCTATTGAGCTTATGCCTGAGAGAGCGAGTTGCCCGCGGTCTTTGTAGCCTTCTACGACGGTGTCGCCGATTATGGCTGGGATTGAAAGAAGAAACGAGAACTTGAAGGCTTTTTGGCGTTTTACTCCGAGGAGCAGAGAGCTCGAGATGGTTGCTCCACTTCTTGAGAGCCCCGGGAATATTGCTAGGCCTTGGGCAACGCCCATTACTATTGCTATCGCGTAGGTGATTGTGTCTGTCTTTTCTTTGCCGTAGTGCGAAGAGTACACGAGGGTTGCGCCGACGATGAAAGTAATGCCGATGATAAGGAATTGTCCGAGTGTGTCTTCGAGGTATTCTACGTAGAGCAAGCCGATTATTGCTGTGGGGATCGTTGCGGCGATTATGAGGGGTATCATTTTTCCATATTCGGTCTTGAAATTGAGATGTATGAGGGCAGCGAGGATGTTCTTGACGTCTGTTCTAAAGTAGAAGACGACGACGATTAACGTGCCGAGGTGGAGGATCAGGTTGAACAGAGGCGTGGTTGTCAGGCCGAGGTAGTGTTCGGCGATTCTGAGGTGGGCGGTGCTCGAGATGGGGAGCCATTCGGCTAAACCCTGGATTAAGCCCAGGATTCCCGTGTTTATGACTTGATCCAGCATCGTTCGTACACGTCTTTTGGCATTCTTGAAAGATTAATTAGCAGTCCATTGTTTAATGCTTTGCTGGTAAGGTGGCGTGTTCATGAGTGTCTATCCAGCCGGAAGTACAGAAGATCGAGAAATGTTAAAGGGCATTCAAAAGGAGAAACTGTGGGATTACTTCTTCTTGCAGACACGGAACTTGTGGAGGATTGATGGATTGTACTTTTTGGGGATTGAGAAGAAGTTTGGAACGGAAGCCGCGAGCAGAGATAGATGCAGGCGTCTGGGAAGCGATGGCTGAAATAGAAGCAAAAGGTTTGCAGAAGATGTTTAACGTCGGCGAAAGACCGGACGTGGCAACTATTCTGGATCTTTTGCGAAAATCGAGCTGGGCCCTGGATCAACCCTTCAAGACGATTGAGATAACCAGCAGAAAGGCTGTCCTAGGAATAGATCGGTGCAGGACCCAGGAGACGCGGTTGAATAAGGGTTTGGCAGAGTTTCCGTGCAAGAAGGTAAGGTTTGGTTACCTGAAAGCCTTTGCAAGGACGTTGAACCCTGATGTGAGGGTGAATTGTTTGATCTGCCCGCCGGACAAGCATCCGAAAGATTCATGGTGCAGATGGGAATTT
>CAVTZU010000035.1:0-45412 GCA_963739305.1 Candidatus Bathyarchaeota archaeon | reverse complement strand
TTAGCAAGAACGGCTCCTGCAAATTGCATGGCTTCAGGCATGTAAGTCAAGCCTCCAAACCTGAGCCCACCGAGCCTTGCGCGCACTCTGTTGGAGTATGCTTCTGACGCATCCTTCAACACAAAAAAACGATCACTGAAGGCGAAATAGGTCCAAGAACCAGAATCCATAAGGAGTTCCTTCGTCGCCTCTGCAATGCATACGGCGACGGCCCGCGCAAATTCACTCTTGATTCGCATGCTTTCGCTTACATCCAAGAGAATCGTCCAAGCGAAGCTTTTGCTGAGATACTCGTCTTTCATGAAAACATCTGTTGCCGGCTTCTTGCTTGCGAGCACCTGAATGACTGCTGTGAGATCGAGTTGCCCCATCTCCTTGCCTGGATCTTCATCCAGAGCGTCCTGAGCAACTCTCAGGCTGTCCAATAGCCGCCGACTCCCTCCGGCAAGTAAAGCCCTTGCCCGGAAGTATTGCGTCAAGTCCTCCTCGGGAAACTCCACGGACCTGAAACTATTCCATTCGTCGTGCTCCTTCAGCTTCTCCAAGATCCTTTGTTCACGAGCCCTTTGAGCATGCCAAGTATCAAATGCCTGGCAAGCCTCCGCGTCTGATTGGTTCTTCCAGAGTGAGTCAACCGAGCCTTCTGACGAAGTCATTCCTCCATAAGTCTCCATAGATTTCCTGAACACCTTCTCGATTTCGGCGTCAGTTGGCATTTCATTGTCAACGAAAATTGTTGTTCTCCCATGTTGTTCAGTGTAGGGGAGACATGGCGCTTCCAATATGGGGCCGTTTGATTCGATGGATTGTATCACGTAGTTTAATGCTTCGCTGACCATTTCTTCGACGTTGACTTCCTTGCCGTTAAGAGACATCAAAATGTCTTTCGCAAGCAGGTTAAGCCTCGCATTCAACTGAGCGACTGTGTTTCCTTCTTCCTGCGAAAGCTTCCCCTTCAACATTCCCATGTGAATTTTCGAAAGCAAAGCTGACATTATCCTGGTTGATGGATTGAAGATTCTGTCGACAGCTTTCATTTTGGCAAAAGCAAGCGCGTTGGCGTAAGCTAGGTCCGGAAGCTTGTCTGCGTGCCTGGCCGAGATGTAAGCATTAACGTAGACATCATTCACCATAGATTCCGAAAAAGCTTCCACGTTCGTGGGCCTACTTAATGACATGGAATTCTCTATAAAGCCGGGAATCACGGTGTGAGCAGTTAAGTGAAAAACACAGGCCCTGAATAGCCTTCCGACTTTGGCTTTCCCGACCGAATCTGCCAAAAACTCTGAACCTAAGAAATGAATGTTTCCTTCTTCAGACGCAGTCGGCACGGGCAAGTTCACATCAAACCCCTCTTCACTTCGCGCGAGGGTGGGTCTTACAAAACGAGGATTTGCTCTAATTCTTGTTTTGAGATTGTCTTTCTGAAAGGAGAGACCCAGAGCATATTCAAGAAATCCCATGATGATTACCGTGGATTGTTTCGGGGTCCCGCATCAGAAGCCTTAGGAAAGACTGATTCTATGATTCGCCTAACATCGTCCTGCACTTCAACGTTATCACTAGTGACCGCCACGATTGTCTCGTCAGCAGCCGCATGAACCGTGTTGCCATCATGGATAAGAGTCGCCCAATTGATCAAGTCACCCAAAGAAGGACCATAAGGAAGATCACCAGCCTTATACTGCCTTCGAAGCTCCGCACCAACTCGAATTATTTTGGAGGAGACATCTTCATCCAAACGCGTTCGTTTCATCAGCATCTTCACTTCTTCCGGCGAAATCTGTTCTCCAACACTCGTATAGTCGAAGTTTATCCACACTGCCATTCGCCTTCTCATGGCAGCGTTCAACGGTTTCGTTCCAGCAAACTCGGCTGAGTACGGATTCATGCTGATGATTAAATATCCAAACTGATGCCTCTCCACACACTCGTTGTCCTTCTCGTTCAGCACTAGGTGCCCTCGTGTGTCAAGAACAGGGTTGAGTCTTGTTGCAACATCCTGCTTCATCATGTTGGCTTCATCGAGATACATTATACCCCCCAGCCTCAGCCACCTGGTCAACAGCCCATCGACCCAGTTGTCCTTTCCGAGACCGATGAAACGCCCGATCAAGTCGTACGAGGAAGTCTGCAGGCCACAGTTGACTTCCCACACGGGCAGACCACATAGTTCGGCAACGAGGTAGACGATGTGAGTTTTTCCTGTCCCCGAGGGACCGATTAAAGAGCATTGCTTGAAGTAGTAGAGCGCACGAGTAATTCGCTCCACATAATGTTGTCCGCTGTCGATGAACTCAGGAGTGTTCTTGGGTATCATGTCCGACAAGTGTGCAAACGAGTAGTTGGGGTGTAGATCGTACCTCTTGATGTCATATTTGTTATAAAGAGGAGATTGCGACATCGGTCGCTCTTTGTTCATGGACACTGTTACCTTGAACTTCTCGCGTCGAAAAGAGGCGATTTCCTCAACTCTGCTGGCTTCAGCTGTCTCTTTCAAGCCCTGATGTTTATAACTCAATCCAGTGTCCCCTGAACAACATGTTACAAGGTGCGAAGACGATATAAATATTGCGTATTAAGATATACGACACTTGCTCTAAACGACAAATCACTAAACAAAGAAGAACCCTCCATCAAAAGAAACACATAACAGCAGCTATCGCTGCAATTTTTCCTGCCGATCCGTGTCTGTAAGGCGTGTAACGTACAAGAACTTTTCAACGGCACACAGGCTAAGCATGGTAATGACTCCACATGAGTGAACAAACAACTCCTCCAGAGGAGACAGTGCTGATTCGAGCCAAAGATCAACCAAACCACAAAAAACCCAGGGTCTCCCTTGAAGAACTGCTTGATTCGCTCAAAAGCGTACAGGACGACATAGGACAAATCTGTGAACTAACCTCTGAAGAAGAAACACTCGTGGGCGAGTTCTTCGAATCGTTCGTAAAACTGATGCAACCGTTCGTGGCAACAATTCAGGTCTCGACAGAAGCTCTCCCAAACCAATTGGGAGACGTTGCACGAGCAAGCATCGACCCAACTGGACAACTCATGCTCCTCTACCGAGACGGAAGCATGATCATGAAAAACCTGATCGAAGAAGAAAACCGCGACCTAATGACCGCCGTCCTAGAGGATGTCTTACCGACACTGAAACAACTCTTCAAAACTCACAGAGAGAAAATCGAAGGACGAATGAAGTTTCTCTCATCAATAACGAAAGAAGTCCAGAAGATGTCAAGAGCAGTCTCAAAGGCCACTTCCTAAGCTGTCTCGCAAAAGAATGAGAATTCTTCAATTCCCTCAGCTAAATAGCGAATACGAGGGCTGACACGAACAAACCAGTATGTAGCAAACATGATACACAAATTCTCTTATTCGTGGAAACCCTACATTGATCAAGAAAGAGATTCAACAGCGGGTATGCCTGAAAAAGAAAGATCAGGCGAAGAAATCGAGAGAGCATAGAACAAGGTGAGGTATGATGGGAACAGAAATCCGAACGTTCTATTCCATGAAAGAAATGAGCGACAGCATTGTCTATCAGATTACTCAATACAAAACCTTGGCTGAAGACTATAGTGAATGGCTGGGTTCCCTGCTTCGAACTTGCGAAGAAACACACAAGAACGAAAGCTGGGTCCAAAAATCAGCCACGATGCAAAAAAACAAGCGGGCATCACCCAAGAAGGCTGCGGAGCCCTCCCAAAACGGAAAAAAGAAGAACGAGGGAAAATCCCAAAAAAACGAATCTTCCTGCTGGATTCAATCAGGCGACATACTCCTATGTTCAACAGAGCAAGGTGAAGCAGAAATCCTCTTTGAAGCAATCGAAGAAATCAACAAAAAAACTCAAGCACTGGACAGATTCAAGTCAACCCTCCAACAGCTCGAACGCATAGGGCTCGGAAAAAACGTCAACTACATCGTCTTTTTCAAAGACGACATCCCGGAAAAACTCGTGCTGCAAACCAGAGACAGCAAACAAACCATTCAAGATTACAAATTCGAGGCGGAATTCACGGTTCCAGCCCTGAACCACTGAACAAAGCAGCTTCAATATGCTTGTCACAGCAGCTACACACAAAACGACAAAACAATATTTAAGACGTTAAGTAAACAATGGTAAGGTCCAGAGGAATCACCTATTTGCCCAAAATATTCCGTCTCTGGAGTAACAGTCTCCATTCGCATAGATAGCCTTCAAGCGGAAAGAATGGGCGAAAACACGCCGAGCGAAGACGTCTTCTTCAACGTGAACGCGAAGATCGAAGAACAGAAGAAAACCAACTCGCAGCTCACGCTCTCCTTTAACCTTCTGCTCGAAACAAAGCCGAATATAGCGAAATACTCAACTTCCGGAGCGATTGTCCTGGAAGGCAGCACACAAGACATAAACAAAAGGCTAGAGATAAACCCAAAAACTAAGCTTCCTCAAATTCTCTTCACCGTCTATCAACACGTTTTCAATTCCATCTATCTTTTATCCTCCCTTCTGGACACACCTTATCCTCCTCCTGATCTCTTACATCCCATGCAAGAGAAAATCCAGATACTGCCAGAAAACACTGGCACGAAACCCTTAGAACCCCAGCAGCAGCCTCAACCTTCGCCGCAGACTGCTGAAAAGACTGCCCCTGAAGTCGTAAGCGCACCACCCACCAAGTAAGAAGGTACTGTAGAACCACAGGACCAATTCAAATTCGCAATTCATAACCTATTTATCCATTCGACATCGCAGTGCCTTCTAACAAGAGGGTGTCTTTTGAACAACCTACAAGTCATTCCGTGTCCACAACTAACCAAAAGCGGTGTATTCTAAATGAGAATCGGGTTCTTCGTCTGGGAATACCCACCTGCCCTCGTTGGCGGCTTAGGAACCTACGCAGATTACATAACGCGCCAATTCGTCTCAATGGGAAACGACGTGACAGTCTTCACGCTCAACGCTGGAAACCTGAAAACAAGAGAAATCATGAAGGGCGTCGAGGTGCACAGACCGCTAATTGCTGATGCCAGCAACGTTTTCCCAATGTTTGTCACCGACGACCTGAAAAAATGGGGCACCAACATCCGAATGTTCAACGATATATTCATCTACAACATACTAAGCGCAAGCAAATTCATAAACAGCATGCTCAAAAAAGAAAACTTAAACTACGACGTAGTCTGCGTCCACGACTGGCTTAGCAGCATCGCGGGCCTAATGGCCAAAAACGAAACCAAAACCCCCGTCTGCTTCCACGTACACAGCACGGAGTGGGGAAGAGCGGGTGGACCGGGCTCAGAAGTCGTATCGCACCTTGAATGGGCAACATCTCAGAAAGTCGACAAGATAATAACGGTCAGCCATGCCATGCAAGAAGACCTAGTTAGACACGGATGGCCCAAATCCAAGATAAGCGTAGTCTGGAACGGAGTAGACCCCGACCGCTATAACCGACAAAACTGCAAGCCTGAAGACGTAGAGGCTGTACGGAACAGATACAACATAAAACCGGAAGAAAAAATGATCCTGTTCTGCGGAAGACTCACCTGGGTTAAAGGAGTAACAAACCTTGTCCAAGCGATGCCAACCGTCCTCGCAGAGTACCCAGACACAAAACTCGTTATTCTCGGAAAAGGCGAACAACAAAACGATATAACCGAGGCCGCAAACCGACTTGGAATAAGCCAAAAAGTCGCGTGCAGGTTTGAGTTCATCCCTGAAAAAGAACGAATACTACACTACGCAGCTGCGGACACATGCATATTCCCCTCAACATACGAGCCTTTTGGAATAGTGAGCCTTGAAGCAATGTCGATGGAAAAACCAATAATAGTCGGCGCACAAGGCGTAGTCGGCTTCAGAGAACAAGTCGTACCGTCAGGCCCCGACCAAAATGGCGTACATGTAAACGGAGGAAACCCATCGGACATCGCGTGGGGAATCAAAGAGATCCTATGCGACGCCGACAGAGCGAAGAAATGGGGACAGAGTGGCAGAAAAAGAGTACTGCAATACTTCACCTGGAAGGAAGCAGCAAAACAGACTTTGCGAATATACGAAGCGCTTCAACATCCGCAAGCGCATGACGAAAGTAGAATAGTCGACTTTGAGGAAAAACTGACAAGCACGTAAGAACCAACCGGTTTCTTTCATTGCACGTTGAAGAGCGCGCGCAAAGTAACTTGTTACACTTTTGCCGTTCTTCCAACATTGCCGGTAAGTTTTCCAAAATTAGTAATTGTTACAAAAACCTTCGTGAAGAAAGATTCTTTGTAACGGTTTAGTGCGCGCGCGCATGCGTAGGGGTGTCATTTGTTAAACAAAAAAAGGGAGTTGAAGATTGAGTTGGCTTGGTGATTGCTATTGGCTTTGAACATAGATGTAATTTGTCTTGTGCCCTATTCTTTGCCAATCATCGTATAAATACGCGTATATAGTGTAGCCTCCCGCTTCTTTGGGCGTGAACTCAGCTGAGTAACGGGCTTCCTCTCCGGGGGAAAGTTCCTTTATTTCTGTTGTGGACTGCTTTTCAGACTTTCCTGAGGGGGGTTCCACCCAGAATTCCAGTTTCAATCCTGCACCTTTTCTCACGCCCTTGACGGTTGCCTCGGCCGAGAGGGTCTTTCCAATTTTCGTATATGGGTGCGAAAGCACAAATAGGCGTTCGAGTATCGCTTTTTCCTCGCCTACGGAGATGTGAGTCCAGCCGGATTCCCACCAGAAGTAGTGTCTTTCTTCACGTGCCATAATGGTGATATATACATCAGCTGACCCTAATGCATCAATCCGGAAAACCAGTTCGACCTCTTCATTTGGCTTAAACTCCTTAAGGTATTGTCCAGATCCAAATCCCCACCATGTTCCATAGACCATTAGGTAATGTGTATCCAAAGAGTGCAATTGTACGTCAACTCCTCTAAGAGTGTCCCTTGACGTGTTTTTCAGTTTCAATGTTAGCCAGCTATTTCCTTTATCCACTGACATAGGATTCAGCTCGTACTCGATGGGGTACTTATATCTCGACGTTGTTGCCGTCATTTTCAATTCACCATTATCCACACAGTATACGACGGGTGTACGCACTTTTAAGATTTTATTGCTTCATGTGTTTATGTATTTAGCGCGCGCTAGACAAACTCGAAGACCCACAGTGAGAAACAAACCTAGAGTCCGAACATTTTTAAAACAAAGTTCAGCCCGATATGCACGACGACTGACACGCCGACGACGATTATTATTACCTTAGGAGAAATTGACGAAGATGAAGATTCTTCACTCTTTGGCTGGATCTCGTATCCCCTGATTTCATGTGCCTCAGAATCAACCCTGACAACCGCGGACAGCTTCTTCAATTCAATCTCGACCGTGTAGACTCCTTCCTCCAAAGAAACTCTCTTAGGCTTCAAACCGCCTTTGTTACCTATCCTCTTCAGAAAACTTGTGGCGATAGTCGTGACTGACTCGGCGTTCAGCGCCTTCGCTTGAAAAGAAGCCGAAATGATCGCAACGGGTTTCTTCTCCAAAGTTGTTGACAGTTAACGTGCCTCCATTCAACAGGAGATCAGGAATGTCAGCGAGTGCACACTTTCCAGCGTCACATCTTTCCTTGACATAGAATCAAACCTTTAGTTTATAGTCTTAATGAATTTCAAATCAATATGCCCACTCCATCTCACTACAGCGCACGTTAAGGACAGTGGGGCTCAGCTCGAGTTTCGTTGGCCAAAAGCTCGAGTTTCCAGTCTAACTCATGCTTTCGATTTCCTTATGTAAATAGCCATGCCAGTCGCAATTACCCCACCAAGAGCGCCAAATATGTAGAGCTTATGCTTTGCAGGGAAAGATTTCTCAAGCGCGCGTATGATCGCGACTAGTATCGAAACCTTAATGTAACCAACTTCTGTAAATGATGTGCTGTCAACTTCCGGAGAGGTCAGCTCCAGGTTGTCGAGCAGCGGGGTGGGGTAGCCAGGATTAACCCGCTGGGCTCATAACCCAGAGATCAGTAGTTCAAATCTACTCCCCGCTACCAAGCATTCTACTCCGACCTCACCAAAGCGGAGAATGAGGATTAGAAAACGTTAATGAAGATATTTCCTGAAAAAGGGAAACTATGCTTTTCCTTTCTCTTCTTTCCCGAAATACGTCGTCCACTTGAGTTTACGCGGGTCTCTTCTTAAGAACAATGAGCTCTTTCTACATTTGCTAGAGCAGAACCAGAGGATTGACCCGTCGTTCTTGATGAACATCATGCCTGTGCCTGGCGGAAAGTCGCTGCCACAGAATGAGCATTTTCTCGGTCTCGGCATCCTCGAGGTCTCCCGCTATTTCTCGTCCTGGCTTACCTGTTGATTTTCTTGGCTTCTCTCTCTGTTTCTCTCAACATGAGAATGTCTTGAGCCCGAACTGGTCCTTTCACGTTACGCGAGATGATTCGACCTTTATCTTTTCCTTCGAGAATGCGAACTCTGACTTGGCTTATTTCGCCCGTAACTCCTGTGCGACCGATCACTTGAATAACTTCGGCCGGAATGAGTTCAACCTGCGCACTCTCTCTGGCTTCTCTGCTCATCACGCGGCTCCTCGTTTGACCTGCTCTAATCTTGAAACTATTTCTTTGACTAGACCTGCTGCGTCTC
The DNA here is from genome assembly GCA_963739305.1 of Candidatus Bathyarchaeota archaeon. Classification (GTDB taxonomy): domain Archaea; phylum Thermoproteota; class Bathyarchaeia; order Bathyarchaeales; family Bathycorpusculaceae; genus DASPPK01. The sequence goes on along the minus strand of CAVTZU010000035.1, from coordinate 36,778 downwards.
CTTCTTTGACGATGCTTGCAGCACCTGCTGGTACGTCGATGCCTATCGCTGTGCCAATCTTCTCTTTGGTTGGAACATATATGTACGGGATTTTTCGTTCCTCACACAACAGCGGCAAGTGTGCGACAACTTCTGGCGGTTGAACGTCCTCAGCGATAATCACAAGCTTAGCTTGTGCTCTTTCTATCGCTTTCGTCGTTTCGTTCGTTCCCTTTCTAACTGCGCCTGTCTTTGCAGCTATTTGCAGGGCTTCATAGGCTGCATCTGCAAGCTCTTTCGAGACTTCAAACTTGACGTAGAATGGTTTGGACATAAGCCTCACCCTTTCAAATGCACAGTCTAATCAACAGTCCTCATTTAAGAAGGTTTCGACCACATAGTTTGAAGTTTCTAAGATCCCGTTTTCAAGTCAAGACTCCGATTCGCAGGATTTGACCCCGTGAAAGGAACCAAGACCAATGAATATAACATTCATGACCTTTACTAGAAAGTGAGAATCCTAAGAGCGTTTGCGAATCATAGTCTTGGCTATCAACAGACCAGAACACTGAGGGCAACTTTTTCGCCCCTGTTTGAAGGGAAATACTTGACCGCATCGGATGCAGACCTGACAGATTACAATAAGCTTCATACCAGCAGGGTTCTCAGTTTCAAGGCATTGTTTTTCCCGCAGATTTTTCTCCAATCGGCGTTGAAGAACGCTCGCTGACATATCGATCATTTCCTCGTTTTCGATGCGGCCCGATCCTTGTTTTCGACATCATGAACCCAAAGTCTGGCAATTCTCTTGACTCCGTGACTTCGATTCTCTTTCATAACTATTCTCTCGATCTTTCAATAGATAGAGAGATTTGGGGAAGCATAATGCTATGTTTCAGAACACCATTGTACTAGATTTAGTACACTGGGAATCTGGCCCATGGAAGGTCATGTCTGGGTACTCTGTGCCTGACGAAGAGGTAGACGACCATGGAAACGACAAAACTCACGACCAGAATTGTGAAGCCGAAGCTGTCTGAATTCGGTGTACCAAGATTGCTGTAGCCCTCCAGCCCGCGAATGTTTTCATTTAGCCACGGTGAAGTTAGAACGAACGATTCATGTTTTACTTCAGCGAAAGTGATCAAAGGAATCACCGTCACCAAAATCCCCAGTACGACAGCGCTTGCAACGTAGATAAGGAGCCTCTTCACTTCAAGCATCCCTGCCTTTGACAGCACAGTCATTTCTTTTAGTTCTACGCTTTAGAACAGAATGTTGAGAGATCATACCGGCCTTGCCCTCCATAGCCTGAAGGTTTCAACCCAAAAAATCAGGAGCCCGATCCCCCCAAAGCTGACGGCATAGAAGCTAGGCACGATCTGCCCTATCACGCATAGTATCAAGTAGACAGTCAGCATAGTTGTGAATAAGACTGAATAGAAGAGGTATCGAGGAACGAGGAACCGTCCTAAGCGAGTAAAAAACCGCAGGATCCCGACCTTCACCTCGCCCTCAAGCACATACTCACCTGTTCCTTTCTTTTCAACAAGCCCCAGATTCTGCAGCTTTTGAAGATGATGAACTGCAATGCTTGGGCTCGAAAAACTGAGCGCGCGCTGAACTTCACGCACTCCAACGGTGTGCGTTGACTGTTGAAGCATGTACCAGTAGATAAGAAGGGTTTTACCTTTGAGTTCAGACTCCAAGAAAGCCGAGTCAAATTCACGAGGCGTTTCTGACATTAATATCGCCATGTAAACCTAATGGAGGAAGTTCTTAAAAGACTGTTGAAAAAAGTGATTTCAACGACTTCTCAATTACGAGATGGCTTTTCTAGTCTTAGAAATCTTCTCGTGCTCTCTTTTGTCGATAATTGCCTTCAAGTGTTGAACTATTCTCCAGATTTCCCTATATGAGTTGTACAGGGGTATGGGAGCGATTCGGATCACGTTCGGAGGACGAAAATCAACAATCACTCCCCTTGCTCTGAGAGCTTCACTGACTCTTAATGCGTCCTTGTGTTCAATAGCTACGTGTCCGCCTCTGCGTTCTGCTTCTCTCGGTGTTCCAATCGAGAAATTATACGGAACACGACAGAGTTCTTGGTCGACAAGGTACATGAGGTAGGAGGTCATTTTCAGAGATTTCTTTCTAATCGTATTGATGCCTGCTTTGAGAATCAGATCTAACGAGCCCTCGACTGGTGCGGAACTGAGAATCGACGGCGAGGAGATTTGCCATCCTCCTGCTGTCTTGGAGTGTTCAAACTCGACTGCAAGATCGAATTGTTTGTCTTTGATGTATCCAAACCACCCAGCAAGTGCAGGTTCTCGTTTGAAATGCCGCTTGTTCAGATAAAGGAAGGCTGAACTGCCCGGTCCACCATTCAGATACTTGTAACTGCACCACAATGCAAAATCCAACTTCCACTTGTCAAAATGATGGGGTACGACCCCGACCGAATGAGAACAGTCAAACCCAATTGGAATTTCCCTTTTGTGGGCTTCCATCGTCAAACGCTCCATATTGAGCAGCTGGCCACTTCTGTACAGGACGGATGGAAGAAAGACTAATGCGGTTTCATCATCCATCATGTCGATTATTCCATCCTCATCCAAGTATCGGTTGTTTGTCGTCGGTGCAAAAACGAGATCTGAGTCGGGATCGTGCCCTCTTAGCTTCAGTATGCTTCTAAGAGCGTATATGTCGGTTGGAAAAGTCAGTTTGTCAGCAAGGATCTTGGTTCGTTTCTTTTCAGGCTGGTAGAAGGTGTGTACAAGTTGATGTATGTTGATCGTTGTCGTTCCCGTCAGCATGACTTCGTCGGCTCTGGCCCCAACCAATTTGGAACACTTTGCACCCAACTCCTCTGCAAAGTAGAACCAAGGCCTCTTAGCCTCCAGCCACCCTCTGACTCCTAGCTTGTGCCATTCTTCCAAAGACAGCAAGACTGAACGCTCGGCGTCTCTGGAAAGAAGCCCCAGGGAGTTGCCGTCAACATAGATAGTTTCACGTTGAACGTAGAATCTTTGGCGGAAATGAGATAGAGGATCCTCCGCATTGAGCCTACGTGCAGATTCTTCGCTGGTGTCGAACTTGTAAAGAGTCAAACCTTTCTCGGCCTTGACAGTCGAGAAGAAAATGGGGCTATTCAATCCTATAATACTTTGGAAACGAAAATTCCTGAAGTCGTTCTCAAACTGCTTTTCTGCCACAATGGCATCCAGAATTGAGTCGAAGACCGCGCTATCAAGCTGATTTTTGAAGAAAACGCCATTTCGAACACCTTAAACGCAGAAAAGTTTAAATATGCTGTTTCGTTGAAGCATGTTGCTTTTGCTGAGGGGAAAACGCAAGTTTGCAGAGATTAGGCTTAGTCCTTCACATTAGTCCGAGCCGCAACATAATAATGAAGGTTGAAAATATTCCGAAGATCGGCGAAACCGTCATTGACGAAAAGCTGAAACCCGTCGGAAAAGTTTTTGACATACTTGGACCGGTATCCTCGCCCTACGTCGCAATCAGACCCACTATACATGATCCGTATAAAACGGTGAATAAACCACTCTATGTAATCCCCTCAAAGAGGAGAAAGGAGAAAAACAAGTATGGATGACACTGATGAGGTGCAAGCAAATCAAGATTCTCCAACAGCACAAACTCGTGAGCCGGCAAAAATCCAAACCTGCCCGGAATGCCACAGCACAAGATTGATGCGCGATTACGAAAACGCTGAACTGGTATGCATGAATTGTGGTTTCGTGCTCGCTGCAAAGATAGCTGACAGGGGACCTGAATGGAGAGCTTTTGATGATGAACAAAGGGCGAAGAGAACGCGAGTTGGCGCACCATTGACTTACACGATCCACGACAAAGGCTTGTCAACGATGATCGACTGGCACGATAGAGACGTTTATGGGAAGAGTCTCTCACCAGGACAAAAAGCTCAAGTTTACAGGCTGAGAAAGTGGCAGCGGCGCATAAGAGTCTCAGACGCAACCGAGCGCAACCTTGCATTCGCATTATCTGAAATCACGAAGATCGCCAACAACCTTAACCTTCCTAAAAGCATCCTTGAGACAGCTTCCGTCATTTACAGAAAAGCTGTGAAAGAACGACTGATCAGAGGAAGATCGATTCAAGGAGTGACGGCTGCCGCCATATATCTAGCTTGCAGGCAATGTGGACTAGCAAGGACGCTGGAAGAAATAGCCCAAGCATCCAGCGTCAACAAGAAGGAAGTCGGACGCAGTTACCGTTTTCTGATCAAGGAACTCGACTACCAAATACCGCCGTTGAAACCAAGCCAGTACATAACCAAGTTCTCCAATCAATTGACAATGCAGGGAAAAGTGGAGGAAATCGCGCATAAAATTTTGGGAGCCGCAAAGGAACTCAAACTCACTTCAGGACGAGGCCCAACGGGCATCGCCGCCGCGGCCAGTTACATAGCTTCTGTATTAACCGGAGAAAGAAAGACGCAGAGAGAAATAGCCGAAATCGCGCAGGTAACCGAAGTGACGATTAGAAACCGGTACAAAGAACTCGTTGAAAGACTAATGTTTCTCATGACTATCTAACAAATCACCTTCCTTTTTTTATAAACTCAAAAACTTCATGACTAACTCCCAAAACAGATTTTAAATTCGCCACTCCACAATTCAATGAGGAGGAGACTGCTTGGTCAACTGTCCCAACTGTGGGTTCGAGGTCTCGACTCCAGTCAAGACATGGCCCATCCCGTCCCGCAAGTCCATGAAAAGAAACGAAGAAGTGAAGCTTGCCGCAATCTTCGAATGTCCCAACTGCAAAGCTAGGTTCAGATCAGCTATCGAGGCCAAAAAGGAAACTCAAGAAACCGTAAGCATTAAAGACATGGTAGGAAGAATTAGAACCGTAAAGGAAGGGCTCATGCAGACACTGATGAACCTACGCGAGAAAATCAAAACACTCGAAAATGAAAGAGCAAATCTTATGACCGAAATCGAGAACCTGAGGAAACTCGCAGAATCGAGGGCCAATGCCCTTGAAGACGAAGTAGGAACGCTGAGAGAAGAGGTAAGGTCTCTCAGGGATCTTCTGGAACCTTCACGAGAAGAGAAATAGCAAGGTCATTTTCACGTCATTAGGTATCGCTTGTAATACTCTTTGGCCAACGCGACTGCTTTTTCTGGGCTCGCAAGAATCTTGTAATCTCGACCAATGACCCGGTGTGCTTCACCGTAGCACTCAACGACTTTTTTCACGTTTCCTTCGTAGATCGCCAGACCTCCAGCAACCTCATACCACATTCCCGCTTTCGCTATGTCGCCGTCTTTCTCGGCTTTCTTAGCGTTATCAACGGCTTGTTTCATAGAAGTCTCGATTTTTCTAGGATCAAGAAACATCACTTGCGCGAGTGCGTCGTAGCTCATTTTGTCGTCTCCCGCCAGCTGCTCGAGTTCCGACATCTTTTGCGGTTTCTCAACGGCTTGAACCGTTTGCTTCTTTTCTTCCTTATTCTTACCGAATATCCTACTCAAATTAGTCTCCTCTGCTTCAGCCTTCGATTTTCCAAGTATTATGAAAACAGGTAATCTTAAAGGTTTGTCCCTCTACACCATACGGTATGCCATACAAATTCACCTTTGATCTCTCAAAGATACCGCGATTCGTATTCACTGAAATCGCAAAAATCAGTTATGAGAAGGGAATGAACAAACAGTTCGGAAAGAAAGCACAGGAGATCATAAGGACATTCAAGATCCAAGAGGCAACAGGACTCAACCTGTATGATGCTGTCACGTTGTTGCAGGATCTCATGGATACGCAAGCCAGAAACCTCATTGAAAGAGAAAAGTTTATTCAAACGAAAAAGCGAGCCCTTTTCCTGCCACACTGCTCCAGAAAGTACATGGACGGCAGATGCAAAGCGAATTTTGACCCGAACATTCCCTCGTACGTCTGCGCTCACTGCTCACCAGATTGTTCCGTGGGAACCGCAGTAACCTTTGCGCAGAACAAAGGATACGACGTTTACATTTTGCCAGGCGGTTCTTGCATCCCAAAGATTTTGAAAACCAAACAATACGAAGGCATCGTCGGCGTTGCCTGTGGCGAAGAGGTGAAAGCCGGCGGAGACATTCTGAAGACCATGAACGTCGTAGGTCAAAATGTTCCCTTGATAAAGAATGGATGTGCAAACACGGCTTTCAACATCGAGAGCTTGTACAACCTTCTCTAGAAAATGGAAAAAATCAGCAGATTACTTTACGATCTCTCGCTTTTTCCAACGCAGGTTCTTGGCATGACATTTCCTACATTTTACCGCGGTGGCAGCATTTCTTGCTCCACAATCACGACATATCTTCAAGTAGAGCCTGTGCTTCTGAGCCAAAGCCTTCTTCAATGGATCGAGTATGGGCATCTGATCGTACCACGTTCAAGTAGCTAACACTAGCACGAGCCTGTGTCAAATATACTTTGCGTATTGCCTGCGAACCTCATCGTCTCTTATCCTTGAGGGCGCTCTGTAGAAGCTGAGGAACGTCTCCCGGCTTCTCAGCAACTCGCACGTTAGCTTTTATCAAAGCTTCAATCTTGCTTTCGGCAGTCCCTGCCTTGCCCATCACGATTGCTCCGGCGTGACCCATGCGCTTTCCCGGCGGAGCAGACCTCCCTGCCACGAAAGCTACGACGGGTTTAGAGTATTTTGAAGCTGTAATATAGTCTGCCGCGAGTTCCTCCAGGTTTCCTCCAATCTCCCCGATTAACACGACAGCCTCGGTCTCTGCATCTTTTTCGAACATTTTCAACGAATCTATGAAGTTCAGTCCAGTTATAGGATCTCCTCCGAGCCCGAAGCACGTTGATTGACCGAGCCGATTCTTAGTCAGGCCAGCTGCAATCTCGTAAGTCAGAGTTCCACTTCTGGAAACCATCCCAATCTTCCCAGACTGGAAGATATGCGAAGGCATGATGCCGAGCTTGCATTGGCCCGGCGTTATTATGCCTGGTGTGTTCGGACCGATAATGGATGCATTCATCTGCCTGGCATAAGCCATAACTTGGATCGCGTCTTTTATGGGAATGTGTTCCGTTATTATTACGAGCGTCTTTATCCCGTTCTCAAGAGCCTCAAGGGCCGCATCGGCCGCGAAGGGCGCAGGAACAAAGCATATCCAAGCATCAGCTAGTGATTTTTCCTGAGCCTCCGCAAGCGTGTCGTAGACTCGAACGCCTTGGACCTGTGATCCACCCTTTCCGGGCGTCACTCCTCCAACTATTTTCGTTCCATAGTCGAGCATTAGCTTGGTGTGAAAACTCCCTTGAGATCCTGTTATTCCTTGAACGACTACTCGCGTATTTCCATTGATCAATATCCCCAAATCGATCGCCTCCTTAACTAGCCATCTCAACGGCACGTTTGGCCGCTTCTTCCATGCTTTCAAAAACGTGAATTCCCGCGTCGGTAAGTATTCGTTTTCCTTCTTCCTCGTTTGTGCCCACGAGCCGTATGACCATCGGAATGGTCACTCCCACCTTCTCTTTTGCTTCAAGAATGCCCTTTGCGACCTCATCACAACGTGTGATGCCGCCAAGGATGTTAATGAACAGAGTCTTGATCCGTGGGTCCGAAAGCACTATTCTGAGGGAAACAGCAGTTTTTTCTGAAGCCGCTCCTCCGCCCACGTCCAGAAAATTAGCTGGCTTTCCGCCGTAGTATTGGATCGTGTCGAGAGTTGCCATAACTAGCCCTGCTCCGTTGCCGATAACGCCAATATTTCCTTCAAGCCTGACATAAGCCAAATCGTTGTTCAAGGCTTCAAGTTCCTGAGGGCTCAAGTCGCCTTCACCCTCTAGAAGTCTTCTCTTGTAGTCTTGATGCCTAAACAGAGCGTTGTCGTCGATGATGATACGAGCGTCTGCAGCGATGAACTTTCCGTCAACAGTCTCGACCACGGGGTTCATCTCAATCAATTCAGCATCATTTTCCATTGCAGCGGCGTACAATCTTTCGAGAACTCGTCCGAGCTCCAAGATCTGGTTGCCACCGTACCCCATGTTTCTGGCGATTTCTCGTGCTTGGAAAGTGCGTAGACCAAGTAGAGGGTTGACTTCGACTTTGATGACTTTTTCAGGGGTTTTGGAAGCCACCTCTTCTATGTCAACACCGCCAATCGAAGAGGCAACTGCGACGTAGCACCGATTGAATCTGTCTGTTGTTATTCCGAAATAGAGTTCCCTTTTAACGTCTATCTTTTCCTCGACCCAGACGCTCTTGACAGGAAGACCCTTTATCTTCATATCCAGTATCTTCTGTGCGATTCTCTGCGCCTCTTCAGCAGATTGGGCAAAAAGTATTCCTCCAGCCTTTCCGCGCCCTGCAACTAGGACCTGGGCTTTGACGACAACAGGCGGCCTGAGCCGTGCGGCAATTTCCTGAGCCTGAGTCGCGGTTGTTGCGTGCCCGCCTTGAGGTACTGCAATTCCGTATTTAGACAGTATGTTTTTTGCTTCATATTCATAGAGCTTCAGATCTTAACCCTCCTCACCGTATCGCTTCAATCGTGACGTAGGATTTGGTGTCCTTTATACCGTCGATTGAAGACAGCCTTTTTAGAACTTCGTCCAATTTCTCTCGTTCCACCATCGCGAGCACGTCGACATCTCCTGCGATTCTGTAGGCTCTCTGAACTCTTAACTCCTTGATCTTTTGATATGCATAGCTTCTTTTGAGAGGTGAAACTTTGATCAGTATAAACGCGGGTGTAGAAGATATCCCAACTGCACCCAAACCCTGCTCTGTTACATCTATGAACCCTCTTCCGGTACGTATGTAGTTGAGGTCTCGAAGTTTTCTCAAATGAACGTTCAAAGCCTGTCTGCTTATTCCGAGCTGTTTCGCTAGCTCGTCCTGTTTCAGATGCAGTGTGAACGTGTTCGTCGACTTACCTTGTTCATACAGCATCCGAAGCAGATGTGTCGACCGTCTCGTCAGGGTTTCCATATCCCACTCCTCCATGTTGGGTCTGATTAGTCAGAGTTTTACAGTGGTAGGTTCTTTAAGTTTTCAGTCATGGCATGATCAAATTAGATGAAAAACATTCAAATTTGACGCTTTCTTCAATGCAAATCTATAACCGTAATGTATTTATCCTCCGAGAAGGAAGGTTATCGAGCCTACAGAAAAAAATAAACTAGGAGTAAGGCGGTACAAAATGTCTGAAAGCAATGCAGTGTTGATCGGAATCAAGCCAGTAATGAACTATGTACTGGCATGCATAACCCTCTTTCACGGCGGAGCGAAGGAAGTAAAGGTCAAAGCGCGAGGTAGGTCTATAAGCAGGGCCGTCGACGTCGTCGAAGTCGTCAGACGCCGATTCCTACCAGACGTTAAGGTCAAGCAAATCGGCATCGGAACACAGCAGATGGCACCCAGGGAAGAGGGTGGCTCGCCTTCAAACGTGAGCACTATCGAAATTTGGCTCGAACGCTAGAAAACGTATCTGCCATAGACTCAATGCTCCGCCGCCCCTCCTTTGTTTGCGGAGGGCAGTTCTATCTTTGAAGATGGGCCTTTGCAGTTTCTGCCTGAAGAGCGGTATACTCTGCCAAAAGTGTTTAGCTAAAGTGAAGTCTGGAGAAATAAGCGAGCTAGACTTAAAGATAGCTCGTCTTTTGATGTCTTTAGAGGAGAAGTATCCGTCGCTTCAGAACGTGTATTTTCACAAAGCCATTGATGCAGATGGAACTCTTGCAATAGTTGTGGGTCCGGGTGACGTGCCAAGGCTCTTAGGCTATGGCGGCAAAATTGTGCATGCTCTGGGTGACGAAACTGGCAGGAATATTCGCATCTTGGAGAACGGTGTCGATGACAGGAAATTCTTAGAAGACCTTTTTGCACCCATGAACATCATCACGATCAACACAATATGGCTTCCCGACGGAAGCATGGAAACACGCGTGATCCTGCGAAGGAGACATGGAGGACGACAGTCTTTTGACATGAAACCTCTGAAAGACATTGCAAGTAAGGTTCGAAACATAACGTTACGTGTGGAATTCGCAGACTAGTCTGAGACCGGTGGAGAAATTCATGAACATGGATTCTATTGGTGATTGGCGAAGAACACATTATTCAGCGGACGTGAAACCCGAGATCGACGGCCAGGAGGTCACGTTGTTCGGCTGGGTTCAAGAAATCAGAGATCTCGGTGGAATTCGCTTCATAATACTTCAGGACAGGGAAGGAACGATACAGGTGACTGTACTTCGAAAAAAGGCTGACAACGAAGTCGTATCGAAGTCAGATATCCTGCAAAAGAGGTACGCAATAGGCGTTAAAGGAGCTGTCAAGAAGACAAACATGACTTCAAGAGGCGTCGAAGTGATTCCGAAGGAGATTAGAATTTTCAACACGGCCGAACCCTTGCCAATAGACATTTGTGGGAAGACACCTGCGAACCTGGAGGTTTGTCTGGACGCACGAGCCTTAGACATGTCTCTGGAAAGAAACATTGCGGTCTTCAAGATCCAACACGAAGCCGTGGAGATAACGAGACACTTCTTGTTCGAAAGAGGTTTCTTGGAGGTCCACACTCCTCGCATAATTGCTTCGGCAACGGAAGGTGGTGCAGAGCTGTTTCAACTTGACTACTTTGATCGAAAAGCGTACCTTGCGCAGAGCCCGCAACTGTACAAAGAAGAGCTGGTCATGAGTCTTGAGAAAGTTTTTGAAATGGGACCTTTCTTCAGAGCTGAAGAATCACACACACGTCATCACCTGAGCGAGTTCGTGTCGATAGACATCGAGGAAGCCTTCGCTGATGCCGAGGACGTGATGCAAATACTTGAACAACTGATGCAAAAGGTCTGCAAGACAGTGGCTGAAAAGTGTAGAAGAGAACTGCACATCTTGAAGCACACCGTGAAGGTGCCTGAAGTTCCTTTCAAAAGACTAACATACTCTCAGCTTCTGGAAGAGCTGAAGAATGAAGACGTAGATATTCCATGGGGCGAAGACATACCAACGCCGGCATTAAGAACGCTCGGAAAGCTGCATCCTTACTTCTTTTTCATCGTCGACTGGCCTACGAAATCCAAGGCTTTTTACATAAAACCTCGGAATGAGAAGCCGGAAATATGCGAGGGCTTTGACCTGATGTGGCGGTGGCTGGAACTCGTCTCTGGAGGCACGAGGATATCTTCCAAAGAGCTTCTGATAAAACGCTTGAAGGAGAGAGGCCTGAACCCCGAATCGTTCAAGCATCACCTGGATGCCTTTGATTACGGTATGCCGCCGCACGCAGGCTGGGCGATCGGGCTTGAAAGATTCACGATGATGCTTACAGGAAGAAAGAACATAAGGGAAGTTACGCTTTATCCTCGAGATAAATTCAGACTTACGCCATGATCCAGGGTTTAGCATTGTTTTTGTAAAAGTCACCATGGTTTTTAGTTAAAAATGTGCTAAAAACTGATAAATACCCCTTCTGTTATTGCCCAGTCATGGAAGACGAACTGGGGATCGAATGCGGAGTATTTGCCGCCATAAATTATGATAATCGACCCGTCTTTCCGTACATATACTGGGGCATGAGAGCCCAAAACCACAGAGGACATCAGTCGCATGGCTTTCTCACTTATCTCGATGGACGATTCCACGTTCACCGAAATCTGGACCTAGTTCCAAAGTTAAAAACTAGCGCGATTACTGCATGGTTCGGACGCCTGCCTGGCAGCATTGGTATTGGAAACGTGAGGTACACTACCTCGGGAAAATGCGATGAATCATCCTTAATCAGAGGAACCCAGCCAATGACGGCGTCAAAGAAAGGACTCAAAATTGCAGTCTCATTCAACGGCAACGTTGTAAACACGTTTCAACTCAAGAAAGAAATATGCCGCCAGTTCCCTCGATTTTCATATGAATGCGACTCTGACCTGATCTGTCACAAACTTCTGATCGAGTTTCTGAAGGGCAAATCCATACCCTCAGCCGTAAAAACATCCATGAAAGAAATCGACGGAGCCTTCTCTGTAGCTTGCATCAACCAGAAAGGCGAGTTCTTCGCCTTCAAGGACCCACATGGTATAAGACCGTTGTGTGCGGGACACGCTTCCGATAACAAAACGTACGCCTTCTCCTCAGAAACTGCCAGCCTGGACATAAACGGCTTCACGAGAGATTTTGAGCTTGAACCAGGAGAACTTGTAACGGTCACGAAAGACGGATTTGAAAGGCACAAACTCGTCAGCAATGAAAGGAAAGCCTTCTGCGCATTTGAATTTGCGTATTTCGCGAGACCCGACTCGCGGTTTGACACCAAATATGTTTACGAAGTGCGTGAAGAGTTTGGAAGAAACCTGGTGAAGGAAAACCCAGACGTTGTCAAGGACGCTGACGTAATATTGTCCGTTCCAGAGACCGGTGACGACTCAGCACTAGGCGTTCATGATGAGTCGGGACTACGATGGGAAAGAGCATCTCGCAGACACCGATACGTGACTGAAAGAGCCTTCATCTTGCTTAACAAAGATCGAAACCCAACCATAGACAGAAAGGTCAACATCTTGGGACCAAAAATCAACGGAAAACGCATCATAGTAACCGAAGACAGCATAGTCAGAGGCGACACGACAAAAGTCATAGTTGACAAACTGCGCAGGATGGGTGCCAAGAAAGTGTGCGTTTTCGTGACGTTTCCCCGCATAATCGGACCGTGCTTCTACGGCATAGACATGTCAACGTACGGACAACTCATAGGCTCCACGCATACCACGGAACAAATCGCGAAAGCCATAGGAGCGGATTCTGTCTGCTATCAATCACTGAAGGGCCTCGTCAAAGCCATAGGTTTCAAGCAAAACGAACTATGCACAGGTTGCATAACCGGCAGGTATCCAACGCCTCTAGCGCAAAAGATAGCGGATGAGATGAAAAAGCGATTCGAGAACGGGTTTGAAGAGAAAGAAAGGCTGTATGAGATGGAAGAGGCGATCCAAGAAGCCTCTTGAACGATTGGACCTGAGATTTTCACGATAAATCTTGAAACGAGGTTGATCGATCGTGGAGAAGGTAGGGATACTTGTCGTTTCGTACGGTTCAAGAGAAGCGGCTATGGTAGATGCCTTTGCCCGAAGTTCCAAGTACAGAGTCGAACTCTACGTTGCGGACAAACAGCAAAACCCATTCAACGTTCAAAAAGCCGCGAAACACGTCGTAGTACCTGACCTAAACATTGAAGAGATATGCAAGTTCGCTGAGGAAAACAAGAGCCGAATTGATTTCGGAATTGTCGGTCCAGAAAAACCGATCATCGAGGGAATTCGGGACCTAATTGAAAAAGAAACATCCATACCGATGGTCTGTCCAACCAAACAATACGCGATAGAAGAGAGCAAGGTTCAGCAGCGACTACTTTTCGATGAGATTGCACCAGAAGTAAACCCCCGCTTTAGAGTTTTCAACCCCAAAAACCACAAGAACATTAGCAAAGTGAAGAAGGCAGTCTACGATTGGTTAGATGAACTGGACAACAAAGCCGTCGTGAAGCCGGATAAGCCAACGGCTGGGAAAGGCGTGGGAGTCTGGGGAGACCACTTCAAAAGTCGAAAACAGCTCTTCGAGCACTTCCTGTCCAATTATCAATATGGCCCCGTGATAGTGGAAGAAAAAATCGGTGGTGAGGAATCGAGTTTTCAAGCTTTCTGCGACGGAAAGCACTTTGTACCGTTGCCTGACACAAGAGACTACAAGCGTGCATTCGACAACGACAAAGGACCCAACACAGGCGGTATGGGTTCGTACAAAGGGGTCGGTGACGTACTGCCATTTCTGACTGAGAGCGATCGAGCTAAGGAAATCAGAGTCATTGAAAGCATCTTCCGGAAATGGAAAGGAAAAGAAGACACGGCATTGCGAGGAACTCCCCTCTATGTTGCCTTTATGCACACGGGTAGAGGATTGAAAATACTGGAGAACAACAGTCGCCCCGGAGACCCAGAAATAATGAACATATTGCCAATCTTGAAGGACGATTTTGTCGACGTCTGCTTCAAGATGATCGAAGGCACCCTAGACAAGATCGAGCTGACGAAAGCCGCAACCGTCGTCACCTACAAGGTTCCACCCTCATACGGCGGCTATGATGAAACGTTTCCCGCTTCAGTGGACAAAAACGAGATAGGGAGACCTGTTGACCTGTCAAAAGCATACGAGCTGAGGAAGAGATTTGGCAACGACATACGAATTTATCCCGGGGCGATGGAGCAACGCAACAACAAGGTCTACGCGCTAAAGTCCCGAGCCATCTGCGCTATCGGCATCGGCGACACGATTGAAGCTGCAAGACAGATTTCGCTTGAAGGCCTAGAAGCAATCAAAGGCGGAGCCCTCTGGAACAGGACCGACGTAGCATCAGAAACCAACATAAAGAAAAGCAAGGGGCATCTCAGAAAACTGAGGCGCACGTCGTGACGAGAGCTTTCATCTCAGACTGTGAAGGCCCAATTTCCAAGAACGACAATGCACTCGAAATAATGTCACATTTTGTTCCGAACGGGGACAAGATCTTCGCAGTAACAAGCAGATATGACGATGCACTCGCGGACATTTTGAAGAGAGCAGGTTACAAAGCAGGCGACACATTGAAACTTGTCCTGCCGTTTCTCAAAGCCTATGATGTAACGGACAGAAAAATAAGAGAGTACTGCGCCAAGAACCTGATTCTGATAACGAACGCCAAAGAGTCAATGCAACACATCCTCAGCATTGCGCCAACTTACATCGTAAGCACGAGCTACGAACACTACATCAAAGCTCTCTGCAAGAAACTGGAGTTTCCTTTCAACAATACATACTGCACTAGACTCAACTTGGACCAATACAGTATGGACGCAAAGGAAAAAGCACAAGTTAAAAAATCTGCCCAATTGATCGCGGAAATGCCTATTTTTGAAGTCCCTCCAGACGCAAAGAGCTTGAAAGAACTCCCAGAAAGTGTCCAAGCAACAATTGAAGAGCTCGACGCCATTTTCTGGGAACAAATAACAGAAATGTGCATAGGTGCAATATATTCAGAAGTCAACCCGGTGGGCGGTTTCGAAAAGGCCGATGCCGTAGCCGAAATTGCCAAAAAAACCAGCCTAGCTCTCGGCGACGTAATGTACGTTGGCGACAGCATAACAGATGAAGAAGCCTTCAAGCTTGTGAAAGAAAATGACGGATTAACCGTCTCCTACAACGGAAACCGGTATGCAATCAGCAACTCGGAAATTGCTCTAATATCTTATGACGCTCTTGCAACCGCCATTGTCGCCGACGTTTTCATTAGATGTGGAAAAGACAAAACCAGGGAGCTGGTAGCGAAATGGAGCCCTCAAACGATATGCGAGAGCTCAGCAGATCCGTCATTGATCAACAAGTTCCTCGAGACTCACGTAAAGGATTTGCCCAAAGCTAAAATAATCACCACAGAAAATATGCAAGAGCTCGCTGAGGAAAGCAGCAAGTTTAGGAAGAAAGTGAGGGGTATTGTGGCCGGAGAGTTGGGATGAGTTTGGTTAACAAAAACATCATTGAAGATACCTATGCTGAAGCCTTTGACGGATTCTACTGCCGAATTGCTGTCACAGCAGACGATGAAGAAACGGTCAGGAAAGCCGCACAAGATGCGACTGCCACTCCTTCGATAGTAATCGGCAGAGTCGAAGGCGGAATTGAAAAATGGATAAATGAAAAACAAACACCAGACAAACGTCCAGGTGCGATCCTTCAGTTCTGGGGTTCGGCGGATTCAAAAAAGCCTTTTTCAGACAGCCTAAAGAGATTTGAAATTGAACTCTCGTATCGAATACGCCAAGACATCCTGGTGAAACCGTTCACCGCCGTTTTTGACGCCTTGTCCAAACCTGAAGGAAAAATAGACATGATGGAACGCGTAGGACATTGCGGTGACGGCTACGAATGGGTGGAGAAACGGTTCGGCCGCGAAGTGATCATCGTTCCAACAATGGTTCCAGACTTCATAGTCGAACACTACTTAGGCTATGCCAACGGTGTTATGGGCGCAAACTTCTGGGTGATGTGCAAGACCAAACAAGCATTGAAGGACGCAGGAGCCAAAGCTTTGGCAGCGATACACAAGGTCAACGGCGTCATAACTTCGTTTGACATCTGCTCCGCTGGCTCAAAGACTGAAACGAGGTTTCCGTGGATTGGACCAACGACAAACCACGAATACTGCCCTTCTCTCAAGAAAAAACTCGGCAAAGCCTCGATGGTTCCTGAAGGAGTCCGTTATATACCGGAAATTGTCATCAATGGCGTTTCAATGTCAGCTGTCAAGCAGGCTATGAAAGCCAGCATAGAAGCTGCCTTAAGCGTTAGAGATGTTGTAAGGATTTCTGCGGGCAACTACGGGGGGAAGCTAGGTCAACACAAGATTCCTCTGAGAGAGCTGTTTCAATGAAAAGGTTTGATGTAATAGGATTCGGCGCCCTCAACGTTGACAAACTGTTCAAAGTTAACAGAATAGCCGGTGCTGAAGAAGAAAGCTTCATAAAAGATTATTCGGAGACATGCGGTGGCTCGGCGGCAAACACAATCGTGGGCCTCGCTAGATTAGGAGCCCACGTCGGCTTCATAGGCAAAGTTGGAGACGACAAGGAAGGCAGAACGTTGCTCGAAGGCTTTAGAAAGGAAAAAGTCGATACGAATGGGACGAAAGTCGCGAGAAACGGAAGAAGCGGGAAGGTAATGGGTTTTGTCGACGACGACGGACAACGAGCCCTCTACGTCGACCCAGGAGTAAATGACGAAATAAACAGCGATGATGTTGACTCAAATTACGTCCTGAACACAAGTTTTCTGCATTTGTCATCCTTCGTTGGAGAGAAGTCATTCGAGACTCAGAGGAACCTCGTTGACAGATTTGCTGAGACAGTGAAAATCAGTTTGAATCCCGGAGCATTGTACGCCAGAGCGGGATTATCGAAACTAAAATCCATAATTGACAGCACCTTTGTCATGATGCCAAATGCAGTTGAACTTAGACTCTTGACCGGCGAAAGAAAGTTTAGAACTGGTGCAAAATCACTCATTGATCACGGTGTGAAAGTGGTGGCGGTCAAGCTCGGAAACAAAGGTTGTTACGTCACCGATGGAAAAGAAAGCTATCTAGTAGAGCCTTTCCAAGTTGAAGTCCTGGACACAACTGGGGCAGGGGATGCTTTCGACGCCGGCTTCATTTATGGATTGCTTTCTGGAAAAGGCATTTGCGAATGTGCAAGAATCGGCAATTTCGTTGCATCTCGATGTATCATGGCGATGGGAGCAAGGACATCGTTGCCGACGCTGAAAGATCTCAGAACTCTGAAGCCAGCATAAAAAACTTAGGCTGCTTAATTCTTCTTTTCGAGATATCTGACTAGACTTTCGAAAATCATTTTTCCATCTCCAAATTCAGGCACTTTTCCTTGCCTGGTCCAGTCAGGTTGTTGCCACCAGTAGAAGGCTCTCTCAGGATGAGGCATCAGCCCGAACACCGTTCCTTCGGGGTTGCATATACCGGCTATGTCATAGAATGATCCGTTTGGATTTGCTGGAAAAGCACCGTCCGCGTACTGACCATCTTTCTTGCAGTACCGAAAGACTAACTGATCATTCTCACAAAGCTTCTCTAAATATCGTCTTTCCTTTTCTTTCTCGAAGATGAACCTGCCTTCTCCGTGTGCGACTGGCACCCGAAGGACTTTTCCTTTTCGAATCGTCTGGGTGAAAACGCATCTCCCGCCGTTTTCGTGCTTGAGATTGATCCACCTGCAGTTGTAGCCTGGCGGACTGTTGGTGGCTAGCGCTGCCTCGGGATAAGAGCTGACACCGTTGAAAGCCGGTAACAGCCCCGCTTCAACTAGTACTTGGAACCCGTTGCAAATGCCCAGAATTGGACGTCCTTCGTCTGCGAAAGTCTGCAGTTCTTTTCCTAGTTTCGCAACTATCAATTTTGCCCATATTGCCCCTGCGCGGACGTAGTCTCCATATGAGAATCCTCCTGGAAAGACCAAAGCGTTGTACTCTAGCATGCTTTGTCGCGTGGCCATAACGTTCGCATGAACAATCTCAGCGTGGACGCCAAGTTCCTCGAAGGAACGTTTTGTCTCAGCATCGCAGTTCGTCCCGCCAACGCGCAGAACGCAAACTTGGATTTCTTCACGCTTCATTGTTCAAGCCTCGTGGCTCAGCGTTCGCTTCCAGCTTGACATCAGATCGTCAAGCGAAACGTCGACCACAACTCTTTTGTTTAACCCTTTGACGCGAAACCGTGAAGTTGCCCTGGTTTTGCCCACTTCTGCGAAGCATGTGCGCCGCATCAGAGACTCGAATCGCGTTTTGTTCTCTTCAGAAACCTCTATGAGAAAACGCGTGTTTGATTCTGAGAAGAGTACACAATCGTCACGGTTCAATGTATCCCTAGGCACTCTTCCGAGGTCGAGGTCAATTCCAAATCCTCCAGTGAATGCCATTTCGGACGCGGCGACGGCTAAGCCACCTCCCGACAAGTCGTGACAGGCTCTGATCAACTTAGAATCAATTGCGTTAGTGACGGCTTCGAACGTTTTCTTGCCTTCAGTCTTTCGCACTTGAGGAACGGATTTTCCGAGAAAACCCTTCAATCTGTAGTATTCTGAGCCGCCCAGTTCTTGGTGAGTTCCTCCTACGACGTAGATCGATTCATCTGGAGCTTTTACGTCCATTGAAACCGTAGAGCGAACGTCGGGAACTATGCCTAACGCTGTTACCAGAAGCGTCGGAGTCACAGGTCCCAAGGGGGACTCGTTGTAGAGGCTATCTTTTCCTGATATGAACGGCGTTCCATAAGCAATCGCCACGTCGTAGCAAGCCTGACATGCCTTCACTAGGCTTCCGAGTCTTTCGGGTCGTTCAGGATTTCCCCAAGTGAAGTTGTCGAGAAGCGCGATCCGTCTGCCTCCAACTGCGACGTTGTTTCTTATTGCTTCGTCTATGCAGGAGGCAGCCATCCAGTAAGGGTCTATTCTCCCGTAGTTCGGGCTCATACCACATGAAACTGCGATTCCGTTCCAAGAATCGTTCAACGGTTTCAGAACTGCCGCGTCATTTGGACCTCGGTACTCTCCCTGTAATGGTTTGAGCACTGTGTTCCCTTTAACCTCGTGGTCGTAGGTGCGCACTACGCTCTCTTTGCTTGCAACGTCGGGCGAAGAAAGGATTTTTTGAAGCTCCTCTGACAGGTTTTCTGGTGGTGGAACATTCGGTTCCTTCAGGTCAGGAGGCTTGTAAGTTGCGGTCTTGGTCGTTCTCGGCGCTCCAAAAAGAAACGCTATTTCCATCGAGGCGACTTCTTGACCCCGAAAACTGAGTCTAAGAACGCCATCAGATGTCAGTTGTCCTATCTCAGTTGCTTGAACATCTTCTTCTTCGAAAATCGAGAATACCCTCGCTAGATTTCCAGGAGGCACGGTCAGCAGCATCCTTTCCTGCGATTCTGAAACGTAGATCTCCCAAGGAACAAGCCCTGGATATTTCAACGGAACCTTGTCGAGATCCACCAGGGCGCCACAGTTGAACTTGCTTGCGGTCTCGCCAACCGCGGAGGAGAGCCCTCCGCCGCCTAAATCTGTTGTCGAAGACCCCAGGCCTAGGTCTCGTATCTTGATTAACGCCCTCTTGAGTTTCTCTTCCTCAATTGGATTGGCAATCTGAACAGAGGGACGAGAGATTTCCTCCGACTTCTCCGTCAATTCAGCAGATGCGAAGGTTACGCCATGTATGCCATCGCGACCGGTCTTCCCACCAGCCATGACTAACGCATCATTTGGTTGAGCGTTTTTCCTGAATTTGCTGAGAGGGAGTAGCCCGATGCAGCCGCAATAGACTATGACATTGCCTGTGTAGCTCTCGTCAAAGTAGACGGCGCCGTTGACCGTTGGAATTCCCATGTTGTTCCCGTAACTCCCGATGCCAGCCACGACTCCCATGTAAACGTACTTAGGATGCTTCACGCCTGGCGGTAGTTTCTTGTAGTCAAAGTCTTGCGGTCCAAATCCCAGTACATCCGTGCATGCGATCGGGTCTGCCCAAACTCCAAGTATGTCGCGGATTACGCCGCCTGTTCCAGTTGCTGCTCCCCCGAACGGCTCAACTGCGGATGGATGATTGTGCGTTTCAACCTTGATTGCTATACCATAATTCTTGTCGAACTCGACGATTCCGGCGTTGTCTTCAAAAACAGAGAAACACCACTTTGGCTTCACTCTTCCGAGCGTGCTCGAAATGTAGGTTCTGAAAAGGCTGTCAATCTCCTTTCCGTCGAATTTGATTTTGCCTTTGAAAGTCTTGTGGCAGCAGTGCTCAGACCATGTTTGACCTATGGTCTGCAGTTCGACGTCGGTTGGATTTCGACCTTTCTTTGAGAAGTATCCTCTAATGAATTTCATTTCTTTAAGATTTAGGCCGATTCCGAGCTCGTTGCTGATTTCGACGAGCTGTTTGTCTGAGGCCGCGTTAAGTTTGACTTCGAAAAGCGTGAATGGAACTTTTCTGAGTGCGAAGACGCGCGACGTCATTTTGTTTCCTCGATGGCGATAGAGTAGTTGTCCTTTGTTGGATTGGCCAGCAGTCTCCTACACATTTCTTCTGCCTTTGTTTTTGCCTCAGTCTTCGTTGTGGCTTGAAGAACAACTGAGTAGACTTTGCCAACGTTGACAGTTTCAATTCTGTAGCCGAGCTGTTTCAACAGTTCAGCGGCGGTTTCGCCCTCGGGGTCGCTGTGTCCCGGCTTAAGAGTAACTTCAATTGTTAGGCGATATTTCATAGAATAGACTTGAGGATGAGCAAATTTAAACGCTTTTGCCGCTCTTGATGCAAAGAACTAGTCGAGGATGATGCTCTTGCCTTCACTGACAATTTTGACTCCTTCCGAACTGTTCACATTGCCAATTTGTTCGGACTCCATTCCAGCCTGCTCCAAAATATCTAAGGCGTCGTCCCTTACGCTTTTGTCAACGATTATTGCGAACCCCCACCCCATGTTGAAGGTCTTGAACATCTCTTCATCGGTTATGGCAGTACTGATTTTTGCTGCAGTTCGCTGGATCAGTCTGAAGATCGGCTGAGGTTTGAAGTTGTTGAATTCGAAGCCGATTCTTCGCGAGAATTTTGTCAGACTTTTGAATTTGAGGTACGCATCGCCGGTGATGTGGACTGCGCCCTTGATCTCAAGTTTTTCTGCCACTCGAAGGAAGGGTTTGACGTATATCCTTGTTGGTTCAAGGACTTCGGAACCGACTTCTCTGCCGAGACTCTCAGGAGAAGCGTTAGGCGAATATTTCCCTCCCCATTCTTTAAAGAGCACTTTCCTCGCTAACGAGACACCGTTACTGTGAATCCCGGAACTTCTCATGCCTATTATCGAATCTCCTGACTTGATTTTTCTGCCAGAAACTAGTTTTTCTTCAGTGACTTCGCCTATCGCGGCGCACACTAGGTCGAATCCTTTGCGGGAACGTGAACCACTGATCAAGTCGGCGACGTCTCCTATTTCGCCTGCAGGAATCATGCATTCAGATTCTTCGGCACCTCTGATGACCCCTTTCATCCACTCCTTTACTAGGAAGGGATCAGACACCTGTGCATGGATGTTGTCCGCCACGGCAAGTGGAGTTGCACCCGAGCGTATTACGTCGTTGACTACCATCGCAATCGCATCAATTCCTATTGTGTCGTACTTTTCCATGATTTGAGCAACCAGAACTTTCGTGCCGACTCCTTCGATCTGCAGATCCAAGTAGCGATCAAGGAATGGGAAAACTCTGCCGTAGGGAAGTTCAACTAGTTTCCCGTATTTGCTGTATCTGTAGGTGCCCTTCAGCATGCCCAGCGCCCTCTTGGATTCAGCTCTCAGCTCCCTGTCGACGCCTGATTCAGCGTAAGTGAGCTTTCGTGTCAATTGCTCCATCTCATTCCAAGCATAGCAGATTTTTTACTTATAAAATAGTGGTGGTATTCGAGCACAGATTCGAATAATGAAAAGTGACACAACAAAGCACGAGTTGAGATACACAGCACTCTAACTAAATGAAGATTGAGACGTCGTCTTGGTTGATCCTAAACCGTACCGTTATTGTCTTAGACTGTTCTGATGAATAATGGCAGGTTGTCTTGCTTCATCCTCCGAAACCAAGAACATGCCGAGAAGAACGTAGTACTGTCTCAAAAAGGCCAAGCCCCTCTCGCTCGCCCTATACATTGGTCTTCCACTCATGATGTACTGCTCGATGAATCCCATCGAGATGAGAGAACTCAGAAACTTATCAGCCTGCCCACAGTTGATGCTTGCATGCTGCATTATGGAGAATTTGGGTTGTCCCGCATCTCTGACGGCTTCAACCATAAGGGCTATGATCTCAAAATGACTGCGATATTTCTTTCCCAAAGCAAAACCACAGAGCCGATATCTTTTTTGCAGGGGGATGTAGGATAAGGTTCTATCAACAATGTACTTCTCCATACTTAAGCCCTTCAATTACATAGGCGTCTATGAAGGACTTAAGCCGTTTTTCTGTAGACTCGGTTGAAAATGGAAACATGTCAGTTGAAAGAGTTGAATTGCATGGTCGGGTTACGCGACAGGTTTATTATTTGGTCAGTTGACACTATTGAATTAGGGGAAACACGTTGTCTCAACGTCGACTGTCGCCGAGCGAAGTCAAGTTTCTTCAGGAAGCTTCGAAGGCGGAGCACCTCAACGGCACCATACGCCTTCGAGAAGGCGAATACCAATTCAACCTCGTCAATGCAATCGCATCTTTTCAACTGGATTTGATGTTCCCGGACGTCAAAGATCTAATAAGGAAACTGTGGGGAGAAGAGAAAACCAATGACCTGCAGTTTGTCCGTAAGGTCCAAACGATTCTGAAGAAGATGGAAAGAGCGAACATTGTTAAGATCTTACCGAAAAAGAACCCTTGGCAACTCCAGAGATACGCGCTTTCCAGCTTCAAGTTTCAAGATAGCGACAAGAACCTCGTGA
This sequence comes from Candidatus Bathyarchaeota archaeon, assembly GCA_963739305.1. Classification (GTDB taxonomy): domain Archaea; phylum Thermoproteota; class Bathyarchaeia; order Bathyarchaeales; family Bathycorpusculaceae; genus DASPPK01. The sequence goes on along the minus strand of CAVTZU010000035.1, from coordinate 13,742 downwards.
TTTTAGCCACAGACCAGCAACTGAAACAGATGCAGGATCAGCTTCACTCCGCTTTGACATACCAAGAAAAAGCAAGGACGAACTACTTCAAAGCCATTGCCCTTGGAGCGCTTGCAGTCATATCGTACGTCGTGGTTTTGATGGCTCTTCTGCAACCAACGATCAGTCCGATAGTGTTTGCTTCAGGATTGTTCGTCTCGGTCCTATGCTCACTGATGCTCGGGAAAACTCTCGGCCAAAGATGATGAGACAGACAAAGTCGGTTCTTTAAACTTAATATGTAAAAAAGGAAACGTGATCGAAATGAAAAAACATGCTTGGATCCTTTTGGTCAGCTTGTCTTTGTTCTATGTTTTCGCCTCCAACGGGGGCATGCTTCCCGTCAAGCTTGAGGCATCTGCAACCCGAGACCCCCAGATCATACGCGTTCCGCTTAACTTCACATCAATTCAGGCGGCAGTGAATAACGCAACATCAGGAGACACCGTAGTCTTGGCACCAGGCACATATCAAGAGAATCTCATCTTAAACAAGAGCATTGCGCTTGTCGGCGAAGACAGAAACACAACTATTATTGACGGATCTAACGCTCAAATCGTCATTTCGATAACCAGCGACAACGTGACCGTTCAAGACTTGACAGTCACGAAGAGCGTTCATGGACCGGATGACCTTGGAATAAGTGTCGAAAACGCCGCGGGGGTCTCCGTAATCCAAGTAATAATCACGGGCACAGCAACTGGAATCGGTATGCGATTTTGCACCAACAGTATTTTCTCAAACAACATAATCACCAACAACACTGTCGTAGGAATCACTTGTTACTATTCAGGGCGGAACTTCTTTTCGAAGAATGCTGTCTATGGCAACTCGATTGGAATATTGGTCTACACGTCCAGCAGCAATGTGTTCGTTGCAAATACGCTTTCAAACAATGAACAAGGAATGTCTCTGGCCGCTGGCTCACGCCAGAACATTTTCTTCCACAACAATTTTGAAGACATTGTCAGCACGGACCAATCACCGAACGCGCAGAACATCTGGAGCAAGAACGGTGAAGGAAACTTTTGGATAAGCTACGCAGGAACTGATGCCAACAATGATGGAATCGGAGACGACACTTATCTTGTAGATACGAACAACTTTGACGAATATCCTCTGATGGGGATCTTCTCAGAGTTCACGGTGACCACGAATGCAACGTACTTTGTTGATATCGTAAGCAACTCCACGATTTCCAGCTTCAGTTACGAAACTGGAAGAGAAACGGGCAACAAAATGATCACGTTCAACGCTAATGGGCAAACTGGCCAAACAGGTTTTTGCAGAATGGCAATTCCAACTTCAATAATCAACTATCCGTTTACCATAATAACCAATGAAGGACAAGCACAAGGGAACTTGCTAAGTGCATCGAACCAGACAAATGCTTATCTCTACTTCACTTACTCCAATGAGAATCAGACCGTAACAGTTTTTTCCTCAAATGATTTTCAGGCATACAATTCCTTGCTCGACAAGTACAATAAGCTTCAGGCCGACTTTGACAGCTTGAACGCTACTTACCAAAATCTTCTAATCAGTCAGAATACAACTTTGCAGGCCCTTCTGAACAGCTATACTCTCTTGCTACAAAACTTCACTCAGCTTCAAAACAGTTACCTTAACCTTAATTCATCTCTCCAAAATAGCCTGAGCAGCCAGGCTGAAACGACACAGAACCTACGCAACCTTGCCTATGTCTTCGCAGCGTTGACCGCAGCCTTCCTAGTAACTGCTTCATACCTGTCAACGCGTGGTCAAACGCCTAAGAAAACCAAAGCGCAAATTATCGAAGAGCATTAGTAGCCTCTTTCCTTGCTCTCAAGGTCCCAGAGCAAGGGATAAAAGTCTAACAAGTCAAATTGTCTCTGCCTAGTTTCTGTGGACAGGCGGTCGTAGTCTAGCCTGGCTAGGACATCGGCCTCCCACGCCGACGACCCGGGTTCAAATCCCGGCGACCGCACCTAGCGTCTCGCGTGACAGAACGCAATCGTTTGCCTGATCGCGAAAAAAGAAAGGGGAGGATTGTTCTACTCGTGCTGGCTGTAGTGACCCGCTAATATTATGGCGTCGTATATGTCGACTATTCCGTCTGAGTTCAAGTCTGAATTCGGGTTCCAGTTTGGCGCGCCTGGGACAGAGTTGTATGCCCCAGCAAGCATTATGGCATCGTATATGTCGACGCCTCCATCTCCGTTGATGTCTCCTGCTATGACGACTTTTATGACGCCATCCGTGTAGGTGTTATCAGTTGTATTTGTCTCGCCTGGAACTGGAGCTGCATACGCGGTTATAGTGTAGTTGCCGTGAGCCCAGCCCGTTGTGTTCCATGTGTAGAAGAGTGTGATTTGGGCACCTGATGCCAAGCTTGTTACCGTTTGGGTATCTACCGCAGTTGTGTTCGCGTACATCGTAACATTGAAGGTTTCTGTAAAGTTGCCCTTATTGAGGACGGTGACGTTTGTTTTGACCTTCGAATTGTCAGCCACTGTAGGCATCGGCTTGCACCCATCTTTTGAAGTTTTGACGTTGGTCACGGCGACGTCATGAACGCCAGTCGCTGATGTGGCTATAGCAGCTCTGATGAACGCATGGTAGGATGGATCATATCCCATGGTTTGCAGATATCCAACCAGTTCCCAAACTGGTTGTAAACCATAAGGCGAAGGTGGCGGTATGATCCATGGTGCTACCGAGTAAACGTCCTGCGAGACAAATTGAGCATCGTTGTGAGCTATTGATGGATGAGGATACGGTTCAGGAATCGGTGAACGCCCTTTGGGGACGCTTCCAGCTTCGTAAGCGTCCTGTAGCGGGTCACTTATCAAAACTTCACCTCGTCGGTGACGTTCACGCCTGCACAGGTTACGAAATGTCCAAATTCTATGCTTGGGTTCGTGATCGTCAGGTTGGTCCAACCACCACCGGTGAATTGGTAGAACTCCAGGAAGATCTCAACGTCTTGACATACCTGTGTTTCATTGGCGATCCAGGCATAAGTCTGGAAAAGAGCTGTTGTGAACCTCGAAGAATCCTGCTAGACCCTGTTGCACTAATGTATTGTTTGATCCCACTCTCAAGGTCTGGCCAACGCGTTCCAATATGACCATCTCCTGTTCTTTGACCATCAGTGTCCATCAAGAAGGCTAAGGTTGTGAACGAATGGATCAACGTTTCTGGATCATGATCATCCCAACTGGCGTTGTAGGTTTTACAAGGTTGAAGTGGTCGCTGATTGTTGGAGGTGGGGTCGGATGTGGATTATAAGCTGACTCGTACTCGGAGTCTAGCCACCAGAGCGAGTTTGCAGCTGCTACAGGGCCACACCAAGTGTACGTTCCTGGAGCTGGTCCCCAACCATTCTGTTTCTCGTCAAAATCAGGCATTCCGCTTGGAGTATAGTCGGGAAATGCAGGTTTTATGTAACCTTGCCATTGAACTACGGGCGCATGGACAATGAAGACGTTGATTATGCTTGTCAACATCAATCCTATGATGATCAGAGATAGAGCGTATAATCTACTGCGTTTCATTTTCACCTTTCTCCCTGCTAAACTAAGTCAGCAATGTAGGATACAGGTTTCAAATTTAAAAGATTTTTGGATGAAAGTTCTATCCTTCTCTAACATCGGAGCCCATTGACCTATCGTTACTTGGTGACCAATCTTAAACGTGAATCTTGATTGCTAGAAAAGCACGTTTAAGAACTCGACTCGAAACATGGTCAATGATGAATCTTTTGAACATAAGAAAAAAGCGCGGGATTAGCTTCAAGGTGAAGCATCTGTTACTTGTTTTCCTGATAGTAGCGCCCTTAAATTTCGGTCTTCTCTTCCGAACGGTTGCTTTTTCAGCGCCTGATTCGTCTCCGGTCATTGCGCTTGAGGAATTCCGATGGACCAGTTTCCCCCTGAACGTGTACGTTGACATGAACAGGTGGACTGTTCCTGAATATGCCGTTGCAGTGCGGGAGGCCTTGGATAGCTGGGTTAAAAGCATCTGGAACTACACTCAGACCTACAACGCTTCGTTGCCCATGATAAACTATGCTTTTTATGTCAGCGACGTCAACGCCACGGACCATTATGACGTTGCCTTCACTTTCACGCCAGACAACATGCCTCCAACTTCAAACACGGTTGGGCTGACCACCTACAGTTGGAACTCGATCACACATACGCCGATGGCGCCCATTACTATCAACGTAACCACCTTCTCCGGAACCGCCGCTAAGCTATTTGTGAAAAATGTGGCGATGCATGAATTCGGACACGCACTTGGCCTGGGACATGCAGACTCACCCAACACGCTGAACGGACCGGAATTAATGTACTACACCTCCTCGAAGAGCTATAGTAGTTTATCCTTCAACTCTCGACATTTACGCTCTCACGAACCTTTATGATAACAAATTTAGCCAAAACGTTCAGCTCCCAACTAGTATGCCCTATGCGATGTTGACTGAAGGAACGGTTCCACCTTCTATAGGGACGAGTTTGTGGGACGACTACCAACCGTACCTGCCTCTCGCAGGAGTGTTCATCCTGCTAGCTGTGGCCGCGATAGTCCTAGGACACCTCGCCAAAGAAGACAGGCATGAAGAAATTCCACAGGCGCCTCCACCGCCAACAATTGACGAATCAAACGTTCTAGATCCTTGTCGTTCCAACTGACACATTAAAAGGCAACTTTTGTGGAAATGACTCCGGTTGGTTTTGGTTGCTCGAGGAAAACACGATTCCTTTCTTAGGTCAGATCTTGCAATTTCTGACCCTCAGCCTGGAGAATCAACTGAAAAAAGTAGATTCTCAGTCAAAGGAACATTGCTTATTCTGATTTTTCAAACTGATCCTTCGCGGCTCCGCAAATCGGACAGACCCAGTTGTCAGGAAGCTCTTCAAACGAAGTTCCCTGCTTGATGCCTGACTCAGGGTCGCCGTTTTCTGGATCATACACATAGCCACAGATTGTGCACTTGTATTTGTCCATGCTTTTGTCCTCCGTTAACAATTCTGTTTCTTGTTAGATTAGATGAGCAGGATATGGTTTGTTGTTATACTGCGCGCGGTTCGTCACCATTCAGTCTAGGCAAAGCTCCGCGTAAAAAGAAAGAATGAGGAAACAATGCTGATGAGCCAGCTCTGATGAGGCGAGACGTTACTTCAAGGCCCGCTGCTTTCTTCCTTTAAACTCCTGGGCGATAATCATCGTTGACGTCAATACGACGCTCCGAACGCTTCGGATTTTGTCTGCAAGGAAGTCTTCTAGCAGATGAAGATCGTTCACGTTTATTTTTGCAATAACATCGTATTCGCCGTAAGTTATGCTTGCCTCTTGAACCTCATCCAGCTCTGCGAGTTGTTTGCTTACTTCCTTCTCCATTCCAGAGTTGACCTTGAAGAGTATGTAAGCTTGTACCGCTGTCACTCCCATCCCTCTGACAAGCGAAAGCTTCTGTATTCCATGCTTAATTGTTTTGCGATATCAGTAAGTTATTCAGCCCCGGTACAATTCAGTGCCGCTTCAGTTAGGAGAAGGGTCGCGAGAAATTCGAATGCATCCTTTCCTCCCGATTCTCAATTGTCTTTCGCCTCTGAACGTGGACACGTTTGCGTTCTCAATCTCCACAGTGTCTCCAACTGAAATGGATCCTATTTGTTCATTCCATAGGCACAGTTTGATTTCGCCGCTCTCATCGGATACCAATGCATTCGCTACGTTTGCCATGTTCCCAAACCTAGTTACAACGGAACTCGCTTCGGAGATCTCAAGAATCTCAGCTTTCAGACGGATCTTCTTCATACCCGGCCTCAAGTCTTTGATTTGGAATAGCTGGACCTTTCTATTCTCTTGCATGACGCGTCTGTTTGAGAAGGTAAACTTCGCAGCATCTTTAATGGGGTTGTTACGTTCGGTCAGAAATTCCTTCGAAACCGGAAACTGCGCCACAACCTTCGGACCCTTGGTTATGAGAAGAACGATTCCGTCCTTCTTCTCTTTTCGACACACGATTGAAAGGTTTCCACAGGTGGATTTCTGACTTTTTCCAGCTGCTGAGACCAGTGCTTCAAAGAATTTGTCAGCATCAACTTCATACTTCATGCTCAGGAACGCAAGATATTCGCTTGATGAGACTTTGTTGCGCATCTCGTCTCACTTTCCTTCTATGTTATGCGACCCTACCCATGATTGTTGCCGTGACTTCAATTGTAATCAAGCTTCGCCAGCATCCATGTCTTTGCCGATTGAGGGGCCATGTTATTTAACGAATTTTGCTGGGTGTCTCTTGAACCTCTTCTTGCAGGTGACGCTGCAAAAATGATACGTTTCACCATCGAAAGTGATTTTGAACTTGGATGTTTTTTCGTCCAGAATTATGCCGCAAACGGGATCTTTAGGCAATTTCTTGGTCTTAACCTCAATGAAGAATGTGATTTCTTCTTATTATTAATAGTGGTAAAAAAAGAAAAAGTTGGTGGAACGAAGTAAAGATGTTAGCTTGTGAGCTTAATATCTTCGTGGTGGACTTCGTTTAGAATAACATTCTCGGCAGTATACTGGTCTGCTACCGTCTGGTTTGAAAGGAACTTCACATTCCTTACCGCAATCAGCACAGACTGCCTTGTGCATCTCTTTTCTATACATTTACTACTTCAACTCCTATTCTGTTGAGTGCAAAAGTGGGTTGTTCTTGCACGGTTTTTATATTTATCAAGGCTAATTTAAGTCTATTCGTTTACCATCGAGGTTTTGGTGCAGCAATATAGGACACTGGGCTTCTTTGGCTTCCCTCACCGCTCGACTCTGGTTCTTGCATTTCCTGGATTCTTGTCTTGGTCATAGCCTTTATGCTGTTGAAATCCGACATTTCACCGTAACTGACGAGGGTTATAGCCGTGCCTTCGCTGCCCATCCTGGCCGTTCTTCCGATTCGGTGGAAGTAAACCAACGCCTCCATTGGTACGTCGAAGTTTATTATGTGGGTGATTCCTTGAATATCTAATCCTCTGGCAGCGACGTCAGTCGCGATTAGGAACTTCAGCCTTCCTCTTCTGAACAGGTCGGTGACGCAGTCTCGTTGTGGTTGAGTTAGCCCAGCATGGAGCGGTTTTGCATCATAGCCTTTGTCTTTCAACTTTTCAGCCAGAATGCCCGTGTCCGTTCGGGTTTTACAGAATATTATAGCACGTTCTATGTGGTTCTCGTTCAGTATGCTGCAGAGAACTTCAAACTTCTCATACGGGTTTACCACCATGTAGTACTGGTTCATCTGAGTGAGGGCTATTTCATCCTTGCTTACGAGTATTTTTTCGGGATTCTTCATGTACCTATTGCAGATTCTCATCACTTGCGCGTCGATCGTAGCTGAGAAAAGACTGGTCTGCCGATTTCTGGGCACTTTTCGCAGTATGTACTCGATGTCTTCTATGAAGCCCATATCAAGCATGCGATCTGCTTCATCTAGAACGACAACTCCCACAAACCCCAGATCAAGTATTCGCCTTTCAATCAGGTCGATGACTCGGCCTGGCGTTCCGACGATGATCTGAATGCAGCCTCTCAGGGCGTGAATTTGTCTTTCTATGGGTTCTCCGCCGTAAACCGGCAGAACCCTCACTCCCGCGTACTTTGCGAGTCGCCGTACGTGATCAGCAACTTGCACTGCAAGTTCTCGAGTCGGAACCAGGATCAAACCTTGAATTTCTTTGACCTCAGGGTTTACCCGCTCAATCATCGGTATACCGAAGGCGGCGGTTTTGCCTGTTCCTGTTTGTGCTTGACCGATAACGTCCTTGCCTTGAAGCAACGGCGTTATCGCTTGAGCTTGAATTGGAAATAGATCTGTGAATCCAAGCTCTTCGATACCTTTCATGACCTCACTGCTTAGTGACAAGTCTTTGAAGGTATTATTTTGCATATTTTGCATATACTATGTATCTCCTGCCACAAAAATTGTGCATGCATTTCTAAAAGCTTTCAGAAGCTTCGTTAATTACATGAATTATTGTGACGTGACCAATACATATCGTTCTCAGATAAAAAGGTTTAGCACCACTCATAAATAAATGACGACGCTTCACCCTCTTTTTTTGTACTGCCAAGGCTTTCTGAAGCTTTTCTTGTTAGTCGATGAAGAATTCGGTGACTTCATCAACAGATTTCCTTGGACGCGGTTCTGGAGCCGAGGCTGGCCATCCTAAGGCCACGGCTGCCGCGAGCCTCCAAGGTTTGTTGAGGTGACGTGTGAGGGTTTCAGTCGCGTAGAAGATGTCGCCGATCCATAAAGTTCCCAACCCAAGAGAATGTGCCTTGAGCAGCATGTTTTGAATGGCGGCGGCGACGCTCTGGGTTTCGGTTTCCCATCCTCTCTCTCCGGCGTTCCAAACCATTATGACGATGGGTGCTTGTTCCATTATCACACAGGAAGAGAAAGAAGATCCCATGCTTTCTCTGCCAATTTTCTGTGAGACGTTCTCCAACTGAGCTCGGAAAACTGCAGTCAGATCTGCTTTTGTTTTTCCACCAACTACGGTGAACCGCCATTGCTGGCCGTTCTTAGCTGAAGGTGCAAACGTGCCAGCCTCAATGACCTGTCTGACGAGCTGTATTGGCACTCCCTTTTCAACGTAGCTTCGTATGCTTCTGCGACCCTTTAGAGCCTGATCCAGGTCCAATCATCTCATCCTCATTGTCCAACAGACTGGTCAATAGTAGCGCGCGCGCGCGAACCACGTTGAACCGTCAGGGTCCTGATGTCGGAACCCAGTACCGTTCAGTCATATTTTACCGCGATGATCAACAGAAAGCGGTAGCTGTGCAAGTGATCAAAGAGATGAGTGAGGCAAACGCGTGGGACAGACCGATCGTGACGGAGCTTGAACCGTTGAGAGTGTTTTACCCTGCAGAAGACTATCACAAAGACTACTTCAAACGGCACCCAGAACAAGCATACTGCACTCTGGTCATCGCGCCGAAGCTAGCAAAGCTGAAAGAGCACTATTTGAGCAAGTTGAAACTGCAAACATTCTAGACCTTGACCAACTATAATCGCCACGCATGAAATGGTGACCACAAAGGAAGAATCTGCAGAAACCGGTCTGCGCGCCTTATTGAGATCCTCCGCAAAACGGCACACCATCTTACGTGACGTTTTTCGTAAGGTCTAAACGGGGAAAAATACTTTATGGACAAACTTAAGAACGTTGACATAGGATACTGTTCGTCATGAAAAAGCATCTTGTAAGGTGCTGGAAAACCACTGACCCGCTTTTCATCGCCTATCATGACGACGAATGGGGTACTCCTCTTCATGATGACAAGCGATTGTTCGAGTTATTAGTACTCGAAGGTTTTCAGGCAGGGTTAACGTGGAAACTCATCCTTGACAGAAGAAAAGCAATGAAGAAAGCATTCAGCGATTTCGACCCGCAAAAGATAGCGAAGTACACCGAGAAAGACATCAACCGTATTATGAACAATCCTGAAGTCATTCGTAACAGGGCGAAAATACAGGCGACTGTGAATAACGCGCGCAAATTCCTGGAGATTCAGAATAATTTCGGTTCTTTTGATGCCTTTGTCTGGAAGTTTGTTCGAGGAAAAACAATCGACAATGCTCTTAAAACCTTTGCAGATCTTCCAGCTGACTCTTCAGAAAGCAGGGTGATGAGCAAAAAATTGAAGGAAAGAGGCTTCAAGTTCGTAGGACCAACCATCTGCTACGCCTTCATGCAAGGTGCTGGTTTAGTGAATGATCACTTAGTTCACTGCTTCCGCTATGAACAGATAAGGAAAATGACCAGCAAAAGCGGCGCCAAGAACAAAACGATCCGATAGTTTCGTTCTGCAGAATCCTGATTTCCTTCAATTATCAGGAAACTATTGACTATGTTTCTATGTCCTCGAGTTCAAATCGGATAAGGTTTGGATAACAGCACGTTGCTGACAGAAAGTTTTCTGCCGGTTGATCCACGTCGAGCACCTGAAAGAGTTCAATATAGTCTGCGCTCACGTTCTCCGTCGATTTGGCGGTGTAGATTCTGACCGTCACGAGATATTTTTTGCCTACTTTGATTGCCTGCATTGAAACATCCTTGGAGACTTCGAACACGATAGGGAGCTTCGTTGTCAGATCCACTGCACCAACTTTGTGTTGATCTATGCTCTTGTTCCTGATCAGAATGGATCGCTTACTGGTTATTCTATAGTTCCATTTGTCTGTTTTCCAGATTGACATATTCTCCACAGAATGCTAAGCGACAGTGTTCCTATTTGTACCTAACGCACACGATTTCTGACGGGCGCGACCTATTTTCCAGTTGGTCTCGAAACGTACAGGTTGTTCTTTACGAAAAATCTCCAAGGTGCGTATTTCCATTCACCTGCATAATCCACGTGAATACGCGTTGTTTGAACGATCTCGGTTTTTCGTATCCTTTGGCCTCCGTCGATGTGAAGCGGTGGAGCACATAGGTCGGCTCCATTCTGTTTTGTCGACATACCCATTGCCTTGCAGAGCTTGCCGGGTCCATTTGTCAAGTTAGTCGTATTTCGGTCAGAGATATCCCTGCGTTTAATCATTATGTCCACCCCCAAAACTGGCTCAAGTGCTCTCACCAAGATTGCGTCGGGTTTCCCGGGGATTATTCCGCTGGTAACGTTGAAACAATAGTGCATTCCATAGACAAAATAGATATAGGCGTGTCCTTTTGGTCCGAATTGAGCTTCGGTCCGTTTCGTACGGAGATTTCCGAAGGCATGTGAAGCTTTGTCCTCGGGACCCATGTATGCTTCGGTCTCAACGATCTTGCCTGCAGTCATACCTAGCGGGGTTTCATGGACCAAGAGTTTTCCAAGGAGATCCTTTGCCACTGTCAAAGTGTTTCGCTCGTAGAAGCTTCTTTTCAGAATCATGGATGGATAGTGGGAACCCATTCGAAATAAACCCTGCTGACAAGCCGCTGTCGGCATAGTTAGGCGGTCTGTCATGATGATGGAGCAGTCACGTGCTCTTAAGAAGCGCGCGCAGGAGTTACCCTCAAGCGGTAGGCAAAGCTTATGAAACCAAAGCATCCCTTAAAGTTCACGTGGTAACGCATGGTGCCTGAGAAAAAAGAAGAACGAGCCACAATTGGTCATGTTGGAATCGAAGTAACAAACCTCAGAAAGGCGAGAAGGTTCTATGAGGTCTTGTTGAAAACTCTCGGCTGCAGAGTCATTGTTGACTCGAAAGGGGTCCTCGGATTCTCGAATCAGAATTTTCAAGTGTGGCTAGGCGAGCAGAGAGATGTGAGGGTCAAGTGTGCTGCTCCTACTGGAGAGGAGTTTGTGGTTACAGAGCATTTAGCCATCTTTGTTCCAGATAAGAAGAGCGTGGTCACGGTGGCTAAAAATATGAAGCAAAATGGGTTTGAACCTTTGTTCCCTCCTGAAGAGCATCCAGAATTCGTGCCAGGATACTATGCAGCTTCTTTCTGTGATCCTGATAACCACGTTATCGAAGTCTACACTAGGCCTCCGCAAGAATAAGCAAGCCCCTGCCCCTGAAGAAGACGTTGCTATGAACCAGGATTGGGACAGTTGAATCGAAAGGTTTTGAACAAATATCGCTTTGATCTCGTGTCCGAAGCGAAGGCAAATGCGCGCGATATGTCTCGGGATGAGAAAGAGAAGCTCTTGAGGTATATTGGAACTGACAAGGTATGCTACGTGCTCGGAGCAGATACCGAGAAAAGAATCGTAAAAGAATGGGTAAAAAGGCATTCTGATCTTTCGATGTCTCAGTACATTGAATTGTTAAGCTCTCTGTATCAGGGAGAATCGATTAACGAGATTTCGATGGCTGGCGAGTTGCTTGAGTCAATGCCCAAACTAAGGAAGCATGTTGAACCGAAGTACATTGACGTTTGGCTGAATAGATTGCACGGGTGGGCCGAAGTTGATTCGTTGTGCCAATCGAAATTCACTGCAACTGAGGTTTTGGGCAACTGGAAAGAATGGAAGAGGTTGTTGACCAAGCTTGCTTCGGATAGCAACGTTAACAAGAGACGCGCGAGTCTGGTTTTGCTTATCAAACCAGTGAGAGACTCGGAAGATTCAAGGCTGACAGACGTGGCTCTCATGAACATTGACAGATTAAAGTCCGAGCGAAACATTCTGAGTACGAAGGCGATATCATGGCTGCTAAGGGATCTAATCAAGCACAGCAGGCAGAGGGTCGAAAGATATCTGGAGGAAAATGAAGACGTGCTTCCCAGAATTGCCGTCAGAGAAACCAGGATGAAACTGTTGACAGGAAGAAAAGTTCCCGCGCGCGCGAAAAAGACTAGTAGATGAAGACAACATTCAAGATATGGCTCCTTTACGAAAATGATTAAGTAGCTTGTGTCAAGAAAGGATAGCGATATGAACCTTTACGCGCTCTTGCTGGCTGTCGTTACTTGCTTTTCTACTTTGCTCGGAGGGACATTTGCAGCAAGACGAAGGAAGAACATTGGAGTTCTGGGCGCCTTCGCCGCTGGGATATTGATCACGACTTCTCTGTTGGATTTGCTGCCTGAGACATTCAAGCTTGCCACGGCGGTGAACGTACTTCTTGAAGACGTTATGGCCTTGACAGTCGTCGGGTTCCTTTTCCTCTACGTGATCTCTCGGCTAATCAGCGCTCATGTTTTCAGCAAGGATGGCGAATACGTTGAAGTCAAGCATCCCGTAGGCGGCCTCTTCGCGACCTCCGAGCTTTCGGTCCATAGTTTCATCGACGGTCTAGCCATTGGGTTTGGTTTCCAAGCCGACATCCACGTAGGAATCATCATAGCGATTGCAGTCATATGTCATGACTTCACGGATGGTCTTAGCACAGTTACTGTGATGTTGAATTCCGGAAACTCCCTGAAAAATTCCCTGCGAATGTTGTTCTTGGATGCGGTTGCGCCGGTTTTTGGAGCCGTTGTGGCGCTTTTCATTCAGGTTCAGCAGTTCTACATAGTTCTCCTTCTGCCATTTTTTGCCGGTGGCTTTCTGTACTTGGGGGCAAGTGACCTCTTGCCAGAAGCTCACGCCAAGAACCCTCCAGCACTCACGGTTGGCGCCTGCGCGGTTGGATTCGGGGTGATATTCGCATTGACCTACGTGCTTTCTGGAGTGCTGAGAATGTGACCTCGATCAGCTTTTAGTGCCGCGTCTCAACGTGCCCCATTGGCGCCATAACTTTGAAGATCCGATCCTAGATCAGACCGACAGCTGACGAAAGCTCGTCCTGTCTGCTTGAAACGCAGCGATTTAACGTTCGGATTTTTTGGCGAAATCGAGCAGTTGTTTCTCTGTCAGTCCGATGCCTGCCGCTCCGTCCAACCGCTTCGTGACTTTGCCTTTCTCGAAGATAAGCACCGTGGGGACTACGTCCACGTTGTATTTTTCACAAAGACTCGCTTTGTCATCGGTGACGACTTCCAAGCAACTATCAGGCTTGGCTCGGGAGTATTTTTTGAACACGGGCAAGAACCTCTAGAAAAGGGACACCAGGAAGCGTAGAAGAGAACGATCGATTTGTCTTTCGACTTCAGTACTTTGTCCAGATTATATTCAAGGTTGATTTTACTCATTTGAAGCCCTCACCTCTTTAAGTCATTCGGGGTAATGACTGCTGTCGCAGAACGGTTTGTTGCCGGATTTTCCGCGTTGACAAAGGGTAACTCGAT
>CAVTZU010000034.1:0-14358 GCA_963739305.1 Candidatus Bathyarchaeota archaeon | reverse complement strand
ATTCAAAAAGGTTATATGCTGCAGGCACAATTCTGCTGTGTTTGCGGGTGCAATGTGATGCAAGGTGACCGCCAAATCAAAAACTGATTCTGAAACGAGCCTTAGTGAAGATTACAGCCCGCTTGAGCTTGAACAAGAAATACGCAGATTCTGGCAGAAAAGAGACATACAACAGAAGCTAGCGGAAGAAAGAAAGAAACACAACGTAGGCGTTCTGGGTTACGTGGAAGGACCTCCAACGCTCAACGGTATGCCGCATGTTGGTCACGCGAGAGGCCGCGTGATGAAGGATCTTAGGTATCGATGGAAGACCATGCAGGGCTACTATGTACCGTTCTGGGCAGGATGGGATTGTCAAGGACTGCCCGTGGAGTTGGAGGTTGAGAAGCAGCTGGGCGTGAAAAACAAGCGTGAACTTCTTGAGCGGGTCAGCGAGGAGAGTTTCATTGAAGTGTGCAAGAAAACGATAATGAAATATCACAAGCGATGGGTAGATTTGGATGCCAGACTTGGCGTCTTCATAGACCAGGACAAGGCTTACTGGACGTACCATGATGGTTACATCGAGCGGGAGTGGCAGATCCTCAAACGCGCGTGGGATCAGGGTTTGCTTGAAGAAGGACACTATGTCGTGGCCTATTGTCCAGGTTGCCAAACGAGCTTAAGCAACGCGGAAATAGGCTTTGAAGACTCCTATCAGATAGTTGAAGACCCGAGTCTGTACTTCAAGTTCAAAGTCGCGGACGCTGAGAACGAGTATTTTCTCGTCTGGACAACGATGCCGTTCACGCTGATCACTGACACGATGCTTGCTGTTCGGCCTGACGCTGAGTATGTGAAAGTTCGGGTGGACAACGAAGTCTGGATCCTTGTTAAACAGCGAGTCGAACCATTGATGAAAGAACTTGGCGTAAAGAAGTACGCCGAAGTGGAAACCGTAAGCGGCAAGAGTCTCGAAGGCATGAAGTACGAGTTCCCGTTCAAGGATTTGGTTCCGAGACAAGCTGAACTTGAGAAGAGTCATCCGTTGGTTCACAAGGTGATATGCGAGGACTTCGTGGACATTGAGACGGCGACGGGTGTGGTTCACCTTTCTCCTGGCAATGGTGAGGAGGACTACTTTGCGGCGATGAAGCGTGGGATGCCGATATTCGCACCGTTCGACGATGAGGTCAAGTTCACTGCTGAAGGCGGCAAATTCTGCGGAGTGTTTGCAAGAGACACGGACAAGATGGTCATCGAAGAACTTCGAAGCAGAGGCTTGCTCGTCGACACGAAACCCGTGAAACACGAGTATCCAACGTGTTGGCGGTCTCACCACAAGATAGTCTGGCTTGCGAGAAAAGAGTACTTCCTGAGAACGGACAAGATAAACGGAAGAGTATTGGAAGCTGCTGACAAAGTTGCTTATTTCTACGATGAAACGAAGAACAGATTCATGAGTTTCCTGAGGGAGGGAAAACCATGGTGCATATCCCGGGAACGAGTTTGGGGAGCACCTTTGCCTGTTTGGAAATGTAAGCAGTGTGGATCAAAAACGCTGGTCGCGAGTAAGAAGGAACTTCTCGAAAGAGCTGTTGAAAAACCCTCGGAAGATTTTGAGCTGCACAAGCCTTGGGTCGACAGGGTAACGTTGAAATGCGAAAAGTGTGGCGGCATGATGCTCCGTGAGGATTTCGTGCTGGACACTTGGCACAACAGCGGGGCTTCACCATATGCGAGGTTCACCGATGAGGAATATGCGAGGTTTGTGCCGGTTGATTTTCTCACTGAAGGAGTTGACCAGACGAGAGGGTGGGCAAATTCACTGCTATTAGAACACGTCATACTCACGGGAAAGCCTGAGGCACCGTACAAGGCGTTTCTGTTCCAAGGATTAGTGCAAGACGCTAGAGGAAGGAAGATGAGCAAGAGTCTTGGAAACGTGATAGACCCTAGCAAGTTGCTGGAGACCGCTTCGGCCGACGTGACTAGGTTCTACAGTCTTCGCAAGTGCCCGCCAATAGATTTCATAAACTTCGACCCGAACGAGCTAGGACGTCGTACCTATCATGTGCTATCGACGCTATATCATCTGAACAGGTTTTTCTTGCAGAACGCTGAATTCGACGGTTTCGTTGCCCTCAAGCACACTCTTGAATGGGCCAGAAAAGGTAAACAACTCAAGAAAGCGGACTTGTGGCTGCTCTCGAAGCTTCAGGAAACCATAGATGCTTACACGGGCAAACTGGGAACATGTGAATTCAACTTGGCCCTGGCGGTTCTAGAGGATTTCGTCATAGAGAGCTTAAGCAGATTGTACGTGCCAATGGTTCGGAAAGAGTTGTGGACTGATGATCCAGAGACTCTTGACCGCAGGTTGGCTGTCTACGCGACGTTGTGGAATGCCTTAGGGACCGTGACGCTACTGTTTAACCCTGTGACGCCCTTCTTGAGCGAAGCTCTGCATGAGAAAGTGTGCAGACGACTTGATCCCACGCTGGCTGAGTCTGTTAACTTTGAAAGTTGGCCTAAAACAGACGAGACGTTGAGGGACAAGAGGTTGGAGGGGAACTTTGAGACTCTGTTCAAATGCTTGTCTCTTGTGTATGCTGCCAGGCAGAGTGCGGGACTGAAGAGAAGGTGGCCGCTGAGCCGTCTGATCTTGGTTGCTTCGGAAAGTGCTTTGGACGCGCTTGAGGGCATGGAGGATCTGTTTGTTGAGCTTGCCAACGTTCAGGCTGTCGAGTACTCGACTAAGAAGTCTTCTGAACCGAAAGTTGATGGATGGGCAACCGCGTCTGAAGGCGACATTCGGGTCTTCTTGAACACTCATCGAGACGAGCGGCTTCTAGGCGCCGGCTTGATGCGCGATCTGGCAAGGAGAGTTCAAGCGCTAAGAAAGGAGCTCGGCTACATGCCCACAGACGTGTTGAGGGCGGTTTACATATCTGAGCTTGATGACGAGAGCATCGGGCTATTGAAATCTTACGTGTTGGAGATGAAGGAGCTTGTGCGTGCGAAGGATGTTCATCTGCTCGGTAAAAGAGGGGAAGAGAATGTGGAGTGGCACGAGTCTCAGTTGGACGAGAAAAAGGTGTCCATAGCGATTCAGGGTGAAAAGACAAAGTAGACTCGCATCGTGTGGTCCACTCGAAATTGTTTCCAGTCTGAAAACACCCTACTCTTCTAATTTTTTCGTGCAGAGATTTTCGTAGGCTGAACGTTTTGGGGCGACTGCTCAGAGTGTTTGGCTTTTCTCCTCCGAACCAAGAGAGAGTAGATAACGAGCACCGTTGCAATGACCCCTACAACGAGCACCGCCAGTGTCGTCGAGTTGAGGCCGAAAAATCCGTTGTTCCAGAGGCTGGTATCAACCAAGGTGATACGGTAGTCAGAACTCTGTGAGGAACCGTTAGCTTGAAGCAAGATGCCCGTTGCCTGATCCCAGTATACCTGTGAAGGATAGCCTAAGAAAGGCGCGGACGCGTTCGCTACCACTGCTGTTCTGCCATTCCAATCAGTCAAATTCAGCACTGTTGCGGATTCGCCTGGAACACTACTTCCTACTGTTAAGTTTGCGGGTATGATGAAGCCACGGGCAGATTGACCGATTTCAGTTGATACGTCAAGTGTGAACTGTTCGGTCGGCACTACCTATTGTCCTTGAGTGGTGGCTTCAAATGTTCCCGTTATCAATACGCCTTCAACAGTTTGGATCGTAAGGTTGACCGATTCTTCGAAGGTTTGTCCAAGGTAAGTGACTTCTGCATCGTAAATCATCCAATCTCCTCTGTTGACCCCTACCGGGTAGTCTGCTTTGGCAAAGTTTGCCAGAACAAGACCGAGAAGGATAACAAATAGCACCGATCTAAGAGCGCGAGGTTTCATTAGCTTGGTTGCCCCATTTTACCCGTAGTATTCATAGCCAAAGTTCTTAGACCTTTCCAATATGTTTTGCTGGTTGATAGAACAAAAAGGCACGTTGCTCAAGTGACCTCATATGGGCGTGCGAAGAATAAGAAATCAAATATGCGTAAAGTCTATATTGTTTGAGAGATAATGTCTTAGAAAGTAACTCTTGTTCAAATTCGCCTTGATACTGGAGTTACGTTCGAACATAAATGGCCGATCAGAGAAAACAAACGGTGTTGCGACGTGAAAGAACTTGAGTTGAAATTGATTTCGGCGCTCATGAAAAACAGCCATAGGAGTGATCGTGAATTGTCGAAGACCCTCGACGTCTCTCAACCTACCGTGACGCGTATAAGACACCGACTCGAAGAACAAGGTTACATCAAAGAGTACACTACAATACCCGATTTTGGCAAGATTGGTTTTCAAATAATGTCATTCATACTTATCAAGCTGAAGAAGGAGGACCCCGAGGTCGAGATGAAGATCAGGGAACAGTTGCGTGAGAATTTGAAGAAGAAGCCCTTTGCCACGTTTTTTACCCTCAGCGGTTTGGGTGCACGCGCCGACAGAATTGCCGTTGCGTTCCACCAAAACTACTCTGAATACGTGGATTACATCGCAATGATGAAGCAACACCCACTTGTGAGCATTGAAGAAACAACCAGTTTCCTAGTTAACTTGGCTGACAGTCACCACTTTCAGCTAATGACGTTTTCCGAAATAGCAGACTACGTAGCCACGATGAGGAGAGAATGAGTGTGAGTGAAGTAAAGAAGTGTCAAGCCTGCGGCGCCGAGATGAAGTTTGCGGGAGAGAACTCGTTCAGAACGGGGGGAACGAGTGGTGGATGGAAACTGCTTTTCGGCGAATGGGCCGAACTCGGCGAGGACATGCTTCCTCTCCTCGTTTACATATGCCCAAATTGCGGCAAGGTAGAGCTGTACGCAAATGAAAAGATCCGACAGAAACTGACTTAAAATCAGATGCCATACGGACCAGACACTGCATTTGGCAAAGTCCTAAGAGAGAAAGAGAAAAAGAAAGGTGCCAATTCGTAAGCAAAGGTGTAGACTATTCCAAACTTGATTCAACCAACAAGTGCCCAGTGTACGGCGGGGAACTCGAAAAAGCAGTCGTGAACGCTCCTAGGGGCTTATACTGGGACGAAAAAACACGCAGACTTGTCGGCGGCGCAGGGGATACTCTGCTGGATCCGTATGATAGTGGTTGGTTTGTCCCACACGCTGCCGTTTCAAGATGCGAGAAGGGCGAAATTATCATTTTCCGCTATGGAAAGGGTGATCGCTAGACTGTCAATGAAACTGAGAGGTTAGGAAGTGCGCGCGCTAACCATTAAGCCGCAAATCCTCGAGTAAGGGACGGAAACGAAACTTCAAGACAAGCTGGTTTGCGAATAGTTCATTTCGTCAATTATGAATTGTATTCCCTCAGAAACATAAACCGAAAGCTCTAAATTTCTTACCGACGGTTCTTTTCTGAAAGAGTCACCTTGGGCCGGTAGTTCAGTCTGGTATGAACGCCGCATTCGCAATGCGGAAGTCGCGGGTTCAAATCCCGCCCGGTCCATCAACCTTC
This sequence comes from Candidatus Bathyarchaeota archaeon, assembly GCA_963739305.1. Classification (GTDB taxonomy): domain Archaea; phylum Thermoproteota; class Bathyarchaeia; order Bathyarchaeales; family Bathycorpusculaceae; genus DASPPK01. The sequence continues at coordinate 8,865 of CAVTZU010000034.1, read as the reverse complement.
CCTGGTAAAGCGCGCGCGTTAGATGCGCCCTACATGAATGAGTTAAAGAAGTGCATAGAAGAAACCCCCGAAGGCAAAAGGGTTTTTCCTTACTGTGGTAAGACAGGCTACAACATTGTTAGAAGAGCCTTCAAGTATCCGCATTTATTCCGGCTATCCTGGATTACCAAATTCTTTACAGAAGGCTATATTACAGCGCAGTTGCGAAGTTCGACAGGACTAAGCCTAGCTGCATTTGAATACTACGTTGGAATAGTTGATACACAAAAGATGGGAGATAGCTTAGCTAAAGTTGAAGCAAAAAACCCATGATGATAGCACTTCTACCTAATTAGAACTTGTTCACTTATGTTCTAGAACTATGTTCTACTCCACCTTAGTGGACTATTGTAGAGTGGAACTTGACGAGAAACAGAAAAAAAAGGAAGATGTGAATCCAACTTCCCATGTATGAGCTAGTTGTAGTTGATCCATCCGTCGCAGAATAGGTCACCAGTGCCGTCAAAGTGCTGTATGCCTGAAGCGGGTCCCTGTCCTGTAGCGTGTTGGAACCGTCCAGTGCCACCGTCGATATACCAATATCCGTGGATGTCGAGATAGCCAGCTGGGTTAGGAGTCATATGTCCTGAATACGTGCCCATCACTATGTCACCATTAGCCGCTGTCCAGAAGAATTCTCCATCATAGAAGTCGATCCCACCGTCGGCTGCGGGCACAACCATGTGGTGTTGATAAACGGTTACCTTTCCCATATGAGTGCAGGTTCCTGAGCCAGAGACCGTCTGATACCATGGTGGCGGAGCTGCTGGGAAAGGCGAGCCTAAGTACAATATGTGGGCTATGAAAGGCAGTGGCGGCGCGGGCCCAAAATTCATTTTGGCTTGCACGGGTAAGGCAACGAACAAGGCAGCAAGCAAAATCACGAACAGAGCCATTTTCGTTTTCATCCTTTCTTTCTCCTTCCAAATGTTTTTTGGCATTAGACTGCCAGTTGGCTAATGCGCACCTCTCATTTTATAAGATTTGTGGATAAATCTTCTATGTGAAAGGAAAACTCTGAGATTTCGATGAAAACGCAGAGATTTCAGCTTGGAATGTACACTTCCACACATCAAATGCGTTTTGAGCGCTAAGAACACTATTCAAAACTCTTAATCAAGTTGCACGTAGCGCGCTAAAAAATGCGGGGGCGTGGCTACTACAAGAATAGAAAAAGGGTTTTTCGGGCAACTGCGCATTTAGTAGAAGCTGCGTTTCTTCTTTTTTGACCCTTCTATGACCGTGTCAACCACGCTTTCCTCGGGCGGTGGCAACACGTCTACACTGACACACTCGCCGAGATCGTCAGGAAATCTCTTCCGCAGGTTCGGAAGCGGTCTGGGTTGGTGGCTTCCCTGCCCGAAGGCAAAGGCTTCATTTGTTGTTCCAAGTCCGCTATTTTGTCCTCCAATTCTTTGACTGCTGCATCGTGCATACGATTCTCTTCCTCCAGTTCTTTGACTGCAGCATCGTGCGTAAGGTTCTCTTCCTCAAGAATTTGGACAGCGAGTTTCTTGTCAATAGCGAGTCTTTCCAGGCGCGCTTTTTCCCCAAGAGTTTTTGCCTTTTCTTCCAGCGATCTTCTTCTTTCCTTTACCGCGTTGCTCATGCCAATTCACCTTATTGGTAATTCTTGTCTAGGGCATATCTGACTTATGAATCAAGAATATAGATCGTGGATAGCGCTTTTCCCCTGCGCCATGTAGAAATGGAGCTTACATCATTATGTGGGTTTCATAACCGTTTTACGTTATCTCCTCCGTTTTGATATGGGAATCTAAAGATGGTTGATTGCCCAGATTGCGGGAAACCATTGAGGAAGGGTAAGCACAAAAGCAGGTACATCTGCGAGAACAACACTTGTTCCGTCAGTATCGTGCTAATATCCAGATAAGCAGGTTATCGTGGATGCGGGCTGAGCGATGGCACACCAATGGTGACCAACATGATTAGGGATTCTCACCGGATCTTTGAAGGATTCAAAAGAATAGTCGAGGATTACGGTTTCAAGGAGAGCTACTTTCTCATGGGTCGCTCACTTGGAAGTTTTTCAGCAATAGAACTGGCCTACAAGTATCAGGATGATATTCAGGGGTTGATAGTTGAAAGCGGACCTGCCAACAATATCAGAGAGTATTTAGTTTCTTTGGTTCCGCCCGACAATCTAATCTGGAGAGACGACTATGCGTTTCTTAACAAGGTGAAATTGCGTTCAATCTCCAAACCGACTTTAATCATCCATGGGGAGCAAGACAGTTTGATTCGGGTAGAAGAAGGAAAAGAACTGTATGAAAACTCTTCTGCCGAATGCAAACGACTCGTGATCATCCCAAGCGCCGATCATGGCGATCTGTTCATAGTGGGGAAAGACCAATACTATAAGGCAATTCGAGAATTCGTGGAGGATTACGACTCAATTAGGGTCTGAAGATTCTTCCTGATTTCGATGTTTAGCGCGCGCTGTGGCAGTATTGGACTTGACCCCTTTTGGGTCTGAATCCCGCCCGGTCCACTGAAACTAATGCACTATCTCCTCGAGACGCGGTCCTGGTTCCCTGTAGATTCTGCACGTGCAGCAGCGGATTCCGTTCACTCCTCCGTGAGCCAGCCCGTCGGTGTCCATTTCTATGACGTCCACTCCCTCTTTCCTGAGCATCGCGTTGGTTTTCTTCGCGCCGGAGGACATGATTATCTTGCCGGGCTTGATCAATACGCCGTTTGATGGCAGAAACTTAACTTGCTCGTCGTGTGGTATCTCAAGAAGTCTGAAGTTGTGCTGTTTGAGCCAAGTGTAGATCTTCCAGTCCATCTGTGCAGGATAGACGACTGCAAGGCCAACGTCGGCAATACCGAGGACGACGTCAGTGTGGAAGTCTCCGCCAGATTCAAAGCTGTCCATTATAGTTGTGGAGCTGCCCATCACTACTTCTTCGATACCAGCGGCTTTGAAAACGGGCATCAACTGGTCCATAGCTTCCTGATTGCAAGCGAGACCGTAGTTTCCGATCACCACGTTTTCGGCTGCCCAGACCCATGCATCCTCGAAGATTGCTTTTCCCGCGGGGAAGAGAAGAATCGGGATGTCGAGGTCGGTAAAGAAACGCTGTGCATAGTACTCCAGCCCCCTGCTCCACGATGAATGACCCCACCTCTTCAGCACTACGCCTCCTCGAATGACGAATCCGAGCCTTGCGGCGACGAACTGTTTCCTTATAGGTCCGTAGACGCCCATGGCCGGGTATGGTTGTTCAAGCAGGTCGACTTTGACGCCTTCGCCCTTGAGTATGTTGACGTATTGATCGAAGTTCTCCTGCAACCGTTCAAGAGTCATTTTTGTTTTCGTCACCACCATGTGCCTCATCAGGAAGAATTCTGGGTTGTTGACAAAGAGCTTGTTCATCTCGAACTCGTCGGGCCTAATCAATGCGACTTCTCGGAGTCTTCCGATGCCCTGATCGCCACACGGTCGACCCCACAGTTTTTCGTATTCGTCAAGGTGGCTTATCTCCGCGAGCTTCTCAAAACGGGGCGGATTGCCCGGCTCATAATCGGGATAGTTTTCGAGTGGATAGTTGCTGATATCACCTTTCCAATCCAATCTCGGGTGTTTGACGCGAGTCTTGTCCTTGGTTCGCATAACGTTTGTACCCTTGAACGAAGTAAAAAGTTTTGTGTACACTGGAATCTTTGAGATTGATTCAAAATGCAACAAGCAAGTATAGACGATCCTCATATCTAAAATACGACCCTTCTCCGAGAATCATGAAAGAATTGATATGCTGAGTGGTCACAATAAAGTAGTTTAACGTACCAGGTGTAGCGGGTAATGCAGAATCAGAAACGATTCAAGACGAACAGACGCGGAGAGAGTGCATCTTACGTTTTCAACATACCGTTCCGCGGAAACAACAAACTCGAGAAGGTGATGGATCAAGTGAAGAGCGACGTTAGACTTCATACTCTGTGGAGATGCTCAAACGTTATGGCTATCGACCGCATGGGGTACACTGACCATGGTCCGACTCATGTCAAGATTGTTTCAAACCTGGCCTTGAAACTTCTTAGAATCTTGATCAACAAACAGATCGTTCCCAGCATAGTGAAGGATTACAGGATGAAGAACGAAGACGCTGAGGTGGTTGTTGTTCTGGGCTCTATTTTTCATGACCTTGGTATGACGGTCATTAGAGATCAGCACGAAATCTTCGGAGCGCTTCTTGCGTATGGCTTCCTTGACAAGTTCTTGCAGCCGGTTTACTCCGAAGAAGAACGCACGATAATAGGTTCTGAAGTGTTGCACTGCATAACCGCTCACGAAGAACCGAGACGACCATTGACTATAGAGGCGGGAGTCGTAAGAATCTCCGATGCGCTGGACATGGAAGAGGGCAGAGCTCGAATCCCGTTCCAGGCGGGGAAAGTGGACATCCACTCTGTTTCCGCGTTGGCAATCGAGAAGGTTGAGGTTCAAGAGGGCGAAAAGACACCCGTAACTGTGAGAATAACCATGTCCAACTCTGCCGGCATCTTCCAGATAGATGAGCTGCTCAAGCCGAGGATACAGAACTCTGGATTGCAGAACTACATTCATGTTGTCGCGGAGATAAACTGGGAGAAAGAAAGAAAAATCATAGAGAAATTCGAGTTCTAGTTTATCACCAGGTTTCCCTCTAGCGGTAGCACACGTGAGTTATTCTGAAGGGGCGCATTTGTGAGAGACTGGACAAGTCCATTCTGAACCTCTTCTACTTGAGATGGCCGAGTGAATAGCAGAGCAGATCTGCTGCGATTTGCTCCCTTTTCTTGCACACTACTCGTAGTTCATTAAGCTTGTCTGGTTCCAATGACTGACCCGTGGATTCGCGTTCAAATTCCTCGTAAATTCTCCAAGCCTTTTTGCTGGCAAGAATCTGCGAATCCGTCAGTTGATTGAGGCTTTCAATTGCACAGTTCAGTTTATCCAAGTCTCCAGGTTGTCTTTTCTCCCCAACTCTTTCCTCAAGTCTGTTCATATCATCTTTCAACGTTCTCAGAGTGTCCAGAAGTTTTCTGTCATCTTCTTCAATATTCCGAATTGCCTTCTCTATGCGTTGATAAAAAGTGCCACCTGTTGCCGTTTTCATTTTCCTCACGTTTTGTGAACATGTCTAGGAAGGTATTTCAAGCTAACCGTTTCGATTCAAGAAAGTCTTATTAGAAAAGGCCCGGCACGTTACGCTGGGTCGCTGCGAATAATGACGAAAATTCTCTCTTCAACCGTAGAATTCTCAGGCGGAAACGTGAAGCAAAAGACCAAGGGTTTTTTGGCCAGACCTGACGACGACTGAGAAACATGCCGCCGTTATAGTCATCCATGAGATATGGGGGCTGGTAGAGCACATCAAAGACGTTTCTAGAAGATTCGCAAACGAAGGTTTCGTATCACTCGCAGTTGACCTGTTTGACGGAAAGATCGTTTCGAACATACAAGAAGGTCGCGCTTTGCGAGAAGAATTCCGTGAAGAGAAGATTCTCAAAGATCTCAGAGGCGGATTCGACTATCTCCAATCTCTGGATTTCGTGAGGCCAAAGCGTATAGGCAGCATTGGGTTCTGCATGGGCGGCGGACTGTCGCTTCTTTTCGCATGTCATAACAAGAACCTCGCGGCAGCCGTCGTATTCTACGGTAGAAACCCTTCGCCTATCGACCTAGTGAAGAATGTTCAATGCCCAATCCTGTGCAATTATGCCGGCGCAGATATGTCGATCACGGAATCAGACATCAACCTTCTGAAACAGACACTGACGAAGTATGGAAAGACGTTTGACGTGAAAATCTATCCTGGCGCTCCTCACGGGTTTTTCAATGATACCCGAGAGAATTATAGGCCTGAAGCGGCAAAGGATGCGTGGGAGAGAACACTCAAATTCTACTCGCAATATCTGAAGCCTGCATAACATTTAGAGCCGAATTTTCTGCTGCGTAAAGTTTGCTCTGGATTTTTTGGGTTTTCTGAAAAAGACTTAAGAATGACTCTTGATCTCTGCCTTCGAGGCGTGTTTCATTGGGTTCAAAGGTTGCAGTCGTCAAGGGTGAGAGAGGTCATGAACCCGTTTTCAAAGCCTTGGAAATGATAGATTACAAGTCTGCTCTGTCGGGCTGGAAAACGGTTCTTATCAAGGTCAACTTCATCACGGTGAAAACATGGGACACTGGAGCCACAACAGACCCAATCGTGGTTGAAGCTATTATTAAGAAGCTGCAGGATTTGCCTGTGAAAATCTACGTTGTCGAATCGGACGCCACGATGACTAGTGCGGATGAAACTTTCGAAGCCACGGGTATGAAGGAAATGGCTGAGCGGAACGGTGTGGAATGCTTGAACTTAAGATACGTAGAAGACAGGGTTAAGATCGATATTCCAGACGGCAGGGCATTGGACAGCATTACTGTGCCGAGGTTGGTGACTGAGTCCGCCGTGATAAGCGCGGCGAAACTGAAGACTCACGGGTCTACGAAGGTTACGCTGGGAATGAAGAACATGTTTGGGCTACTTCCCGACAAGTTCAAGGGAAAGTATCACATCAAAGGCATCAGCAAGGTGATCGCGGACATAAACACCGTGATCAAACCAGTTCTGACCGTGATTGACGGATTTGTCGCGATGGAAGGAAATGGACCTGTAAGCGGTTCACCAGTCAAGATGGATCTGATACTTGCGGGAAAAGACGTCGTTGCCACAGATGCTACGGCGTGCAGGATTATGGGGTTTGATCCTCATGAAGTTGCTCACGTTCGCATGGCCTACGAGAGAAAGCTGGGCGAAATTGATGACATACAAGTTCTGGGCGAAGACATCAATAGCGTCACGCGCCAGTTCAAAAGAGCTGGAAGGATCTAGTCAGCGCAGCTGAAAGACGAATTTTCATTCTGCAAGCTACGCACACTTCTCATCAAGCAAGAAGGCGTGCGCGGACTGTGAGGGTGGCGACATGAACCAAAAGTTGGTTTCTCCCATCTCCCCCTTTTCAGAGGTGAGCATGGTGCCGCCGTAGAGATGAAAAGTCCGCGCACGCCACTTAAACCACGGTTCAAACGGAAAAATATGCGTTCTGGAACCATAATATAGAACTGTCCTCCATATCTGGCGTAGCGCGCGCTGCGAACTGGGATAATGTCAAGACCTGGACCCAGCACTTGCTGACTTTAAGGTTGCTCAAAGGCACTTGGATGCGGAGGTGCGGACGCGCGAACTGGATAAGAGAACGAATCGCTTCGATCAGACTGTTTATCAATAGGCAGGCAGCCGTTCAATGGGCCGCAGATGATGCTATTCTGGATATAGGTAGCCTGGAAAGTTAGTATATATACTATTTTTGTCTCCCCTCCCACCCTCTGTAACCTCTTGTTCAGTCTTTCGCGAATTCGATCGCTTTCTGAAAAGAAAGAATCAGCGTTCATGGGTTTTGTGCTCATCCATGCCGCTGACTTCTCGGTCTAGATTTGTTGTAGAAAGTGTACGCAAGAACGACTCCGCCCAGAATTGCGACGCCCAGACCTACGAAGGCGTAATTCGAATCTATGAGAGCCCTGAGATCTGGTGCTACGACTATTTTGGTGACTAGATCTGTCCATTTCTTGGTTATGTTTGCGTAGACGTGCACGGGCGATTCAGCGGAAAAATCGCGAGCCAAGAAGGTTAGATAGTAATTTCCAGGGCTGGCTGTTCTTATTTGAGGGCTCCATGTTGTATTGACGGTCAAAGTGCCGTTCGCCATGTAGTAGGTCACGTCTGGTTCGTCCAGTGCCGTAACGTTTTTTGGGTCTGTGTAGTTAGCAATCAGAAAAGTGAAGTTCTCACTCCCTGATGCCAAAATGTCTAATGTCTGACCGATGCTCAACTGAACTTGAACCATTTTGTCTTGAGACATATGTAGGTTAAAGGAAGAGTTCATTATGGTCTCGGATCTTTGAACTTGCCTCCAGTTTTTCGATTGTGTAACTGAAATAAGGCTTCGAGCAGACCACTAGAACAGCGCCTAGGAGAATCAGAAAGAGCCCAGCGAAAATCCATGAAGTCGCTCTTTTCTTCGTCATATGACTGTGTCACTCGAGATCCTTTTTTTCTCATGAATCAGTAAGAGAAGCGAAATGCCCAAAATAAACATGTTCGTTTTCGAAAGACCACAAGAAATCGCTAGTCTGGTTCAACGGGAACAAACGGCATGTTTCTGTCCTTTGGACTGCAAGTTGGGAGATAACCATAAGGTGGTTCCCCGCTCGTGAAGATACGTCCATCTGGAAGTGGGGTCGGTAATGACACGTTTTCATTACATACTGGGAACATTTGTAACTTGCCCATGAGATCCAGTTGAGTCGACAGCGTCAGGGCATGATGCGTTATCAGGTTGCCCACCTATGATCTGATCGTCTCGTTCGGGTATGTTGAAGTATGTTTCGTTGTTTGTCGTGTCTCCTGTAGATTTCTTGAATTCTGAACCAGGATTTGCCTTTTCGCTAGGGATATATTGAGTTGGTGTTGTTGTGTCTGTTGTATCGGCACTTAGCGAGAAATGCACCAGGGCTATTAATATGACGGAAAAGGCAAGAGCCACATACAGCAATGTTACCGTCTTCAAATTCCTCGCCTCTGCGCACATGCATATATGAGAATTCATCCTTAAAAACTTCTCCCAGAATATGCAATAGTTTAAACTTGTCTTCGATTTTCCAACGGAATTTGCATTCTAATATCTTTAGTGCCTGAAATTTCGGGCGCAACTCAAGTGCAAATCAGATAGAAGAAGATTCCACAAAACTAAAAAACCCAGACGTGTTAAGTAATT
>CAVTZU010000033.1:0-17547 GCA_963739305.1 Candidatus Bathyarchaeota archaeon | reverse complement strand
CTCTGTTAGAGGAAAGATGGTAAACTGTCCTCATTGCGGAACCCAACTTTTAAAGGGAAAGAAAGGCAAGTATTTCTGTGAAAATCAGTCTTGTCTGATTATTTTTGTCAAGTGCCCTTCTTTTCCTGGAAGAACAAAGATTGCATCCTCTACGTTGTCGATATCAGGCGGAACAGCCGAAGTGGACGTTGTCGCTGAGAATTTTCGCTAAGGCCCGCACTATTCGACGTTCTAACGCAGCTTATGTTGAAGCAATCGTGTAACCGTTTGAATACTGTCCTCACCTGTGAACAGGATTCCCACAAAAAGAGAACAAGGATTCGTGATTTGAAAAGGCGGGGTAGGGAGCAAAAGACCGCTAATTTACCATCCAGTTGTCAGGGTTCTGGTACCTGACTTTCGCATCGCCTTGCCAAAGTATGTCCGCAAGTTCCAAGAATTCTCGGCTCGACAGTCTTTTGCTCAAGGTGATCAGAGTACTGAGAATCGTAAATCTTAATATAAGCCGTGTTGCCGACTTGAAAGCATTCCCAGACTTGATATATTCCTCATCTTTTGCTTGACGGACTAGAAGTGAAAATGCCGAATTCGATCAGAAAAAAGTTCGCGTGATAACCAGCTATAGATACGTTCAAATTCGCGCAGATATTCGAGGACGCGAGTCTCAAAATCTTCCTATGCCAATTATCCTGGTATTTCTCGGCGTTCAACTCCGGTCAATTTCAGCAGCTTGCGAAATTCTCGCGTGAGCCTGAGAGAAAACGGTATCGCCCCGCCGTGAGGCCAGCACCTGCCGTTTTTGATTGCATCCAATATGCTGTTGATGTTAGGGTCCGCATCGACCAAGGTGAACGCATATCCGATTTCAGGTGCACAATGAGCGTCAGTCCCCGCTATCCGTGGAATTTTCAGTCGTGAAGCAAGTTCCTCGCTTCGCTTCTTACAGTAGGCAAAAGGAAACGCAGATGAGTTGATCACTTCAATTGCATCGAATTTCGACGTGGCGTGCTCCCCGAGACTGCCCTTGAGAAAAGCTACTGGATGACAAGCAATTGCCAAGCCACCAGCAGCGTGGATTCTGTCGACAGTCTCGTCTGACCCAAACCCTTTCGGAATTTTCTTTTGAACGTTCAATCCAACGATGTGTCCATGTCGGCTTGAGATCTCCATTCCGGGAATGATGAGAAAATCGGTCTCTTGCGCTATTTTCAGAGCGCTCTCAAAACAGTCGTGGTCTGTGACTGCAACTCCGTCCAGTCTTCGCCGCTTTGCCCAGAGAACGAGCTCTGTTGGGCTGATGAATGAATCTGACGAGAAGATTGTGTGAACGTGTAAATCTATCTTCAGTTTCAAGACCTGATCATTTCCCTAATGATCTGGTTCATTTCTTTCTGATCGCTTGGAGCTTCTGCTCTAGCTGTTCTGGCGTGTCCTCGATCTTCCTGAACAGTGGCGTCGGTTTAGAAATCTTGTGGTTAGCGGGGAACGGTTTTGTTGCCTCGGACAGTTTCTGTTCGTGTACGCTTCCCGGGAGGTTCAATGTTTTCCATGTTTCTTCTGCGGCAAAGGGGATGAAAGGAGCTGAGATTATCGTTGAGGCTTTGACGAGTTGGGCAGCTACTGAAAATATGTTTGCTGCTTTGGCTTTGTCTTCTTTGATTAAGTTCCAAGGTTCTTTCTCGTTCAGGTACTGGTTTCCGATTCTGCTGATGCTCAGGGTGTTGTTCGCGGCCGATTGTAGTTTGCACGAATCGAGTTCTTCTGAAATGAGATTCAACTTTTGTTCGAGAGTCTTAAGTATTTGTAACGCGTCGGGGTCAAGGTTTTTGGGTTCTGGGACAATCGCGTCGAATTTGGAGTTTATGAAGGTAAGAGTTCTATGAATGAAATTTCCGAAGGTGTCGTTGAGGTCTGCATTGATCCTTTCTATGAAAAGATCCCATGAGAAATTGGAGTCTTTCGCTTCGGGTCTTGTTGCTATCAAAAAGTAGCGCCAATAGTCTGCAGGAAAGAGTTCCAACGCTTCGTCAATGTAGATGCCGACTTTCTGACTTTTCGAAGCCTTTTCGCCTTTGAACTGGAGAAATTCTGTTGCTGACACGTTCCATGGCAGGTTATATGGTTCGCCTGAAGCCATTAGCAAGCCTGGGAGAATTATCGTGTGGAAAGGGATGTTGTCTTTTCCGATAAAATAGTATGTTCTGGCTTCTGGATGAAACCAATATTCCTTCCATCTATCTACGTCCCCTTTGTTCTTGAAGTATTCGATCGTTGCCGACACGTAGCCTAAGACGGCTTCGACCCAGACGTAGATTCGCTTGTTTTCAGCGCCGGGGAACGGTGCTTGAATCCCCCAAGCAACGTCTCTGGTTACCGCCCTTGACTTTAGACCTTCTCTTATCAGGCTCAGGCTGAAGTTTTTAGTGTTGCTTGTCAACTGATGATTCTGTTCAAGGTAACTGCCGATTCTTTCCGAAAGTTTGGGGAGGTCAAAGTACCAGTGTTTCGTAGTTTTCACGACTGGTTTGCTCTTGCAGATGACGCAGTATGGTTCAATTAGCGAGGTGGTTTCAAGCAGCCTTCCACAGTTTTCACACTGGTCTCCCCGAGCCCGTTCGTAACCACAGTACGGGCATTTGCCTTCGACGTACCTGTCCGGCAGAAAGCGGTCGCATGTTTCGCAGTAGAGCATTTCGCCTTCTTTGGTGAAAATGTAGCCGTTGTCGTAGATCTCTGTTAGAGTCTTTTTCACAAATTCTTTGTGCACAGGGTTCTCGGTTCTGGTGTAGTTGTCGAAGGATATTCCCCAGTTCGTAAGTAGCCCGGAAAGTCTGGCATGGTTTCTGTCGGTTAGTTCTTTAGGAGGAATTCCTTGTCGGACGGATTCAACTTCGACGGGAGTTCCATGTTCATCAGAACCGCTTACCATGACTACGTCATCGCCCTTGAGCCTGCAGTAGCGTGCGAAAACGTCCGCGGAGAGTATTGAGCCCACTAGATTGCCCAAGTGTGGAAGACTGTGTAGGTAGGGCCATGCGGATGTGACCAGCATTTTGGGTTTCAAGACACTTTCAGCGTCCATTAAGTGATCAGTAGAGATTGGGAGTTCAATTACTTAGACTATTCGTTTTCCATCAGGCTCCGAATTCTATTATGGTATGGCATCCAAAACGGTTGCTAGCAAGCCTGGTTCAATTGTGCAATCTTGATTAAGTCATTCAGGACAGCGTATGCAGTCTGTTTCACGCCGGCAAACTGTGCGGACACAAAGACTTGTTGTGAAGTTTGGAAAACAAGCTTCATCGCCATGTCGCCTGCGTTAACTGTTGCCAAGGGATCATGTTTCGCGATTAGTCGCGGAGCTACGGACATTTCGACGTTGGTTCCTTTCCACGAGATACTGCAGATCAGCTTGACCTTTTTGTGAAGCCGTTGTGCGCGTTCGATTGATTTTCCAACATCTCGGATGCCTTCGATCTCTACATCTGCGAGTTTGGCTCCTTTTTTGAAGAATGAATTCGCCAGGATCACGACTTTTCTCGCCGAATCTACTCCGTCGACATCGTCCGAGTAGTCTGTCTCAGCCCACCCCTCTTTTATTGCCTGGGTCAGCGCTTCTTGGAAGCTTCGTCCCCTTTCAATTTCTCCGATTATGAAGTTGGTTGTGGCGTTGAGGATTCCCTCGAGACGAACCACTTTGTCTGCTTTGAAACAGGATTCGATCAAGCAGAAGACGGGCAGGTGAGCTGCAACAGTGGCCTCATAGAGAAGTCGAACTTGGCTTTTCCTCGCCATATTTAGTAAATCTTCGTATGCCAAGACGAGCGGAGTCTTGTTCGCTGTGACCACGTTCTTCCTTCGCTCAAGAGCGGTCTTGATATGGGACAGGCCTGGTTCTCCCGAGGGATTAGACGGTGTCAGCTCGACCACAACATCACCCGATATATTCTTGATAGCGTCCAACGCGGAATAACCTGTCTCGTACTCACTGAAACCTTTCCAGTCGTCTTCTTTATGATTCAAAACCTCATTCAAATCAAGTCCACTGTTACTATGCGCTGTTCCCTTTGAGTCAGATGCCGAAACAACATACAGGGGAATCCCCAGAGAATCGAGAAGACCCTGTTTTTCCTTGATAAGTGCGAGTAGGCTCTTGCCGACATTTCCTAGACCGATCAATTGAATTCTCATGCGTACTCGCTTCCTCTCCGTGATATTTAGGACCACATGTCAATTCATGAACGCATGAACGTCACAAGCAGGTGATGGCAATATCAGAAAAACAGAAAAATCGCCTGAAAAATCTTGTCACTTACCAGCGAGACCTCCGATTACGGCTCCGCCTAAGAAAACTAGGGGCATCGTGTTCTTGGGCTGAAAACAATCAAGATAAATGTTGACCAAACCTACGTGCACGAGTTCTGATCGCTTCGAACCACGACCAGGCGCAAGGGTTTTCTACGCATTCAAGCCCTAAAGACTTGAGGAGTTAAGTTGAACAACGTTGAAGAGTTCAGACGGTACCGTGAAAAAATGAACAGCCGGATACTCTCAGAGGGAAACCTTAACATCAAAAGGTTTTTCGCGCTCGACACACGAGCCTACGAAGGAGAAGCTCTGAACGTTAGAACCAAAGAAATGCTCGGACTCGTCGCCTCAACTGTTCTTCGCTGTAACGATTGCATAACGTACCACGTCATCCGCTGCGTAGAGGAAGGCATTTCGGACGAGGAATTCTTTGAAGCCATCAACGTGGCCCTAATCGTCGGCGGCTCAATAACCATCCCTCATATCCGCACGGCAGTTGAAATCCTGGATGAGTGTAGACAAAAACAAGAAACAGTGAACCGTGGGAAAGAAAAGAGAAAACGCTAGGCCGTGGTCCCGAACTTCATGGCAATGAAGATCAGGTCGATGATGTCAACCTGACCGTCTCCAGTCATGTCGGCTTCCGGATTCCAATTCTTGTCTCCAGGGGCGGATCCGAACGAATTAGAGAACATGATCGCATCATCGATATCAACGATGCCGTCATGGTTCAGATCTCCCGGAATCACCTTCAGATTGCTGAAACTGCCGTCAACCGTCGAGAATGGCAACGCCTGTCCGCTTCCGTCCACTAAAGCCACGTCATACAGGTGAAGCGTCGAGTTCTTCAAGTTGTCCGTCATCACCTTGAACTGGATCACGGCCAGTGTTCCGTTGCCGTCGAGCGGCGTGGACAAGGTTACGTTGAACCTTGCAAACCCGGTCGTGTTGTCTACCTGAGTGATAGGCGTGACGGATCCTGGAATGAAAGAGCCTGCTGCAATGGAAATAGCGTTGAGCTCAGACGCGTTGAAACCAAGCTTGAACTCCAAGCCTCCGACACCTGACGCGTTCACGATATTGATGTTGACCGTGAAGTTCGAGCCTGAGCCGAGACTTCCGTTCAAGATCTTGGCAGGATCAACGAACAGAAGAGCAGGCTTAGGAGGAGGAGGCACTCCGACATTGCTGAACGTTCCATTGAAGACGTCGCGGGCGATAGGGTTACCGAGTGGGTCACCGAGTTTGCCGACCATAAAATTCAGCGAGGTTTTCCCAGTGCCCACGACCTTAAGCATAATGTTAGCTACTGTGTGATTGCCAGAAATCGGAGCGTAGCCAGCACTGGTCGCGTCAGCTATGTTCTGCCATGTGCATGCATAGTTCACTGAGTTGTTGATGAACGTCTTCTCGATTTGCCAAATGTTGTTCTGATCGTCGGGGGGTGTTACTTCGTGAAACATCACATCCTGTAGTCCTACTCCCTTCAGTATCGCTGGGTCCCAGGTCACGTTGAACTCGACGCCCACAAGCCCAGGATCCGCTGGAATGTTGTCAACCTTGACCGAAACGTTGAACGTCGTGTTCGGTGTGTAGGATACATCATCAATCTTCGCTGGATCGAGGTACAACCTCACAGGAGCAACTGCGTGACTCTTTGGCAGAATGGCAACGTAAACGCAAGAGACTAAGAGTATCGTCAGGACGACTATTAGCATTTTCTTTGTCACGTACATTGCTCTCCAGTGTGACTGAATCTAACCAATGTTTCATTATAAACATTCTGGAAGAGTCTTCTATCAAGAATCGACTTATTCCTGAAGATGTACGAAGACAAATTGCCGTTCGGGCTCTCATTGCGAGTCAGGACCATCCGTTTCCAGGCTATATCCGCCATCAGCCACTTCGACGAGCGTCTGCTAGGCCTTGTAGGATCTTCGCCAACTTGCGTGCTGGAATGTCTGAGCGTACTCCCCTCGAGTTGAAATGAGTTAACGCTGCGTCGAAACCCTCGCGTTCTATCACGTGGGCAACTGTTTTGACAGGCGGAACGGGTAGGTTCAGAGAATCGCACATCTGGTCGATAACGTAATAACCGACTGGAGAGTCGGCTTCGCTCCTGATTAGTGTCAGCATATTCTCTATTTTTCTGGCTGACTTTAGTTTTCTACGTTCGGTCTCCAGCTGCATCAATGCGCAAAAATCAGGGTCAAAGATGTTTCCAACCCAGAGTGGTCCTGCGACGCTTAGTCTTGAGCCGCACTCGCTGCATTCTCGAGATTTTTCGATTCTTGGATATCCTTTTACGGTTTCTCTGTGTGAGCAGTTGAAGCAGTGGAGGACAAAGCCCATGTTTTCGAGGCTTTCGTCGGCGTTTCTTGCGCTGTAATTTATTGTGACGTAGACTCTTACGTAGTGTTCTCCTCGGTGGCTGAAGACTGTTTGTGTTCCTATGTCATACTTGGCGCCGACGCTTGCAACGCAGCCGGAAAGTAGCCTGACTGCTAGTTCATGGCAGTATTCGGTTCTTAATGGTCGGCCTCCGTATTTTCTGAGGCATGCTCTGGGGTGAACGCCGCACAAGGAAGCCATGTCGGTGGCGGTCAGAGCGAGCATTCCGTGATTTCGCAAGGCGCGGATGGCAGAGTCGAGGAACGGAACTGGTGAGCCGAACGGGTCGATGTCTATATAGTCGAATCGTTTTCGGGGTGCGTTATGGGCTGCGAGGATTTGGTTAGCTTCCTTCTTTTTCACGGTTATTCGTTTGGATAGTCCGTTGATCTGAACGTTGTGTGTTGCGAGTCTGAAGGCGTTTTCGTTTATGTCTCCTATGATTGTTCGTTTGAGGCCATCGATTTCGAGGGCGTAGCGTATTCCTCTTAGACCTGTGCCGGTGAGGGGTTCGCAGAGTGTGATTTTTCGGTTGAGACGTCTTTGATGTGCTTGTGCAGCTAGTACGGCTAGGTCACGGTTGAGTTCCATTACTGGGTTGAAGAAGACGGGTGCTTTGGAGGGTGCGTAGTCGCTTGGTTGTTTTACGAAATCTTTGAGTTTGGGGACGAGAACCCTGGCTTTGCCTTCTTGGATGATTTCGGTTGGGTAGCGAGGTTCTTGTTCGTTGACTGTCATGTGGTTTGTTTTTCCTGGAGATGAGTAGGAAGGTCCTTTAAGGTGATATTAGACTTCTGGTTTCTGTTGAGAAGCGTTGAAGAAACGTTTGTTGGTTCTTACGGGTGCTCCTGGTTGTGGGAAGACAACGGTTCTGGTGAAGACGTCTGAGAAGCTGAGGGCAGGGGGCTTCAGGGTCGGCGGAATGATTAGCAATGAGGTTAGAGCTGGTGGAAATCGCGTGGGCTTTGAGATTCTGGATTTGCAGACCGGCAGAAAAGGATGGCTTGCTCATGTTGATCAGACGGCGGGACCTCAAATCGGCAAGTACCGCGTGAATATTGAGGGTCTTGACAACGTTGGAGTAGAGGCCGTATTGAGGGCGCTTGAAGACTTGGACGTTGTTTTCGTGGATGAAATCGGGCCGATGGAGTTGTTTTCCCGGCGCTTTCGAGAAGTCGTAACGAAGGTTGTTGATGGTCAGAAGCTTGCTGTCTGCACTGTGCACTGGAAAATGAGTGACGCGTTGATTGAAAATGTCATAAAGAGGGATGACGCTGAGGTTTTCACTGTGACGAGGGAGAATCGAGAGCATTTGGCTGATGTGGTTGCCGAGAAGGGTTTGGATTTTCTGCGGGGTCACGCCTTCGAGTAGACGGTTTTTGATGGTTTTTCTTGATTCTTATTCTAACTCGGAGTTTTGTCGGCCCCTCCTAGGTTTCAATGTATCATGGATATTTGGATCCAAATATCTGGGGAAATTCGTTGTTGTCGAAGATCGCGCTAGCTTGTCCCTGTAAAGTGTTATAACTCCTCAGATAAAATAGTTCAGGAACGAGGGGCGGGGCCGCATGTTGATTGCTGGTGTGGATGACGCTGGGCGCGGTGCCGTGATCGGTCCTTTAGTCATCGCGGGAGTCTTGGTCAAAGACGAGGACTTGTCGAAGTTGAAGATCTTGGGGGTCAAGGATTCGAAGCTTCTTTCTCCTCGCAGACGCGAGTTTTTGGCTGAGCACATCATGAAGATTGCATGCAAAACCAGTGTTCAGAAGCTTCAGCCGAAAGAAATAGATAGTGTGGTCAAGAGTGGAAGAAGGTTGCACAAGTTGAACTGGTTGGAAGCGCAAACGATGGCCAAGGTCATTGACGCGCTCAGACCAGACTTGGTTTATGTTGATGCGTCCGATGTTTTGGAGGAACGGTTTAGACAGCACATACTTGAGTGTCTACCGTTCAAGGCCAAGATAGTCTCGGAACACAAGGCCGATCGAAACTACGTTGCTGTTTCTGCAGCTTCGATTATTGCTAAGGTTGAAAGGGATCGGGAGATCGCTCTTCTGGGACAGATTCATGGGAGTTTTGGGTCTGGCTATCCTTCGGATTCGAGAACAATCGCTTTTCTTGAAAGGTTGATGAAGAACGCTGATGAATATCCTGAGTTCATCAGAAAATCATGGAAACCTGCGAAACGGGTTAAAGAAGGGAAGGGATCACTACAGAAGAAGCTGAAATAAAGTGCACGATCAGATTTTTGATCTCTGATTTTTGACAAGATCGGGATTTATCTGTTAGCCAAAATCATGGCGTGCGCCTTGTCGTAGGGTTCCAGCTGGATCACCTGTTCCACCGTGAAATCATTTTTCTCCAATACTTTGACTTCGTCTTTATAAACGTCGGAAGGTTCTCTCGTTACGTCTATGCTTTGAGCCTTGACTGCAAGCATTATCCAACCTTTGACTCTCAAAAAGTGATCTGCGTTGTTTACTAGAACCTTCGCCTGTTCAGGCTGCGCGATGTCACAGTAGATGTCGTCAACTTTCCCGCGTATGAAAATTGAGTATTTTTCTGGGAAGCGCGCATCTTCAAGTATCGGTGACATGTTCGCTCTGTAAGGACAGACGTGATCGACGAGATCTCTGATTGATCGTGAGGCGAACTCGACGCAGTAAACGTGTCCTTTTTCTCCGACTATGTCGGAGACGTGGCTTGCTGTTGTTCCAGAGGCGGCTCCCAGATACAGAACTGAATGATTCGGTTTGATGGGGACCTTGTTCAGGCCTTTCAAAATTGCTGCTGCAAGCTTGCTTCTGAAAGCGTCCCAGACCCGATACTCTGCTCCTTCGTACTTGATGAGTCTTTCGCCGTACACGTTCTTTCCAGGAGACAGGTTCTTTGTGGCGAGCCGATGTGAACCGTCTTCGAGCACAATGGTGTATATTTCTGCGAACCTGGGATGAGGCTTGACTTTAACGTTCACGTCTGTGTTTTCTCCAGTTTCTATCTCTTGGCCTTTCATCTCTTGTTCTCTGATGTCTGGGTTTCGCTGGAGGCAGTGGCGGCGGTTGTTCGTACTTATGGTGAATTTCATCGATTCGCTTCTCCATACTTGCCTTCAGCTCAACGCCGATGGATCTTCGTCCGAAAGCGTCAGCCCTTGTGGCTATTGCCAATTTGCCAGCAATCGCTCTTGCGATCTTTCCTCTCTGCCATTTCTTCGCGTCGTGCAAAAGGGTGTGTTGGAAAATCAAGCCATGCTTTGGGGGTCTAGTTCCCGTCTTCAATGAACGAAAGAGAGCCTTCTCAGCGCCCAAGACTTGAATTGTGCTTGCTGGCCGCTTTGCAAGGTTCATTAACCCTCCTGACACCGCGATTAGGCGCGCTCCTAACAGCGAACCAACCAAGTATTTTGTGTTTGGAGCGACTTCCTCCATGGTTGAATCCAAGTATTTTTCCAAGCCTTCTCTCAATTTGTAGAGGGCGATGATATCTTTGCAGAGCGATTGAATCTGTTTCAGGTCTGTTTCGTCAAGGTCAGCACCCATCGATTGTTCCGCGACTTTTGCTATGGCTTCAGCTTTGGATTTCGGAATGTCTTCCTTCTCAAGGTTCTCGGGGGTGAAATCATCTCTACTGCCAAGCTCGACAACTAAGCGGGCGTATGTTTCGTGTTTGTCAAGCAGCCGATCCAATTCGGGGAAGTGTATTCCATACCATTCTCTTACGCGCGCCATCAGCATGTTTATGGTTTTGTCAAGTTCATCCAGGCTCTGAACGGCTTGAGCCACGATAAGGTCTCTCTTTTCGACTGCTCCTCTGACTCGCAACTTTGTGATTTCCATCGTGACGTTGTGGGTCCAGAGGCCATATTCTTCGGGATCTTTGATGAAACCTGCCTTGACTGCGAATGATTCAGGCTTGGATCGAAGGAGTTCTCCTGCTTTTGTTGGTTTCGATACCTCAGATTTAACGTCCAATCCCGTCTCTACTTCTTTGGCGAGGTTGGCATTTTCAAAAATGAACCCGTCATAACCTTTCTTCTTGAGAGCATCGATGAGACTGGATACTTCGTCTGTTATCTTTCCTGCTTCAATTTTGAGAAGCTCTTTTGCAGCGGCATGAGGATTCTTTGGATACAGAACCATAGCGATGAGTTTGTTTTCATCGTCGAAGGCCAGCATGCCGAAGGAGCTTTCGAGTATTGTCACTTTCATAATGATGCCTCGAACATTACTATTGCTAAGTCCGTTGCTAATATAAACTTACAGCAGAGAATGCCTTTCGTTTTCGCGTTTGTTGATTCTGGGAGGAACTATTATAAGTGATGGCGATTAGAAGATGCAAGCCAGAGTGGAAGCCTTGTGAAAGACGCTGACTTGAGCGTTGATTTGGCAGGTCTGAAGCTCATTAACCCAACGATATTGGCATCTGGAATTCTGGGGTTTTCTGCACAAACGTTGGTCAGCGTCGAAAAAGGCGGGGCTGGCGCCGTTGTTACGAAGTCCGTTTGTCTAAGACCGCGAAGGGGATATCCCAATCCAACGATTGCGCAAGCCAACTGCGGTCTGATCAACGCTATGGGTCTTCCGAATGCGGGAATAGACGGGTTTGCGGAGGAAATCCGAGAGGCAAAGTCTTCTCTGGAGATCCCTGTGGTCGTTAGTGTCTTTGGGTTTTCAGCGGATGAGTATGCAACCGTGTCTAGAAGAGCCGTCGTTGCTGGCGCAGACGCAGTTGAGCTTAACGTTTCGTGCCCACATGTGAAAGAAACGGGTTGTGAGATCGGACAGGATCCGAAACTTCTTTCACAGGTCATCCGCAAAGTGAAGGCATCAGTGAACAAGCCCGTTATTGTAAAGCTCTCTCCCAACGTTGCTGACATCGTGGAAATCGGTAAGGCCGCCGAGAAGGCTGGTGCGGACGCTTTGACCATAATGAACACTGTGAGGGCGATGTCAATAAACGTTGAAACAGGCATTCCGGTCTTGGCTAATATGGTTGGGGGTCTTTCAGGCCCGGCGGTAAAGCCAATCGCGTTAAGAAACGTTTACGAAGTCTACAAGGAGGTTCACATACCGATAGTGGGCTGCGGCGGGGTAACGGACTGGCGTGACGCAATTGAATTCTTCTTGGCAGGCGCCTCAGCCGTTCAGATCGGAACCGCAGTGGCCACTGTTGGAACGAAGGTCTTTTCAAACGTTGCGAGGGGAATAAGTGCTTACTTGAGAAAAAGGAATTCGAGGAGTGTGACGGAGATTGTCGGTCTTGCACACACGAACTAATCAACTGAGAGCTACTGGGGTAATGAAGGTGAAGGCTGTTAGTGACACGGTCAAGACGTTTGTTTTCGAGGATGAAGAATGTGGAGCAGCCAGACCTGGGCAGTTCTTGATGTTGTGGGTTCCGAGGGTTGATGAGATTCCATTGAGCATACTTGATGTTGAAAGCAAGAACAGGGTTTCTGTGGCTGTTAAAAATGTGGGTGAGGCATCTGGAGCTTTACACTGCAAGAAGCCTGGTGAGATTATTGGAGTGCGAGGTCCATTTGGAAATCACTTCACAGTTGACGGTCGCAGGCTGCTCATGGTTGGAGGAGGCACAGGCGTTGCTCCGTTGTTGTTTCTTGCAAGAAGGTTTGTTCCTAGAGAAGCGGCTGTAACTTTTGTTTTGGGGGCGAGAACGAAGGATGAATTGTTGTTTTCGGCTGAATTGCAGGGGTTGAAGAAGAGGCGATTCAGCGTGGTGTACTCGACGGAAGACGGAAGTTGCGGTTTAACGGGTCTTTGCACTCAGCCTGTTGAGGAGTTGTTGGGTAAAGGTGGGTTTGACGCGGTTTATGCATGTGGACCTGAGAAGATGATACTCAAGGTTTTTGCATTGGCTGACAGGCATAAGGTTCCTTTTCAGGCGAGTCTTGAACGTTTGATGCGTTGTGGGATAGGGTTGTGTGGGAGTTGTGCCTTCGGGGGGTACAGGGTTTGCAGGGATGGACCTGTGTTCTCTTCGAGACAGTTGAGTCAGGTCGCAGGAGAGTTTGGTGTTTTTAAAAGAGATATGACTGGAAAGAAGGTGCCTCTTGACTGAGGCGCGCGTACTGTTGTGTTGGAAAATAGTTCGAAGTCGCTTTGGCGAATTCTTCGATGCAGGAGATTCTGTGTGTTAGTCTAGTCTTCCCCTCATAACTTCTTTTTCGTCCAGGGTGGTTCCGCGTGCAGATTTGTAAGCTTTTTCAGCCTTCCTCGCTTCCGAGGAGTCTCTCATTGCTCTTTCCCTTTCTGGAGGT
This sequence comes from Candidatus Bathyarchaeota archaeon, assembly GCA_963739305.1. Lineage (GTDB taxonomy): Archaea > Thermoproteota > Bathyarchaeia > Bathyarchaeales > Bathycorpusculaceae > DASPPK01. The sequence continues at coordinate 4,571 of CAVTZU010000033.1, read as the reverse complement.
ATGAGTTCGTTCAGTTTATTTATGAGGCTAGTGGATTCTTTTTCGTCCAAGGGGATGGTCAGGTCTTTTCTTGACGGGATGTCGATTTTGACTCTGCCTTTCTTGTCCAGGCCAACGGATCTTATGTCCCGTAGTCTGACATCAATTGGAACTATCGTTTGAAAAAGTATACCCACGCTGTCTCTGATTGCTGGTTTTGCTTCGATCAGTTTTTCCAGATCTTTTCTGATTCCTTCTTTCAAATCTACTTCCAGGAAGGTTGAGTGAAGTTTGACTGTGAAGTGTGGTTTATCGATTTCCATGACGATGTCTTCGTCGGTCATGTTGGGTCACGCGATTTGTATGTGGGAGATTTGATTTAAGACTTATGCTGTTGATCACTGCTTTGTTTGAATGTTTGCTGAGGGCCTACTCAACATGGTTTTTGAGTTGAAAACAGTCAAAAACACCCTACCCCCTACCTTTTTTCTGCGGAGAGTACTCGCTCTGAATCTGCGTTCAGGGTTAGGTTGATACTTGGCACAGTCGGATTAGCCGATTCAACATTGAAAAAATCTAATTCCAAGTCGGAGAAGCAAGATTGGAAAAATTCTCATCAACCGATTTCTTAAAGAAACGCCCATCAACCGAATACCTCACGGAACCCAGATTCAAAAAGGTTATATGCTGCAGGCGCAATTCTGCTGTGTTTGCGGGTGCAATGTGATGCAAGGTGACCGCCAAATCAAAAACTGATTCTGAAACGAGCCTCAGTGTAGATTACCGCCCGCTTGAGCTTGAACAAGAAATACGCAGATTCTGGGAGAAAAACCATACAGAACAGAAGCTAGCGGAAGCCAAAAAGAAACACAACGTAGGCGTTCTGGGTTACGTGGAAGGACCTCCAACGCTCAACGGTATGCCGCATGTTGGTCACGCGAGAGGCCGCGTGATGAAGGATCTTAGGTATCGATGGAAGACCATGCAGGGCTACTATGTACCGTTCTGGGCAGGATGGGATTGTCAAGGACTGCCCGTGGAGTTGGAGGTTGAGAAGCAGCTGGGCGTGAAAAACAAGCGTGAACTTCTTGAGCGGGTCAGCGAGGAGAGTTTCATAGAAGAATGCAAGAAAACGATAATGAAATATCACAAACAATGGGTGGATTTGGATGCCAGACTTGGCGTCTTCATAGACCAGGACAAGGCTTACTGGACCTACCATGATGGTTACATCGAGCGAGAGTGGCAGATCCTCAAACGCGCGTGGGATCAGGGCCTGCTTGAAGAAGGACACTACGTCGTGGCCTATTGTCCAGGTTGCCAAACGAGCCTGAGCAACGCGGAAATAGGCTTTGAAGACTCGTATCAGGTGGTTGAAGACCCAAGCGTCTACTTCAAGTTCAAAGTCGCAGATGCTGAGAACGAGTATTTTCTCGTCTGGACAACGATGCCGTTCACGTTGATCACGGACACGATGCTCGCTGTTCGGCCCGACGCTGAGTATGTGAAAGTTCGTGTGGGCAACGAAGTCTGGATCCTTGTTAGACAGCGAGTCGAATCACTGATGAAAGAACTTGGCGTAAAGAAGTACGACGAAGTGGAAACCGTAAGCGGCAAGAGTCTTGAAGGCATGAAGTATGAGTTCCCGTTCAAGGATTTGGTTCCGAGACAAGCTGAGCTTGAGAAGAGTCATCCGTTGGTTCACAAGGTGATATGCGAGGACTTCGTGGACGTTGAGACGGCGACGGGTGTCGTTCACCTTTCTCCTGGCAACGGTGAAGAGGACTTTTTTGCGGCAATGAAGCGTGGCATGCCGATATTCGCACCGTTCGACGATGAGGTCAAATTCACTGCTGAAGGCGGCAAATTCTGCGGAGTGTTTGCGAGAGACACGGACAAGATGGTCATCGAAGAACTTCGAAGCAGAGGCTTGCTCGTCGACACGAAACCCGTGAAACACGAGTATCCAACGTGTTGGCGGTCTCACCACAAGATAGTCTGGCTTGCGAGAAAAGAGTACTTCCTGAGAACGGACAAGATAAACGGAAGAGTATTGGAAGCTGCTGAGAAAGTTGCTTACTTCTACGATGAAACGAAGAACAGGTTCATGAGTTTCCTGAGGGAGGGCAAACCATGGTGCATATCCAGGGAACGAGTTTGGGGAGCACCTTTGCCTGTTTGGAAATGTAAGCAGTGCGGGTCAAAAACGCTGATCGCGAGTAAGAAGGAACTTCTCGAAAGAGCTGTTGAAAAACCCTTGGGAGACTTTGAGCTGCACAAGCCTTGGGTGGACAGGGTAACGTTGAAATGCGAAAAGTGCGGCGGCATGATGCTCCGTGAAGATTTCGTGCTGGACACTTGGCACAACAGCGGGGCTTCACCCTATGCGAGGTTCACCGATGAGGAGTACGCGAGGTTTGTGCCGGTTGATTTTCTCACTGAAGGAGTTGACCAGACGAGAGGGTGGGCAAATTCACTGTTGTTGGAACACGTCATACTCACGGGAAAGCCTGAGTCGCCGTATAAGGCGTTTCTGTTCCAAGGATTAGTGCAAGATGCTAGGGGAAGGAAGATGAGCAAGAGCCTTGGAAACGTGATAGACCCCAGCAAGCTGCTGGAGACTGCTTCGGCCGACGTGACTAGGTTCTACAGTCTTCGCAAGTGTTCGCCGATTGATTTCATAAACTTCGACCCGAACGAGCTAGGACGTCGTACTTATCATGTGCTTTCGACGCTTTATCATCTGAACAGGTTTTTCTTGCAGAACGCTGAATTCGACGGTTTCGTTCCCCGCGAGCACACTCTTGAATGGGCTAGAAAAGGCAAACAACTCAAGAAAGCGGACTTGTGGCTGCTCTCGAAGCTTCAGGAAACCATAGATGCATACACGGCCAAGTTGGGAACATGTGAATTCAACTTGGCTCTGGCGGTTCTAGAGGATTTCGTCATAGAGAGCTTGAGCAGATTGTACGTGCCGATGGTTCGGAAAGAGTTGTGGACTGATGATCCAGAGACTCTTGACCGCAGGTTGGCTGTCTACGCGACGTTGTGGAATGCCTTAGGGACCGTGACGCTATTGTTTAACCCTGTGACGCCCTTCTTGAGTGAAGCTCTGCATGAGAAAGTGTGCAGACGACTTGATCCCACGCTGGCTGAGTCTGTTAACTTTGAGAGTTGGCCTAAAACAGACGAGATGTTGAGGGACAAGAGGTTGGAGGGGAACTTTGAGACTCTGTTCAAATGCTTGTCTCTTGTGTATGCTGCCAGGCAGAGTGCGGGGCTGAAGAGGAGGTGGCCGCTGAGTCGTCTGATCTTGGTTGCTTCGGAAAGTGCTTTGGACGCGCTTGAGGGCATGGAGGATCTGTTTGTTGAGCTTGCTAACGTTCAGGCTGTCGAGTACGTGACTGAGAAGCCTTCTGAACCGGAAGTTGAGGGATGGGCAACCGCGTCTGAAGGCGGCATTCGGGTCTTCTTGAACACTCATCGAGACGAGCGGCTTCTGGGCGCTGGTTTGATGCGCGATCTGGCAAGGAGAGTTCAAGCGCTAAGAAAGGAGCTTGGCTACGTGCCCACAGACGTGTTGAGGGCGGTTTACATATCTGAGCTTGATGACGAGAGCATCGGGCTATTGAAATCTTACGTGTTAGAGATGAAGGAGCTTGTGCGTGCGAAGGATGTTCATCTGCTCGGTAAACGCGGGGAAGAGGATGTGGAGTGGCATGAGTCTCAGTTGGACGAGAAGAAGGTGTCGATAGCGATTCAGGGTGAAAAGACCAAGTAGACTCGCATACGTGTGGGTCCACTCAACATTGTTTCCGGTCTGAAAGTACCCTGCTCATATATTTCTTCGTGCAGAGATTTTCTTCGGCTGAACGTTTTGAGGCGACTGCTCAGAGTGTTTGGCTTTTCTCCTCCGAACCAAGAGAGAGTAGATAACGAGCACCGTTGCAATGACCCCTACAACGAGCACTGCCAGTGTCGTCGGGTTGAGGCCGAAAAATCCGTTGTTCCAGAGGCTGGTATCAGCCAAGGTGATACGGTAGTCGGAACTAGGTGAGGAACCGTTAGCTTGAAGCAAAATGCCCGTTGCCTGATCCCAGTACACCTGTGAAGGATAGCCCAAGAAAGGCGCGGACGCGTTCGCTACCACTGCTGTTCTGCCATTCCAATCAGTCAAATTCAGCACTGTTGCGGATTCGCCTGGAACACTACTTCCTACTGTTAAGTTTGCTGGTATGATGAAGCCACGTGCAGATTGACCGATTTCAGTTGATACGTCAAGCGAGAACTGTTCGGTCGGCACTACGTATTGTCCTTGAGCGGTGGCTTCAAATGTTCCAGTTATCAAAACGCCTTCAACAGTTTGGATCGTAAGGTTGACTGATTCTTCGATGGTTTGGTTAAGGTAGGTGACTTCGGCATCGTAAATCATCCAGTCTCCTCCATTGACCCCTACTGGGTATTCTGCTTTGGCAAAATTCGTGACAACAATACCGAGAAGGATAACAAATAGCACAGATCCAAGAACGCGAGGTTTCATTAGCTTGATTGCCCCATTTTACGCGTAGTACTTGTAGCCAAGGTTCTTAGAC
>CAVTZU010000032.1:0-75148 GCA_963739305.1 Candidatus Bathyarchaeota archaeon | reverse complement strand
TAGATTTATTAGTGGTATGGGCGGAGGATGCCAATTAAAAATGCGCCCTGGTTTAGCCGAGTGTAAGGCTGACTTCCTGATGGACAGAGCTTCTTGAAGAGGACCTGGAAAAACTGAACGAGCTTGACAAATACTTCTCACGCTCTCCCTCGCGTGCGCCGAAAAGGCAAACGCACAACATTTACCGTCGAGGCGCCTATCAAGAGCAAATAGAATAGCGTTCTCGCAACTTCTGAACTGCTTGTAATAGAAATCCAATACCATGACATCACAGGACTAACCAGCCGAGTCAGCATAGAAGAGCAAGAGGACCAACATCCAAAACCATCTCTCGACTACGCGAATCCCCTCATGTAAACACTCTCACGCGCCTGTCCGAAAGCCTCTGCACGAAAAAAAGGCCGGGGGGTAGGGTGTTTTAGACTGTTTTTTTGTCAAAATCCATGTTGAGTAGGCCACATCATGGGCCTACGCCAAACTCGCAAAACCCAACACTGCAAAAGGCGCAACCAAACTCAACACAAACCCACTCGAAAACGCCGCAACCAACACGTCCGATCCACCGTACCGCACGATCACCGGCAACGTCGTATCCATCGTCGTCGCCCCACCCGAAGCCACCGCAGCATACCTGTCAACTCGCATCCAAAACGAAACCATGACAATCGTCAACAACTCCCTCAGAAAATTAGCCACGAACCCCAACGCACCCCACTGCGAACCTAAAACCTGCGACAACAAAGGACCCGTCAACGTGTACCAACCGAACCCAGCAGCCACAGCCATCGAACCAAACAAGTTCAAACCTAAAATCAAACCCGCCACCAAACCCCCCAACAAGCTTCCAAAAGCAACAACCAACGGAACGACAAGAACCCTCAAACCCTTCCCCTTGAACCGTCTCACTGCATCCCTGTCAACCCCAAACCCAAAACCCATCACAAACAACAAACAAAACAACGACCCATTAAACAAGTAATCAGAAACCCAAACACCCGAAAACCCGCCCCTCACGTTGCTGTTCACGTAACCCAACACACCACCCACAACAAGCGCAAGAAGAATATACTTGATCACAACCTCAACCTCCGTCGAACCAACACCACAAACAACACGCTGAACCCAATCGTCAACAAAGCAAACACCAAACCGCTAACGCCAACCGTCGGCAACGAACCCAACAACTCACCATTCGAACCGATCGAAAACCCAAGGGAAAAAATCAAAACAACAATCACACCAAAAACAACCCGACTCAAATCCACACGTCGCCCACCGCGAAACAGAAAACCCGCCACGATGCCAACGACAAGCGGAACAACAAGAACCACCATCGAAAGACTAACCACACCGCAGCACCTCGGGCTTGAAGAAACGTGCCATCCTGACTAGATTAACCTTTAGAAAAAACAAAAGAGAAAAAAGAGCCGCGGCTGGTCAGCCAGCTAAACCTACGCGTCTTCGAAGAACTCTTCAGCCCTCGGCGGCGTCGGCGCCAAACCCCTGCGTTCCCGAATCTTCGCCACTATTTCCCCCTGCATCTGCTCAGGAACAGGAGCCCAACGACTAAACTGCGTCGCCCAAAAAGCCCTGCCCTCCGTCGAAGACCGCAACTCCTCAGCCAAACCAAACGACTCAGACACAGGCATCTCGGCCTTCACAATAATCATGTCCTCCTCGTTAATCATGTCCAGAATTTTCCCCCGACGCTTCTGCACCGTAGCAATCACACTGCTCACAAACTGATTCGGCACCTTACACTCAAAACTAATCAAAGGCTCCAAAAGCTTAGGATCACTCAACAAAAACGCACACCAAATCGGACGCCAAGTCATAGGCAAAATCTGCGCCGGACCACGATGCACGGGATCCTCATGAACCGTAACATCCTCCAAATTCACCTTCAACCCATAAGCGGGCTCTTTAGCCAACACCGAAGTAAAAACCGCCTCCCTGAAACCAGACTTGATGTGATCCATAATCTCATCAACATACTGCCTACCCCTAATCCGGTTCACGAGAATGTTATTCGCCTCAATCGCCACAACACCCTTCGCATCATCCGTATCCCAACCGAACCCCTTCAAAGCCTTAACGCGATCATCCCTACTCTGCATCTCAGAAATCTTCCCATTCTTAATCGCTTCAACAACGTCATCAGGCAGCTTCTGAATCGTCACCCACAACTTGTTGTGCTTGTTGGGGCTCTTGCCCATAATCGCCGGCCCACGATAATCATGACTAATCGTCTCGCGATAAATCACGATCGGCTTACTGGTTTTCACTTTCAAGTTCGCTTCCTGCATACGATAAGCAGTAATCTCCAAGTGCAACTCACCCATACCGCTCAACAAGTACTCCCCGCTCTCCTTGTTAATCAAAAAGTGCAGGTTCGGGTCTTCAGTCGTTAGCTTATGCATGACCTTGTCGAACAACGGGAGATCCTTGACATCCGCGGGCTCAACAGCCACCGTGACCACTGGGTCAGAAACGTATTTCAACCCCTCAAACCCTTTCACTTCGATCCCGTCCTCAGCAACGGTTTCCCCAACATGCATAGCCGGCAAACCAGAAATCGCAGCGATATTCCCAGCGGGAACCCTGTCAATAATCACCTTGTCAGCAGCCATACTCATGTAAACCTGCTGAATCGGGCCCTTCGTGCGAGCGGTGACCAGCTGAACAACCTTACCCTTATCCACCGTACCACTGAAAATCCGCCCGATCGCAACAACGCCGCTGTGAGTATCAACTTCAATCGTTGAAATACACATCAACAACGGCCCATTTGGATCCACCTTAGCCATAGCTTTGCCGACCTCACTCTCAGGGTCACCCGGCCAAATCTGACTCTGTCTATACGGCTGTGCCTCAAGTGGATTCGGCAAATGCTCAATAAACATGTCCAAGATAGGCTCAGCCAACGGAGCCCTCTTGCTCAAAGCATCAACCTTCCGATCAATATCTATCTTCTCCCCAGTGTAAGCATCAATGATATCTTTGAAGGTCACACCTTTCATCTTCATGTGAGGCAAATTCAGCCCCCACTTGTGCAAGGCCGAGCCAAAAGCCACCGACCCATCATCAACCTTAACCTGCCAATCTTTCTTGTGCTCCACCGGAGCATACTTCTCAATCAAATTGTTAACCCGAGCGATTATCTTTGCGAACTTCTTCTGAATCTCCTCCGAAGTCAGCTTAATCTCCTTGATCAGACGGTCAACCTTGTTGATGAACAGAATCGGCTTCACCCGCTCCCTCAAAGCCTGCATCAAAACCGTCTCGGTCTGAGTCATCGGACCCTCAACGGCATCAACAACAACTAACGCGCCGTCAACCGCACGCAGACTTCTCGTGACCGCACCGCTGAAGTCAATGTGTCCCGGAGTGTCAATCAGATTGATCAGGTAATCCTGACCCTTGTAAGTATGCGCCAGGCTTATGTTTGAAGCAAAAACAGTCATCTGTCTCTTCTGCTCAAGCTCCCAAGAATCCAAAGCAAGCTGCTGCCCAGCCCTCTGCTCACTAATGATGCCAGCCGCAGCCAAAAGACTGTCTGAAAGAGTCGTCTTGCCATGATCAACATGAGCGATGATGCTCGTGTTGCGAATCATCTCTCGGCAACTCATCAACTTCTGAATTTCTTCAGTCTGCCTGTACTTTACCATATTCAAACCCTCTTACAACAGCAGAAGAAACCTTGAAAACAGTTTCAACCGCCCAAAGATAAGCTACATGCAAGTAAAAACGGCGACCTATTAACTTTTTGCCGAGCAATTTGAACAATGCCTAAAGGCAATCCGAGACTTGCCCGAGTCACATCATCATTAAAATCAACCTTTCGGCAGCCTCTTTACCCACGTAAAACCCTTTCCTAGAAAGCCTTTTGACAGCGAAAAACGCCAATAAATTCTTCAAAGATATGGGATTAGAAGCTTCACACAAATCAGTGAACCTAATGAAAGAGACACATGGCGATGCACCTGTGAATTGCTCATACTCCCCATCGGATCCAAGCACAGAATCATCACTGCGTTTCCTCCATAGCACTTGAGAATCACCAACTTCCCGCCCAACGAATTTCGCATAACCGCAAATCGCCTTGACAGGTCTGCTCACATAAAACAGCAAGATTCGAGCGTTCTTCGGGGGAGCTGTACCTCTCGCGACATAGGCTTGAACCATTTTTCCATCATGGCGTCGATCACGATACCTGATCCAATACTTCTCCTGAACCATCATCACAAAAGCATAATGGCCCCTCATCGAATCACCCATGCGTGTGGTTTTACTATTCTTGCCATTTAAAATTTGCATCGAAACCGCCGAAAACTAGACTCTTTTCGCCCAAAACCTCACGTACCATGCCGAACAGCTTAAATCCAAGCCTTTGCCATTGTGAACAACGCTCTCTATATGTGATCAAAATGTCCACTTCAGAAAGAAGCATGCTGTCCATGAACATTCCAAACATCGCGCTCCTCATAGGAGACAGCATGAACCAGAAAAGTTTCCCAAGAGAATTCTGACTTCTCTGTTTGCAAGGGTTTTTGAGGTAGGTGTGTCGTTTTGAGGGACGCTGCCAATCTGCAGATCAAAGAAGTTTTTGAAGCGATGCAGACTGGACAGTCTGGACTCAGCACGGAAGAAGCGAACAAACGCTTAGCCAAGCACGGTTTCAACGTTCTCGTTGAGAAGAAGCACGTGCCCATAATCTACAGGTTCCTTGCACAACTCAAAGACCTCTTCTCCGTTCTACTGCTTATCGCAAGCTTGCTTGCAGTCTTCGTCGACCGCTCAATGAGCATAATCATCCTCGCAGTCGTCCTGGTCAACAGCGTCTTCAGTCTCTTCCAAGAGTGGCGAGCAGAAAAAGCCATGGATACGCTGAAAAGCTGGATGCCTGAATACACAAAAGTCATCCGGGACTGTGAACTCAAGAAAATACTAGTAAGAGACCTCGTGCCCGGCGACATCATAGTCTTGGAGGAAGGCGATCGGGTACCGGCCGACGCCAGACTTTTCGAAGCCTATGAACTGTGGACAAACAACGTTCCATTAACGGGCGAATCCGAACCTCAGCCTCGAACAACCGAGCCTGTTGAGGAAACAGACACCGCATATATTGACGTACCAAACTTCGTTTTCATGAGCACAAGCGTCGCAAAGGGACAAGGCAAAGCAATCGTAATCAAGACGGGCATGGACACGAAGTTCGGACAGATCGCTGGGTTGACGCAGGAAATTACCGAGGAACAAAGCCCTCTTCAGAAGGAAATCGCCTACACCGCAAAATACGACTTCATCCTCGCAATAACCGTTGGAGTCATCTTCCTCGTAGTAAGCATGATTCTTCTACACACAACCTTGCTAACCAGCATCCTATTCATGATCGGTGTCATGGTATGCCTTGTTCCAGAAGGACTGCAAGTAACGGTCTCCAGCGCGCTGGCAATAAACGTTCTCAAAATGGTCAAACAGAACGTTCTTGTGAAGCGGTTGTCTTCGGTCCAGACTCTCGGCAGCGTAACCATGATATGCACTGACAAGACTGGAACAATCACAAAAGGAGAAATGACAGTAAAGAAAATCTGGGTACACGACAAAACCATCGACGTTTCAGGCGTCGGAAACAACCCGATCGGCGATTTCACGCAGAACAACATGCCATTAGCAAAGGAAGAATCAAGCACAGTTGAAAGACTACTTGAAGTCTCCGCCCTCTGCAACAGCGCAAAGATTGAACCGCCGTCGGACCGGAACAGGTCATGGAACGTTGTCGGAGACCCGACTGACGGCGCACTCCTCGTCGCCGCACTGAAGCACGGGCTTATCCTCAAAAGGGCTCAAGCCGAGAAGCCCATAGTCCACATACTTCCATTTGATTCTGAACGCAAAAGGACCACAACGGTTCACAAGCACGATCACAAAGTGTATATCTACACCAAGGGAGCACCACGAAGCATCCTTTCAATATGCAATAGAATCTTGATCGGCGACCAGATAGTGCCCCTAACGAAGGAATATCTCTCATCCACGGAAAAAAAGCTGCACGAATTCGCGGATGACGGTCTGCGAGTCATCGCTGCTGCTTACACCGAACTTCCCGAAACAGAGTACCAAGATGTGAAGCAGATCGTTGAAAAAGACATGATACTCGTCGGGCTTGCCGGAATGAAAGACCCACCACGCCCAGAAGTTCCTCAGGCAGTAAAGCTAGCCAAACAAGCCGGAATAAGAGTTATCATCATCACCGGCGACTACGGCCCTACGGCACTTGCAATAGCTGAAGAAGTTGGAATCGCAGGCTATGAAAACAGCCGCATAATTCGAGGCGTTGACCTGGAAGCTTTGAGCGACCAGCAGATATACGACGAAGTGAAGAAAAGTGACATAATCTTCGCAAGAGTTTCTCCAGAACAGAAACTACGAATTGTTACAGTTCTCAAGAAAAAAGGTGAGGTCGTAGCCGTCACCGGTGACGGAGCTAATGACGCGCCTTCTTTGAAGGAAGCAGACATCGGCATAGCAATGGGATTATCAGGCACGGATGTGGCAAGGGAGGCAGCTGACATGATATTGCTGGACGACAGCTTCGCCTCAATAGTGAAAGCCGTCGAATCTGGCCGGGCGATATACGAGAACCTCAGGAAATTCATCATCTACGTATTCTCACATAATTGGGGAGAACTAATCCCATATGTTCTTTACGTGGTGCTGGGAATTCCTCTGCCGTTGCTAGTCGTGCAGGTTTTGGCCATTGATTTGGGCATAGACGTTATTCCTTCACTCGCGCTGAGCCGAGAGCCCCCTGAGCCTGGAATAATGCAGGAAGGACCTCGAGGAATCAAAGAGCGACTCTTCAACGGCGAAGTTTTCCTCCGATCTCTCTACATCGGTGCGATCATAGCTACTGGAGCGATGATAGGATGCCTGATGACTTGGCAAGCGGGTGGGTGGCATCTTGGCATGTCGCAAGTTCCAGATCAGGTCGCTTATGTCAAAGGAACAACCATGACCTTCGCCGGAATCGTCATCGCACAGGTCGGTAACGTTTTCGTCAGCAGAACAAGCAAAGCTTCCGTTTTCAGAACGAGCGTAAAGAGCAACAAGTGGATTTGGCTTGGCATAGCTTCACAGATTACGATAATCTCTGCGATGGTTTACATTCCTATACTGCAGCAATTCTTCGGAACAACGGGCCTTGGACCGTTAGACTGGGCGTTTCTATTTATGCTGGCAGGAATCGTGATTCTCGCCGAAGAAATCAGGAAATGGGTCACCCGAAGACTCTCCAAATAAGAGCTCGTGCTAAACCCGGCTTGACACCAAGTTTTTATGAGCAACCGCATCAACTATCGTCAATGTCTGGCAGACAATTCTTCATAGAACGTTACAAAAAAATGGGCTGGGAAATCAAAGACGTCGACTCAAAACAAGCAATAAGGATAAACGTTTCTAACGCCAAAAATCTTTCCGATGCAGTTAAAAGACTGCGAGATCGGGAACTCGTCCTCTCAAAAATCCCTTTTCTTCAGGACGGATACTGGGTTGAAAAAGCCAGATTCTCCGCGGGCGCAACATCCGAATATCTCTTAGGCTTGTACTCAATTCAGGAAGCCGCGGCGCAGATTCCCGCAACACTCTTCACCGAATTGCAGGGAAAAACAGTCCTTGACGCCTGTGCAGCTCCGGGAGGAAAAACGACACAACTGGCGGACCTAATGTTTAACACTGGAATGATAATCGCATTAGACACCGAAAAACAGCGGCTCATCGCACTTTCGAACCAGCTCGAGAGATGCCGCGTCAGAAACACGGCAGTTTACCAGAAAGACGCAAGGAACGTGTCCCAGCTGAACACAACGTACGACTGCATACTTCTCGACGTGCCCTGTTCAGGCAACTTCACAATGGACAAAGGATGGTTTGAAAGAAGAACGATACGGGACGTGCGGAGAAATGCAGCCCTGCAAAGACAAATACTTGCGGCCACCACAAAAATGCTGAAAGATGACGGAGAAATCGTTTATTCGACGTGTTCATTGGAACCTGAGGAAAACGAGTTAAACATTGACTGGACGACAAGGAACCTGAACCTCAGAGTGAAGAAAATTGACTGCTATGGTCAGAATGGGCTCACCGACATTTTCGGTCTCCGCCTGGACAAGTCAGTGGAAAATTGCAGAAGAATCTGGCCGGGCGAGACGCAAGGTTTCTTTCTCTGCAGGTTGGAGAAGGCTAATCGGCATGATTAGAGGAATTCGTGATTTTGCGAATCGTTTCGGTGCAAAGATTGGTGTAGATGAGAATTTGGTTGTGAAGAAGGAAAACAGGTATTTTCTGATTAACGAGAACCTAAAGAGGACGATGCCGAAAAGTTTCATTTACGCTGGTTCTTTTCTCGGAGAAACGAGAAACGGGAAATTTTTCCCCGGCTTCGAGCTTTTGAGATTGATTGCTGAGAAGCATTCGAACAAAATTGTCGTCGACAAGAAGAGTGAGTGGTTGTTCGTATGTGGAAGAGACGTGTTCAAACAAGGGATCGTTAACGTGACAGGATTAGGAAAAAAAGGGGACTACACCATAGTTCTGAATCAAAATCACGAGTGCCTCGGTTTTGGGAGAATCATTTGCGATCTTGAAAAGGCCAAAGACGGGGTTGTGATCAAGAACCTCCTGGATGTAGGCGACTTTCTTAGAAGAGAGACGCGCACTTCCAAAAAGACTTCAAGTCTTTAACTCATCCAATACCTTGGCAATCTTCACCGTACGCTGTTGCCTTTTCTTCAAGTCACGGATTACAACGGATTCTTCCTTGAGCTCTCGCTCTCCAACAATTATCGCATAGTCCATCTTCCTTCGGTCCGCATCTTCCAGGGCTTTCGTCATCTTGCGTCCCATTACTTCATCCTCAACCATTATACCAGAATCTCTGAGCAACTTGGAAATCTTCAGCGCATCTGCTCTCTGTTCCTCCTTGATTGGAAGAACAAAAACAGTCTTTCTCCCCTCTGCTTTCGGACTCATTTTCTGGTTCTGCAGCCCGAGCATAACGCGATCCAGGCCGTGAGCAACCCCCACGGCCGGGGTGGACTCGCCGCCGAACAGTTCGACGAGCTTATCGTACCGACCTCCGCCTCCCAGTGCTATGTCCAGGTTGGGAATGAATATCTCAAAAACCATTCCGGTGTAATACTCGAGTCCTCTTGCGAACCCCGCATCGACACTCATGTTGATTATGCCGTCACTTCTAGAAACAAGTTCGAGAATTTGCCTTAGGTTCTCAGCAGATTCAAGCGACTTTCCATAGTCTTTAACCAACTCTTTCATTCGATCAATGACTTCGAAAACAGAGTTGCCTTTGCATTGAACCAACTGCCGAAGAACCTTCACACACTTCTCTGATATCCCCGCCTTTTCAGCGAGACTGATGGCGCCGTCGTACTCCTTCTTGTCCATCAACTGCATGACCGCGTTCTGCTCCTTGTCTTCCACTCTTTCCTGGCTCAGAATGCCACGAATGACGCCAACGTGACCGATTTTCATTGCAACGTCCTTCAGTCGGGCTTTCCGCATAAGACGGTCTGTCAGCATCAAGATTTCAGCATCAGCTTCAGGTCTGCTTGTACCTATGAGTTCGTAGTCTGATTGCCAGAACTCCCGGTGTCGTCCTCGCTGCGGTTCATCATACCGATACACACTGCCAATGCAAAAAATCCTAAAAGGCTTGGCCTCATTCTTGAGAGTGGTCGCCACAAGCCTAGCCACTGACGCCGTGAACTCAGGGCGCAAAGCCACGTCTCGTCCACCTAAATCTTTGAATGCGAACATGCGAGATCTAACTTCATCCCCTGCCTTTGCTGCCAGAAGTTCGTATGTTTCAACGACCGGCGTTATGATCTCCTTGTACCCGTAGAGGCCAGCTACCCTTCTCGCACTGTCTTGAATGGAAATCATCATTCTTGCTTCTTCAGGCAAAAGATCACGCATCCCGCGGAGGGTCTTGAACTCGGACATTTTGATTTTCTCCAGACGTTATTTCAAGGTCAGTTCAGACACGGAATAATAAACTATTTCTCCCCTGCGATTTATCACTGCCAAGATGAGTTCTTTTTTGAGGCTGAGGCTTTCTGTCAACGAGTTCGAGAGGTCCTGAATCGAGATCGGCTTCCCTTCTTGAACGCTTACGATCAGATACTTCGCAGCGTCTTTGCTGTAGTCTCCTCGGTCATAAACGCGAAAGTCAACTTTGGAGCCGAAGCCTTCTCGAACAACATAACCGCGGCTTCTCAGATCACGATAGACCAAATAACCTGCCCAAGCGTTTTCATTGATATTTTCATAATGTTGTACAAGCTTCTGAAAATCTACTTTAGAGCCTTCTTCGTCCTCCACCTTCAACATCTGCTTGTCTAAGAGGTAAAGAGCCTCGTAATGTGTGAGCAATAGTGCCTTTCCTTCGGCGACGCCGTACCCTCTTGAAGACAGTTCATCCGCAGACTGTTTCTTCGTTACGCGCACTCCTCTGTCAACAAGCAGGCCTTCGATTGCAAGTTCCGAATTTTGGGCTGGAATATTTTCTTTCTTGCTCATTTGATTCCACAACTGTTTCAAAGTCAGGGTTTTCTTGTTAGCTGTTGGCTTTATATTTGCTTAACGACTTTGGCGAGAAGACGCCTTTTTCGCTTATTATTGCAGTCACGTATTTAAGAGGCGTAATGTCAAACGCGGGATTGAACACATCAACTCCTTCAGCCGTGATTCGTCTGGCGCCTATATGAGTAACCTCCTCCGAGTTCCTTTCCTCAATGACGACGTCTTTTGAAGAACGAGTAAGATCGAACGTTGAGGTGGGCGCGGCAACGTAGAACGGGACCTCGTGCTCTTTGGCCAAGACTGCAACCGTGTAGGTTCCGATCTTGTTTATGATGGCGTCTTTCACAATCCTGTCTGCCCCAACTATTACTTTGCTGATCATCCCCTTCTGCATCACGAATCCGACCATTCCGTCCGTGATCAGAGTCACAGGTATTCCTTCCTTCTTCAACTCGTACACGGTCAGCCTTGCTCCTTGCAGAAGAGGACGTGTCTCATCCGCAAAGACTCTTATACGCTTCCCTTGTTTCCACGCCGCGCGGATGACGCCCAGAGCAGTGCCATACTCGACCGTAGCCAACGCTCCAGCGTTGCAGTGCGTGAGGATAACGTCTCCGCCTTTGATGAGGTTGGCTCCATGCTTGCCGATGGCCTGGTTTGCTGCAGCATCCTCGTCAGCGATTTTCTTTGCCTCTTCAGTAACAAACTTTGCCAAATCCTTTTGGTTTCCGCTTAATTTTCGGGCTTTGTCTAGAATCCTGTCGAGCGCCCAGAAGAGGTTAACCGCGGTCGGACGTGTGCGTCTGATCGTTTCTGCAGCTCCTTCCAATTCACTGAGGAGTGTTTCTCTGCTTGATGCTCTTGAGTTGCAGGCTGTCAACGCTAATGCATAGGCTGCCGCAGCGCCGAGGAGGGGTGCGCCGCGGATCTTCATGGTTCGTATGGCTTCCGCCATTTCGTTGCAGTCCCTAATGGTGACGGTTACTTCTTCGTTTGGAAGTTTGGTCTGATCTATCGTTACGACGGTTCCGTTCCGCCATTCTATGGTCCGCACAGGTTAATCCTCGTAAATCGTTTATGAGTTGACCGTATAAGGCTTGTTGGAGGAGAACATCATGAAAAAGCAGCAGCTGAAAGATCTCATGGATAGTCTGGGCATGACGTACTCTGAGCTTTTGGGAATCGATCTTTCAGGAGGCTCGGAGGAGGAGGTCTTCAAATGGTTTCTTGCATCTGTGCTTTTTGGTGCACCCATCACTGAATCCTTAGCCATCAAAACCTACCATTGTTTTGAGAAGGACAAAACCTTGACTCTGAAGAGAATTCTAGACACGGGTTGGGATGGACTTGTCAAGACGTTGGACGAGGGAGGTTACGTGCGCTACGACTTTAAAACAGCAGACAAGCTTCAACTTGTAATGCGAAATTTGCGTGAAAATTACTCTGGAAGCCTTAATCGAGTCCACGCTCAAGCCGCGGGTCCGCGAGATTTGGAGGTCAGACTCAGTCTGGGCAAAGGCATCGGAGACGTCACCGTCGGGATTTTCCTGAGAGAGCTTCGAGGCATTTGGAAGAAGGCTGATCCAGATCCGACTCCGCTCGTCGTTCGGGCAGCTGAATGGTGTGGCATAGTGAAGCGGTCAGAACATGCGATGAGTTCTTTGAAGCAACTGAAGGATTACTGGAGCGCGCACGAGATCACGGGGTACTCGTACGTGAATTTTGAAACAGCCCTATTAAGACTGGGCAAGGATTACGTTCGAAAGGGGAAAAAACCGTCTTTTCTATAGCTAGTATCGAGTGCTCTGGTCGTAAGGCGATTTGACGTAGGTTATTACTTCTACTGGACACTCACCTGAAAGCTTCAACGTTTTCTTCCATTCCTCGCCTACGGCTATCAGTGAAAACACCCCTGACAGCTCCGCTTTTGCCTTGCGCACAAGATTAACGAGGGCTGCTTGAGTCTCGCCGCTCTTGATCATGTCATCAACGATCAGCACGCTGTCACGTTTCTTGACAGATTCCCTTGGAATGTAGATGGTGCTTGTTACGCCTGAACCTTTCAGAAGTATGTATGTTTCTTCAAAGAAGGCTTTAACGCCGACTTCTTTGCTTCGTTTTGCGATGACAAGATTCACCCCCAGAGCGTTAGCAACCATCGTTGCAAGTGGTATGCCGTCAACTGCGGCTGACAGAACCTTTGTCACTCTCTTTCCTGCAAAGTTGGCGAGAGCATGATTAGCCGCTTGTTGCAGAATGTTGAAGTCGCCTATGATCTCGGTGTTATCGAAATACCCATCTTCATCAAACTTTATTCGACTGCGAAGCTCTGTTTCTAGTCCTACGAGTTTCGTAAGAACCTTCCAGAGCTGTTTCGCTCTTGCCGTGTTGGGCAAAACATGTCCCTTAGCGTACCTGCTCAGCACCGTAACTGGCAATCCAGTCTTGGAAGCGAGTTCGCGATAGGTGATGTTTCTTTTGTACTTTGCCGTTCTCAGCAACTCAATCGTCATCAAACGAAGTTTTAGGTCTTCTGCGTGAGTGCTCATAGTTAACCCCCTTATACAAAGATGAGTCAAATATCGAACTGTTTACAATCTATTATTTATTTGCAGATTTATAATTTCCGCTTGAAAACCAACAAGTCTGGAAACACGTTATTGGTGCTGGAATTCAGTGGAGAATTTCCTCATAGCATCTGGATTCTGTTTCATCTGCTAATTCATCGCAGTCATGAAGAGCCGTTGATAGACAGAAAAATCATCAACGTTCCTAAATTGGTTACTAGATTACGACGCCCATTCGGTGCAGTTCCTCTCTCAAACTGTCTCTAGTTCTCTTGAGACTCTGCCTCTTTTCCACGTATTCATCACCGCTGATTTTACTGGACTTAAAATCCTCGTCCAATCGCACCGTTTGTGCATCTATTTCTCGTATTCTGGTCCTCAATTGATCAACAAATGACACTGCTTCTTCCTCGCCAGTCATTTCAGTCGGAGCCGAAGCCATCTTAATCACGCCGTCCTCTATGCGCAAAATCCTGTCGGTTCTTCTAGCAACGCTCGGATCATGTGTAACCATTACAACGGTCTTATTCAATTCCCTGTTAACCTTCAACAGATAGTCCACCACTATTTTCGCGTTGACAGTGTCCAACTCGCCCGTAGGCTCATCAGCCAAGACAATCGGCGCGTCGTTCGCAAGTGCTGCGGCCATGGCCACACGTTGCTGTTCTCCCCCGCTAAGTTCTTCGGGTTTATGGTTGCGACGATCGGTTAGCCCGACTATTCCAAGAAGCTCTTGCACTCGTTCTTTCCTTTTTCCTCTTGAAACACCACGTGCAATCATTGGAAGTTCAATGTTTTCGGTCGCGGTCAACGTTGGAATCAGGTTTAATGTTTGGAATATGTGACCAACCGTTTCTCGCCTGTAATCGACAAGCTGTGTCGTGTTCATGCTAGTCAGATTTATACTTCCGATTTGCACCGTGCCCGCCGTTGCAGCATCTAAACCTCCCAATATGTTGAGCAGAGTGGTCTTTCCACTACCGCTAGGCCCTATTATGGCCACAAATTCGCCAGCGCCCACCTCCATGTTCAACCCCCTGAGAGCCTGCACTTCAATCTTGCCAAGTCGGTATGCTTTGACGAGATTGTTTACCTTCACATCTAGTCCTTTCATCTGAGTCTGACCATCCTCTCAAGTTTGGTTACGTATCCCTTCGATATGATCAATATTGGTCCTATGGTTGACACGAAAATGAGCACAACACAGGAGATCAACATCAGAATCGCATCCAACTGGAGCACGAACCGGTGTTTAATTAGAGTGGATGACGCCATGAAACTGTTGGCAGCTGAGATGTTTCCATATGCTGCGATAAACCCCACGGAAATTCCTAAGGCTACTGCGAAAGTCACCACCGCAAGATTTTCCGTTACGAACATTATTACAAGCTGCTTGTACGACAAGCCTTTTACACTCATAATCGTAGCTTCGCGGCTTCTCTCCCTCATGCTTACCACACTGACAAGCGCTGTCCCAACCGACGCAGCCAGAACTGCAAAGACAATGCCCAGTCGCTGAGCATCTTGCGATCCAACCGTCGCAACGTCAGACTGAGAAAGCGTGTATTCTTCAGCAAATGAATCCACTGTACCAATATTCAAACCAAGGCTGCGAACGTTTTCTGCAGCTGCTGTGCCGTTGACTCCGGGTTTGAGTTTTAGCAGTATTCTTGTGCTGGAGACACTGAAAGAATTGTTGACCTCATTGTAAAGTTCTTCTGAAACGTAAGACCAGTACGTCGAGATGGAGCTCTGCTCGTCTCCGGTTTCTGGTCCAAAGTAACCAACCACAATCATTTTCTTCGAAGTATCCCCGATTGTTACTGTGATGAAGTCGCCGACTTTGAGATCCAGAAGTTTCGCAACGCTTTTTTCGAGGATGATTGCATCTTTTTGAGTCAACAGGTTTTGAAAGGCCTCTTCGGCATTCTTTCCGGTGAACATGTCACTTTCGTAGTAGGCGGCTTTAAGCCACGATTCAGCTTGAACTGACCTCATGTTTACTGTAATGTAGTTGGCGCCGGCCGTTGTGCCACTGAGAGAATATTCGATCGTCGAGTTCTCTACATTTGAAGAAAGGTTTGTCAGTATCATGGAAGAAACGTTCTTTGCCTCAGCTGGATTGTTGACGTAGACGCTGAGGTCTGCACCCACCTGCATGTAGATTGTTCGAGTGGTGAAGTCCTGTTCGCTGGCGAGTTGCGTAGTTACTTGTGCACCGTAGCTTACTATCAATGCTATAAGAAAGGCGATTGCAGCTGCGCGCGCAGGGTTTCTCCTCACGTTTTTGGTTGCCAACGCACCTAGATCACCCAGAAATCTGGCTGCTCGGGTTGTGAGTTCTTGAAACTTCAGAGAACCCTGGATGAACAGTTTTGTGCTTCCCCAGAAAAAGAGCAAAGGCCCAATGTAAGTCAGAACGTAATCGATCCCAAGTGCGAGTCCGATGAAAATCGTAAGAATAAAGTTCTGTCCGACCATGCTAGCGCTAGTCAGCGCAACTGTAACGTTCACGCCGAAAGCAAAAATAATCAACTTGTACGTTCCGAGGATGAATGCGGTCCAAGGCCACCTTTTCTTGTAAGATTTCGTTTCCTCAGCTGGATGGTACTCTCGGAGTGCGTCGACAGCAGAGAGTCTTGAAGCTCTTTTGGCAGAGCTATACGTTGAAAGTAAGGCAATGATGACTCCGAAAATCATTGTTGAGATAAATGTGTAGGGACTGATTACCTGCGGATTGAAAAGCATTTCAGTGCTGAGTTGCGAGAAAAGTGGATTCAACAGAAACCCTACTAAGACACCGAGTAATCCTCCCAGCAGTCCCAACATTATGGTTTCGATCAAGAATATTCTTCGAATCTGTCCTCCAGAAAAGCCCTTTGTGGACAGGAGACCTATTTCTCGCCTGCGGAGGCTGAAAGACACATCTGAGACGGTAGTTCCCATATACCAAGCCATGAAGAACACCGGAATAGAAAGAAGCGTAAAAGTGAACTGGATTTCCATCGATTTGCCTCGAAAACTACTGAGAACCGTGTCGAGATTGTTTTGAAAGTAAAAACCCGTCCCTGCTCTGGTTTGGATTTGAGCCTGCAGGGTTCTGATGTTGTTGGTTGACGTGTCAATGTCCCATGGACTTATCAGGGCATTTCGGTCCAAATATACCAGTAGACTTGTACTCACCTGTACGCCAGATGGGTTAACATTCCACTGTGCGTCAACTAATCTCTGCATAGTCTTTTCCCAATCAACAATAAGCGTGTCGATCGTTCTCTGTCCATAATAGGGTGACTCATACACGGCAATTTGGGGATAGGGAATAGAATACCCTCCCAGTGCAATCGACCTTGATTTGTCATCAAGCTCGGCAAAGCCTTTCACCGTCAGATTCAAGGAAACAAACACTTGTGGTCCTCCATTCGGGTACATTGAAATGTTGATGGGTATGATGTCTCCGACCGAATATTTCTGCGTCAAGCCTGAATCTCTGAGCACATAGGTTTCGTTTTCGCCTATCCCTTCGGGCCGATTAGGCCAACCATCATAAACGCGTGATTGGTTCTGAATTCCGACTATTCTCGCATAGTCAGAGTATGTGCCGTTTGTTTCGAAGCCTGTCGGTCCATCAAAAACTGAGATGACCTCCGTTCCTGCGACTCCTGACAGCCCTGCCACGTCTCTGGAGGCATTCAACACGTCCTCGGGAGGTTTCTGGTACGCGTTCGCAACCATGTCAACGTAAACCCCGCTCAGATCTTGTTTCAAGGCTTGTCCCGCTGTCACATTCGCTTTGATATCAATGCCCGCGAAAAATGCTGATGCCAATGTTATACCAATCAACAATGCAAGGAACAGTTTCCATGAACGAAAAACATGCGTCACAGCGTACAGCACTGGCATGTTCAAATCACGTGTTATTCTTTTGCAGGACTTTTAAGTCTAATGTTTAGAACACTGTGGAGCAGGGTTAACATCTACTGCCTGCCAAGAAACTGATTGAGAAAGGCAAACCCTTAGAACCATGACAACGGAGTTAAAATTGGAGAGCATCGACTACATATTTATGGAGAAAAGTGAACCGGTGAAAGTGAAGTTCTGGCGAAGAAAGCGATTCATTCTTACAATCGCCATAATACTAATGATAATCCTGTCACTCTTCGTTGCCCTTAGAATAGATTTCGGTCAAAAGGAAGACGCAGTTCTCACGTATTTTTCACAAGAGAAAGGTATGCCGGAAACCTTTACCGAATTGGAAAAACTCACGCCTAACAATTCCATAATACTCTGCTGGTGGGACTATGGAAGAGCAGTTAGACAATGGAGTCACCGAGAAGTAATAGAGGCCTACCCTTCAAGAGACATATGGAACACAATGGCAAACAGTCGAGACCCTCTGAATGCGTTGGAGGCTCAGATATTCGGCTCATGGGGTTCATCACAGAAGATCCACGATCTCGCGAGAATATTCATGCAGCCTGAAGATCAATCTTTGCAAACCATGCAGGTCTATGGTGTCTCATACGCGCTTGTCTTCAAACCAGATGACCTACAAAAATTCAACTGGATAGCCAGCATCGCAGGTTACAACGGAACAGACTATCTAAACACAAATGGAACTACTTACACGCCGACAGCACTAGGTTCGCACGTAACTATCCTGAGATTGTTGTTTGATGAATCATTGCACCCCACATACTTCACCAAGCTATTCGACAATGGCGAAGGCAAGATATTTCGGATCAACTATCCATAAGCCGCGTATTGAAAATGTCTAAGGGCAATTGAAAGTCATCTGAATTTTCTTGGCGCGAAACTGAAACTGAACTGATCTTCTTGCTATGGGCATTTGCTCACAACAAGTATCCGAAGCGAACTTGTTTCCGCAGAGGAAGCAGTGATTAAGGTTGGCGGATCCGCTGGGATTTGAACCCAGGACTTTCGGCTTTCCTCAGCACAAGGCCATAGAAGGCCGACGCGCTTTATGGCTTGGCTTGTATCCATGCTGCGCTACGGATCCAATTTGCCGCAATAAATGAGGAGTGGTTAGGCTGATATATTTTATTCTATGAAAATCGCGGGGCGGCGGGGCTTGGCAAGCTGCGCTCTATATTTGGGATCGTAGCGCTGCAGGTCTTCTTCACTGTATACGTCAACTTTTGCCTTCAGTTCTTTTTCCAGAAAGGCCTTTGCCCCCTTCAATGTTTGAGCTTCATCCATTGACCTCACCTTTTGCAACCGTTTCTTCTTTTCCTCGGACATGCGGTTCAGCTCGTCTGAAATTTGGCCGACGAACTTGGATACGTTGTCAGCTTTTGCTCTCAAATCAGGTTTGGTCATCATTTCTTTCATAATATCTTTCTGTGCAACCTTGCCTGAGACCGATTTTTCCAATGCGCTCGTCCATATTTGCTGTTTCCAAGGAGCTGCCGTATAGAAGCATACTCTTTTTGGTGCCACGCTCGTTGCCTTCGTTATGTTCTGCGTGTCTTCTAGGACATTCATGACTAGTGTCTCGCTTTCTTCGGCTTCGACGTCTATTTTCGATTCATCAGGTGACGGCCACTGAGCCAACGAAACAAACTCCTTACCCCCGGTCATTTCCCACATCTCTTCGCATATGTGAGGCGCAACGGGGGCCAACATCCTGATTTGGGCATCGATTATTTGATTTTGCACATAAGCGACAGCATCTCTTCTTTCTTTGCTCTCTGCAGAAGCGCGTTTTTGATACCACTGGAAATCCTGGTCCAGTTCGTAGATGATCGTGTGTATGGCTTTGCGGACAGCCAGTTTGTCCATCGCCTTTGTGGCTGTCTCTATATTTATTTGTAGTCGACTGATCATCCACCTGTCCATCTGAGTGAGTGAATTCTTGGAAATCTTGTGCTTTCGTGTTGTCTTGACATTGTCTGAGACAAATCTGTAGAGACGTTGGATTCGGTCTCTCATCGCTTTCGCAATGTTGGGGCTGAAATCTGCGTCTTGCAGTAATTCTGCCGTTGACATTACGCTCAGTCTTATTGAGTCGGCGCCGAACTTAGTCAAGGCCTCTCTCAGTGGGATAATGTTGCCGAAGGATTTGCTCATTTTGGCTCCTTCCATCATGACGCTGCCGTTCGTGGCTATTTGTCGCGGCCAGTGCTTCTGCGGGAAAATGGCTGTGTGGTTGAAGATCATGAATGTCAAGTGGTTAGGAACCAGGTCGCGTCCAGAGTGACGACTGTCCAAAGGATAAAAGTAAAGGAATTCTGCACGCATCTGTTTCAGAACCTCAAGGTCCATTTTGACTTTTTTCGCCAGTTTCTCGGGTTCACCTATCCCGAGGAATATGTAGTCAAGAACCTCGTCGGTCAGTTGATCCGGTTTGATCTTGTGCGTCTTGATATGTCTAACAATCGTGTAGTAAGCCATGTAGATTGTCGAGTCTGATAGTGATTCGATTATCCAGTCCTTGTCCCATGGGAGCCGTGTGCCCATTCCCGATTTGCGGGCGCACGCCTTCTCGTGAAGCCAGTCGATGACGTTGTTGAATTCTTGACGCAATTCTTCAGGTAATATTCCCATTTTGTCGAGGTTCTTATGCGCGAGCGCTTTCCATTCAGGTTTTCCATAATCGATGAACCATTGATCTTGGAAGATTTTGACGATACACTCGGTCCTACAGCGGCAAAGCACAGGTCTGTTCAATAGTTCGTACATCGTTGTGGCCTTGCCGTCGCTAATCAGATCCTGTTTTACTTTGTCTTTCGCTTCCGCGACTGACATGCCTGAGTACTTGCCGGTGTTTTGCTTGAGTTTTCCATTGTGAAACTCGTGCCGGTAAACTTCTCTGGTTGCTTCTTCCAGTTTGGGATCGTTCTGACTCTGAATTTTCATCTTCTGGACTGCGTCTGCAGCGGGTATCTCAGAGTAGCCAGACACTTCGATCAGAGAGATCGGTCTTACTGAATTCATGATTTCGGCTGCTAAGCCGTATTGTTTGAGTTGAGACGGATCTTTTTTGAGGTTTTGGAGAGCAACCAAATCGTATGGCGCGTGTCCTGGGACGGACATTACGACGCCCGTAGCGTTTTTTGGATCCACGAAATCCGCTGGCAATATGGGTATCTTTGCTCCATTCGCGGGGTTTTCAACATACTTTCCGATAAGTGCACTGCCTTCTACAGATTCCAACACCGTGACTTTATGGTTCAGGTGAATGAGTTTCTCAATGCTTTGTTGGCTGACTAGCCAGTGTTCGCCGTCGACGTCCGACTTCACGTACGTGCACTCAGGGTTTAACCAGATGTTGGTAACGCCGAACACTGTTTCAGGACGAAGAGTTGCAGTGGGAAAAATGAGGCCGTCCTGACGGAACTTGATCAACGTGAATTCGCCTATCTCTGGTTCAACATCGCCGACTGTGTCGTGTTGTCCCACGGGGTTTCCGTCTTTAGGACACCATCCCACCGGGTGGCTTCCGCGGCTTATGTAGCCCCCTTGCCGGAGTTTTTGGAATTGCCATTCTATGAAGCGGTTGTAGTGTGGATCTATGGTTGTGAATTCGCGTCGCCAATCGATGGAATACCCTATTTCTTTCATACCAGATTTGATCTCTCGGTGGAAGTAGCGTGCCATCTCCATCGGATCGGCTAGGTCTTTCAGTTTTTCCTTAGGGATTTTGTAAACGTTCACGAAGTCGGAGACAAGTCCCTTGTCGTTTTCTTGTAGGCGTTTTGCCATAGCTAAAACGGGCGTGCCTGTGTAGTGAAAAGCCATCGGCAGCAAAACATTGTAGCCGCGCATTCGCATGTATCTGGCGTGCACGTCTGCGAGCGTGTAGGTTCTTCCGTGGCCAACGTGTTGTGGGCTGTTTGGGTACGGGTAGGCTACCGTGATGTAGCACTTAGGCTTCTTCGGATCGGGGTTTGCTTCGAAAATCTTGGCGGTTTCCCATTTCTTCTGCCATTTCTCTTCGATTTGTCTCAAAAATTCCATGAAACTGTCTGATTCGGTCCGTTGTGTATTAAAGGTTTTGTTCTTACGAACAGAGAACGCTATTCCTCATATCAGACACCACTCAACAAGTGTGCAGACCAGGATTAATCTTTTGCTGCGCGCTCTCTTGAGGTCAGCTTATTTCACCGATCGACTTCAACAGAGTCCTCGCGTCAGTAGGTGGGTGCCCCGAGTAGTATTTGCTGAAGTATCCGAAGACCTGCGTTGTCTTGTCCAGCAGTCGGACGATTTTGTTTGCCCAGCCTTTGATATCGTCTGTCCTGTCAATCTCCAATCTGCCTAGGGTGCCGTTGACTTTGCTTCTGTCTCCTTCCCATCTAATGTACGCAAAATTGGCGGTGATCTGCTCAATTTCTGGAAGGGATGGGTTTGTTGACAGGGTCAAGGCAACGTTATTCTCTTTCAGGATAGAGTACAGTTTGTCGTTGAGAATTTTCCTGTTTCTCACTTCTATCGCGTATTTATGCTCCTGGGGTAGTTTGGGAAGGAAATTTTTCAAAAGAGGGATTTTTTCAGGACCGAAAGCAGGTGGGAACTGAAGCAACAACGGTCCCAGTTTGCTTTGCAGCGTGAATACTCTGTTGAGGAACAGTTGTAACTCGCTTTCACAGTCTTTCAGCATCTTCTTATGAGTGATGATCTGTGGAAATTTTGCAGAAAACAGAAAGCCAGGGGGCGTCTGTTTGAACCATTTTTCCAAAGAGGTTTGGCTTGGGATTCTGTAAAAGGTGTTGTCTATTTCGACCGTGCCAAAATGTCTGGAATACTCCGTCAAGTATTCGCTTGACTTTGTGCTTTCATGATAGAAATTTCCAACCCAGAAGTCGTAGCTCCAGCCCATCGTGCCGATGTTTATGTTGCCCATTCAGTCTCTCGCCCTCAGAAGAAGCCAATCTTTCTCTCCTGCCTTCTTGAATTTCGTCAGTACGTATACACCTAGAAGTCGTTGACCGTTCAATTTGAATTCGATCATGTCCTCCTTCCAGATCTTAACGTCGAATGTTCCTTCATCCCATATTTTTACAAGTCCCGCGCCGTACTGCCCATTTGGTATCGTTCCTTCAAACGTGGCGTATTCTATAGGATGATCCTCGGTTTGCACGGCAAGTCTCTTCTCGCCAGATTTTTCAGGAATGCCCTTTGGAACAGCCCAGCTTCTAAGCACGCCGTCTTTTTCTAACCTAAGATCATAGTGCAGTCTTCGAGCGTGATGCTCCTGCACCACGAAGATCCGTTGGTTAGGGCTTTGCTCAACAGCTCGAGGTTCAGGGGTAACTTTAAAATCTCTCTTAGAAGCGTATTCGCTAAGTCTATTCCGTTTCAACTGTTCAACAGTGCACTCAAGAGGTTCTTTGTCCGCCCTGAGAGACCGGAACCTAGGCATGCGAAGCCTGCGGTCTTTCGTCACGACTTGATAGACAACTTCACAAACAAGCTCCGGTCTCAACCACGTTACTTTTTCCGCAACGTCGACTCCTTCGAGGGTTCGTTCGAACGAGATGAGTTTTTGGAATGTCTTCTTCAATTGGTCCATCTTTTCTTGGGAGAAGCCGGTTCCGACTTTGCCGACGTAGACCGGTTTGTTTTCTTCGTACAACCCTAGAATCAGGGCTCCAAAATCCATCTTTCTCTTTCCTTCGCCCTCCGTGTATCCGAAAATCACGCAGTCACATGAAAGCAATTTCTTTATTTTCAGCCAACCTTCACTTCGCACGCCGGGCGTGTATCGACTGTCTTTCTTCTTTGCCATTACTCCCTCGACGCCTTTCTTGACGGCTTCCTGATAGTAGAACTTGCCCTCTTCTTCAACGAAAACGGAGAGAACAACATGTTTTCCATCCTTCAAAACCTCGTTAAGCATCTTCTTTCTTTCCATCAACGGAAGGTCTATGAGTGGCGTACCATCCTTCTCGAGCAAGTCGAAAACCACGTAGGTGGCTGGAAACTCTCGTGCCATGCGTTCTATGTCCCGTATCGAAGTCAGCTTGCTTCTCTCGATGAGAGTCTGAAAATCGGTCATTCCCTCGTGTATGACGACGATTTCGCCATCGAGAACAGCGCTTCTGGTGAGGTTCCTGAGTTCTTCCAGCTCTGGAAAGTTGTACCTCAACTCTTTGTCGTTGCGCGTTCTTATGCTCAATTCGTCGTTGACGTAGCTGATTGCCCTAATGCCGTCCCATTTTACCTCGAAAATCCAATCTTTTGATTTGAAAGGCCCCTCTGCGGACTGAGCGAGCATTGGCTTGTAAAACTGTGTCATTTGTTCTTCAGCTGTTTGAGCGTCTCCTGCAACGCAACCATCAGTTCTTTAGCTTCTTCTTTCACGGGCTTCTCGACTGTGATGGTTTCACCTTTCATCTTCTTTTTCACTAGTTCTTCGACTTTCTGCCTGAACGCATCCTTGTACTCTGCGATGTCAAATTCGCCCGACAGGTCAGTGACTATTTTTTTTGCAAGGTCGAGCTCATCTTTCTTAGGCTCTTTGAGCCCCTTGATTTCTTCCAGTTTCTTAGGGTCTCTGACCTCGTACGCGTACCTTAGCGTCGTCAGAACGAGAGCATCATTATATGGATGAACTAAAACGGGGTATTCTTTGGTCCTCAGCGTTATTCTGCCAACACCTGCCTTCCCCATTTTTTCCAGAGTGGTCAGAAGAAGGCTGTATGGATCGCTGTTCTTGTCTGGAGCCAGTATGTAAGACCTATCGAAGTAGACTGGATCGATTGAAAAGTAGTCGATGAATTTGTCTATTCTGATTCTTTGGTCAGATTCAGGTCTCGCTGCTTTGAGCTCTTCGTTTGTGAAAACCACAAACTCGCCTTTTCCGACTTCAAATCCTTTGACTATGTCTTCCCATGGAACTACCTTGTCTTCCTTGATGCAGACCTTCTGGTACTTCAGCGGGGAACCGTCGGTCTTATGCAGAAATCTGAAGGCAACACTTTTGTCGAAGATCATTGTGTGCAACCTAACTGGCACGTTGACCAGCCCGATGGTGATGGAACCGCTCCAAATCGATCCTTTACGCGATTGCACTTTTCCTTCTTCAACCATCTGAAACATCCTCCAACTTCTGCTTGTTCTCCATTATTCCTTTCCAAGGATTCTCCGTGATTTTGACTGCACTGAATAGGTTGAACTCTTCAGGGTTTAACCCTTTCTTGACTTCGTCCCACTTCAACGGTATAGACACCGTCGCGTGAGATGTCGCTCTCAGACTGTAAGGACAAATCATCGTTCTTCCATGTGAATTCTGCACGTAATCTATGTACACTCTTCCTTCAGTGTCCTTCTTGGATCTTTCAGTTACTATTGTGTCGGTTTGTTCCTTGAGAGATTCACCGATTCCTTGGACGAATTCTCGAGTTTGTTTGAAGGAGTAGCCGCTGATGATTGGAAAAAGGATGTGAATACCTTTCTTTCCTGAGGTTTTCACGAATGATTTCAAGCCTAGTGAATCAAGTTTTTCCTTTATCAGAAAGGCAACCTCCGCGACTTCGCGATAGCCAGCTGGAGTTTTAGGGTCTAAGTCGAACACGACTAGATCGGGGTTTTCAAACGAGTCGGCCTGGGAAAGGGTCATGTGAATTTCCAAAGCGGCCAGATTGGCGAGCCAGATGAGCGTGTCCAGATCATCGCACAGGATGTAGTTGATTTCTCGCTTCCCCGTCTCAGAGTATTTTCTGAGGGTTTTCACCCATCCAGGAGTGCCTTGCGGAGCGTCTTTCTCGTAGAAACCCTCTTGATCGACGCCGTTCGGAAACCTTGTCAATACGATTGGTCTGTTAGCCAGGATATCCAGCATCTTTGGAGCCACTTGGATGTAGTATTTGATTATCTGACCTTTCGTGACGTTCAAATCGGGATACAGTATTTTGTCGAGGTTAGTGAACTCAACCTTCGTAAGTTTCTCCGACATTATGCAGCTCTCGCTCATACCTCTTCAGGAAAGCAGATTTTTGATGCCTAGCTTAGAGAAATCATCTGTTACGATGTCTGCTTTTGATAGGTCTTGGTTTCCGCTGTTGGGGTTCCTGTATCCTAGACATTTCATTCCTGCTTTTTTTGCGGCTTCAACTCCCAGCATGGAGTCTTCGACAACTAAACACTCGCAAGGCCCGACGTTCAGTCTCCTTGCGCACGTCAGGAATATCTCTGGGTCTGGTTTACTGTTCGTTATGTCTTCTGCGCCGACAACCGAATCAAACAAGCCAGTTATCTGCAGTTTGTTCAAAACGTAGTGTATCAGTCTCTTGTGGGAACTCGACGCAATCCCGAGCTTGATTCTCGCTTTTTTCAGCGTGTAGAGCAGCGTGATTACTCCTCTGGTTGGTTCAACTCCTCTTTCGAGTAGGTTGAACATTATCTCTTCTTTTTGATTGAATATTTCGTTGAACGTGGTTTTGAGGTGGTACTTCCTTATCAAGGAAGTGAACATTTGTTTAGCGGTGGTCCCAGTGTATCGATGCAGTTCATCCTCGGATATCTTGATGCCGTGTTTGAGCATGGTCTCTTTTTCTGCCTGAATGTGGACGTGCTCGGTCTCCGCGATGACTCCATCCAAGTCGAAGATCACGGCTTTGATCGTGGAATCATCAGGCAAAAGATGCCAACCCTGGTTGTTTATTGCTCGAATATCCAGTGAGCCCGACTCAGAACCTCTCTAATCGTCAGCTTCTGTGGGCAAAGCTCTTCACATTTTCCGCATCTGGCACATCTCTTGGCTTGGCTTTCCGGAGTTATGTGTTCCCAATACTTCTTCTTGACCTCATCATTCTTGTCCTTCATGAAGTACTCATTGTAAAGTGAAATTATCTCAGGTATATTGACTCCCTCAGGACAGGGCATACAGTACCTGCAGCCCGTGCATCCTATGAAACCGAACTCTTTGTACTTAGCACCGACTTCGTTTATGATCTGCATTTCCTTCGCCGTCAGCGTTCCTGGACCCGAGCGATCTGCGCTTACGACGTTTTCTTTGACTTGCTCCATCGTGCTCATCCCGCTCAGCACAACCGTAACTTCAGGCTGGTTCCAAACCCACTGCAGAGCCCATTCTGCGGGCGACCTCTTTGTTTCAGCTTTGTTCCAGACAGCTTCGATCTCGGCGGGTTGTTTCATCGCAAGCCTTCCACCCGCGATTGGCTCCATAATGACCACTGCAAGCCCCCTTGACGCGGCGTATTTCAAACCTTTGGTCCCGGCTTGATAGTCCGCGTCCATGTAGTTGTAGTGGATTTGACAAAGAGTCCATCCATCGTAACTGTCTATGATCTTCTTGAACGCCGGGTATTCGTCGTGAAAACTGAAGCAAGCGTGTGCTATCTTTTTTTCATCTTGCTTCTTTTCGAGCCACTTCACGACATCCAATTTTGAGAGTTTCTGCCAGCGTTCCCCGTCAAGTCCATGCAAGAGATAGAAGTCGATCTGTTTTGTTTTCAGTTTGTTCAGTTGCTCGTCAAGATACTTGTCCATGTCTTCTTGCGATTTGACAAGCCAAGTGGGCATTTTCGTTGCCAGTTTGACTTTCTCTCGATACCCATTTTCCAAGGCTTTTCCGACGACAAACTCGGAGTTTCCTCGGTGGTAAGGGTAAGCTGTGTCAACGTAGTTGACTCCATTGTCAATGGCGTACCTTATCATACGAATTGCTTCGGGCTCGTTGATGTTTGCGGCGTCGTTACCTGTTATAGGCAGTCTCATTGCTCCAAACCCGAGCGCTGAAACCTTCCAGTCCATGCTTCTGAAGTCTCGGTACTTCATCGGAATTCCTTCATTACAACATGAACTAGAGTGAAAGGGTACCAGAAAAAGCTTAAGGCTCCAACTGCCTTCTCAAAACTTCTTCTGCTTTCTTGACGGCTTCTGGGAGTCTTGCGGTCAATGTTCCGCCGCCCTGTGCGAAGTTGGGTTTGCCTCCTCCGCCGCCGCCTATGACGGGTGCGGCTTCCTTGACAACTAAACCTGCATTTGCGCCTTTGTTTTGAGCAGCTTTTCCTGCCATCACCATTATTCTCGCGTTTTTCCCGTCTGAACCGTAGAAAACCGCAACTGAGGCTTCATCTTTCCTGATGATTTCAGACGCTGTCTGAACCATGCGTTCTACATCCACAGATTCGCGAAAATCACGCTTCACAATTCTTACGCCATTGATTTCCTCGTTCTTGCGCGTCGTCACCGTTTCCGCGCCTGCGCTTTCTCGCGATGCAAGTTCTTTGATCAGCTTTCGTCTTTCAACGTTTGCTTCTTTCAAATCTCTGACGATTCTTTCTGCCGTTTGATCAAGCTTCTCGACAGGTGCCTCAAGGGTCTCTGCGAGCTCAACAAGACGACTTTCAATTGCTTGGACAGCTTTTACTGCAGGGATACCGACCGAGTACTGGAGTCTCTCAACACCGTCCTGCACCCTTTCAGAGTGAACTATCTTGATGAAGCCGATCTCTCCAGTGTTCTTCAAATGCGTGCCTGCGCAGGCTTCGACATCCCAGTTGCCGGCTCTGACGACGCGAATTTCCTTTCCTGGGACGGCCCCGCCTTGATAAAGTCTAAACCCGTAGAGGCTTTCAGCCTCGTTTCTAGGCATCCAGGAAATGTCAACTTTTATGTTTCTCATGACCGCTTGATTTGCGAGTGTTTCAATTTTGTGAAGTTCGTCCAGTGATAATCTGCGGAAGTGAGAGATGTCGAGTCTTGAGGATTCGACGCCCTTTTGAGTTCCATATTGCCAGACGTGCTGTCCTAACACGCGTTTAGCTGCCCCGCCGATGACGTGAGTCGCAGTGTGATTCTTCATCAGACTGTAGCGTTTTTCCCAGTCAATCTTGCCTTTCACGGTTTGCCCTTCTTTTGGAAGATCCCCTTTGATTTTGTGAACGATGACCGCGCCAATCTTCTGTACATCGATGACTTCCGCTTTCTTTCCGTCGAAAGTGAGGTGACCGTTGTCTGGTGGTTGACCTCCACCTTCAGGGAAGAAGCATGTTTTGTCAAGAACCACGAACTCTTTTTCAATTACGTTAAGAACTCTTGCGTTGAACTCTTTCATGTATTGGTCTTCGTAGTACAGCAGTTGCGTTGGCGCGAGTTTCTCAACGAGTTTTTTCAGTTGTTCTTGCGAAGCATCATGTTCCTCGGCAGGCTTGGACACTTGCATGTGTCTCAGCGCGATGAGGTTGTAAAAGTTGTCAGGAATTTCCACGTTCAGGTTTTCTCGTTGGGCAACCTGTTTAACGATTTCAGGCGGTAACCCGTGAGAGTCATATAGTTCGGTCAGAGTCTGGGCGGGTATCTCCCTTTTGCCGTTCTTTTTCAGTTCTTCAGAGATGCGTTTGACCATTCCTTCCCCGCGTCGTATTGTTTCTTCAAACTTTTCTTCTTCTACTCTGACCATCTCGATGATTTCGTTGTGCATTTCCTTGAGGTGTGGGAAATCTTTAGACCACAGTTTGACCTGCATGTCCATGATATCATACAGTTTGTCTGGAATCTCTAGGATTCTCAGAAGCCGGTACAGTCTTCGAAAGACTAGCCTTGCCAGGTATCCTTCTTGGATGTTTGAAGGGACGACGCCCTCGGAAAGTATGAAGCTTAAGCATTTTGTGTGATCTGCGATTGCGAAGGCGTTTTCTATGGGTGTTATGAACTTGTCCAGTTCTGTCACTTTCAGCCCGGCGAGTTCCGCTTCTCTTTTTCTTGTCTGAATTCTGCTTGCGGCTTTGTCGATGCTCACTAGGCCTGAAACTTTCGCTACGCTTGTGAGTAATTCCTGGTCGATTCTTGTTAGTCCCGCCATCTTGAAGATTTTTTCGAGTAGTTCTCCGTAGATTGCATGGAAACCGCTTGCAACTCCCTGGGAAACCCATGTGTATCGATCGATCCCGTACCCCGTATCGACCGTTCGAATCGGAAGTCTGATGAACTTGTCGTCGTCTACCACTTTGTACTGCATGAAAACTAACGTGTCAACTTCAAGGCCTCTTATGATAGATTCCAGGCAAGGACCAGCGTTTCCTCCGCCCGACCAGATTTCTTCTTTGTACACTATCTCGTCAGACTTGACTCCAAGATCCTTGGTAATCCATTGGTTCTGGTACCTGACGGTTTGGTCTTTCCAGTAGACCTCTTTGTCTGGATAGTTGAATGCGTGCGCTCCACCCATTTCGAAAATGGTCAGGTGACGGCCAAAGGTCGGTCCGGTGTTGTCTATGTCAACCAATCGAATGCACGGTTGAGATATGACCAGTGGGTTGGCAGGAGGAGGGGCAAGCCCGTCCGTTACGTACGGTTGGAAATCGATTATGCTCGCGTGTGTCAGGTAGAGATCTTCTCTCCATCTTGCCACAACCGGGTAAGGCTTTATTCGTGCGTGTCCATGCTTCTCGAAGAAAGACAGAAATGATTCACGCATTTCATGCATCGTAAACTTCTTTCTTGTAGGAGGCTCATTGAGGAAAGTGTACAAACCGCATCCTTTGGATGACACTTCTCCACAAGTTTCCCGATTCGGGTTTTGAGTCCAGAAGTAGGTTTTGCAAGTTGGGCAAAGCTTTCTGACATATCCCGCCTCATGGAAAAACGGAAGGTCGTACTCTTCTGCTGGAAAGCTCTTCAAGCTAAGTCGCTCCAGTAACTGTGAAATATCATGTTTTAGGGGATTAACAAGACACGGGAATTTAAACTAGACTATTGTGAGTTGTAGTCGGTTTGTTCTTCCCAACCGCCACCGACGCCTCTCGCAACGTATCCGTCGATGAAGCAGTAGACTATGAAAACGATGATTTGAATGGGTATGCTCGGAAAAACGGCGTTCACCACAAATGACGGAATGCTCACGATGAAAAGAACCAAAAACAAAATCAAGCCGTGAACCAACAGACTCTTCCAATCGCCTTTGACTGAAAGCCCCCAAATCTCCTTCATAAGGAAGGTGTTGAGTCCTCCAATTATGAATAGAAGCAAGATTAATCCAAGTATCAGACCGATGATTGCACCGAACGCGACGAGGACAATCAAGACGACGGCCCATCCTAAGACAAGCAACAGGAATACTATGCTGAAAAGAAACCCGTGCAGGAAATACCGAGACAACAAGAAACCGAAAGATTTCTGTTCCTCCTCATTCATTTGAATCCTATTTTCAATTAATTTAACAAGTATTAATGACTTATGCCATCAGCAAGCTAGACATTGGTTCAACTCGAAAAGAGCGATTTCTCCAACAGATTTTCAACTGAGTTAGAGCTTAAGCATGCTATCCAAGTTTCAATCCTAGCAAAAAGCCGACCAAAAAGCTTCCTGCAAAAGGAAGAAGCGAGATGACGCCTACGAGCCACGAAAATGCTGAGCCTGCTAACCCAAGCAGGCTGGATAGGCCGCTCCAAAGTACGTCGTAGTTTATGTTGATTATTCCACGTGCCCCCAAGTAGATCAAAGCCAATAGGAACAAGCCAATCAAGACCAGAACCAGCTTGCTCAGTTTCTTAATGGCGAATCCAACCACGAAACCGCCTACTCCACCTACTCCTAACTGGAAGGCAAGCGGCGAGATGAATTCACTCATTCTGAGCCTTCTCTCAATCTGACGTATCCCTCGTTTCGTTTAAATGCATTTTGTAAGTATGATACAGCTGAAAAGCGACTTGGAGGAGGTGAGAGCCTACGGCCGACGATGTGATAAACCTGTATGTTTTGAACCTCATGGTGACTTTGGCGATGTTTGCGGTTCTAGTCTTTCGTGCATGGCTTGAGCTGAAAAACTATCGCTTGATGTGGAAAGAACTTGAATGGCGCCAGACGTATTCTACTATGAGCAGAATACTTAAAGCAGAAAAAGATCTGTTCTCGAGGGTTGAGGGAGGCGACGAATTGTATCAAATGCTCCTCGAAGTGTTCAAAGTGAACGAAAAATAATCTAGGGAAAGTGCCATTCCTCAATGAGGCGTTCAACGTGACCGTCGCCTTTCTCTCTTCCGTAACGTTGAGACGGCTTTGTTAGGTGTCTCTGGGACCTAGTGGAAGTTATGTAGAGATCTTTCGTTATGTCACGATCCAGTTTGACGGCGACCTTCTCGAAAGACGGATATCTTCTTCTGCATCTGTCACACCTGAAGCCCTGTTTTCGACCCATAGATTTCAAGCGCGCCCCACATTTGAGGCAAATGGGGTTGCGGTAGAAGACTTTAGGTGCCAGCTTAATCAAGCGGAATTTTTCGAGGTTTATGGTCAAAGGTCTGCTATTTGAAGGCGGACGGACGCTTCCGTACACATCTAGCTTGTCTCCAGCAATCAGTTTTCTTGCGGCAGCGCGAAGATTTCCCGTTGGTTCGTAGGCAGCGCAATCAACTCGCGAAGCATCATCAATGATCGGAAAAATCACGTGTCTTCCCATGATCATTTCAGGGTTTGAGAAAACGGTGCCTCTCACGATCACGGAGCTGTAGGGTTTGATCTGATTCAATCCGTTCACTCGTTCGAGATGAGCATCCGTGCCTTGGTTTGTACGGAATATGACCCATCTTTCGACTGGCTCCAGAGTTTTCACCATTCGAAACGCTTTTTTGACAGCCTCCGGGTTTTCGCCGCGGATCCCAAAGAGGATTGGATCGGGTCCTCGAGGAGTGATTATGACTCTTTTCTTTTCAGCGTCAACATTGTTGAACGTGAGTGAACTCGTTGCTTTGTCCATTTCGTAGATTGATTTTTCATCCACTTTTCGTTTTTTTCCACAGTTTTCCGGCGTCCGGTACGCGATGACTTCATAGGTGTAGTCAGACTGAAACGTTTCCCCTATAGCTGCTAAGGCACCTATAACCCCTCTACCTCCTTTGAAAGCCAATGCTTCGCCTTTGTACTCTCTAACAAGCTCTAGAGCGTCTTTCAGCTTTGAGATTCCCGTTATGGTGTTCCGGGCAAAAGCTCGAATCTTCCTTGGAATTTTGGCCGCATTAAGGAACACTATGCCTGGATCCGTTCCTCTCTGTGCAAGATCTGAATGTTTTTCGACTTCTGAGATGACCGTTTCTTTGATGCTGCGCTCAGATTCCTCGTCGTAATTTATCCTGAGGCAGAGTGAACCGTTACCTCTTGTCTTCCATGGGACGTTAGGGTTAAGCCTGACGAGGCTGGGGTAGTCCGTGAAAGTCGTCCCGATTTTCGTCAGTTTCTCCACGAGCAGCGCTGCTATGTAGGTAGTACATCCTTTTCTCGTCGAGTCCGTGTCGTCAAGACCGATATGCATCGTCTTTTGTTTCATCTTCAGTAGCCTTGCTTGCGGAATCAAAACAGGCAGTAGAACCTAGATAAAGGGTTGCTTCTTCGCAATAAAAAAGGGGGAGCGCTTGCTACTTTGCTCCTTCCTCAACAACGATCATGGTGAGGGTTGATCTGACCTTGTCGAGTCTTCTGACTTTCCAAGTTACGATATCCTTCAGTCTGTCCATCGTGTCTGCTCTTACTCTTGCGATTATGTCGTAGACTCCGTAGACCGCGTTAGCCTCTTCGACTCCCTCGACTTTCTTCAGATCCTTGAGGACGTCAGCTTCTGAGCCAATCTCTGTGTTTATCAACACGAATGCTGTTGGCATATGCATCTCCACAGCTACTCTTCGGATCTGTGCATTAAAATATTTTGCTACTGTTGTGTTTAACCTGATGTGGTTTTCTTCAGCGAGATTTGCCCATGCTTCAGTTCTTCATGGATATACTTATCTTTCGTAAGAAAACATTAGGCTACAGGAGGTTAAGGCCTTGCCTAGAGACACGATCACGTGCCAAGAAATGCGAACGCTGGAAGTCAACGCAGAGTACTTCGGTGTGTCAAGACTTCTTTTGATGGAGAATGCGGGACATTGCGTAGCTTGCCAGATTGCTTCCCGCTTCAAACCCGGAAAGTCAATCGCAATATTCTGTGGACTAGGTGGAAACGGGGGAGACGGGTTTGTCGTTGCCCGACACCTTTCCTCACTAGGCTTCAAACCAACAATATTCCTCGCAGGAAAAGCAGAGGAGATTCGAGACAAAGCGGCAGTCGAAAATTGGAAAGCCTTGCAGTTCCTCAAAGACACAATAGATGTAAACGAAGTTTATGACAGTAGTCTTCTTCCTGAAGTTAATGCTGAAGTGATCGTCGACGCCCTTCTTGGAACAGGAACCAGAGGAAAACTGAAACCACCAATACTCCAACTAGTCAAGAAAATCAATTCAACAAGAGCTTTCCGAGTCGCCGTCGACGTGCCGACAGGGATCGATGCGGACACGGGAGAGATACTGGGCGAAGCCGTCAAAGCAGACTTGACGATAACATTCCACAAGTCCAAAAACGGCTTGAAAAAAGCCAAGAAACACGTTGGTGAATTGATCGTCGCTGGCATAGGACTACCGACAGAGCTTGAAGAATATGCGGGTCCAGGCAACGTTCTTGCGATCACGAAATCTCGTCCTTACGATTCACATAAGGGAGATTTTGGACGCTTGCTGGTTGTAGGTGGAAGCGAAACTTTCTCGGGCGCGCCCACGCTTGTGGCCCAAGCCGCTCTGCGAACCGGAGTCGATTTGGCGTATCTTGCTGCACCTGAGAAGACTGCATACGCCATCTCGGCGCTATCGCCTGACCTTATCACGATTAAGCTACAGGGAACGCATTTGAACCCTAGCAATCTGCTGCAATTGAAAGAGCACATCACCACGAGCAACGCTGTTGTTATTGGTCCAGGCCTTGGCTTACACCAGGAAACCTGTGATGCTCTGAAAAAACTTGTGGAAGCAGTTGAACGAGCTGGAAAACCCTTGCTCTTGGATGCCGACGGGTTGAAGGCTTTTGCCAGTTTCAAAAGAAAATTGAAAGTGCCCTTGGTAGTGACTCCCCACAGCGGAGAGTACGCGATATTAACAGGAAAGAAACTTCCAGATTCCATAGATCAAAGAGTTTCAGCTGTAGAGAAGACTGCCACTGATTTGAACGCAGTTCTGTTGCTGAAGGGCCACGTGGACATAATCTCCGATGGAAAACGGACTAAGCTCAATTTCACGGGCAACCCTGGCATGACCGTGGGCGGGACAGGAGATGTGCTTTCGGGAGTCGTAGGTGCCTTCCTTGCTCAACATGTTGATCCCTTTGAAGCCGCCGTGGCAGGCGCCTTCGTGAACGGAGCGGCGGGAGACTTTGTTTTTCATGAAAAAGGAGCCCACATGGTTGCTTCAGACCTCTTCAAATGGATT
Source organism: Candidatus Bathyarchaeota archaeon (assembly GCA_963739305.1). Lineage (GTDB taxonomy): Archaea > Thermoproteota > Bathyarchaeia > Bathyarchaeales > Bathycorpusculaceae > DASPPK01. The sequence goes on along the minus strand of CAVTZU010000032.1, from coordinate 40,769 downwards.
CCGCACGTTCTCGATGACCCGATGGATCACTTGCAGGTACGTGGAGCGCGTGGAAAAACGAGTTAATATCGTCGTTTACAATGCAAAGCAATGTGATCCTCGGAAATGCTCAGCATCTAAGCTTAGACGTTTTGGACTCGTGCGGGAAGTGTCACAGACAAAGTTCTTGCCCAAAAGAGCGATAGTTCTCAACCCTTTCTCTGAGGTGGCCTTTTCTCCCGCAGACAGGGACCGCGTAGAGCAATTTGGGCTCGCAGGTTTGGACTGCAGTTGGGAACACGCTGAAAAAGTGCTCTTGAAGCAGGTGAAAGGAACCTCTCGAGCTCTACCGTTTCTCGTCGCAGGCAACCCTGTTAACTTTGGAAAGGCAACCAAACTCTCGACCGTTGAAGCCTTAGCCGCAGCTCTGTACATGGTTGGGTATGAAAGCCAAGCTTCCGAACTCTTATCCGTGTTCAAATGGGGACACACTTTTCTTGAACTCAATCGCGAAAGACTTGAAAAATACAGAAAGGCAAAAGACAGCGGAGAAGTAGTAGAGCTGCAGAAACGATTCATGTCTGGATGAAACGACTGTGATGCCTCAAGAATTCAAGGTAGGCAAAGCGAAAATCCGCCTGGTCCGTGGAGACATCACAGAGGCCTGTGTCGACGCCATAGTTAACGCTGCTAACCAATCACTTATGGGAGGCGGCGGTGTGGATGGAGCCATACATCGCAAGGGCGGCCCAACGATTATCGAGGAGTGCACACAGATCAGAAAATCGATATGGCCAGACGGGTTACCAACGGGAAAAGCCGTAATCACGTCCGCAGGTAACTTGAAAGCTAGACACGTCATACACACGGTGGGACCCGTTTGGCAAGGAGGATCACGAGGCGAACCGGAGCTTTTGGCAAATGCTTATGCCAACTCTTTACAATTGGCTGTTACAAATAAGCTGAAAACAGTTGCTTTTCCATCTATCAGCACCGGCGCCTACGGATATCCTATTGAGAAAGCAAGTCGAATTGCGTTAGAATCCACAAAGACATTTCTGGAAACACTAGACAATATTGATGCGGTGATTTTTTACCTGTTTAGTGAACGCGACTTTCGCATCTACAACTCTGTTGCACAGGAAATCATTCCGAGCTGAGTCGATTCTTCGCGAAATCCAATTCAAATTCACGCGCGCCCAAGGACAGCCATTTATTCACGTCTAATAATAGAGTGGCCTGATAATCATGAGAGAAGTTTGCCTATGTCGGGATCAGAGTAACGAATCTTGAGAAGTCAGTCGATTTCTACACCAGAGTGTTGGGCATGACTATGCTGGGAAGAGGAAAGATCAAGGAAACAAAAGGAGAAACTGTGGGTCTGCAAAGCGAAAAGAATGGATTCATACTTGAATTGAACTACTATCAACCAGGCAGTCCCTACGCGAAAAAGTATAGCGTTGGAGAAGGGTTAGATCATCTAGCGTTCAAAGTTGAGAACCTCAACAACGCCCTGAAAGAGGCCAAACTGACAGGCTGTCGGATCATCAAGGAGATAAAAACCAAGGGTGGCTGCTGGGCCTATGTCGAAGACCCAGATGGAATTTGGATTGAGCTTTTCCAAGGCTAGAATATTTTAACTTGATAGCAGATTGAGTTGCCAGAAGCTATGGACACTCTCCGTGCCCGGTCTCCAAACAAAGTCTGCACTTCTCAACCTCGACGGATGAGTCGCATGCCTTATGCAGTTCACACATCAACCCTTTTGCCCTGATGACCCTACAAATCTCACAATACATCAGAACAACATCACGCCGCGAAGTACTACCGTCAGCTAGCGACCTAGCCATGCTAGCAATGAGAACAGGTATGTCACAATCATTCGCCAGATCGATCGCTTTTCCCCTGATATTCCTGCTGTACAGGCTTATTGCGGGCTGACTCACGCCAAGAACTCTAGCCGCTTCCACCTGTCGAAAGCCATGAGCGCCCATAAGCTCCCGAGCGACCATCGCCCGCACAACTGGCAAAACGCACTTAACCACAACCTCGCATGGAACAGACATTGACACGCGTCCTGCATAGTAGTGGCAGAAAGGCATAAATATACTTTATTACAATCGTCATATCCTTGAAGGTGGAAAAATGAATTGGAGAAACATTGCAGAAATCTCCAAAGACGTCTACTGGGTAGGAATCAGGGATTGGAACAGACGACTCTTCGACGCGCTAATTCCACTCCCCAGAGGAACGACCTACAACTCATACTTGATAGTTGGATCCGAGAAAAAGGCCTTGGTTGATACGGCAAACCCAGGCTTTGAAAAGGAATGGGAAGGGAAAATCAGCAGAGTCCTGGATCCTGCAGACGTTGACTATGTAATAATGAACCATGCTGAGCCTGATCACGCAGGCTCGATCCCACATATAATGGCAATTAATGGCAAGACTAAACTTGTCACCACAAGCCGCGGGGCAAAAATGGCTCAAAGATTCTTCAACGTACCCGAAGACCGGATAAAAATAGTGACAGACGGAGAAACGCTCGAGCTTGGCGGTAAAACGTTGAAATTCATTGAAGCGCCTATGCTTCACTGGCCCGAAACGATGTTCACGTACTTGGTAGAAGAGAAGATATTATTTCCATGCGACTTTTTTGGAGCACACGTTGCGCAGGGATTGTACGACGATGAGATTGAGGATTTGCTTGTATTTGCCCAACGATATTACGGCGAAATAATGATGCCGTTCAGTTCAAGCGGACAGAAAGCAATGGAAAAAATAAAAAGTTTAGAAATCAAATTGATCGCACCAAGTCACGGACCAATTTACCGAAACCCAGAACGCATTCTTAACGCCTACAGAAAATGGGTAAATGGAGAGACAATGCAGAAGGCTGTACTGATCTACGCTACAATGTGGAACAGCACGGAAAAAATGATGAAAACGATGGAAGACACCCTGCTTTCCGAGGGAATAGAGGTCTCCAAACACAACCTCACCGTTGCGGATATAGGCGACATCGCAAAAGACCTGGTCGATGCACGAGCGATAGTCCTGGGCACGCCGACCGTGCTTGCAGGTGCACACCCGCTAGCAATGTACGCAGCATACTTGGCCAAAGCTCTTCGCCCACCAGCAAAGTTCGCAATCGTTCTCAGCTCATACGGCTGGGGTGGAGGAGCGATAAAGCATATTCAGGAAACTCTGGGGCCGACGAAAATGGAGATAGTTGGAGCCATGGAAATCAACGGACCCCCAACAGAAGCCGACATTGACAAAATAGCCAGTCTTGGAAAAACTCTTGCAATGAAGATAAAAGAAGCACGTTAGAATATTCAGGTTGCCATTACTTTAATAGTTGCAAGACAGATGTTTGTTCTGCAAGAAAAGGCGACAGAAAATGGGCGGAATGGACGAAGCGAAGAAAAAACTGCTGAAAGAAATAATCAAGCAATTGCCTGACGGCGCCGCGCCAGAAGAAGTGAAGGAGAAGTTCAAAGATGCTCTCAAGGATGTGACCTCCGACGACATAGTCAAAGCTGAACAGGAACTCGTTAAGGAGGGAATGCCCCGAGAAGAACTCCAGAAACTCTGCAACGTTCACATGGCCATCTTTGCTGAACAGCTACAGGAGCAAGAGCTGCATCTTCCGCATGGACACCCTGTCAGTATCCTCGTTGAAGAACACAGGATAATGCTTGAACGCGCCGAGAAACTCGAAGAATTCGTGGGCATAGTCGAAGAAGCATGCGACTCAGTTTACGTTGGAGACGTAATGACTGAGCTTCAGAACATCGCGAAGGATTTTCAAGATTCAGAAAAGCACTATTTGCGGGAAGAGAATGTACTGTTCCCTATAGCAGAAAAACATGGAATAACCGAGCCCCCAGCAATAATGTGGATGGAACACGATCAGATAAGGGAAGTTAAGAGGAAATTTACGGGCCTAGTTGAGAAATGGAACACGATGACTTTCGAAGAATTCAAGAAAAGGTTGGCTGAGACAGCAAAACCATTGTGCAGCTTGCTTCCAACACACTTCTACAAAGAAAACAACATACTATTCCCTGCAACGCTTGAAGTTGCCTCTGTCGAAGATTGGGTAGAGGCACGAAAAGAATTTGATGAAATCGGATACTGCTGTTTTACACCTCCTGCGGCCACCGTAGAAATGGAAACCGAAAAACAAGGAACCAAAGCGGCCATTGAAGGTGGAGAAACATTGAAGTTCGAAACCGGGAGTCTCTCAAAAGAAGAGGTTGAAGGCGTTCTAGACGCACTTCCGATTGACATCTCATTCGTCGACAGAAGCGACAGCGTGAAGTACTTCAACAAAGCAGAGAAGAGAATCTTCGTCCGCACAAAAGCGGTAATCGGCCGGAAGGTACAATTGTGTCATCCCCAGAAGAGCGTTCACATCGTAACCAAGATCATAGACGCTTTCAAGTCGGGCAAGAAGGATTCGGCTGAATTCTGGATCACAATGAGCGGCAGATTGGTTCACATCAGATACTTTGCGGTCAGAGATCAGCACAAAAAGTATCTGGGAACTTTAGAAGTCACTCAGGACTTGACGGACATCAAAAAGATTGAAGGCGAAAGGAGACTGTTGGAATGGAAGGAATAGGCTGTCCCTTCCCTGCGCGCTGAACACATTCTACTTTGACCGCGCGCGCTAAAGGCCCACATGCTCTTCAAATTAGTAAAATCACTCGTCGGAAAACACAGCTCGTCGCCTACAGCAAAGTCTAGAACGACGATAGGAAAGGTTTTTAGTCAAGTTGTCATATGAAAGACTGCAAAAGATTAGGATACACTGTGAGGAATGAATGAATGTCCGTATTTGCAGCACCAGGCGCTTATGATCGCGCAATAACTGTTTTTTCGCCTGACGGCCGACTTTTTCAAGTTGAATACGCGATGGAACTAGTAAATCGCGGAGCAACAATCCTAGCAATCCGCTGCTCAGGAGGAGTTCTCATTGGCGCAGAGGAAACCGTCGATCCCCTCGAAGAATCAGAGTACTCATGGAAAATCTTCAGGATAGACGAACACGTCGGCGCAGCCATCGTGGGGTTAAGCTCAGACGCACGGATACTAATAGACCAGGCAAGAGTGCACGCTCAGTCGAACAAGCTAACGTATGACGAACCGATCGACACAGAAGTCGTAACCAAAAGAATTTGCGACATCAAACAACTGTACACCCAACATGCAGGCGTAAGACCGTTCGGAGTGTCCATGATATTCGCGGGAGTAGACAAAACAGGAAGCCGTGTTTTCGGAACCCACCCAAGCGGCACCTACAGAGGATACAAAGCGAGAGCAGAAGGCGCAGGAAGAGAAACAGTGTTCAACATACTCAAAGAAGAGTACAAAGAAGAGATGGGACTCAAAGACGCCACCAAACTCGTCGTCAAGTGCCTTATGAAGGCTCTAGAGGCAAGACAACTACCGCCTAGAATCAAAGTGGCAGTGATACCGACAGACACGAAGAAAATGGAGATACTCAGCGACGAAAAAGTCGAAGCCATTATGAAGGACCTGGGCGTGGGCAAGTGACAACTCGATGAGCGATAAGTACACCGTTGCACGCATGACCAAAGACAACGAACACTTCGAAGTTCTTGTCAAACCCCAAAAAGCCTTAGACTACCGCATGGGCAAAGTATCAGGAATAACTGAAGTTCTTGCAGCAGAAACCATTTACTCAGACGCTAACAAAGGTACGAGAGCGTCTGAAGAGAACCTCCGCAAAGCGTTCGGAACGACAGACTCCTTGAAAATAGCAGAAGCTATACTGACCAAGGGAACACTTCAACTCACAACTGAACAACGAAGAAAAATGACCGAAGACAAGAGGAAACAAATCATCGACTTCATCTCAAGGCAAAGCGTCGATCCCAAAACAAACCTTCCCCACCCGCCGACACGAATAGAAAACGCGATGGAACAGATTCGCTACTCGATAGATCCCTTCAAACCGGTCGAGGAGCAGGCAAAGGAAATAATCAAAGCGTTACGAATTATACTGCCCCTAAAAATGGAACAAGTAGCGCTTGACGTAACCATACCCTCAACCTACTCGGTTAAAGCTTACGGATCCATCAAGAGTTTTGGAACGATCAAACGAGAAGAGTGGCGTGCTGATGGTTCATGGTACGGCGTTCTAGAAATGCCCGCAGGATCCTATGCCCCGTTCCTAGAGAAACTTGGAGAAATAACCAAAGGAACCGGGGAAGCGAAAATAACCCATTGAAGGGTTTTATGAAAGAAAAGGTGTAAGAAAATGCCAATACTTCTGGAAAGAAGACAACTCGTGACTCCTGGAGACCTTATCGCAGAAGGCGAATACATCGCCGGAGAAAACACGTTCAAGGAGAAGGACAAGATCTACGCGGCCCGCGTCGGAATAGTTGAATATGAGACCAAGAAAATCGACGTGGTCGCACTCAAAGCCTTTTACGTTCCAAGAACCGGAGACATAATCATAGGAACCATAACTGAAGTCGGATTCAACGGATGGACAGTCGACATCAACTCACCATATATCGGCCTGTTGAGAGCCTCAGACGTCCTTAGCAGACCTTTCAAGCCGCAGAAGGACGATTTGCCTCAGGTTCTCGATGCAGGAGACCTGATAGTTGCAAAAGTTGTCTCCTACGACAGGACGCATGACCCTCAGCTCACAGTCGCAGAACCAGGACTTGGAAAAATCACTCGAGGACAGATAGTGAACATAACACCAACAAAAATCCCCCGCGTAATAGGAAGAAAAGGCTCAATGATATCAATGATAAAACAAGAAACGGGATGCAACATAATCCTCGGACTTAACGGAGTCGTCCTCATCACAGGGAAAAGCCTAGAAGACGAGCAATTGGCGATGGAAGCCATTTTGAAGATAGAACAGGAGTCTCATACAAGCGGTCTAACAGATCGCATAACCCAAATGCTTAAAGAAGAAAAATCCAAAAAGGAGGAAAACAAGAAATGAACGATAAACCTGAAAAATTGATCGACAAAAAGGGCCTAAGACTGGACGGACGAAAACCAGAAGAGCTGAGGTCCTTGAAACTGGAAGTAGGCGTCATTCCGAACGCTGATGGTTCAGCCTATATTGAACACGGCAAAAACAAGATTCTGGCAGGCGTGTACGGTCCAAGAGAAGTGCATCCTAAACACTTATCACTTCAGGATCGGGCAGTTTTGAAATGCCGCTACCACATGGCGCCGTTCTCGGTTCAAGAGCGCAAATCACCCGCGCCATCAAGAAGAGAGATTGAGCTTTCAAAGGTGATAAAGGAGTCGCTTGAACCTGCGGTGTTTCTGGAGTATTACCCACGCACGATGATAGACGTATTCATCGAAGTGCTTCAAGCGGACGGAGGAACGAGATGCGCAGCCATAACAGCAGCTGCGTTAGCCCTGGCGGATTCAGGTGTTCCTATGAGAGACCTGGTCGTAGCATGCGCCGCTGGAAAGGTGGACGATACAATAGTACTTGACCTCATGGACACCGAAGACAAATTAGGCTCGGCGGATGTTCCAGTGGCTCTAATGCCAAACTTGAATGCAGTCACCCTGCTCCAGATGGACGGAACACTTACGCAAGAAGAGTTCGAAAGTACCGTCAATCTGGCACTAGAAGGATGCAAGAAAATCTATGTCATGCAGAAGGAGGCATTGAAGACGAAATATGTGAATGTGAGTGAGGAGAACACGGAAGAAGAGGAGGCTGAAGAATAATGGCATCAATAATCACGCGTGTCAAGCAGAAACAGATTGCACAGTTGATTGCTAGCGAAAAGAGAGGCGACGGAAGAGGCATGAAAGACTATCGCGAAATGAAGATCGAACAAGGCCTGATTGAAAAAGCAGAAGGCTCGGCACGTGTGCTCCTGGGAAAGACGGAGGTAGTCGTCGGCGTCAAAGTCGAAACTGGAGAACCGTTCCCGGACACTCCTAACGACGGTGTCATGACAGTGAACGCGGAACTCACACCAATTGCCTCACCGGATTTTGAGGCAGGACCACCCGACGAGGACTCAATCGAGCTTGCGAGGATCGTTGACAGGGGGATCAGAGAGTCAAAGGCAATCAACACCGAGAAACTAGTCATTGAAGCCGGAAAGAAAGTGTTTGTCGTTTTCATTGACCTTTGGGTGCTTAATCACGACGGGAACCTGATCGACGCTTCCGCACTAGCTGCAATGTCTGCCCTGGTAAACACGAAAATGGCCAACTACGAAATTAAGGATGGCGAACTCAAAATCAAACCAGGCTACGAGCAGCTTCCAATCAGAAAGCATCCAATAACCATTACCACCGCCAAGATCGGGGACAAGCTCCTCGTAGACCCGAATGCAGAAGAAGAACAGGTAATGGATGCGAGAATTTCCTTCGCCATCGATGACGACGGCAACATATGCGCGATACAAAAAGGCGGCAGCGGATATTTCGAACCTCAACAGATAATAGAAGCAGCAAAAATAGCCAAAGAAAAAGCCAAAGAACTGCGCAAGAAACTGAATTGGTGAAAACCAGATGCCGAGAACGAAGAAAGTCGGGCTAGCCCGAGGTCTAGGACCGCGCTACGGCTCAACAGTAAGAAAACGCTACATAAAAGTGATGACAGAAATGAAGAAGCCACACCGATGCCCACGATGTGGCCTTCCAAGGGTCAAGAGAGAAAGCGTCGGCGTTTGGAAATGCCGGAAGTGCGACTTCACCTACACTGGTGGAGCCTACACTCCAGTCACAAAGCTTGGAGTAATAGCCAAACGCTCAGCCAAAGGGGTACCAGTCGAAGAAGCGGTTAAGGAAGAAGCAGCAGAAGAGACCGCTTAATCGTCTCCTTTTTTTGAAAACATCTGAAGAGAAGAATCCTCCTTGATTTCTATGAAATCTGGAGGCTCAAGAACGAAAGCAAAGGCAGAAGTGCGACTGAAATTTGCCACTGAAGAACAGCTCCAGATAGTCCTCAATTCGCTTAATCCTGAAGCAAAAACCCCCACTTCTCACCGTGCAAGAACAACTTTGAAAAGGGAATACAATTTCCTAGTCGTTACTATCGAAGCTGAAGATACTGTGGCATTGCGTGCATCCTTGAACGCTTACCTGAGATGGATAAACTCGATACTGAACGTTCTCGAAGTTGTAAAAAGACAGTAGTCCTCAGAGAAGCACGTTCATCTTCTGAGAAAATGTTAAAATGTCGGATGAATTGCCGATTAATTCTGGCAAGCGTGCCTTGGATAAAACTTTACCCAACCAACCACTGCCACTGTCACTCGCTCTCCAATCACTCAAACTCTCAATCACTACGCCAATGCCACTACCTATACCTATACCTACCCATACAACGCACACGCGCACTGAGTGAGTGCTGAGATGAAGCGCGGGCTACAACTATGGTGAAAGGATTAATACGAAAGAACACGCTTTCCTGTATTCGGAGACCGCATTTATGATCAAGAAACCAGAATGGAAGCTTAATACTACTGTCACTAAGAAAATTCGGGTCCTGGACAAGGTTGAGGAGGAACGAGAGATCAATGCGTTTGACTCAGAAATGAATATGCCCTTTATTCTGGATGTTCCAGAAGGAATTTCAATGGAGGAAATAGAAACCAACAGTTGGTATCGTGCGACATTCAAGGTTTACACGTCCAAATTGATCCCCGAAATAAAAGAAGAATGGTCTAAGATTGCAAAGACAACTGGAGGTATTCGTGAAGGGATAGAACGAATGAAGCAATCTGGAGGGTACGGGACCTTATACAAGTTCGAATTGGTTTCACTAAAATCAACATAATCATGAACAGCGCGCGTGCTACGTGGAAGTCCTTTCAAAGGATGGAGCGAATAGGACTTAAATCTAAGTCCTTGAATAGGAGCGTGGAAGAACCTGACCTCTGCATCTGCATCAACAAGACGAGGTCGGACTCTCCAAACATAAACGGCAATTACTTAATCCGCCTGCGCTCTTTGCAAAAAAGGGGAGTTGGAAATTTCCAAGTCGGCTTGGTGATTGCTATGTTTTCTGCGCATAGATGGAATCTGCCTTGTGACCTATTTTTCTCCATCCATCGTATAAATACGCGAATATGTTGTAGGCCCCCACTTCCTTGGGTGTGAACTCAGCGGAGTAACGGGCTTCCTCTCCAACGGAAAGTTCCTTTATATCTATTGTGGCCTGCTCTTCAAACTTTCCTGAGGGGGTTTCCACCCAGAATTCTAGTTTCAGTCCCGTACTTTTTCTCAAGCCCTTAATGGTTGCCTCGGCCGAGAGGGTCTTTCCTATTGGCGTATACGGATGTGAAAGCACTACTAGGCGACCGATTTCTGCTTTTTCCTCGCTTACAGAGATATGCGTCCAACCGGATTCCCACGAGAAGTATTCGCCATCCCTACGTGCACTGATAGTGGCGTATACATCACCTGCTCCTTGTGCGTTCACTTGGAAAACCACTTCTCTCTCTTCTTCTGGCTGAAGCTCTCCGATGTAGTGTCCTATTCCAAAAGGAAAGAATAAAGGAGAAAGATAAAAGGTATCTAGAGAGTGAAATTCCACGTCAAGTCTTTTAAGAGTTTTATTTCCGATGTTTTTCAGTGTCAATGTTAGCCATTGCTTTCCTTTATTCATCTCCGTAGGGTTCAATTCATACTCGATAGGATACTTATATCTCAACACTTTTCACCTCCATCCATCTTGTGTTTTTCATCCTTCTTCTAAAAGCAGAATCTAGCAGATCTTAGCCCGCGCCCATATTGCGGCGAATTCATGGAAAAGAGGGATTTGACACTAAGAAACCCGCTAAACGCTGCCATATCATAAGTAGTCTCGAACTCGTATAAAGCATTACGTGACTGGTATGCGCGCGCGGTTAAACATTTAACCAGTCAAGATGACATTCTGATTAGGGGAAGAAGTGAATGCAGGAAAGGACTAAGCAGAAGTGTAAAGCTTGTGGAAAACTGTTCATGCCAGACAATGATTTTCAAGGCTTCTGCTCAGAAAGGTGCTACCGAGTTTTCAAAGGAGAAATAAAACCAAGTGCATAGTATAATCTAGCCTTTCGCGCCCATATAGAAGCGCGCGCGCTATCTTAATTATTCGGCAGTTCGTCATCAAAAATGTTAATTAATGGCTTGGCTAATCGTTGTGCAGACGGATGGATATAAGGTGAGTGACGAACTTTCAGGGCTTCCGCCCCAAGTTCAGGAGCGCCTTTTAAGGCTCCAACAACTTCAACAAACGCTCCAATCAGTCTTGGGCCAGAAGCAACAGGTGGAATTAGAACAGATGGAGATTAATCAAGCCTTGGATGAGCTGCAAAAACTGACAGATGATGCAGTTATTTACAAGGCAACAGGTTCACTTTTGATAAAATCTGAAAGATCAAAAGTGATCGCCGACCTGAATGAAAGGAAAGAACTGCTCAGTACCAGAGTTACGGTTCTTGCTAAACAAGAGGAACGAATAAAGGCCCAAGTTAAAGACGTTCAGACGAAACTTCAACAGGATTTGAACCCGGTCTCTTCACCAACCTGAAAGCCACCGCGCCCTCTGGTGAAGACCGTGGAAGAAATGGGACTGTCGGATCTTAATAGTGAACAAGTCGAGAAGTTGTGCACAATTGCTGAGGAAGCAGCAAGGAAGCATGTTTTGTCGAAGGTTCCTTCGAAGAAGGTGGAAATCCTCAACATAAGCGCTGAGGCAGAAGACACGAAACCTTTGAAACTCACTGTTGACGTTGACCTTACGCTGTCATCTTCCGTGAAGAATATTGGTGTGAAAGGACTTTGTGACGATGCCGTCAAATGTGCGTTCAGCGCGGCAGAGGAGTACCTGAGGGAACTGAAATGTCTTTCAAAGAAATAGCGAATCTTCTTGAAACGCTTGACGTGAAATTCATTGTTCTGCTTTGTCACCACAACGCCGATCCTGACGCGATCTGTTCTGCCTACGCCTTCTCAGGGTTGGTTAAGAAGCTGCGTCCGAAAACAGAGGTTGAAATCGTTGCTGCTCAGGGAGTTAGCCGCTTGTCTAAGCATCTTCTGCAGTACGTGCCGATTGAAATCAAGCCCGAGCCAACGTTGGATAAGGCCCAGGTTATCGTGCTCCTTGACACAAATACGATTCAGCAGCTGGATACTTTAGCAGAGAAAATACGAAACTCGCAAGTTCCTATAGTAGTTGTTGATCACCATGCGAGCCATCCAGAAACCGAGCAGCTCGCGACAATATGCGTAACCAACGAAGAATCATCATCAACTTGCGAGATTGTTTACAACTTCTATAAAGAAACAAGCTTGAAACCCGATGAGTCTGAAGCCCGAGCGCTGTTCTTGGGAATATCATTTGACACACGCCATTTTGTCTTGGCAAACTCGACAACTTTGAAGAACATCGCGGAACTCATCGACGCAGGGGTCAACGCACAAGAAACCTTGGCAATGCTCTCGTTACCGATGGATTTCTCGGAACGAGTAGCGAGGCTTAAAGCCTGCCGTAGAACCAGACTCTTCAAAATCGACGAATGGATTATTGCGCTGTCACATGTCAGTGCCTACGAGGCATCGGCGGCCAGAGCACTTGTCGAATTGGGTGCCCATGTTGGGGTTGTTGCGGGAGTGAAGAACCAGAGAATCGAGATAAGTCTGCGCAGTTCACTCGAGTTTTTCAAACAGACGAAAGTTCATCTTGGAAGAGACATTGCGAAACCCTTAGGCGAATATCTTCATGGCATGGGCGGGGGACACGCCACCGCAGCCGGCGTCAACGGGGAAGGAGAGATCGATGTTGGGCTTAAACGGTGCGTGACACTTTTGAAAGAGAAGCTGCTTAGCCACAATTAAGTAGCTACTCTTAAATGAACCCAAAACCGCTTCAACCTAGGCAGGCAAATAGCATGGCACTCGTCGAAACAGGAGACCTTTCTTACACTTATCCGGGCGCGTCCAAACAGTCAATCAAAAACGTCTCGATAAAGATTGAGAAAGGTCAATTCGCGTTGATAACAGGACCGAGCGGCTGTGGCAAGACGACGCTGTGCCGCTGCTTCAACGGCCTCATTCCACACTTCTATCAGGGCGAAATGAAAGGCACGATCCAGGTTGCTGGACTAAACGTCCTTGACCACCAGATCTATGAATTGGCAAAACATGTAGGGCTCGTTTTTCAAAACCCTGAGAACCAGCTCTTCGCCCTATCCGTCGAGAAAGACGTGGCTTTCGGGCTCGAAAACCTCGGAGTTCCAAGGGATGAGATGCGCAAGAAGGTCGACTGGGCGCTCCAACTCACAGGAATCTACGATCTGAGGGAAAGAGCTCCGCATGAACTTTCAGGTGGACAACAACAGAGAGTGGCCATTGCCTCTGTCCTGGCGATGGAACCTGAACTCATCGTGTTGGACGAGCCGACCTCTTTCCTAGACCCGCTCAGCGCTCAAAGAATATTCGAAGTAATTCACCAGTTAAACAGGGACCTTGGCATTACTGTCGTGCTCGTTGAACACAGGCTCGATCTAACGGCCAAGTACGCAGATCACATCATCATAATGAATGAAGGAAAGGTTGCGTTGGATGGTAATCCGAGGGAAATCCTAAGCTTAGAAGAAGCTCGCTTGATCGGGGTTGGCATACCGAAAGCAACGCGACTTTACCAAATACTTGTACAAAGCGGAGTGCACTTAGGCAGTACGCTTCCGTTGTCTTCAGACGAGATGGCAGACTCGATCAAGGAGGCTTTGAACTCATGATTGAAGTAGAAAACGTTCGCTTCGCCTATCCGAACGGTGTGGAAGCCCTCAGAGGCGTGTCATTGGTAATCGAAGACGGCGAGTTCGTGGCCATCATGGGACAGAACGGCGCTGGAAAAACAACGCTCGTCAAGCATTTTAACGGTCTTCTAAAGCCAAATCAGGGCCGAGTGCTCGTTGACGATCAAGATACTGCGAAAACGAGCGTTGCGAAGTTAGCGAAAGATGTAGGTTTCGTGTTTCAAAACCCAGACAACCAGCTGTTTTGTGAAACGGTTGAGGAGGAGATCGCTTTTGGGCTCAAAAACTTCGGGTTTGCGGAGGATGTCATTGAGAAAAGGATCAGCTGGGCCCTCAACCTCTTGGGGTTGTCGGAGTATAGAAAAACGTCGCCTTTCATGCTTAGCGGCGGCGAAAGAAAGCGCGTTGCCTTGGCCTCGGTTCTGGCGTGGGATCCAAGGATGCTGATATTGGACGAGCCTACAATCGGCCAAGATTATGACCAAAAGGAACGATTGAGACAGTTCATACTTCAAATGAAGACTCAAAAGAAAACCATCGTTATGGTAACTCATGATGTTGAGTTTGTGGCGGAATGTAGCCCTAGAGTCATTCTGATGCTGGATGGACAGGTGCTCGCGGATGGAGAAGCCGAAAAGATTCTGACTGACTCTGCGACGCTGGAAAAGGCATTCATAGTTCCGCCCCAGATAGCCCAGATCTTTCTGAACCTGCCCGCGTTGGAATTGCCAAAGAATGTGATAGACGTTTACGAAGCCCAAAGAATCCTGCTGAATATTCTGGAGAAAAATAAAAGATGAGCGTGTTCAGCGGCCTAAAGTTTCGCAGAGTCTACTCGCCAATTCACAACCTAGATCCAAGGATCAAATTCGTTTATGTGTGCAGCATTTTTGTAGCAGCGATCATTTTTTGGGAACTCATCCCGTTAATCATTCTTTTCTTGATTCAGATCCCGTTTGTCTTGCTCGCAAGAGTCAGACGTGAGTGGCAACGTTCGATGCGTGGCGCCGCTCTCTTGGCCGCAGTCATTTTCTTGACAAACTTCGCAGTCGCCTTCATCGGAGCCAACTATACTGTGATGCCTGACATGGTTGAAAGAGCCTTAGCCTTGACGCTTCGGTTCATAGTGCTGGTCGAATCGTTCTCGGTTTTCTTCCTCACGACTTCGCCAGACCACTTAGGCTTGGCGTTGGAACAGACCCATGTGCCCTACGAATTCGTGTTTGCGTTCACCACAGCCGTGCGCTTCGTGCCTGTCTTGGCTGAAGAGGCACAAACGATAATGGATGCTCAGAAAGCAAGAGGATTGGAACTTGAACGCGGAAACTTTCTGAAGAGGATCAGAAACTACATTCCAATTTTGATCCCCTTGATAGTAAGTGCTATCCGAAGGAGTCTCGAGCTCGCCGAGGCGATGGAGTCTCGGGCATGGGGAGCGACCAAGGATCGGACGAACCTTTACGTGTTGAGATTGCACAAAGGCGACGGCGTCCTGATTGCGTTAACAGTTCTTGTCCTTGTATCGGCCGTCATCGTGCGCCTCTACGTCCATATCCCGTCTTTGTACGATGTTCTGCTGAGAGTGCTCTGAACCGAAACGTCTTTGATGATCTGGAAAATGGCGGATTTCGTGGTCACAGTCAGCGGAAAGATGAAAGCAAACGCACTGTCAGTGTTTCAACTAGCTGTCACATAGTTTTCATGTGTTTTACCTGTGGTTCTGCTGCGTCCCGCAATGAATGCTCCGTGATATCCGCATCTTCGGCACTCCCACACAGACCAAAGGTTCTGCAGGACAAATGTTTGCAGAAGGTTGGATGATCCGCACTTTGGGCATGATACGCGTTTAGGCTTCTGTCTCGAGGAGGCTGACTTAGGCTTCTTTTCAGCGTTGTTTTTGCGACGTTGCTTCTTTGCTCTTTTTAGGGTCAATTTCTTTGGAATTCGTGGTTTCCTCGATCGCGTAGAGTTTTTTGTGATTTGGTGCATGTGTTGTCCCTGAGATTACACGTGCGTTTCCTTCTATTAAGGTTCACTTTGGGTTAAGCTTGCTAAGGATTGCACGTGCATATAATTTATTAAGTCTCAATATAGCATATATACTCGAAGAACGTTAGAAAGTACCCTAGAAAATGGGACAGTGAAAACTACGACGCAGGAAACCAAAGCTTCAGACATTCTAGAGGAAGCGCCAGCGGGCGTAATCATAGAAAGGGAACCGAAGAAACCAACGGCGTTCAGGGAAGCATACCCGATACAGGAACCATACGTTTATGCAGCGATAGTTAAGGATCCAGAAACTCAGAAAACGAGATACGAGACGATCGAGCCCACTTTACAGAAAGAAGAAGAACAACAGCTGAAAGACCTCAAGAACTTCTTGATGGAAGAAATTGATGTTAACCTGAAAGAAATAGAAACCAAGGACAAGGCAGAAAACTATCTCAGAGAAAAATCGATTGAAATCATAAAGAAGTACAAACTGAGAATTGCGCCGGAAGCCGTTGACAAACTGACATACTACATCATAAGGGACTTCACGGGGTATGGCAAAATCGATCCGTTGATGAAAGATCACCTCATCGAGGATATCTCGGCGGACGGAGTGAACATCCCCATTTATGTTTGGCACAGGCTTTACGAGTCAATACCGACAAATATCATATTCAAGGAAGAAGCGGAGCTCAACTCGTTCATAATACGCATGGCGTACCTTTCTGGGAAGAACATTTCGATAGCGTCACCAATGCTAGATGCTTCGCTCCCTGATGGCAGTCGAGTGCAGCTCACCTACGGAAGCGAGGTCACCAGAAGAGGTTCTACGTTTACTATCAGACGTTTCAGAGTAGACCCTTTGACGATTTCGGACCTAATCGCGCTGAAAACCATCCCATCAGAGATGGCTGCATACCTCTGGTACGTTATAGAAAACAGAGCCTCAGTCCTCGTGGCGGGAGGCGTGGCTTCTGGAAAAACGACGATGCTTAACTGCCTGTCAATGTTCATCAAGCCCGAAATGAAAATAGTGAGCGTCGAAGACACTCAAGAACTCAACCTTCCTCATGAAAATTGGATTCCCTCAGTCGTACGACTCGGTTTTGGGCATGACGACAGAAGGAACGGAAGTATAACGCTCTTCGACCTGTTGAAAGCAGCGGTGAGACAAAGACCTGATTACATCATCGTGGGTGAAGTCCGTGGAGAAGAAGCCTACACTCTATTCCAGGCGATGGCGACTGGACACCTGGGAATGTGCACCATTCACGCTGAATCCGTTCAAGCAGCGATGAACCGACTCGAATCCGAGCCGATGAATATTCCGAGACCGCTGGTTGCCATGACCAACGTCGTTCTTGTGATGAACAGAACGGAAGTCGATGGAAGACCAGCCAGGAGAATAAACGCGACAACAGAGGTATTGGGTTTTTCCTCAGAAAGCAATAGTATACGAACTGAAGAGATCTGCAACTGGAATCCAAAATTCGACAAATTCTCATCATTGAAGAAGAGCATCCTCCTCGAAAGACACATGACTAAAGTGGGCATTAGCGAGGAGGACGTGAAGAGAGAGCTATACCGAAGACAGACTGTTCTAGACTGGATGGTCCATGAGGGGATAAGACGTCACACGAACGTTGCGAACGTGATCAGGGAATATTACGCTAACCCAGAACGTGTTTTCCAAAAAGCCAGAGTTGGGCTGAAATGAAAAGCGCTCCAACCCTGTTAGAAAGAGTCAGGGCAATCGCTTACGAGCTTATCGGAGAGAAGGTAGGACGCGTCATACCGCTTTTCAGAGATCTTGACGGTGACTTGCAGAAGTCAGGAATGAAAGTGAACTTCAAAGCGTATGTGAGTTTGACCATCTTTTTCTCGATACTTTCATCTATCACAGTATTGGCACTAATTCCTTGTCTGGCTTTTTTCGCCCTTGAAGTACCCATGTTACCAGCATTTTTGTTCGGCTTGGGAGGCAGCCTGTTCGCAGGGGCAATAACAACAATTGGGTTTTACGGCTATCCAATCTATCGCGCCGACTCTATAAAGAGGCAATTGGAAGATGAGTTGCCGTTTACCACTGGTTACATGGCAATTCTAAGTAGCGCAGGAGTGTCACCTGAGAACATCTTCAATTCAATATCAAACCTCCCTGTGCCCCTTGCAGCTTCTTCCCCGGCAAAAGACATCGTGAGGGACGTCAACTTGTTCGGGACGGACGTGATCTCTGCGCTTGAAGAAGCGTCGAGACGGACGCCTTCAGAACGGTACAAAGAAATAATGGAAGGGCTTATCTCGACGATCCGTTCTGGCGGTAACCTTTCCGTCTACTTGCGTGCGAAGTCAACGCAGTACATGAAGTTGAAGAGAATGAGCCTCAAGAAATACTCTGACACCCTGTCGATGCTTGCCGAGTTCTACGTGACCATCCTTTTGACTGGACCGCTCATGCTGGTCATCATGCTGACTGTGATGGCGATGCTTGGAGGCGGCGGATTGGGAATGTTGAGCCCAGACCTCCTGCTAAATTTGCTCACGTACGTCGGAATCCCCTTGGGAGCAATAGTGTTCCTGATCATCCTTGATGCATCATCACCAAAACGGTAATGAAAAATGCCCAGAGTAGAGCGTAGACTGAAGAAAATCGCTTGGATCGTCGCAGCAGCTTCAGCGGTAGCAATAGTGCTGGTCGGTGTTCTGATGTTCTGGGGAACGCCTGTGTTCGATGAAGCTGTCTTCTTTGCACTCATTGCTGCTGTCTCTCCTCCTGCAGTTGTTACGTATGTTGATTTCAGTTGGAGAAGAGCCATCGACGAACGTCTTCCGGACCTTTTCAGAAGCATTGTTCAGGCTCAAGAGACGGGTATGACGTTGCCTCAGGCTTTGGAGGAAGCTGCGAAAAGAGATTACGGCCCCTCACTGCAGAGCTGAGAAAGATGACGATGCAGATTTCGTGGGGAACGAGTTTTGAAGAAGCACTCTTGGCCATGGGAAAGCGCGTCGACACGGTGTTAGTCCAGAGAACTGTTCCCTTGATTATTGAGGCAAGCCGTTCGGGAGGGCGTGTTGAAAAAGTCTTTGATCCTATGGGAAAATTCATACAGACGACACTGTTGCTCGAGAAGGAACGTCGAACGCAAACGAGGCCTTATATCGCGATTATCTATGTTGCTTTCTTTGTTTTCCTCTTCACGATAGTTTTGCTTTTCAAATCTTTCTTTATGAGCGTGCAACAATTGCCGTCGCTGGGAACAACGGTGATGGCGCCTGAAGATATTAGACGCATGTTTTTCCACATGACTACGATTCAAGCTTTCTTTGGAGGACTCGTTGCCGGAAAGATGGGGGAAGGAACGATCATCGCAGGCTTGAAACACTGCTTGGTCATGATGCTTTTTGGTTATCTGGCTTTGAAGTTGTTCTTGTGAGCGGAGGAAAAGAACGATGAGGATAGCAAGAGTCTTCACGAACAAAAGGGCGATAACTCCTGTTCTAAGCACTCTTCTGTTAACAGTTATTGCCGTGGCCGCGATGGCTATCGCCACGACGGCGACTTACGTTGTGACGACGAATCTTCGCGACCAGATGAGTGAACGAGTTATCATTGAGGATGTTTGGTTCAACAACCTCACGGGCAGTATCAACGTCTATCTCCGGAACGTTGGAAAGGTCGCTGTCACCATTCCATCTGTCTATGTCAACGGTACGTCTCAACCTTTCACAAGACCGTTCAATCTGGAAATCAACGAGCATGGGTGGCTGAACATTTCGGAGACATGGGAACTTGGCGACTTATACTACATCAGAATGGTAACGACAAGGGGAACGCAAGTTGCGGGCTATTATGAAGCGAGTTAGGTTCAACAATCGCGGCGTAAGCAACGTGATCGTCGTAATGCTGAGTCTCCTTCTCCTAGTCATAATTGTCACCAACGTCATTATCTGGAGCTACCAGATGAACCAGTTTGACTGGGAGAAAATTCATGAGGACGTTCAGATCGCTGATGTCGCGCCCCTCAACGCCTCCGCCTGGTCCACTGCTCTGGGCGAGTACACCGTGAACGCAGGGACCCGGATAGCGGGCACGTATTCTGACACCCAAGCTGTTGACAACCAATATGAAAGCTTCACAGAGGAAACTCAATCAAACAACAGATTGAACATCAACAACACCTTCACAATTGACTTGATGACTTATCCTCTTGATCGCATCAAGACAATTGAAGTACAGATGAGGTATAGGGCCAGTGATTCAGGGGACACATGGTACCTGAAAGCATACAATTGGTCTACATCAAATTACGACGACAACAATTTTAACTCCTCTTCAGGGCAAATACCAACCACATCGTGGCAATATTATGCTGTGAATCTCACTGATCAGTGGAGAAGTTACGTGCAGGACAATGGAACGATGCGTGTTGAAGTGAATAGACGCATTGGCGGATGTGAACCAGACCACCCTCGACATTGATTTTCTAGGGGTCAGAGCTGTGATTGATGGAGCACAGCTAACGTTAGACAATAATGGATCGACTACCGCGCATTTGGTTTCGCTTTGGGTAGACAACGAGACCAATTCATCAGAGGTATGAAATCAATCTTTTCATAAACTCGGGCGAACGAGCGTACTACGCTCGCGTTGACATCACATTGCCCGACAGACCCTTTATCGTCAGAATCGTAACTGAAAAGGGAACCGTATCAGTTTTCAGGGTTTCCTAGAAAGCGCGCACGCAAGCAAAAGCCAAATGCATCATGTCATTTTCTTGATTGGAAATTTCTCTTTCAGAACTCTTATTGCTTCACTTTGGTTTTTGCCCTCTATCACCTGGATATTGTACAGTTCTGCCATTCTCTTGCCGTTATCGTTCAGTCGAGGAATAGCTACCAAATACGCTTTGTCAGGAGATACGTCGAACGTCTTGGCAAACAAGGCGATGACCGATTGTTCAGAAACAGAGCCTTCAGTGGCGGTTGCCAGGTCGATTACCGTCACTTTTCTCGCTGCGTCCTTCGACCGAGCAGCTAGGTCAAACGTGTGATTTGCTCCGGATTTGCCTTTAAGAAAAGCTGGTCCTTCAACTTCGAGCCCGATTTCTTCAAGAAACTCCTTGATCGGAGCTACTAGAACCCAGCCTAGACCTGCTTCCTGCTTGGCTTCTTCTCTCAGGCTGTATGAGTAGATGTCCTTGATAACTGCGTCTTCAAACGTGAAATTCGTGTGACAATCGCGGCAGAAGAGTCCGGTCAAAGGAATATCGAAGCTTTTTCCACAGTCCTTGCAAACGCACCATATGCCTGCTCTTCTGTAATCGAAGTCTGGTTTTTTCAACTCGTCATTGCATTTCGGGCAGATCAGTTTTCCAGCTTTATGGAAATTCTCCTCAACGTCCATGTAGCCGCACTTGACGTGCTCGATTAAGGAGCTTTTTCGAATGTCGAATGACTTGCAGTAAGGGCAACAATAGTGAATTGATACGCTTGTTGAACTGCACTTCGGACATGCGACTGTTTTGTCGAACAGTTTTCTTTCGAGTATCCCGGCGTCAGAAAGCTTTTTGAGGAAGATTTCTGCGTTCGTTGCATCTCCAACGATTGCTTCAACTGTCAGGTAGCGGTATCCAAGTTTCGCATCGTAGACCGGTTGAAGCTCATCGACCTCACCGCTCAGAAACTTGCCTAGCAACGCTTGTGTGTTCCGTTGCTTGTAGAGCTCCATCCGAACGGTTTTACCCGACGTGTTCACCGCACCTCATGATTTCTGAGCGATTATATTTTCTGGGCAGTTAAGATTTCCGCTTTAAACGCTTAAACATATCTAGGAGAGCTTTTAAAATCTTGTTGGTCGGATGACGTGAAAAAATGGTTGATATGAGTAGCCGAGGGAAACGTATCGTTCGTTGTCCAAAATGCGGCTTCGTATTCGACATAACTTACGGTAGAGCTTTTGCGTGTTCTGGCTGCGAATCGGCCGTACATTGCTCGGGGGCAAAATGCCCTAAATGCGGAGAGGAATTCGCGCCAAACGAAACGAAGAGAGATCGCATCAATCCTTAAGCGGTTGGCTGTGCGTATTTCACAGTCACGTTTTTTAGTGAGAAGCTTCATATTTCAAGGGAAAATTGCCATGCAATAATGGTGAAGCGTTTGTCAAGTCGACCCAACCAAAAACCCGAGTCAGCTCGCATGAGAGCCCTGAGAGGACTTGCTCCTCTGATACTGTTTCTCCTGGTGACCTCGCTGTTCGAGGCTCTCGTGGTCCTTTACGCTTTGAGTCTGGGCCTTCAAGACACTGGACTTTTGCAGTTCAGCTTCCAGTTCCCCGGAACGGGTTCACTGACAACCTTGACGTTTAGCCCATTGTTTGAGCTTGTTCCGATCACCGTCGTAATCACGCTTGCCTTCTGCTGGGTGTACTTGACGAGGAGACTGACGACAAAACGGCAGGAAATACGAAGAGGAAGAGTGGAGACTCTTCCGAGACAGAAAACCGAAAAGAAAGGAATTGTTTCGAGGATGAGACGTGCTAGCAGAAACTTCTCGAAGGGAGTCAAGTCTAGATTTTCTGGGATTGGCCGATTTTCGGAGAGAACACGTATCGGACGACCAACCATTAAAAGCGCCGTCATAGTGCTTTTGTTCTTCGGCGTTTTCACTCTGATTTTTTCTCTGTTTGCGTACCCTCAACTGATCTATCGCAGTGTGCAGTTCGTTTATCGAACAAATCCGGGGCTGACCAACTTTGTTTTTTCGGTTGATAATTGGGCGAACGGAGTTTTTGGCGGATTTTCTGGCCCCATAAGCAATGGATTATTGGCGTCTTCGTCAGGGTTTGCAAGTTTTGCGTCAAGCGTGGGAGATTTGTTAGGCCCTATAGCTTCATTGGACAACGCGGGGAAGTACTTGGCCTTCCAGAATGCTGCCGCCTGGATTTCAGTGCTCATGGTTCTGTTGTACGGAGAACGTGCAAGCAGAGGTTACCGTTACAAAAAGTAGCGGCGGTTTTATGGGATTTTGATGAGTCAACGCCCCAGGTTTGGCCCCGCTGGGGTTCCTCCTGCGTTTAGGCTGATGAAGGCTGCAACGGAGGATGTTCCGAGGCTTCTCAGAGAAGAAGGTCTTGACGCGTTCGAGTATGAAGCTGTCCATTGGGGAAGGAAGCCTCAGATAAGGAAGGAAGAGGCTGGAAAACTGGGTTTGGAAGCTGAGCGAAATGATGTTTGGCTTAGCATGCACGGTTCTTACTTCATCAACTTTTGCGGAAAAGAATCGATTGTCGAAGCGAGCAAGCAGCGTCTGATAGCTTGCGCAACCGCCGCTGAATGGATGAAGGCACACGTCGTTGTTTTTCACCCCGGAGTCTACGGCAGAATGCCGCGTGAAGAAGCGCTGAGAATGTGTTCAGCAGCTATGCGTGACGTTGTTGAAAAGCTGGACGGTCTCGGAGTGAAAAATGTCAAACTTGGTCCAGAGACGATGGGGCGGATGCACCAGCTAGGAACCTTGGATGAAGTTATTGAACTGTGTGAAACGGTTGGACGGACTCAGTTGGTTATCGATTGGTCCCACTTGCACGCGAGAGGACTGGGACGCCTCCGCAGGATCGATGACGTTCGCAAGGTTGTGGAAGATGTTGAAAATCGGTTAGGCACTGAGGCTGCCAAGACGATGCACTGCCACTTCACAAAGATCGAGTTCACCGACAAAGGCGAAAGACGCCATCACACGCTGGATGAACTCCGCTATGGGCCCGATTTCCGGTTACTTGCCAAAGTGATAGTCGAGTTTGACTTGAAACCGACCATCATCAGTGAAAGTCCTATTCTAGACGTAGACGCCTTAAGAATGCATGATATCCTGCGAGAAGAGCAGGGCAGAGCGCATTAGGAGGAGTGCGATACGTTTTTTACGGTGTCCAATAGTGCTGTGTATGGGAATATGTTTTGGCACGTCTGAAAGGTTTTCAGGAACTTGTCCCAGTGGATGAAGCATTGAAGAGATTTCTGATCGAAATAGAGTTTCAGCCAAAGAGAAGTGCTATTTCTTTAGAGTCAGGTTTGAACCGGGTCCTTTCCGAGGACATAATGGCGCAGTCGGATCTGCCAAGAACAAACAGGTCAGCTGTTGATGGATACGCTGTTAAAGCCTCAGAGACTGTTGGAGCGAGTCAGACTATACCCAGAATCTTGGAGATAGTGGATGGGGAATCGATAAGCAAGAGGCAGGCAAAGCAGATTTGGACGGGAAACCCGTTGCCGGAGGGCGCAGATGCGGTCGTGATGTTGGAAAACGTCAAACTGATACGAAGCAAGGTTGAAGTCTGGAGTTCAGCGACGCGATGGGAGAACGTTTCGAAACAGGGAGAGGATCTACGTAGAGGATCGGTTGCAGTCAGAGCTGGAAAGCGTCTTAGACCCCAACATCTCGGGCTGCTGGCTGCTCTTGGAATGAAAGAGCTCAGAGTTTTTGAGAAGCCAAAGATCGGCGTTTTGACGACTGGAAATGAGCTGGCAAAATCAGGCATGAAGCTTCAGAAGAACCAAATCTTTGACTCCAACAGGCTTGCGCTAACTGCATTGTGCGTCGAGCTTGGGACAGAAACCGTCGACCTTGGGATTGCAAGAGACGAAGTGAAGCAGATTTCAGAAAAACTTCGGATGGGGCTTGAAGAGTCTGATGCAATTATCACGTCGGGCGGTACTAGCGTAGGAGCTCCCGATCTTGTTCCAGACGCAATCAACAACCTTGGAAAACCAGGCGTGATTGTTCATGGCGTTGCGATGCGACCTGGGATGCCGACGGCTTTGGCGGTGGTAAATGGTAAGCCAATATTGGTGTTGCCGGGCAACCCCGCCGCAGCAATGTTGAGCTTTGAGGTTTTTGGTAGACCGCTGGTCAGCAAGCTCTTGGGGCTTGAGCGAGAGGAATCTAGACCAGTTTTGAAGGCCAGAATGACCAAGAGAATTACAGTGACCTTAGGAAGAAAAAACATCGTGCGAGTACGGGTTCTTCAACAGAATGGCGAATTCTTGGCAAAGCCTGTCAGCGCTCGAGGTTCTGGCTTGATTTCGACAATGACAGAATCCAACGGCTATGTTGTTACTCCAGAAAATGTTGAAGGCATTGAGGAAGGAGAAATCGTTCCGGTTCACTTGTTTGACAGCCTAGAAGTGACTTGAGTAAATGTTTAGAAGATTGCTGTCGCTTGAACAAGCTCGAAAGGCGATACTTGATAGGCTCAAGCCCGCGATGCTGGGTAACGAACAGATCAAACTTCTCCATGCAACCAACAGGGTTTTGGCAGAAGACGTCGTTGCGACCCGGAATGTTCCACCGTTCGACAGGTCCACCGTTGACGGTTACGCTGTCAGGGCAGAAGACACCTTCGGAGCAGCAGAAAACAGACCTGTCACCCTGAATGCTCTGCGGAACCGTTCGAATCGGAGAATTGCCGAAGACAACCGTTGGAAAGGATCAAGCTGCTGAGATCGTAACAGGGGCACCTATGCCGAACGGGTCAAACGCCGTTGTCATGGTTGAGTATTCGGAAAGAAAAGCAGAGGAAATCCATGTCTATAGTGCAGTGTCCAAACATGAAAACGTCATGAAGGCGGGTAACGACATCAAAAAAGGAGAGACGGTACTCGAATGCGGCACCACCCTGGGTTCAAGAGAAATCGGAGTCCTAGCCGCGTTGGGCATGGGTTCCGTTGAAGTCCGCAGAGTTCCACGAGTAGCTGTACTCTCGACAGGACCAGAATTGACAGAGCCGGGCAAGAGGCTATCTCCTGGAAAAGTCTTTGACATAAACGCGTACAGTTTGAGTTCGGCCATTCTTGAAAGCGGTGGAGAGCCGATTTATTCAGGAGTTGTCGAAGACAACTTTTCTGAGTTGCAGGAAGCGTTGAGAAAAGCTTTGACCTTGGCTGACGTGATCGTAACGTCAGGCGGAGTCTCTGTGGGTCCAAAGGATCTCATGCCCAAAGCGCTGGCGTCTCTGGGAACTCCCGGCGTTATCTTTTCGGGCATAGCGATCAAACCTGGAAAGCCTACAACATTCGCAGTCATCGATGGGAAGCCCGTGTTTTCACTTCCTGGTCATCCGACTTCTGCATTGCTCGTTTTCCGTCTGCTTGTTCGCCCTGCGATTCGGTTGATGACGAAGAGAGAGCCTGAGAATGATTTGACGGTGGAGGCATCAGCCGGGGCCAGGATGTTCTCGGCCAAGGGAAGAAGAACATTTGTAATGGTAAAACTACGGTCTAACGAATCACATGGAATTCTTGCTGAACCTGTACAAAGAGGGGAATCTGGCGCAATATCCCTTTTGGCGAGAGCGGACGGTTTTGTGGAGATACCTGAGAATGTACAGTTTGTAGACGTAGATGACAGGGTCTTTGTGCATCTTTTTAGAAGCAAAACGTTTTGTTTCTAGGCTTCAAAAGTTCTTCTTCTCACCGCAGCGTAAGCGGTGAAGACCCAAGTTAAGATGAGATATGCGATGACGCCTAAACCAAGGAGAAACGCAGTTGCTAACGCGTCATAAATAATGAATAAGGCAAAGGTCGTGCCTGTAACAAACAGAATCGCGACAAGCCACAAAGACCATGCGCGTTTCCTGAGCAAACCGTAAGCAGTCACTAGACTGACGATGCCGAGTAAGCCTATGTGCGGTGCAAACCCACTCAAAGGTAACAACCCTAAGAAGACTATTCCGACGATTGCGTAAAAAATCGACGTTGCCAACATGCCTTTGCTTTCGATCCTTGAGCCGATAGACATTTTCCGTGCCCCTTTAACCGTAATGCATTTACGGTATCACTAATAAATCTAATGTTCCACTCACGCATCTAGCGGCACACGCATTCTTCTGCGAGCGATCGATCTACTTGAGTGTCAGCTTAGGTAGTATCCTTACATACAAGTACACAATGAAAACACAACTGCAGCAAAAAGCACGCGCTTTACTCTCTCTTCACACCGGGATTGTAAAGTTTCCATATCTGTACAAGGGCTCTTTCCGAATAGCCAGAGCGCGCGCAAAAAAAGGGTGGGTGCAAGATTACGATGTCAGAGGTTATAGCCAGAGTTTCAGTATTCCGAAGCCAATTATGGCCAGCACAGCGATTATGACTATGAAAATTATCACTGCAATAATAGCTATCGCCAGTGCCTTTAACCATCCGCAGTCGAAGAAGTGTTTGATCAGTGCAAGCCAGACTACGAACATGATGAGCGCTGCTATTGTCCAGCCAAGATTGAAGAAGCCGACTAAAGCACCTATCACTATTCCAAGAACCACTATCCATATTGCGTCCGTGAACTTTGCTTTTTCCTTCCCAACGAGTGCTCTTCCAGCCAGCCAGAGAATTGGCGCGATAATGATGACCCCTACGATAATCTGAATCAGTAACGCAACGAAGTCCATTCTGTTCTACCTTCGCTAACTGGGTTCGTTTGCATTTCCTTTTAAGTTTATAGTTGCTCGTCCGCGCGCGTTTGCAGAGAATTCTCAACACGTCTTGAACTCGAGCGCGAGCTGAGCAGTGAACTTATAAACAAGAGGCTGTCGAATCATAAGCGAAGTGTTACATATGAAGGGTTTCAAGTCCAACATCGAGAAGGACGCTTTGGGCAATGCCAATTTCCGACGCGTTCTCTACACAGGCAAGTACAGCCAGCTCGTATTGATGAGCCTTAAACCTTGTGAGGAAATAGGGGAAGAGGTTCATAAGACAGTCGACCAGTTCTTCAGGTTCGAGAAAGGCGAGGGATTGGTGTCGATAGACGACATCAAGCATAAGGTCAGTGATGGAGACGCCGTCATAGTGCCTGCCGGTGCAAAACACAACGTGACGAATACTTCAAAGACTAAAGAACTCAAACTGTACACGATATATTCGCCGCCAGAGCACCAAGATCGTACGGTGCGCAAGACAAAAGCTGACGCATTGGCGAAACCAGAAGAATTCGATGGCAAAACTACTGAATGATTCCCTCTCTTTTCCTTCTCCATGTGTGCAAAAGCAATATAGAGTTTTGCTAGAAGGCGCGCGCACGCATTTAGCGCAAAACTTAAATAAAAACGGTGACAATCGTAATTCGAGGCTAGAATAGTGCCTAAAGCCACAAAAGGGAAGAAGAAAAAGCCCGTAAAGAAGTAAGAACTGGAAAACACTTACAAACGCACAAATCACCCTCATTTTCTTTGTTTATAAACGAGCGCGCGCATGTTCTAGTTTTGAAACGCCCCATTCTAATGTGTCGGATAGCGCGCGCTAGGGAACCATGAGGGTTCATATCAACAAGGGAAAAATCAGAAACGCCAGAAAATCATTTATGCCATGCACTACGATGCAGGGCCAGATGCTTTTCTCTTTGAGATACACCAGGACTAGCGCCGCAGATATAATGCTCGTATCTATCGTGGGTCCCACGCCGAAGAACTTTAGATGAACGAGCATGAACAGAAGCCAAGACACAAAGGCAGCAGCCCACCTGTGTTTGGTCAATATTGTCATTCTCTCAATGAGGTATCCTCGGTAGAACACCTCTTCCAAGAAAGTCCCTGTCAAGAAGAGACCAAAGAGAGTGGCAAACCCGTATCCTTTTATCAGAGGCTGAAGTGAACGGAGCGAAGGCAGCCCAACAAACTGTAAGACAAAGCCGCTTAAGGAAGAAGCAACCAGCACCAGAAGATAAACCAGAACGCCCCAGACTAGGTGCCTCCGTTTGAATTTTCCCAAACCTATGCTTGCCATGTTCTTCTTCTCCACTTTGGGAATCCAGAGAAAAACCAAAAAAGAAAAGGTCAACCACTCCCCAACAAGAGCCAAACCAATGCTGACATCGTTTGCATTTCCTGGCAGAAGGAAATCCCTCAACACGAACTCAATCCCAAAAACAATCACCAAGCCTGCTGCATAGGTCCATTTCTTTGAAAGCCTCGTTTCAACGTTTTTTCCGTTCTGGCTTGATTGTTCAGTAAATGTCTTCTCTGTCTTGCTGCTCACGTGCATCCGTATTGATTGTTTCTTGAGTTAAGTTTTGTGTCCTTAATTGGGGATTGGAACTAAGTTTTTCCCCTAACCCAAATTCATTGGTTATGGATGCCTTGTTGATTTTGGCTCTTTTTGAATTTCTTGTAGCTGTATTGGTAATAGCCATAGGCCAATAGGCTGCCGTAATAACTTGAAAGGACAATAAAACCGTAGGGCAAAGATACTAGGAATGCGTAGCCGTTCAACATAATGCCGCCAACTACGTACAGCAATAGATAAATGTAAAGGCCGAGGGGCCAATTTTCAGGGTGATGCTGTGGCTTCCTTTTGGTTGCTGTTCGATACCAAAGGTCATAAGCTAAGAACATTATTACTGGAAAGGGAGTAATCAAACGCCCCAAATCCCTATTACTCAGCAGATTCAGCAACCAGAGGATAGAAAAGGGAACCAATAGTAAATTGGACACGGGACCCAACTTTGCTTCCGACTGTGCGCGTCTTTGACCCCGAAAAACAAATAGAAGTATCATAATAGTGTTGAACAGCAACGAAAGAAGCACTACAAGATCGTCAATTATATCTCCATACATTGATTCAATCGCTCGATTTCCTGTTTCTTATGGTTCAGCTATAACTTTTCCGCAAAATCGAAAATTGGCGCGCGCGCTAATTCAAGAACCAGTAGAAAACGAAGCTGGCACTGTTATTCAGTTGCTCTTTCTTTTAATGTCGCAACTCGTCATAAGCAGCTTGCGATTGCGGAAAGCTCACAAATCATGTCTAGGAGAAAAATATGTAGCGCACGTTTGAACCTTAACGTGTTGACGATCCTACAATAAATCTAATGTTCCACTCCAAGCATTTGAATAAACAGCCGTCAATCAGACTTTTTAGAAAAGGGCGCGCTAGAAGAATTACGTAGCTTTGCCGTCTTTACAATAGTAGCTCATTGGTTTACCTTTCATGAGATTAAAGTCCTTGAAAACTTGGCACCCGCTGCAAAGGCACATCTTGCTGAAATCAAGGTCTTTACAGACTGCAACGCCGTTAGCACAGTAGGGTCCAGGCATATCTTCCGCTTTAGGCATCATCGCCGAAATCTGTTCTTTTGGCGTGTTCTTCATCATTTCATCGCTCATGTTCTTCATCTGTTCTCTTGACATGTTCCTCATCATTTCAGGGCTCATATTCTTCATCATTTCCAGGTTCTGCATCATTCCAGGGGTCATGATCTTTGTTATTTCAGAGCTTGGGTTCTTCATCATTTCATCTCTAGCCATTATCTTAGGTTTGGCACACGCACTGTTAGCTTGGACTGGACACGTTCCGCACTTGCACTTCATCATCACATCATAAGTCAACAGAACCTTAGGTTGTGTCTTATGCCCAAAAAGATTCAAGAAATCCACCTCCAACCTAATTGCCTCAGAACAAAACACTAAATTAAGCTTTGCTCTCGCATTGACCATCGCTAACTGACTAACCGTATACCTGCTCAGTAGTAGGGATTCATACAGCTTAAACAAGCGTCCTGTCTTTTATCATTAGATATCCGAATCTGATTCCGAAGCTCAACTCTGGCACGTGGGTCATGATAAATGACATATCCGGCACAGATACAACCAGAACTCTTTGCTCTTGCAGGCGTTTTCCTGTTCCTAGCGCTGAGCCTGTTGACCTACTTCGGCGAAGATCGATTTCCGCGGAAGCTTCCTTACATCTATCAGGTAGCAGCCTCCTTTGGTCTTCTGTTCCTTGTAGTAAGTAGGTTTGTTCTTCCCGAACTCGAGGAATCTACGCGGCTTTGGTACTGTTATGGTTACCTTATTGCAGTATTGGTGAATACCATAGGTACAAATATCTACCTGGCAGTGCCGAAACGGCAGCACAAAATATCGAGAAAGTGGTCAGTGGCCGTCACTTTCCCTTCAATCCTGATCAGCACATATTTTGTTGCTCAATATTGCCTTACGCAAACTTCGTTGGTGCCTTTGATTGCACAAATAACCGTGATGGCTTCCTGTGCCGCTATAGCAACATGTGCCGGCATTCTTGTTTTCCCACGAATTTCACGCGAACTTCTTCATCGTGTGCACACGGGGAGGTGACAAAGTGAATCTAAGAAGAGTAATGTCTACAAAGTCTGTCAAATTCATAATATTAGTTGTAATGGCTGCACTTATTGCCACTGCAAGTGCCGCTGTCTATTACTCGGTAATAATGCAACCAAGCGTGACAATAACTACCGCGACCGTAGTGTTTGTTTCAGGAAATGACTGGCCTAGCGGATCAGTCCTGGGAAGCAACTCGACTTGGGTAAGCCTAGCCCTCAAAGCATATCCCAACGCGACGTTGACATATGACCAACCACTCAACATAAGCAACACCGACAGTGCATCTCATACTTTCAGACTACGCCACATTTCTATTACGCCAGCTTCAGGAACATCTTCAGTTGCTAACTTTACGGCCATCAACTTCGTTGTCGAGAACACAGCTGGAGTCGCACAAGCTTCCTTCAGCTACAACACCACAGGCACCACTTGGAATACTCCCTCAAACACTGCATATTTGACACTACCAGCAAGCACACAATGGATAATCTATGTTCAGACACAGGCAGCTGCCTCAGCTAATGCCGTTACGGCCAACTTACAAATAGCAGTAGACGTGCAGTAGTCCACCTTCCATCTTTCTTCTCTTTGTTACGGAAGATCCTATATGGAAACGCATCGCATGTGCGAGCGTTACTCACGCATCGTTTGCATAGTTGTAGCTCTGTTTCTTATCGCAGGTCTTTTTGGCTCGGATGTTTTTGCTGCAACTCACGACTCTCTTCTGAACCAGCCCAGTGCGACAGTTACTTCACCGCCCGTTATTCTTCAGGGTGGAAATGCCGCGAGTAGCATAGTCTATGCGAACAGCACAAGTGCCGCAGTGAACGCTGCAGCTTTGCTAACACTCTATGCTCATCAAGAAACGACCATAATTGGCGGCTCGACCTATAACCTCTCTAAACTCGTTAGTGCCGATGCTTCAGGCACAACACTCGTGGCTGACGCTAGTTTAGGAGGAAGAAAACTGATGGGCAAGTTTGTGTATGGATTGACCGGAGTCACTTCTATACCAGCAAGTTCATGGACAATCTATTACCGAGTTTGGGATTCGACCAAAAAGATACTTGCTCATGCCAACATCGATATTCTAGCAAGAATGTCAAATGGCACGATAAGAACAAGTATCGCAACGATGGTCGCAAATTCAAGTGACCTCACTAGCACCGGGTGGACAACTGTCACTGGAACTTACCAGTGGTCACTTTATGCAGTGACAGATCAAACAGATTACTTAGAAATTGACTATTATATTGATGTGATCACGGCAGCAAATTCCGCTTCCGTTAGCCTCCAGATAGACGACAACACTTTAGCATTAGTCGACCAAACCAGTGCAGCTAATGTCTACTTACCTAGCACTTACGACTACGTACTCAAAGCAAACAACACGGGTACAAGTAACTGGCAGATCAGACTGAATAAATATTCTGACTCTGGCATCAGCCGTTTGCAAAACTGTACAATCTATTTCCACAACTCCACAGGAGGAAACATTAGCCAAATAGAAGTGGAGAATGGCGCATACGTTACCCAAACTGGATCTTGGTGTGGACTGAGTTCTTCAACGACAACCTACATAGCGATGACAGTGCAGACAAACAGCACAGGAACTTCATACATAAACGCTTACCTTGAGATTCGTTTGCCTGCCACTACAACATACACACGATATATCATAAGCTTCGTAGTTGCTTAGCAGGCGCGCACTCGTTACCATTCTCAAGAACATGTAGCATCTGGTTTACTGCAATATTAGACACAAGAGCATGAGATTTAACGCTCCTACCATGCCACCAATAAATCTAAAGTTCCATTCAAGCATTTAACGAGGCAGCCGCCGATCATACTCTGAAAAGAGAAGAGCGTGTCAAAGGAACTTCAAAGATCAATGCAACAAAGTCAGAGGTTCGCGTTTACTCCATTTTTCATCCAGTCGTGTGCAAAGATTTCTGCCTCTCCGCTCTTCATTCCTTCCAGAATCTTTTGCGCCACATACTCTGCCGTATCCGCTGGAAAAGGAGGGCCGCCTCCTGCTCCCCTCCCTGAGGGACAGCATCTTTAATCGTGTTCTTCTCGAAATCCGTCAGCGTCATATACGGGTACACGACACTGACAACAATGTTGTCCTCCTTCAACTCTTCCCTTGCAGTTAAACTAATGTTAACAAGTGCACGTTTCAAGCCCGAATATGCGCCATTGTACGGCAAGTACATCAGCGCAGTGCCAGAACTGACGTTGATAATCGTTCCTCCGCCCTGCTTCCTCATGATAGGAATAACCTGCTGCATAGCCACAAGCGGGCCCACAACGTCCAAGTCGAAGATGCGATGAAAAGTATCAATGTTAGTCTTCTCAACCGGAGCATCATACCCTTGACCCGCACAGTTGATTAGAACGTCGATTCTCCCGAAATGCTCCATCGTCTTTCTGACCATCCCTTCGATTTCATAAACTCTTGTCATGTCTGCAGGAACTGCCAAGGAGTTGGGGAGCTCAGCGGACAGCTGCTCCAATTTCTCTTTCGAACGGGAGACTAAGAGCAAGTCTCGCGCCCTGTTTAGCAAGAAGCTTTGCGGTCGCAAGGCCGATCCCCGAAGAAGCACCAGTAACAATCACTACCCGATTCTGAAGATTCACAAGATCACTTCCTAGTCTTTGCCTCTCACAGTGAACAGATACTCTCAGTTAATCCGTTTAAGGATTTGTGGTCATTGTCTCATTCTGACTCTGGCATTAGCCGTTTGCAAAACTGCACAATCTATTTCCACAACTCTACAGGAGGAAACGTTAGCCAAATAGAAGTGGAGAATGGCGCATACGTTACCCAAACTGGATCTTGGTGTGGACTGAGTTCTTCAACGACAACCTACATAGCGATGACAGTGCAGACAAACAGCACAGGAACTTCATACATAAACGCTTACCTTGAGATTCGTTTGCCTGCCACTACAACATACACACGATATATCATAAGCTTCGTAGTTGCTTAGGAGGCGCGCACTCGTTACCATTCTCAAGAACATGTAGCATCTGGTTTACTGCAATATTAGACACAAGAGCATGAGACTTAACGCTCCTGCCATGCCACCAATAAACCTAAAGTTCCATTCAAGCATTTAACGAGGCAGCCGCCGATCATACTCTGAAAAGAGAAGAGCGTGTCAAAGGAACTTCAAAGATCAATGCAACAAAGTCAGAGGTTCGCGTTTACTCCATTTTTCATCCAGTCGTGTGCAAAGATTTCTGCCTCTCCGCTCTTCATTCCTTCCAGAATCTTTTGCGCCACATACTCTGCCGTATCAGCTGGAAAAGGAGGGCCGCCTCCTGTCTCCCCTCCCTGAGGGACAGCATCTTTAATCGTGTTCTTCTCGAAATCCGTCAGCGTCATATACGGGTACACGACACTGACAACAATGTTGTCCTCCTTCAACTCTTCCCTTGCAGTTAAACTAATGTTAACAAGTGCACGTTTCAAGCCCGAATATGCGCCATTGTACGGCAAGTACATCAGCGCAGTGCCAGAACTAACGTTGATAATCGTTCCTCCGCCCTGCTTCCTCATGATAGGAATAACCTGCTCCATAGCCACAAGCGGGCCCACAACGTCCAAGTCGAAGATACGATGAAAAGTATCAATGTTAGTCTTCTCAACCGGAGCATCATACCCTTGACCAGCACAGTTGATTAAAACGTCGACTCTCCCGAAATGCTCCATCGTCTTTCTGACCATCCCTTCGATTTCATAGACCCTTGTCATGTCTGCAGGAACTGCCAAGGAACTGGGGAGCTCAGCGGACAGCTGCTCCAATTTCTCTTTCGAACGAGAGACTAAAGCAAGTCTAGCGCCCTGTTCAGCAAGAAGCTTTGCGGTCGCAAGGCCGATCCCCGAAGAAGCACCAGTAACAATTACTACCCGATTCTGAAGATTCACAAGATCACTTCCTAGTCTTTGCCTCTCACTGTGAACAGATACTCTCAGCTAATCCGTTTAAGGATTTGCGGTCATTGTCTCATTCACGGGCTAAGAGCCCGCAGTCTAGGCTGGACTCAAACCTGAGTGGTAATGTCTCCCGAATTCCGTCGCCACGCGACCACTTTCTTCTGAGAATAAATTGGTCAAAACTGGCTTAGCGCGCACATTACGCTTATTAGTGAGCAATTTTGAAAGATCTCGTACGCGCGCAAGGAGCTTAACCGTAATGGGAACAGCTAAAGAAGAAAACATTGACAAAGTCAATTACGAGCAGGAAATAAGAGTCACCAAGAATGGCCCATACCTTGTTTCTGGCAGACTCCCCATATCTGAACAAATAATCATCGTCAATAAGGAAGGGGTTCCGGTCGAATGGCGTTCGGGCAAGAAATATCCTTTGCAGGAAAAATGCGGCCTTTGCCGATGTGGAGAATCAAAGAACAAACCTTTCTGTGATGGAACACACGCAAAAATCGGTTTTGATGGCACTGAGGAGGCCAGCAGTGAACCCTACCTGAAACAGGCAAAAATCATACAGGGCCCAACGCTTAAGCTGACCGACGTTGAGGATCTTTGTGCCTCTGCGCGTTTCTGTCACAGAGCAGGCGAAATCTGGAACCTTATTCCAAAATCAGATGACTTGGATGCTAAACGTGTGGCAATCGAAGAAGCAGGAGACTGCCCATCAGGTCGTCTTGTGGTTTGGGACAAGAAAACAAGTGAGGCAATTGAACCAAAATTGGAAAAATCAATCGGATTAATCGAAGACCCTCAGATGAAATGCAGTGGCCCGATATGGGTGCGAGGAGGCATCCCGATTAGATCTGCAGATGGAAAAACCTATGAGGTTCGCAATCGCGTAACTCTCTGTCGCTGCGGCAAATCCTCCATCAAGCCATTTTGTGATAGCAGTCACTTCCCGGAGCATCTTTACGAAGAATTGATGTCTGGTAAGCAAAAATCAACGTAATCCTATACTTTGTGGCGCACGCTAAGAAAAACAGTGAGCCAAACACTGTTATGTTTTTCGCCCGTATTTGAGGCAATATCAGTGAGTCTCAACATTGATTACGTTAGTCCAAGCTGTTTCATCATTCCGACTACGTCGTAGAAAAGACGTTCCTCTATGATTTCGTTGTTTTTCCAGGTGGCAACGGTGCAGAACTCAAGCTTAGCCGTTTTGTGGGTAGGCTGAATGACTTTTCCATCAGGCCCTTTCATTGGTCCTATCATGGTTGCTGTCCAGTCAGCAACAGAACAAGTGTAGTTGCCATCGCCGAAAAGAATCTTGTAAGGATTATTAACCAGCTTATTATCAAACGTTTTGAAGAATTCCACAGACTCTTTGTAATGTGCCTCTCGCCCTCTTGTCGGTTCCGGCTGACCTGGCCAGTAAACGGCAACGTTTGCCGCGTGACGTTTCTTAAACGTCTCCCAATCCTGATCGTTCCAAGCATCATCCAGAGTCATCATCAATTTCATGTTTTCCTTCACACTCATCACAATCACCTCAACAGTTCGAAGTCATTGCAAAGATAATAAAGTTGTGAAAGCCGCTAAAAAAAGCGCTAAAAATGAGAGGAATCTACAGATTTTGACGCGCACGCTAGAGAGCGCAACCTCAGACAAGATATCAAACAGAAAAAATATGGTACTAGGCCCTCCTGAGAGATTCTGACCGGTTTCAGAAAAGAAAAGAGGGCGGTTAGGTTGCAGGTTGTATGTTGAAGGGCAGCACTGCGTAGGCATGAGTGCCCGTCGCGTTCACCGCTTCGTAGCCTAGCATCACGTTGACGCTGAAGTTGGCGTTGCTGAACAAGTCACTCTTCAAAACGTCGATTGTCAAAGTTTGACCTGAACTGACAAAGGTACCGTTGAAAAGTGTTGCACTGTTGATGACTTCGTTGCCGACGGTCCATTCCTTTGGAACTATCACTCGCACTTGACTCGACCCAGTATCCAGTATTAAGATACGTCCTGATTGCGAGACAACGGTGCCTTGAACCGTGGAAAGCGTGGCGTTCTCGGATAGCATTTGAACCAACTGTCGGCCGTCTCCCATCATTTCTTGACCATGGCACCTTTCCATATGGCCTGGCCAAGTGGCATTGATAGGCAGAGTAACGTTATTCGAATCGAAAAACGTCTGCATGTCTTGGTTGAGAGTCTGTTGTGCATTAGCTGATGCCGAACTGCTCTGGATCCCTGCGTATACAAGAGCTATGGCACTCAAAGCCAAGAACAATACCACAGCAGCAGAAGCTATCTTTAGACTTTTCTTCATTTTTGTTATCACCACCTGAACTGCGTATGCAACTTCGTTCCAAAGCGAAGCGCGGAGCGCTATTATACCGTTTTTCAGAATTGTACCAGATTTAGTTCCTAATTTCACCACAAACTGAATTCACCGCCCAATGGCACGCTCTTAAAGGTGAATGCATGCAATGAATCGAATTTTGACGGCTGCTACAAGAATAGTGCGCCCATGAATCAGATTAGGAATATAATTGGGTCGAATTCTGAAACCAAAAACGTGCATTAAGAGAGACAACGTCTATTTGGGGTTGGTGAAGTCAAGTTTGTTCTTCTTTGCGAGCACCAGAACTAGCAACGTTGCAGCAATGAATATGGAGGCCAAGGCTAATATTGCATGGAACTCAGGTATCTCTGTGCTGCTGAACAGGTAGCCAACGTACACCGGATCGTTTTGGATTTGCGCTCCGTCCCACACTGGAAAACAAATTCTGTATATCAGTGAAGACGCGTTGTAATCTATCGTAACATCCGGCCAAGAACCCCCGAAAAGGTCATTGAGGTTAAGTTCGTCTCTGAAAAAGCTCGTCTGCCATACAACTGGCCCATAAATCTCGATTGGAATGCTCGAAAGCGCCGCGGCCTCAGCTTTCGTCGCGTGAGTTTCATTGTTTTCGCCTCGGTTGAGGGTGTAGTTGCCGCCGAAGACAAAATCATATGCCTTGGTGTTCCCCACGGCAACTCGCGCAACCTCGGCGTCTACGGCTGAATCGTTCGCGCTTGTCGAGTTGTAAGGTTGGCCATCCACGTAAGTTGAGTAGGGCTTCGACGTGTAGGTCGAAGTTGGGTAGAGCAAAGCCAGGCTCAAGCCGTCCAGTGAGAGCTCTGAAGAGTCTAATACGCTTAGGCTATTGACTTTTCCGATGTTGAAGTTCGTTTTCAGGTTTGAGACGTTGCCGTTGAGGCTGAAATCGTAGCTTACGGTCAGATGGTCCAGTATCAATTTGGCAGTAACGCCGATGGGAACCGTAGCGTTCTGGAGATATGCGTATACGTTTACGTAGGTGAAACCCCACTGATAGTGCGGAACGTCGCCTTCCATCGTCTTCTGTATTGGGATTATGCTGTAGCTGTCGCTCATGTTTATGTACATGCAATACAGGATTTCGCTGTCTCCAGAAGTGAAGTTGGCCTGCGGAATGCCATCGCCGTTCTGGTCTCTGTAGACCTCCATCTTGTCCAATGCGCTTACCACAAAAACCTCCGTACCATCAGACAATACTAAGTGCTGCCCCACAAGATTGGCGATCGGCGTAGGGTAGGGGTAGTCGGAGTTAGTGTACAGCACGTAGTTGATGACCTGAGTGCCGGAAACGTTAATCCAATCATACCAAATGATGCAGGGTGAATCTGGGATGGCAATGGTACCATTTGCATATTCTGCATCGCCAACTGGCAAATTTGAGGACGCACTCGCAAAATCACACACGGGGAAGTGTGGAACCGCCGCGAAACACAAAGCAACGACCAGCATCCCAAACACGACCAACATGAAAAGCTTCATTCTTTCGCCATCCAAACACTGAGTCTACTACAGTTAACCTATAGAGTGCACTTGTGATTATTTATACTAATCTTTAGTACGGTAAGGTAGAGAAACTGGTACGATCGGCAGCTCGTGTGCTTCCTCGCTTCGGCTCAAACGTTATCGTTCCACTTGGTTTAGTCCCGTTTGGTTTTGTATAAATCGTTTTTGAACCCTTAGTTTGTCTCTGTTGCTGTTGAGCTTAACTATTTCTGTCTTTGATTAGTTATTCGTTCTGAATTTTCTCTAATGGCGATTTCATGGGTAAACCCGTCAGAGACAGAACCAGCAATGCTATTGCCATAATCGCAGACAACAAAGGTGCAAACAGAGTCCCAAAACTCGAATAGGTATCTGTAGGCAGAAATTTAGAAATTCTTCCAATAATCACCATCGAAGAGAGAATGGACAACACCAAGGCAACGAACGTGGCAGAAGCAGTTATTGACAACGATAGTTTTCTACGGGCGAGATATATCAGATATTTCGTCTTGTGAGAAGCCTTTTCTGGTTCTTCAAGGATGTTTTGATACAGGGTATTTTGCTGGTTCATTATTGACGACAGTAATTGAGCGAACATGATTCCGACAAACCCTAAGAGTACTCCGTTCACTTGAATCAGAGTGTTCAATAAGCCATTCTCAGTTTGGACAGTCATAAATTCGGGAAAAAGCTGAACTACATAAAACGGTATGAGCAGAATAACAACTGTGAGACCAAGAGCTAGACCAAAAACAAGCAAGAATCGTAGAAACTCTACTATTTTTTGACTCCAACTCAAAGGTTTCAGTCCATATGAAACGGT
This sequence comes from Candidatus Bathyarchaeota archaeon, assembly GCA_963739305.1. GTDB lineage: Archaea > Thermoproteota > Bathyarchaeia > Bathyarchaeales > Bathycorpusculaceae > DASPPK01. The sequence goes on along the minus strand of CAVTZU010000032.1, from coordinate 1,265 downwards.
AAGTTTTGTTTCGACTGGTTTTTTCTCGTTAGTTTTTGCACTATCACTCATTCTTGAACCTCTAGTTAGTCTTCTTCTATTGCTGTGCAGATATAAGATGCTCGGCAAGATGTAGTGCTTGCTTTTATGCGCGCGCTCAACGCTCACTCCTCTAATCCAGCGCGGGTCGTGACTCAAAGGACTTAGTGCCAAAAGAGCGCGCGGGTATACGAATTATGATAGTCACGCACTGTCTTGAGAAGGACACAAAGGTCTTTAGTGCGTGTTCTAAATAGGATGTTCACGTTGAAAGCGTGATTAATACAATGAAGGAAGGCACACGAAGGAAATCTAACGTTCTCGGCGTCCGTTTTTGGTACACAGGCATCCGCGTGAAGAACCTCGAGGAATCGATGAAGTTCTACAGGGAAGCGCTCGGCTTCCACGTCATTTTCAAGGGGAACATGCGCGCTCACGAGGGGACCTACGTTCAAATGAGGACTCCGACGGGCAAGCAGATTCTTGAACTGAACTACTATCCGAAGACGAGCAAATTCTACGAAGAGTACCTGAATGGGTCGGAGCTTGACCACATCGGGTTGTACGTGAAAAACGTCAGAGAACAGTACAATAGGTTAATCGAACTTGGATGCGAACCGGCGGCTGAACCGTTCAGCCAAGGCTCATGGGTTTTGGCCTTCGTCAAAGACCCCAACGGCGTCTGGTTAGAGCTGATCGGTAGAGAGGGCAAGAGAAAGACATAGCGCCTGCTTGGGTAGCTCATCCTTATAAGATAAGGGAACAATTTATATGCAAGGAAAGGCACGCCGATAGGTCACTGCAGTTTCTGCTTTTGCCTAGTGTTGGCTTGTTTTGCCTCAGAGGTTGCAGCATGCTGAAAATTGGAAAGCCTTCTGAAAGAAACTGTTCCACGTTTGATACGACCGCGAAAATTCTACGAGAGCTAAAGAAACCAACTGGGATCAAGAGCAGGGACCCAGTGATGGCAGTGGCGATCAAATACCACGAGGACACATATTTTGAAAACAGAAAAAGAAGGCCACAGGAGAGAGGCAGGAAGAAACGCAGAAAAGGAAAATGGAACCCAATAGATCGTTTGTGGAACAGCGCAAACTCTAAGGGCTGCAGCTCGGGGCATCTTCTCGAGCAAGATTGAAGCCGTGAATACTCCCGAAGACAATAGTCGGATCTCGTTCTGAAGTCTCACGCAAGTACTTGAAACCAGATGGGATCTCGAAACAAGCGCGCGATTCTTGACATTGGGG
>CAVTZU010000031.1:0-15629 GCA_963739305.1 Candidatus Bathyarchaeota archaeon | reverse complement strand
TCACAATTAGCTCCCCAAACGGCACAAAATTGCATCCATTCGTTAATCTTTCGTCTAGCGCTCTAACGTCAGATTGCAATCTCCGTGTCAATCGTGCAAGTTCCTAACTACTTCGATTCGTCAGTGCATGGTTTTCCGAAGAATGTTGCTGGGTTGCGTACGCAGACCATGTTATCGTTCTTTCAGCACCGTGGGCAAACAGAAAAAGAACTTTGCCTTGGTTGGACGATACGTCGTAGAAATGAGAAAGCGAAACGGTTCTTCAGAGTTAATAAGGTTCGAAGTTGTACGAGACCGCCACATCTTTTGCACATGCTCGAAGAGTTTAAGTGTGGTGTTCTTGGCACACGAGAGGGATCTTTCATAGTTCTGTCAGGTTAAGCTTGAGTTTTCGTGACAGGTTATTGAGGTCGTGCAACACGTAGATGAAGACATACCCTCTCCAGATTCCCCATCTTTGTTCAGCGAGCTTCTTTAGCTCTGGGATGGCTTTTCGTGGAGATTGAGACGGTTTTCCTAGGAGAAGAGACTGAAGATTTTGGCGCTCCAGACGTCGAGTGGAAGGCCGGCTTGTGGGAGCACTATGTCTGCAGAGTATTCGCCTATTCCTTCCAACTCCATAAGTTTGGCCTTTGCTTCTTGCGGGGACATTTTCTCCAGTTGCCGAGGTTCTGGGAAGCCTTTGCGAACTGTTTCAGCTATACTCTTGAGCGAGTGTGCCCTGTATCCGACCTTGCATTTTTCGCGCAATTCTTCCACAGAAGCGTCAGCAATACGCGTTGGCGAAGGCCAGTATTTGATTTCTTTACCGTCAAACTTTGTGTTTTCTCCGTATCCTTCTATCAGAAGGCTCATCATCTGATCGCTTCTTGATATCGGAGCCATCTGCAACGTCACGGCCAAGATGAGTCGAGGAAAGAGATCAGGCTGTTTTGTGTTTCTCATACCATACAGGTCGTCTACGAGCATTTTTACAAGTGAGTCCTTCTGGGCGAGAACGTAGAATTGGTTAATGTCTTCCTTCAGGTTCAACATCCAAGAGAGTGTTTCGATTATCTCTTCTTTTTCGGGTGTTCTGAGTTTACAATGAGAATAAACTTTGCAGGAGATCTTCGGGTTGTTGACGACACCTTCTGATCTGAGCTTAAGTCCAAGCATTTCTCCTGAATTGGTTCGCATGGCTGTCCAAAGAATCCCTTTTTCAAAAATTTCAAGAGGCGTAAGCAACGGCCATCCACCGGGTTTGCGAATTGTTAGGTCGAAGTCATAGGGAGGGATGGCGTGAAGTCTCAGCGTCGTGGACTCGGCGAGAGTGCCTGACGAGTCATTGCGGACCATACTGTTACCCTTGTCAAGCTGCTAGACTTACGGTGACACGTGCACAATAACCTTTGGTAAGCTCTACACTATTTTTTGGAGCTTGACAAAAGCCTTGGCTAACACGGGTGTCACCGGGATTGGCCACACTAATTATCTATCTTTGTTACTCCTATGATTTGTGATGATCGATGGAGAGCGTCGTCAAGGAACTCAACAAAAACGGAACAACTGGCGCTCTAGAAATTTCGATGTTTGACAATAAAGCGTAAGCATTGCCTGTTAATCTCCATTGACGTCGGAAACGACGAAGACCATTATTCTTATTAGGTGAGGAATGGGGAGATTTATTCGTGGAAAGTGACTGTTATGGATAGAGCTATAGCAAAGGTTTTCAAGAGCAGACCGACTTTGGAGGGTGCTGGAGTCCGGCTCAAAAGGGTTTTCAATGGCGGTGAGGTTCGGCTGTTTGACCCATTTCTGCTTCTGGATCATTTCGGTTCTGACAATCCTGAGGACTACGTCAAGGGGTTTCCCTGGCACCCCCACCGCGGGATTGAAACGGTTACGTACATGCTTGCTGGAGAGGTTGAGCACGGCGACAGTATTGGCAACAAGGGTATCATTGCTTCTGGTGACGTCCAGTGGATGACTGCAGGATCTGGAATAATTCATCAGGAGATGCCTAGAAGGTATGATGGTTTGATGCAGGGTTTTCAGCTGTGGGTGAATCTACCAAGCAGTAATAAAATGATGGCACCGAGGTATCGTGGAATCACTAAAGACGATGTCCCGTCGTTCGAAAAAGGCGGAGTAAAACTCAACGTCATAGCGGGAAGTGTTAATGGAATTGAAGGACCAGTTCAGGATCTAGTGGTAGATGTTGAATACTTCGATGTCCACTTGAAGGCTGGAAACAGGTTTGAGCATCCGACCGATGCCGACTTGACTGCTTTCACTTATGTCATTGATGGCACAGCAATCTGCGGTGACACCCTGATAAGACCAGAAAATTGTGCGCTTTTTGGAAAAGGCGACCGTGTGACAATAATAACAAAGGAGGGTGCGCATTTCCTCTTCGTGACGGGCAAACCGTTGAATGAGCCCATCGCTTGGGGAGGACCGATCGTGATGAACACCGAGGGCGAATTGGCCAGCGCTTTTGAGGAGTTGGAGCAGGGTACATTCATCAAAGACGGCAGAGCAGTAAAGCCGGCAAGACACTTTTATCGACGCTGAATGCACTCAAACATGAACGATTCACCAGATCTTTGCCCTGGAACAATCCTTAATCAATCTTTCACCCTTCGTGACTCGCGAAGAATATCCCTGTGACTCATATAATACTCTGATTCAGAAGGATCAGCACCAAACCTCAGAGGCATTGCAAATCGGAATAAGATGAACCAAAAAACCATGTCCAGAGCGCGCGCACCAAGTGTTCGCATTAGTTGAGAAAGGTATGCAGCGACAGGACAAGGCATAAAAACCGACACAAACACAACGACTGCGAGAGCAGATACGACATGAACATAAACAAAAACCTCATCAAGATTTTGCTTCTTATGATTCTTTGCATTGTCCCCTTAGCAGGCAGAGTAAAAGCCGACGTGATCGCTGGAGTCCAACCTGGAGACTGGATCAAATATGACGCAACAGGTCCCTCTGATACGCCCGGACAGTTCGAAAGTTATTGGATGAACGCCACCGTGATCTACGTAAGCGGCACACTAGTTACGATTACCTTGGATTCAAACTCAACGAATATTGGTAACTCGTATTACCAAGTCGACGTTGCGACAGATTGCTGGATCGGCGGAGCATTTCCACTCATCGTTCCCGCAAACCTGTCCTCTGGCGACGATGTCCCTGGAGGCAACCCAATCGCGACGATAAACGACACGACGCAACATTTCGGTAGAGACGCGGCACACATCGGCATCACCTCAAGCAGTGAGGTATCCGACGTCTATTGGGACCGACAGAAGGGCGTACTCCTTGAACTCAGCGGCAGAGATCCAAACGACGCGTCATCTCAGACGACCATCAAAATGGTCGACACCAACATGTGGACAAGCTCACCCGCACTGCTCGGGTCAGACCCATTGCTCTGGGCAGCCATTGGGATCGTCGTAGTGGCAGTCCTCGTCGTCTCTGCAATAGCACTGACACGACGTAGAAAGAGGCTTTCAATTACCACGGCCGGTCTCCCGCCTCAGTATCCTCCACCGCCGCCACCTCCTCCTCCATAACGTTCTGCTTGCGCTTCAACTTCAATTCCATATTGGCGTGCGCCTCTTGGTTCGCATGCTCATATTTTCCCTGCCGTGCCTAAGCCGCGCGTGCTGTGGATATATCTCCACTTCCAGCGGAACCTCTTTTTTGTGTTTTCTTTTTGATGCTTTTGTATACAAGGTTGATGGATAGTCGCACGCTCGAATTTTTGCCGTATTATTCTTTGCAAATATAGTTGAGAAATGTAAACGCATAGAAAAGAAGAAGAAGGTGTGAAGCCATAAGGGAATCAAAGTCTGGGCAAGAAGATTCGAGTCGAAAAAGAGATGAAATTGATGAAAAAGCCCCTTAAAGATGTCGAATTGAGGCTGATTTCTGAACTTATGAAGAATAGTCGGCGAAGTGATAGAGAACTCGCCAGGGTTTTAGGAATATCGCAGCCGACAGTGACGAGAACAAGGACGAGGCTCGAGAAGGAAGGCTACATCAGAGAGTACACGATGATTCCTGATTTCCGTGCTCTCGGCTACACGATCATGGGAGCCACGTTGTTAGAAGTGCGTGAGGCATTCACCGAAGACAAGCTCAAAGAAATCAGGAAGATTACAACCAAAATCGAGGAGAGTAATCCTCGTGCCGCTTTGTTAGCTGTGAACGCTTTGGGCGGCGATAAGAACAGACTTTTCATAACCTTCTATGAGAACTACTCAGATCACGTCGAGGCAATGAGACTTACAAGGCAGATTCCTCAGGTTGATGTCGAAAGCATCCAGAGTCTTCTCGTGGACTTGAACGATGAAACAAACTACAGGGTGCTAAGCATGTCTGCCATTGCGAATCATCTGCAAAAACGGTTGGAAAAAAAGAAGTAGATCGGCGCGTGCTAACAACACGCAACGATACATCAACATTGAACGAACAATTTTTTGAGGCCAAAAGCGACGATTTCACAGTAAGAGTAGCCGAGAAAACAGAGGAAGTCAAAGCATTACTCGAAGGAGGCCTTCGAATGGGTAGGCAGAAGGAAGGCTTAATATTCCTGAGGAAACGCAAATGACAGAGAAAGCTACCATCGACAAACACCCAAGTCACCAAAATAGCGGCCGGGGTGAGGTATTCTCGGCCTTTTGGGGACATCTCCCGGACAAATCCCCGTTTTTTTCAATATAGACACCAGACTCAGCTCGCCTTGTTCGGTATTCATATCTGTTTTTCATAGGGCGATCGCTAGCTGGCTTTTTGCTTGAAAAGAAAAAAGAGGGATTATGGTACGTGTTGGTTGAAATGGGCTGCCAGTATGATGGCGTCGTAGATGTCTATGTTTCCGTCTCCGTTGCAGTCAGCGTCGGCATTATATCTCTTGTCGCCTTGCTTTGACCCGAAGGCGTTTGCCAGCTGGATGGCGTCGTAGATGTCTACTAGGCCGTTTCCAGTAACATCGCCTGGGAGCGTCTTGGCAATAAGGATGCCTGCCGGTTGCACGTTGTTGGCTGGGTTGGTGTCATTTACATTGCTGTTGATTGGCCATGTTTCGCCTACTATTGCGTACGGGATACCTGTGCTGTTGCCAGCCATCACAATGTCTGTGCCATCAGCCCAGAAAATCATTGAAGCACTTGCACTTCCACCGGGCATAAGGGTTACGATGGTGCTATTGGCGGCCTGCTTGCCGTCCGTCGCTGACGTGTATGTCAAAGAGACTGTCGCATACAGACTGCCGATGGCGCCGTTGAAGTCGTTTCTTGTTACGTTAAGTATGTAGTTCCGTAAATCGGGGTTTGCGTTGCCGTTGCCTATTCTCATTTGGTTGTGGAATATGTATGTGACATTTGGAGTAGGCGTTGCTGGGGTAACAGTCATCAAGGCCACGTCCACGTTCTGGAGTGCAGTTACGGATTTATACAAGTCGTAGAAGTAGTCGCCTGGAAGTAGTGCGTTGTAGTACCAGCCTTGAACCCAGTCCCTTGTCCATCTTCGGTCTATTGGTTGAACCAGCACGAAGCTTATGACGTCTTCGTAGTACTTTGCCTGCAGGTCTTTGTAAAGTAGTCCAAGCTGAGTGAAGTTCTGCTCGATCATTGCTGCCTCGATTTCATTGTCTATTACTGTTTGATCTGCTGGGAAGGGAGGCCCCTGTGATATTGGAAAACTCACGTGTGAATACATGTATGTCATTGCGAAGTCTAGCGCGTCGGCAAAGTCTGCCAGTTTGCCTTGGGTGTAACCGGGCATCGACATTGAGTTCATGGCGTCCAAGAACACTGGCCAGTCTAAGCCTTTCACGTTAACCTTGTATTTCGGGTTAAGCAATTGGAAATTTCTGGCGATCAGGTCTAATGCGCTTTTTCTTTCTTCGTTGCCGTTGTTGTACAGAAGGGTTGTTTCGAACCCTGCGGAGCTGACGTTGATGCCGTCTATGACGGCTTGGCTGAGTTCGTACGTCATATTCTTGTAGTTATCGTAGTTATTATCGCGCACAGTGAGTGTTGTGTTCTGGAATGATGATGGTGGCAGACCGTAGATCCACCATGAAGTTAGATTGATTGCTTCCCAGGAATAAGTCGTAGGAACGTACCCGTTCGTGCCCGTGTAGTTGACTGCCCACGCGAAAGCCCGTCTTATGTGCTCGTTTGCGAAGAACAACGGCACCGCTCCGGTCTGATGATTCGGATAACCAACATAAGACTGGTAGGAACTTGCACTTGACACGTTCATCGTGAATAACACTGCCTCGTTCCTCAATGCGGCGATGTTGTAGACGAGGTTGATTCCTGCGTCAGGATTTTCTGAGCTGGAACCGGTGGCTAACTCGGCTATTCGGGCAGGTGGAACTTGTATCTCGTCGAATTCACCTTCCAGGAACAGCATCTTCGTGGTTTGCCAGTCGTCAACGGTCTTTTCGATAACGGTGTTCACGTGGTTGCCACTCCATCCGCCCCAATAAGCGGCGAACTTGTCGATTCTCCAGACCTTGTTCGCCTGGTCCAATGAAGTGAACAGGTATGGCCCGGTGCCAATGAGTTCGTTGACGTGTTTGTTACTGCCCGGATACTTTGAACCTGCCGGACCGTAAATTGCGGGGTCTTTCCACTGGTCGATTTCGCTCCGCGTGGCTGTTGGCTTCATGTGCCACAGGTTAGTCCAGCCTGCCGCGAACTGCCCGTTCCATCCACCGTGCTCCATAACCCATTCAGGTTCGACTATGCTTCCGTACGTTGACGCGAAAATCTGGTTCAGAATGTCTGGATTCCATGGAACCTGGAAGTGGAAGCTGACTTGGTTTGGGCCAGATATGTAGCACCACGACTGTATTATGCTGCCCGCGCTGAGTTCGTCGGCCGCGTTTACAAATGTGCCATTGGCGTATGTGCTGAAGGGTCCTCCGACTAATTCGGTGCTGAAGCCTACAAATCCGAACGCGGGTTCAAACCACATCCATGTGGGCCCGTAAGGCGAATCGTAGACCATTTGTCTCCGGAACGAGTAGACAACGTCGGCTGCTGTAAGGTTGCGTGGAGGAATTATCGTGCCGTTGCCCGCTGTCCATGGTTGGAACAGTGCATTGGTGTTGATCGTGAACGTGTAGTATTCACCTGACGCGTTTTGGACTATTGTCGGCAGCGCCGTGGCCAATATTGGACCGTAGCTATAGAGGTCAGCGTACATTGCAATTGTCAGGTTGGTTCCAACCCCTGGCGTGAAGGGGACGACTGGCTTGTTATTCCACCATATCAGCGTCTGTACGATGTTTTGTATCAATTCACGGCTTGCTGTGTCGTAGGCACGAGCCGGGTCAAGCCTAGATGGTTGATCCGTCCTCTGAAGGTAGTAGGTTGAAGTGTCTACTGGCGGCTGTCTGGACATTGCCGAGACCATGAAGCAGCTTACCATCAAAGAACTGATGAGAAATGCAGCGATCAGTTTTTCCTTATTACCATTCAATGTCTTTGGCAATTTTTCATCCCCATGGGAGATTAGTCTTAGTAGTAAATAAGATCTGTGAAACAAAGTTCTATCATAGAATATGAGGTATCATGATTGAATCAAATGAATCAGAAGAACACGTTGTACATCAAGTTTGGCAAGCGAATCCGATATTACAAGTTCAACGATACCTCTTCTAAAGCAATCGCAGTAAGCGACTTGATTGAGCCTTTTGAGACATAGAAAAAGAAGGGAAGAACATTATTGTGTTTGAATTTTTTCCAAGTTTGTGATGCACGGTTTATGTTTAGAACACGAGACAAATGCTATATCGAACGAGGAGCAAAGTTTTTAATTTGATACATCACTGTACTGCTAAAGTCCTTTCTAGAAGACGTGAAAAACTTGAAAGACACCGAGCGTAAACTCGTTTCTGAATTGATGAAGAACTGTCGTAGAAGTGACAGGGCACTAGCCAAGGCTCTAGGTGTTTCTCAGCCTACTGTTACAAGAACCTTGCGCAAGTTGGAGAAGGAAGGGTACATCAAAGAGTATACAATGATACCTGATTTCGCTAAATTAGGGTATGAATTGATGAGCGTCTCTTTCATAACTGTGAAGAACAACGCTAGACCTGACGAGAAAGGGGCCGTTATCACTACCGCAGCCGAGGAAGTGAACAAGAAGGTTTTTCCAGACTTGCTTATTGAGCGAGGCATAGGCCTTGGTTTCAATGGGATTATAATCACGCTTCACAGAAACTATTCAAATTACACGGAACAAGTGAACTACACGAAATCACGACCATTTGTCCAGACAAACCGTGTTGAGAGTTTCTTGATAGATCTTAAAGACAGTGTTCATTTCAGAAGCCTGACACTTTCGGTTGTGGCCGACGACCTGATCAAAAAGAACAAGGAAGAGACGAAGCGAAGCTAATTAGCGCGCGCTAGTCTACTTCGAAACATGCCAACAAGTTAGAATGAGGGTTTTTACCTCTAGTGGGTTTTAGCGGGCGCGCTGGCGTCGTATGTTATCTCCATTACAGATTCTTTGTCAGGGTTACGAACGAATATAACGGAACAAGCGTTGTTTTCGCAGCAGTACTTAGCCTTGCCTGGGTCCTTCTTCAATGGTTTACCACATTCGGGACAATTAGCCATGTTCAAATTCCCTCTTGGATAACTAGAGAGGATTATGTAAAAATGTTGTTAATCCCTAATAGTGATGCGAGCTCCGTTTCTCTCTCGCGCGCGCGACAAACCGGAAGAAGTCAAATCGCTCTTGGAAGTGGGCTTTGAATACGTCTGCCAGAAAGATAACCTAATATTCCTGAGAAAGCGCAAGTGATGGAGAACAGGCTACGAGGTCAACAAAAATGTGGCCGGGGTGAGGTAGCCTGGTAGCCTATAGGCCTGTGGAGCCTATCGCCCGGGTTCAATTCCCGGCCCCGGCCCCACTCATTTTCTTGGAAAGAACATGAATTAGGAACCTAGGAGCTTGTTTCTGTGTTTTGCGTTCCCAAGCGCGTGCGTGTAGTATGCAAATCGTAAAAATGCAATGTGAAAAGTGTCGTTATACTTCGATTCCAAGAGTAGAAAGCCCTTGGAATTATTGATGAAGAAAGCAGAGACTCAGAGCTGAGAAACAGAATAATCAAACAGAAACCCCTACAAACGAACGAACAGTCAATACACCTACGGAGGAGGATAATAGCACTTCTTCCTCACAAGAACTTGTTCACGTATGTTCTAGAACTATGTTCTATTTCCCAAAATATCATAATAGGAAATACATTTAAAGAAACTTAACCCTCAATTATCATCCAGGGTGTTTTGCTTTGAAGTTGTATCATGAAATTCTCCTCAGATTTTACTATGGATGTATAGCTGGCGCGCTTGGCGGACTTGGACTAGCTGTTCTGATGTTTGTCAACTATTTATCATCAAGGATGAACGCTGGTGACATTACGACATTTTATTACTTAGGTTTTGGAACAATAATACTTGCTATTATTTTGGGAGCCTACGATCTGTCAAGAATCCGCAAGATCGTGGATAGTGTGAAGAGCGGACAAACATCCATAGAGTAGTTGTCAATTTGATTTGAGCCTTTTAGAATATCATTATAGGAAACAGATGCGAGAAAACTTTGCGGTTTCTATGAATAGATTAGCTATCTCTGAAACGTTTAGGTAGTTGCCTTTACTAATATGCGTCTATTGTGCAGCTATCTTGTTCACCAAAACGTATATTCTGCAACCTTGACACTTGTCGTATTCCTTTGTTTCACACTTGCTGCAAACGATTCGGCTAAGCTCCGTGAGTTCCGGACTCAAACTATATCCCTCTGTTCACTTCAATAACTTGCGTGGCATGTGGCTATATACTGTATTCTTGTCAGGGAATACTCCAGCAAAGAACTAGACGTCACAAAAAGGTTAGGCGTTAATGGTAAAGTCAGCTTTATCATAGATTCTTTTCAATGTCTCTAAGTCCTTTCCCTGTATAGTGTTTTGCCAAAACGCTTCCGACTGCTCTTCCCAGTAGATGGAGCTTACATCATTATCTGGGTTTCACAACAGTTTTACGTTATCTCCTCTTTTTTAATATGGGAATTCAAAGATGGTTAATTGTCCAGAATGCGGAAAACCATTGAAGAAGGAAGGAGGCAAGGCTAAGTACTGCTGCGAAAACAACGCTTGTTCCGTCATATTTGTTTGTCATCCTGACAAACCACCATTAACTAGAATCACCCGCAAGGCTAACGCCCGCGTGGGCTTCTATGAGTGAATAAACATCCATAGTCATTATGGGAAATAGATTTAAATAAACTATTCGTAGAACTATCAATTGGGGTGTTTGCCTACGACATTATCAAGAGATATCTGGAGCAAATACTTAGATGGATTAGTTGGTGGCTTCTTACTAGGCATTGGAATAATGTTCCTAATCATAGACTATGTTTCGCAAGAATTATTGAGCAGAGAAATAATTCAATACTACGATTACATAGGGTTTGGAGCAATCATACTTGGTATCGTTACCATAGCTTATGCAATAGCTACGATTCCCAAGATAGTAGCTCGGACAAATGACGAGTCGTACAAACGGGAGGAAGGACACACTCCCTAGGAAAAGCATCAGCCCTAGTAGTATAAACCATTGTGAATATGTCTTGCCGTTGTTGTGCATCCCAGTCAAGAATTGATGGTAAGGTTAGCCTTCTCATAGCCTTGTCATAGATTCGTTCCAAAATATCATAATAGGAAAATAGATTCGGGAAAACTTCACTATTCTTCTTCGCCCAACTTTCGGTATATTATTCGTGCTCCTATCAGTATTGCCACCATACCAAATAAACCCAAAAGCACATAGCCAATGATTATCAGAGGTGCCGAAGTCTCGTTATGAGTTCCAGTAGTCGGAAAATTGGCACCTAATAATGTTATAACAATAGACTCGTACCATGCTAGAACGCATAAAGTGGAAAATGCAGCAAGAGCTTGCATTGCGTTCATTATGATGCCTAGATGTCTCTATCGCAAAGTTCCCTAAAAACTGTCGCCTAGACTTGATGACGAGACGACACAGAAAGATTACGTGTTGATGGTCAGGTTGGCCCTCTCATAGATAGCCTTGAGTTTCTCCGGTGAATAGTCTAAGTAATGTTTCGCAAGTATTGAACGTGGAATCCTTCCGCAGAACGCATCAACGTAGCTATCACTTATTCCTTGGGAAACCATTTCAGAACAGAACCATTCTCTCAAAGTCTGTGGCGTTATCTGTAACCCTGTCTTATTCTTTGCTTTCTTCCATAGATCGAGAAACGTGTGAGAGCCTATTCTGAACAGCTTTCCTGTCTTGTCTTTCCTAGTCTCTAGATATTCAGTTAAGGCCCTCTCTGCCTCTAGATTGTAGAAGCTAACGAAACTTTGCTTAGTCTCTCCAACGTGGCAGTTAGGCAGAAGCATACGTTTCTGAAAATCTACGTTCTCATAGCGTAACGAAAGCAGTTCACGTTTTCTTAAACCGCTAGAAGCATACATCAAGAATAGAGCCTTACCTATCTTTGAATCAATAGCCTCATAGAATCTTTGCAGATCGTCTCTAGTTGGAATACGTCTAGGTTGAAATGGTTTCTTAGGTAAACGGAAGGATTCCACTAGCTCAGGCTTTTCTAAGTAATCCCGAAAGAATCGTTTCAAAGTCTTAACTACGTTTGAGTAAGTATGCACATTCTTGTCTGAGTATTGTTTGAGATAGCCTCTCAAAGTCTCCCGAGAGACTTCCTTGACATTCTGACTGTCTAACCACTTCAAGAAACGCTTAGCTTGAATCACATGGCCCTTAACAGTGAGATCACTTAGTCTCAAATCTATCCTTAGAAAATCAGCGAAACCATTCAAATCTTGAAACGCATGTCTGTGGAGCCTATCGCCCGGGTTCAATTCCCGGCCCCGGCCCCACTCAACTTTACTTTAGAGTCATTTTCTTCATGGACGTAGACGTTCTGGTTGCCTATCTATGATTTGGTTGATTCGTTCAGGATTTTCAGATTGGAGGTTTTGTGCGTCTCTTCGTATCGTCGTTCGCTTTCATCCACTTCTCAAAATCGCGAGACGGAGCATTCTCGGCGAAGAGTCTTTTTCTCGAAGCTTCAAGTAAACTGTCTTTCCTGCCCAAGAACTCCGCGGCAGTCTGAATAGTGGATCCTGATCTGTAGGCTTCGTAGAACAGATCCACCGTTTTTTCTCGCCAGTTTTCGTCCCTTGTTATGTGGTGGTCAAGGATTACGTGAGGAACTTTCTTGACGATTTCGATAAGGTTCATTAGTCCTTTTTCCATTTCTTTTTCACTGACATTGAAAGGAGACAGGTACAGCGGTGGTCCGCCTATCATCAACATCTGAGGCGCCTCCTCCGTGATTATTTCGAGTGGACGATTCGAGATTGGACCCTGAACGTCAGATGCAAACAAGAACTTCTCATTTCCTGTTTCAATAACGACCATAATAACCCATCCCAGCTCCGATTTGTCCGGTCCATGGAAGACAGCCTCAGAAAATCGCAAGTTCGTTTGTCCAAAGGTGAATGTTTTGTTATCGGCGTTCTGGATTGATTGCGCGAATTTTCCGCCGGTTCTTGTGAATATCCAAGCTCTCTCGCGTTGGCTGAAGTTGATGTTCTCACGCGGATTCTTTGCCAAAACAACTTTCTCTAGATAAATCTGTCTGGCCGTTTCGTCGCGTTCAGTCCAGTTGACCAACCAGTCCTCGAAAGAAGGAGTGTGATGGTCATAGTGATAATGACTTATAGTAACCACTTGTGCTTTTTCGACCGCTTGGGCAATTCTTCTGCGAGCTTCTATAATTGCCTCAAACTCTTGGGGGTGAGGAGGCAAGCCAAACCTGTTCGGGCAAAGTGAAACTCCCGCATCTAAGATAACTCGTACGTCTGGGGTCTGCACGTACGTGCACATTGAACGTACTCCCAGACTTTCAGCGGCAAGCGGAACAACCTTGATTTCTTTCAGCACAAGTTCTCACTGTTGACGGTAAAGTTGCGTATAAGGTTTTTATGTTTGCTACTTTTAGCTTTGCATAGCGGGCGATGAAGACTCTGGCCCCCATGAATTTAGAATGATTGTGATCTTGAGTGCGGAGCACCGCTAAAGCTCTCTTCAGGTTCATACTGAACCTGGAGGGAGCAATAATATCATAGAAAGCACAAAAGACTAACTAACTCTGCTGGCCCTGCGAAGGTACGGCAGCATTATTCTTTTCAATGTTGGCAAGAAGTTTCGGAAGTTCAACTTCGCTCCACAATCGCCCGTACCTCAACCCATCTCGTGACAATCTCACGGTCAGAGTTCTTCGAAGCTTACTGTCAAATTCACATCCACCGTTTTTGCATGACATGTCTTGTGCTCCTGGACAACTTGAAGGTTGAGGGTCTTGCTCCCAGAAAAACTCCTGATCTGAACTCTTGTGAGGGAATTGGCAACCACCCGAGACCGAACTGAGAGCAGGACCCGTCAAGCCTACAATCAGCAAGTTCACGTTGCAACTGGTTAAAAGAGTAATCCTGGAACGACTCTTCATGAAAATGGAGAGTTCAGTTAAAGTGAAGCGCAGAACGAGCCTTCGCCTCGTGAAAACTGACTCTTGTTGATGCTTTCGTATACGAGCGTTGCTTTTGCAACGAAAGCAGACAACCGCTTTCAAAATGATGCTTATCTACAAAGAAGCCTGCGTTCTCTATCCTTAGTAACCAATATCTGTCCGCCCTAACTAAGTCTCCGGCGCTAGATAACAATATGATCGAACTTGCGTTTACACTTCGAAACAATCTTCGATTCATCCATCACGAACGAGGACGCATGAACCCCTTAAGTAATAGTGAATTAACTCATTTTTCTTCGCGGGGCTTTTCCCATAATTCAAGCTTTTTCTTCTTAAGTTCCCTGCGTTTTCTATGCAAGAATCGGTAGACAGTACCGTGCATACTGCCCTTTATGAGCATCTCTATTGCCTCCCGTGCAATTTGAACCTGGTCCATTGTTCCAATTATGCCCACGGTATGCCCATAGACGGCCACGTTCGCATCGGTCAATTCCTCAATTATCGCTCGTGTCTTGCCGTTCATCCCGATAATCCGGCCCTTCACGCGCTTAATATCCGCTTCCGACTTCCCGAAGACTGCCCGCAGATCAATCAAATCCAGCACGGCTTCTTCGTCGCGAATCAGACGAAAAGCGTGTTCAGGCGAGAATCCTCTGCCTAATGCTGTGACGACATCCTTAGCAGCAAAAAGCATTGAAGGATCTGCTGCGTTTTCCTTCATCAAAATGTTGACGTCGCCCGCCTCGCCGTCAATCTGGAGCTCGACCGAGAGTTTGTCCTCGATGCTCTTTTTCGTTCTGCCTTCTGGACCCACGAGGACGCCCACTCGTTCCTTCGGAATTTTTATGAACGTATTAGCTCTAGACATGACCAGTAACCCTCCTGTAACACTCTTCGACTGAAGGCACCTTAACCTCCAGGCGGCTGAAGTACTTATTAAGGTTAGTTAAGTCTCGGCGCAGAAGGAAATCAGCCATGGGATGCACAAGCGGCACAGCCTGAGCAACGTCAAACAACACCGTGCGGCCCCGCCATATCATGACGTTATACTCACTGATGTCTCCATGAACCAGGCCGGCTTTCTTGTAAAGCCTTTCCAAATAGGTCATAAGGTCCTCGTAGACTTTGGCAGAGTTCTTGGGAGTTTTCTCTTTGAGCGACGGGGCACTCTCGCCGTTTTCACCGATGAACTCCATCACTAGAACGTTGTTTTTCACGGCTATCGGCCTCGGAACTCTCACTTTCGCGCGTATGGCCAGCTCAAGGTTCTTGAATTCCTTCTGTGACCAAGCGAAAATCAATGCGCGAGTTCCGTGTTTAACGCCTTGGAATCTCGGATCTCCCTCGATGTACTTCAGCATGCCCTTACGGAATTCAGAGGAGATGACCAAATAGATCTTTATTGCTAGTTCTTTCCCTTCCTTGTTCTTTCCCCAGTAGACGCGTGCTTCTTTTCCGGCTTTGATGACTCCGTGAATCTCATCTATGGTCCCCTTGTTCATGAAGTCGTAGATTACCATGAGCGTAGACCGATCGAAAACCTCTTCCAAGACCTCGTACTCTTCGCTGCGTTTGTCTTTCATCAATTGATCTGTCTCGTAATTCTTCTCTTCCTTCAGCAGTCTCTTGTCGACGTTTCTGCGGTAGGTCATCATGATCTCCCGATGAACTAGATAGTTACGTGACCCTGCCTGCGAAGCTGATCTGCCTGCGACTTCGTGTAGCGCCAGATCAAATCTCCACGTTTGTCGCTTTGAAAATCCCATGGTGAAACCAAGACGATGTCGCCTTCGCGTATCCAGACGCGTCTCTTCATCTTACCGCGGATGCGGCATAAGCGTTCGTGCCCGTCCTGACACTTAACGAGAACACGGTCATAGCCGAGTAGCTTTATGGCAACGCCTAAGATGTCGTTTGCAGAGGGCAATACAAGCGTGTTCAATTCCTGTTCGGACAGGACCTTCTTCTTACCCAATCGAGCACCTCGAAAGCATGGCTGTTAAAGGATTATAATTCTTCCTTTTAAAACT
>CAVTZU010000030.1:0-10980 GCA_963739305.1 Candidatus Bathyarchaeota archaeon | reverse complement strand
ATGTATGCTTGAGTCATAGGTAGGCTATGTACGTTTGATTTGATATGAAACATCCTTTACTCCTTGCCCGTTTTATCTTCAAATCCTTTGTTTGTGGTATTGCTGCATGGTAAATAAATAAGGCTTTCCCATTATAATGTTTGAGTAACAGTGGTTTTTTGAGCTGATCTATCGCGCGCGCTGATGGCCGATTCGTCAGGCTCAACACCTTTGAAAACCGCTTATCAGCTAAGGACTTGCGGTTTTACTGTTGGAAACTCAAGCCCATGCACGTCTATTTCTCCGTGCTGAACTGGTTGTTTCCTGAGCGTGTTGGAAAGAAGTGCAAGGCTCAATACTGCGTTCCAGTGAACGGCGAATACGTTATTGACGTTGATAGTTACCTGGTTATTTTTCCTCATAAGCACAAGGTTGACGAACACTGGTATGTCTGCGAAGAATGCTTGGACATGAGTAAGGGTTAACGCTGCATCTTTGCGAGGCTATAAAACAATACTACTCAAAGATAGCTGTTGTTTTCAGCGGTTGCCAAGGCTTCCACGTTCACGTTATGGACTTCAACTATTACGACTGGGTCCAATACCACTGGAACGACCCGATATGGGCTCACCATGCGGCAAGGTTCAAATTCACTAAGCTTCTGCAAAAATAAACCCATGTCTTTGATAAACGACATTTCACGGTTTCCGTTGATCCAATGCGCGTTGTGACAGTACCAAACACCATTAACGGCAAAACTGGCCTGATCTGCCGATTTATTGGGACACCTAAAGACTTGGAACTCCTTACTATTTCTGAACTGTTGGATATGTCGAAGGCTTTTCCTGTTCACGGTTACCCTGAGCCTCTTGAGAACTCTCCTTCAAATGAGGGTAGTAATGGGGCGATGAAATCGTGCGCTAAGAACTCGGCGGAGGCAACATAGCTAGGGTAACAGCGATGACGCCTTCCGCACTTTCTACATTCTGGCGCGCAATAAAGTGCTATATAGAAGTCGAAGACTGAAATGATTGATTATGAAAGACAGTGACCGCGAAGATGCCATCCTTGCATGTTACCTTGTTGGGGCACTTATGATGATTGGCGGATTTATCATGACTCTTTATTTTTTTCCGTCAAGACCCGCTTATGACGTGTCATGGGCTGCATATGGACCACCGCTGTTCGTTTTGGGCTTGATGATTATGGTTCTGGGAGTAATCCTACGCCAAACCTGGAAACAAGCGTGACGCCATCGGAAATCGCTAGGCTAGTTGGCGTGAACTATGCTAGTGCCGCCAAGCACCTTGAAGCCCTTGAGGCAGAGGGTGTCCTTCAGCATATCATGTTTGGCAAGAGAATCCGATATTATAAGTTCAATGAAAGTTCTGATAAGGCAATAGCTGTACGTAACTTGATTGAAACTTCTGATACATAAAGGGCGTGTCCGAGCTAACCCAAAGGTTTTATTGAATTGCTAGCGCGCGCGCTTAGCTTTGTTTTCTGCAATTCTTAGTCTATAGCGCACGCGCTTTGATCCTGCGTGCACGTGTTCGTCTTACTAGTAAACAATAGGCAATAATTACTATTCCTAATGTGATTATGAGAAATGGAAGGATGAAGTTGTATATTTGCACGAAGATTGTGCTAACAACCAGCACCGTGTATTCGAGTTTGTCACTCACATAATCAGGGTCTGTAAGATAAGCCAGATGGATTTTGAAGGTGTAGACAATGTTTTCACATGGAAAGAAGACTTGAGGTGCAACGACGTCGAAATCCGTTGAATTATAAGCTGAAATGTAGACTTTTTCATTGTCATCAAGTGCAACGTATATAGGCTGAGAATAGTTGTTCTTAACAAAAAAGCGGAAATATGCACCTTCGCTGACAATATGCGCTCCTTCAATGATGACCCGATCATTTGGATTCCCGATAGGATCAGGGAAAACGACTCTTGGAGTCAGGAAAGACATGAGAATCAAAACGGTAACTGACAGTGCGACAAGAGTTAATGTCTTCTGTCTTCGCATTTCAGGTTGTCCTTCTCATTTCTATCTTGTCAGTCAGGCTATTTATCTCTACTAGCGCTCGCTCCAAGGTTTGGGTTTGGGATAAAACTTTACCCCAAACTGCGCGCTAAGCTCAATGCGCAGCGCGAGCGTGAGTGGTTGACCGCCGTCGGCAACTGAACAAATGAACGTGGCTGGTCTGAAGTTATGGGAAGTGTTGGTTGAAGTGTCCTGCTAAGATTATGGCATCGTAGATGTCGACGATACTGTCACCGTTGATGTCTATATTTGCACTCCACAAAGGATTGGCCGGAGTCTGATTGAAGTGACCGGCAAGCATGATAGCGTCGTAGATGTCAACGGTGAAGTCCCCGTTGACGTCTCCAGGAATCGTGACCTTGACCAAAGTATATGTGGCATTGTTGTCGGAAGTATTGGTTTCACCTGGGAGAGGTTCCACGCAAACTTTCAGTGTGAAATTGCCCTCAGCGAACCCAGAGGTGTTCCAAGTGAACGGCATTATTGAAGAATCTGTGCTCGACACACCGATTTCTGTTTGATTGAGTGCGGTTGAGTTTGCATAGATTGTAACGTTGAGAGTTTCATCGAAGTCTCCTAGATTCTGTACGGTCGCATTTAGACCTAAACCATACCCCAGTCCAACTATTGTCTTAGCTAGTGTCAGGTTGGCGACGGCAACTTCGTGCCGCAGGGTTCCCGTGGCAAATCCACCAGGCACGCTATACGAGATCATGTAGACATTGAATTGGATCGGCGAAGAAGAATTGATTCCAATTTGGATTTGATACGTTGAGGAATTGATCTGAGTCATTTCATATTGTGATCCGTTAATGTTCAGGTATGCCTCGTCAATTGGCACAAGGGAACCGTTGGACAAAAATCCTGTGGCAAAGAAATCAAAGATGTTTCCAGTCTCGTTTACGGAGAGAGACGGCTCAAGGTAGTCCTGCTGTACGAGTGTGCCGTTGGGAGCAACGTCGACTGGTATTGTGAGGGAAGTCCCCCCGAAAACCATCCCGCTGTATCCAATTGCAGTCACATTTTGGTTAGAGCTTAATATTTGAAGGTTGTACGGAACTGAAGCGTTCCCGCCCATGGCTGAGAGGCAGACAGTATAACTGACAGGGTTGCTCGCACTCTCATTAAGCAGAACCAACCAGTCGCCCGCAGCTGGTACTAATATGCCTTCAATACTAGCATATGTGACATCGCCAGAGGTAAAGTTGTAGCCCACCACGAGGGAACCAGTCATATCAAGAACTGATGGGACAATCGTGGTTCCGTTCGGGTCAACCGCACTGACAATGATGCCCTCTCCAGTCATGAAAAGCTGGAAGAGAGTATTGTTCTGGAGGAATGACATCGCAGGCATGTAAGGAAGAATCTCCAATGTCAGATCCAGTGCATCAAGGATCGTCCTCACATCATCAGGCACATCGATGAGAGAAGCTGCTGCAGTACCGTGCATAAGCAGATGAATTGTTTTCTTAACAATTCCACCTGCAGTCGTGAGGGTTGAAAGAGTGTCAGCTATGTGGACCATATCTATGAGGGTGTAGCTAGTCAATTGCCCAGTCTGATATAGATCAGATGTAATCACATTAATGCTGTCTTCCCCGGACGTTTCAATTGTCGCCTTGAAGAGATCCACGCCATCTTTTATCAAATCTACTGGATCCATTTTCGCGATAGTTACCAACGTACTTGCCAACGCTCGTAACAAGTCAAAGATGCCCTTCGCGCTGTTTGTAGTTTTGCTAAATGTGAATGCCAGAATGACGTTGCCTCCTGGTGTCGTGGAGATGGATTGGGCACTAAGAAGAAGGCTCACGCCGCTCGATGGAGGAATAGGAATGGTTATCGGTCCTTGAATGCTTGCGCCAAACAAAGCGTTTATTGTCTGCAAGAAGGGAAACTCAAGGATATACACATAAGCAGGATTATATCCCTGGGGGCTAGTTATGCCCAAAAATTGAGACAAAGCTTGGGCAAATTCTGCCTGATCTGCTGAAGACGATTGAGTTATCGTATAAAAGTTCACCGGAGGCAAGCTGTTTATGCTGTCGATGCTGATCTGGTCGAAGGGATGAAGAAGGTTGTAGGCTTCGACACAAGGCCGCAAATACTCGGAAAAACTCACGCTTGAAAATGCAATGTTGAATTGGGTGCACGTGCTCCAACCACTGGCAGGCGGAGTTGACATTCCTATGTTGAGCTGCGTTTCAGGCCGGTTCATTATGTTCATACGTATGTCTCTTTGTCTAAGGCCTGTTGCGGTCGCATCTACTTCGTTGTCCACGTTGAAGGGAACATTGACGAGCGTGAATGCTCCATTCGCGTCAGAAGTGACACCTGTCTGATACAGATTCATGTAGTTCTGGGTCGCGTAATACCCTACTGTGGCGCCTGAAACAGGAGGTTCTCCCGGATCTCTTATTCCGTTTCCATTGTCATCCCTGTAGATGATTCCAGTTATTTCTCCTGTGCCAACTGTGAGAGTGACGGGTATTGTTTGAGAAACAGAGCCGCTCTCACCTTTGACGGTGAAGGTGTATGTTCCGTTGTTCAAGTTTGATGGCGTGGTCACAAACAGTGTTCTGTAGGGAACTGTTGGCGCCTGTGCTTCTGCAATGTCGAACTGCCCAACACACCCTGTTGGAAGACCTTGAAATGAAAGCTTTACTAGTCCGCTGAAACCTGCGGTGTAGTCAAGGTATATCACGAAGCTTGTTTGTTCGCCAGCAGTCACACCATAATACTGAGAAGCCCAGTGTATAGTGAATTGCCCACGCGCACGCACTATAGTAACAGTGAAGCTACCAATATTGTTGTAATTGCCGCCAATTTGATCATTGACCGCGAAGATAAGTTCGCCTTCTCCGTTAGCAGCAGTAGGTCCGCTTCCAACAAGAAAAATCGGTCCCCCACCTATATTGGCAATTAGGGCTGCAACTGGTGCGCCCGGCAAGATAGGATTGTCAAACCCATTTGAAGAAGGCCAAGAAGGGTCACCGTCTGGACCGGCCCAATTATAACCCTGATCCCAGCTCACTCGGCCTGTCGCAGTAATAGAGACATCGTCTCCAAAAGAAAGAGAGATGCCCGAATCAACCCAAGAATCTGGAGGAGGCAATTGACCAGCGGCTCCAGGAACCACGACAGTAGTTGCACTTTCGCACCTCGCGCTCTGAAGGTTAAACGCTGGAGCAAACATGCCTACTAAAATCAATACTAGCATTGCCACAGAAACAGTCTTCCTAAACAAGCTAACTCCTTCCCCATATTACGAATGAATTTCACGTGATAAAAGGTTTATGAAAGAAACTTCCACCATCGGTCACTGCTACAATGAAATCAGTGAGCATATTACACAAGACAAGAGCTTCAAAGAATCTGTCTGTTATTAACATATGATGCTCTGTCCAGATTATGTGAGATTAGAAAAGCGCGCGCGAGGATCTGAAAAAACATGAAATCAATTTACGAAGTCGACAACATCTTTTTTGAGAAGATGATAACGCGAAGGAGGCGCAGAAAAGTCTAGCCTCTCAGGAACAAGCTGCGCAGTTGCAGTCTACCCTGATCATGTGCTTAAGTCCGCAAGACAGACTGTTCGTTAGACCTCTATAAAATCTTGGTAATATGACATTGAAATCAGCGGTATTATCGCGTTCATAGTACCGAAAAACAGCGTTGGCAACAAAGTCTGCAAGTTGTAACATACGGGTTTGATGACATCTGGCAAAATAGGGAATATCAACAACATTACCGAGAAAGCCATGAGTAGTACCTTGCGCCTTGAAATCACTAACTAGTTCACGATATTCGGCAGCGCGATTTTCGTCAATAAGCAACAAACCTTTCGTAGGGCGTCCCAAGCGATATTGATGCATTAGGAAGCCATTGAATTTCTCACAGACATCTTCAAAAACGTCTCTGCGTGCTTGAGTAGGACTTGTTACTGATGAAATGTCGATAGCTGTTGCAAATGCAACTAGATTGGGAAAAGTAGCATTGCCTATTATTGCATATACGTCTCCTAGTATTTGATCCCTTGTGTTGCGTGGAAGCCCATCAAAATGACCTTTATGTCTTCTTATGTCTGTTGCGTGAAACGCTATTGGAATCTGAATCGCCGGGAAGTACCTCTGTTGGACGTTGTCCATTTGCGCTCCTATTGCATAAATCTGGCCTTCATGGATTGCCACGCCGGCTATAACATAACATTTTTGATTCTCCCAGCTGTTTGGATCGCCCGATTCATCCAAATAAAGAAGATGCATATGTGAAGTCCTCGGTTAGATCATAAAGGACGACCAGGTACTAGGCGAACCTAGTAGCGAGTCGAATGGACGACCCTCCCAGTCGCTATTAATAATGTTAATAGTCCCCTCGATTTATTCTTTGCGTCTCTTTGATATTTTTCAATCTAATGTCTTGCGTATTTCTGAAACAGTTTTCCCTATATCCTCAAGCTTCCGTTCAACTGACTGAAGCCGATTCTTAAGATCCATGTTCTCGGTGACTAGACTGTTCACCATAGCTTGCAGTTGTCTGTTTTGCTGTTCAACTTCTACTCTGAGCTTCTCCTTGATTTCTTCAACGTCGACCTTCTGAGCACTAATTGAAATGAGCTTCTCTCGGTCCAGATACATCTTCTTGAGACTGTCAAACTGTACGCTCTTGTAAGCTTCTGCCTGTTCTCCGATTTCATGGCCTAACCAAAAATCAATTATCGTGTCTGGAACGCCTGAGTTTGTCATTATGCTTCCGAAGGATTCTCTCAAGCTGTGCGGTCCTAATGGGTTAAACTCGTGTCCGTTGTTCTTGCCATCAATGAAGCCGGCTCTCTGGGCGACAAATTTCATCATTTCTTGAATGTTCTCTGGAAGCATCAAGGCCTTGCTTTTGTCCTGCAAGAATAGAGGCGTGCTATGTGTGAAGGTTACGTCTCGCTGTTTCATGTCTGAAAGGTAAGCCTTCAATGCTTCTATTGCGTCATGTCCTAGGAACGTGTAGAAGTCTGTTCCGGTCTTCGGTCTTTGAAGAGCGAGTTTGAGAGGATATTCATTCTTTGCTAGGCCTTCAGCTATGTCACCATACTTGATACTGCACAGCGTACTCGCGTCTAATCCACCTTGAAAGTTCACTAGGATTATGGCTCTGTCTCTTGGGCTCCTCGCGTGGTCAAAGAGAACTTTGACTTGTTCAGCTCCAACTATCATTCGTTTGTTTGTGACTCTTGCCTTGGGTATTCGTCTTCTGCCTCGCAGCTTGATAGTCAAATCATACGTTCCATAGAAAGACCTGATCGCAGCCGTGTAGCATGTCGCCAACTTGTCGCTTATTCCCTTCCCTATGACTCTATGCACTCCAGTTCCTCGGCTCTTCTTTGGGTAGTCAGTCTTCAACCATGCATAGAACCCTAGAACCCTTGTGAGCAGAACGTCTCTTCTCTGTCGCGGATCCTTCTTTGAATCCTCGACGGCTTCATCTATCATTTGACTTGGTGTTATCTTTGTGTATTCCAGGTAAGCCTTGAACGCGCTCTGATAGTTCGCTCTCGTGCCAGGCTTAACGATAGTGTCTAACCAACGTTTGAGAACTTGATCTTCCCATATCTGACTATCTTGGTATTTCATGCTTATTCCTTCCTAGCCCGCGCCGCCACAAGTTGCTTAAAAAGCTCATCCTTCAATTCTCGTTCATCAGAAACTGAAGATCCCAAGTCAATGACTAAAATCGCCAAGACGACACTTCTGACGTATTTTCTTATTGTCTTCCATTCATCTGCTTCCATGAGTCTTGGAGCCATGATAAACTCTGACTTTTGGTAAGAGATGTTTAGGAACTGAAATAATTTTTCGACATTGATGGTCTATTGATTCCAGTTCTACTTTATCTTCACCATAGCAAATTATCGCATTAGGGCGAGTGCCTAGAGCTCTGCGTATTACGTCGGACTCATTCATATCTTTCAAGGCTCTCCATGAGAAATAAATAAAGAGCCCTATTCATACTTAAAACTTGTGTTCAAACCCTAGCAAAACTATGTTCGAGAGCTCAGATTATCGTACTAGTTCCGAAGGTTTCTCGTCGTTGGCCTCGGCTTTTTTCTGTGAAGACCGATTGCAACAAGAGTCGAAGTCACGAACAAGGTCAGCAGAATCAATAGCGAATATTCGGGCACCGGTTGGCCCAACACCGCGTGCAGAATAGTGATAGTAGTGACTGGCTGACCATCATCCGAAGGAACTGTTTGAACGCTACCTATGCTGTCGACCACGCTCATTCCAGCGATTACTTTGCCGAAAACAGTGTATCTGGTGTCCAAATCCGTATTGTTGACGAGGTTTATGTAAAACTGGCTATTAGCCGAATTCGGCTGACTTGTTTTTGCCATTGCAACTGACCCTCTGATATTACTGTGCTTGTTCGGAAGCTCGTCAGGTATGGTTGGCACGATAATTCCTTTCGAGGTTGCGTCGCCACCTTGAATAACAAAGCCGTGGGCGACTCTGTGAAATATCGTTCCGTCATAGATGCCGTATTGAGTTAGGTTTTTGAAGTTGCCAGATGTAATCGGCATGTCGGCAAACACCTCGATTGATATGTTGCCCATCGACGTAACGAGGATTACGACATCATCTTGAACTTTAGAGTACTGACTGTTGGTGTCCTTAAGACTTGGTGAACTGTTAGCTGCATACGCCGTATGCGTTGCAGAACCAATTCCGTAACATGGCATTAGGATCAATGCAAGAAAGAGTCCGATGAAGATTGGAAGCGCCCTCATTTCATTCAGCCTAGTCATATGTGGAAAATCCGTTTTTTAAAAGTTGCGGAGCTCCTCACTTCGATGCTTCATGGATTGATCGCGTGGCGGCCGCGGTAATCATTGAAGCATACCCATTGTTAAGGAAAAAAAGTAGAAAATTGTTGAACTAGGTCGAAAGTCTGGGTTTGGGGTAAAGTTTTATCCCACACACAAATTCTCTTCAATGTTTTCTCCAATTCTGAAAGATTGCCCGCCAAAACTCGACAGTGAACACTACTCGTGCTATTGTCCCCAGGACTCCAAGCACCATCGAAACCACACCCAAAAACAAAAGCCTCGTGTCATGAATGGTGAAATATTCATACAAAGCAATAATAGAAACCAGAATCAGCCCTGAGAAAGCAATAAACAGAAGGTAGTCTTTGTACACTCGTTCCAGAGTCATTTCCAACTCCGACGCAAGCCCATCGTAAATGCCTCATCATCGAGGAGTTCTATCTGTGTTTAATTCCTAAGCGTATACTAGCGCGCGCTATATGATTTGAACTTATTACTTTCCAAAATCTTGCGAAATCAAAATCATATCGTAGATGTCGACTTGCCCGTCATGGTTTTGATCAGCTGCGGAATTCCATTTTGGGTCTCCCACAACGCACCCGAAAGAGTCGACGGCTAGGATGTAATTGAAAATATCAACGTTGCCGTTGGAATTCACATATCCAAATTTGCCTGTTTTCACAGACGAGTCTGTGGATTCGCCAATGGAAGCCAATATTTGAAACCTTATTTGGAAAGGCGGCGTCGAGCCTGCTATCCAAGCGACAGCTGGGTTTCCGACGCAGGACTCCGAGGTTCTGGTTCGGCGCACGTAATCAGAGTTGACTTCATCCACTTTCACGTCTTTGACCCAATTCACATAGTCCATCGAGTATGCCGCCAGTACTTGGTTTGTTTCAGCGTTTATGTAGAAGAAGTATATTCTGCCCGTGACAGTGTCGAAAGTAGCTGAACTGTCGCCTCCCCAATAGCTTTGGTTCAGCAGAAAGTCGCTGAAATACCAGCTTCCGTTGTAAACGGCAAGTTTCAGGTTTGTGACATAATCCCAGTGCGAGTACAGCATATACATTGTTCCGTTGACCACTGTTTCGCACTGAGCCTTGTATAACCCATAATCCAAGTCGGCACCTGAAGTCGCGTATTCGTTGCTCCACTCTGAACCGTTGTAGAACATGTAGTTGAACTCGTTGCCTCCCCAACTTCCATAGAGAGCCATGAGCCTGCTGTCTTCTACGTACTTCAAAGTCACCTGTGAAACGTATCCGCCGTTTGCGTTGATCCAATCTTTGCTGAGGTCCCAAGTGACAAAGTCAGTTGTAGAGAAGATTGCGCATCTGTATTCAATTCCTCCATAAAGGTATTCGATGGTCAGCCAATGTCTATCGAAGGCATAATCACCCCAATAATCGCAGATTCTCCCGCCGATTTCAGGCCCGCTCAGTAGAACAGTTGGCGTTTCCAAAATAATGTTTCTTGAAGATATTGTTCCCATTCTGGTTCTGACGATGCAATCGAAGAAAGAATCGCTGGAGAAGGCTTGCATTGACGTGTATGCAACGACCACCGTATCGTTAAACTGGTAGAGACTGAAGTACACGGAGATGTTCGCATCTTCCGCCGCGATTTGCGGGTCACTCCAGTTTTCACCGTCCGAAGAAGATTTGTAAAGGATCACGCCGTCAGTGCAAGCTACGTCTGAACCGTTGAAGTAGAAAACAAACCAGTATCCGTCATGGAAGAAAATCTGATTTCCCTTTGTGCCAATTGGATAGTTGAATTCAGTTTCTGCCACTACGGAAGGAGCATTTGACGCTGAACTTGACCCGTACATTAAAGAGGTCTGCCGACCAAGCGGAAACAACCCGAACAGGATAAGGATGGAAAACACCGCAATGCTTGCCTTGAGCAAGACCCCCATCTCAAGTTGCACCAATAGTCTGTTTGATGAGCTAAAAGATAAGTCTTTTGAAGATCGTCTCCCACAGCGACACGCCACGTTTCGCAAATTAGTGCGCGCTAGTTGTTGTTTTGAGTTTTTGCGGGTTGGAGCGCGAGCGTGATGCGAGCGCGACATAATGGTTAAGCATTATACTGAATAGAAAAAGGGGGATTTGTGTTGTTTGGGTTTGGGAT
>CAVTZU010000029.1:0-14810 GCA_963739305.1 Candidatus Bathyarchaeota archaeon | reverse complement strand
CTCTTGAACCTCTTCTTGCAGGTGACGCTGCAAAAATGATACGTTTCACCATCGAAAGTGATTTTGAACTTGGATGTTTTTTGTCCAGAATTATGCCGCAAACGGGATCTTTAGGCAATTTCTTGGTCTTAACCTCAATGAAGAATGTGATTTCTTCTTATTATTAATAGTGGTAAAAAAAGAAAAAGTTGGTGGAACGAAGTAAAGATGTTAGCTTGTGAGCTTAATATCTTCGTGGTGGACTTCGTTTAGAATAACATTCTCGGCAGTATACTGGTCTGCTACCATCTGGTTTGAAAGGAACTTCACATTCCTTACCGCAATCAGCACAGACTGCCTTGTGCATCTCTTTTCTATACATTTACTACTTCAACTCCTATTCTGTTGAGTGCAAAAGTGGGTTGTTCTTGCACGGTTTTTATATTTATCAAGGCTAATTTAAGTCTATTCGTTTACCATCGAGGTTTTGGTGCAGCAATATAGGACACTGGGCTTCTTTGGCTTCCCTCACCGCTCGACTCTGGTTCTTGCATTTCCTGGATTCTTGTCTTGGTCATAGCCTTTATGCTGTTGAAATCCGACATTTCACCGTAACTGACGAGGGTTATAGCCGTGCCTTCGCTGCCCATCCTGGCCGTTCTTCCGATTCGGTGGAAGTAAACCAACGCCTCCATTGGTACGTCGAAGTTTATTATGTGGGTGATTCCTTGAATATCTAATCCTCTGGCAGCGACGTCAGTCGCGATTAGGAACTTCAGCCTTCCTCTTCTGAACAGGTCGGTGACGCAGTCTCGTTGTGGTTGAGTTAGCCCAGCATGGAGCGGTTTTGCATCATAGCCTTTGTCTTTCAACTTTTCAGCCAGAATGCCCGTGTCCGTTCGGGTTTTACAGAATATTATAGCACGTTCTATGTGGTTCTCGTTCAGTATGCTGCAGAGAACTTCAAACTTCTCGTACGGGTTTACCACCATGTAGTACTGGTTCATCTGAGTGAGGGCTATTTCATCCTTGCTTACGAGTATTTTTTCGGGATTCTTCATGTACCTATTGCAGATTCTCATCACTTGCGCGTCGATCGTAGCTGAGAAAAGACTGGTCTGCCGATTTCTGGGCACTTTTCGCAGTATGTACTCGATGTCTTCTATGAAGCCCATATCAAGCATGCGATCTGCTTCATCTAGAACGACAACTCCCACAAACCCCAGATCAAGTATTCGCCTTTCAATCAGGTCGATGACTCGGCCTGGCGTTCCGACGATGATCTGAATGCAGCCTCTCAGGGCGTGAATTTGTCTTTCTATGGGTTCTCCGCCGTAAACCGGCAGAACCCTCACTCCCGCGTACTTTGCGAGTCGCCGTACGTGATCAGCAACTTGCACTGCAAGTTCTCGAGTCGGAACCAGGATCAAACCTTGAATTTCTTTGACCTCAGGGTTTACCCGCTCAATCATCGGTATACCGAAGGCGGCGGTTTTGCCTGTTCCTGTTTGTGCTTGACCGATAACGTCCTTGCCTTGAAGCAACGGCGTTATCGCTTGAGCCTGAATTGGAAATAGATCTGTGAATCCAAGCTCTTCGATACCTTTCATGACCTCACTGCTTAGTGACAAGTCTTTGAAGGTATTATTTTGCATATTTTGCATATACTATGTATCTCCTGCCACAAAAATTGTGCATGCATTTCTAAAAGCTTTCAGAAGCTTCGTTAATTACATGAATTATTGTGACGTGACCAATACATATCGTTCTCAGATAAAAAGGTTTAGCACCACTCATAAATAAATGACGACGCTTCACCCTCTTTTTTTGTACTGCCAAGGCTTTCTGAAGCTTTTCTTGTTAGTCGATGAAGAATTCGGTGACTTCATCAACAGATTTCCTTGGACGCGGTTCTGGAGCCGAGGCTGGCCATCCTAAGGCCACGGCTGCCGCGAGCCTCCAAGGTTTGTTGAGGTGACGTGTGAGGGTTTCAGTCGCGTAGAAGATGTCGCCGATCCATAAAGTTCCCAACCCAAGAGAATGTGCCTTGAGCAGCATGTTTTGAATGGCGGCGGCGACGCTCTGGGTTTCGGTTTCCCATCCTCTCTCTCCGGCGTTCCAAACCATTATGACGATGGGTGCTTGTTCCATTATCACACAGGAAGAGAAAGAAGATCCCATGCTTTCTCTGCCAATTTTCTGTGAGACGTTCTCCAACTGAGCTCGGAAAACTGCAGTCAGATCTGCTTTTGTTTTTCCACCAACTACGGTGAACCGCCATTGCTGGCCGTTCTTAGCTGAAGGTGCAAACGTGCCAGCCTCAATGACCTGTCTGACGAGCTGTATTGGCACTCCCTTTTCAACGTAGCTTCGTATGCTTCTGCGACCCTTTAGAGCCTGATCCAGGTCCAATCATCTCATCCTCATTGTCCAACAGACTGGTCAATAGTAGCGCGCGCGCGCGAACCACGTTGAACCGTCAGGGTCCTGATGTCGGAACCCAGTACCGTTCAGTCATATTTTACCGCGATGATCAACAGAAAGCGGTAGCTGTGCAAGTGATCAAAGAGATGAGTGAGGCAAACGCGTGGGACAGACCGATCGTGACGCAGCTTGAACCGTTGAGAGTGTTTTACCCTGCAGAAGACTATCACAAAGACTACTTCAAACGGCACCCAGAACAAGCATACTGCACTCTGGTCATCGCGCCGAAGCTAGCAAAGCTGAAAGAGCACTATTTGAGCAAGTTGAAACTGCAAACATTCTAGACCTTGACCAACTATAATCGCCACGCATGAAATGGTGACCACAAAGGAAGAATCTGCAGAAACCGGTCTGCGCGCCTTATTGAGATCCTCCGCAAAACGGCACACCATCTTACGTGACGTTTTTCGTAAGGTCTAAACGGGGAAAAATACTTTATGGACAAACTTAAGAACGTTGACATAGGATACTGTTCGTCATGAAAAAGCATCTTGTAAGGTGCTGGAAAACCACTGACCCGCTTTTCATCGCCTATCATGACGACGAATGGGGTACTCCTCTTCATGATGACAAGCGATTGTTCGAGTTATTAGTACTCGAAGGTTTTCAGGCAGGGTTAACGTGGAAACTCATCCTTGACAGAAGAAAAGCAATGAAGAAAGCATTCAGCGATTTCGACCCGCAAAAGATAGTGAAGTACACCGAGAAAGACATCAACCGTATTATGAACAATCCTGAAGTCATTCGTAACAGGGCGAAAATACAGGCGACTGTGAATAACGCGCGCAAATTCCTGGAGATTCAGAATAATTTCGGTTCTTTTGATGCCTTTGTCTGGAAGTTTGTTCGAGGAAAAACAATCGACAATGCTCTTAAAACCTTTGCAGATCTTCCAGCTGACTCTTCAGAAAGCAGGGTGATGAGCAAAAAATTGAAGGAAAGAGGCTTCAAGTTCGTAGGACCAACCATCTGCTACGCCTTCATGCAAGGTGCTGGTTTAGTGAATGATCACTTAGTTCACTGCTTCCGCTATGAACAGATAAGGAAAATGACCAGCAAAAGCGGCGCCAAGAACAAAACGATCCGATAGTTTCGTTCTGCAGAATCCTGATTTCCTTCAATTATCAGGAAACTATTGACTATGTTTCTATGTCCTCGAGTTCAAATCGGATAAGGTTTGGATAACAGCACGTTGCTGACAGAAAGTTTTCTGCCGGTTGATCCACGTCGAGCACCTGAAAGAGTTCAATATAGTCTGCGCTCACGTTCTCCGTCGATTTGGCGGTGTAGATTCTGACCGTCACGAGATATTTTTTGCCTACTTTGATTGCCTGCATTGAAACATCCTTGGAGACTTCGAACACGATAGGGAGCTTCGTTGTCAGATCCACTGCACCAACTTTGTGTTGATCTATGCTCTTGTTCCTGATCAGAATGGATCGCTTACTGGTTATTCTATAGTTCCATTTGTCTGTTTTCCAGATTGACATATTCTCCACAGAATGCTAAGCGACAGTGTTCCTATTTGTACCTAACGCACACGATTTCTGACGGGCGCGACCTATTTTCCAGTTGGTCTCGAAACGTACAGGTTGTTCTTTACGAAAAATCTCCAAGGTGCGTATTTCCATTCACCTGCATAATCCACGTGAATACGCGTTGTTTGAACGATCTCGATTTTTCGTATCCTTTGGCCTCCGTCGATGTGAAGCGGTGGAGCACATAGGTCGGCTCCATTCTGTTTTGTTGACATACCCATTGCCTTGCAGAGCTTGCCGGGTCCATTTGTCAAGTTAGTCGTATTTCGGTCAGAGATATCCCTGCGTTTAATCATTATGTCCACCCCCAAAACTGGCTCAAGTGCTCTCACCAAGATTGCGTCGGGTTTCCCGGGGATTATTCCGCTGGTAACGTTGAAACAATAGTGCATTCCATAGACAAAATAGATATAGGCGTGTCCTTTTGGTCCGAATTGAGCTTCGGTCCGTTTCGTACGGAGATTTCCGAAGGCATGTGAAGCTTTGTCCTCGGGACCCATGTATGCTTCGGTCTCAACGATCTTGCCTGCAGTCATACCTAGCGGGGTTTCATGGACCAAGAGTTTTCCAAGGAGATCCTTTGCCACTGTCAAAGTGTTTCGCTCGTAGAAGCTTCTTTTCAGAATCATGGATGGATAGTGGGAACCCATTCGAAATAAACCCTGCGACAAGCCGCTGTCGGCATAGTTAGGCGGTCTGTCATGATGATGGAGCAGTCACGTGCTCTTAAGAAGCGCGCGCAGGAGTTACCCTCAAGCGGTAGGCAAAGCTTATGAAACCAAAGCATCCCTTAAAGTTCACGTGGTAACGCATGGTGCCTGAGAAAAAAGAAGAACGAGCCACAATTGGTCATGTTGGAATCGAAGTAACAAACCTCAGAAAGGCGAGAAGGTTCTATGAGATCTTGTTGAAAACTCTCGGCTGCAGAGTCATTGTTGACTCGAAAGGGGTTCTCGGATTCTCGAATCAGAATTTTCAAGTGTGGCTAGGCGAGCAGAGAGATGTGAGGGTCAAGTGTGCTGCTCCTACTGGAGAGGAGTTTGTGGTTACAGAGCATTTAGCCATCTTTGTTCCAGATAAGAAGAGCGTGGTCACGGTGGCTAAAAATATGAAGCAAAATGGGTTTGAACCTTTGTTCCCTCCTGAAGAGCATCCAGAATTCGTGCCAGGATACTATGCAGCTTCTTTCTGTGATCCTGATAACCACGTTATCGAAGTCTACACTAGGCCTCCGCAAGAATAAGCAAGCCCCTGCCCCTGAAGAAGACGTTGCTATGAACCAGGATTGGGACAGTTGAATCGAAAGGTTTTGAACAAATATCGCTTTGATCTCGTGTCCGAAGCGAAGGCAAAAGCGCGCGATATGTCTCGGGATGAGAAAGAGAAGCTCTTGAGGTATATTGGAACTGACAAGGTATGCTACGTGCTCGGAGCAGATACCGAGAAAAGAATCGTAAAAGAATGGGTAAAAAGGCATTCTGATCTTTCGATGTCTCAGTACATTGAATTGTTAAGCTCTCTGTATCAGGGAGAATCGATTAACGAGATTTCGATGGCTGGCGAGTTGCTTGAGTCAATGCCCAAACTAAGGAAGCATGTTGAACCGAAGTACATTGACGTTTGGCTGAATAGATTGCACGGGTGGGCCGAAGTTGATTCGTTGTGCCAATCGAAATTCACTGCAACTGAGGTTTTGGGCAACTGGAAAGAATGGAAGAGGTTGTTGACCAAGCTTGCTTCGGATAGCAACGTTAACAAGAGACGCGCGAGTCTGGTTTTGCTTATCAAACCAGTGAGAGACTCGGAAGATTCAAGGCTGACAGACGTGGCTCTCATGAACATTGACAGATTAAAGTCCGAGCGAAACATTCTGAGTACGAAGGCGATATCATGGCTGCTAAGGGATCTAATCAAGCACAGCAGGCAGAGGGTCGAAAGATATCTGGAGGAAAATGAAGACGTGCTTCCCAGAATTGCCGTCAGAGAAACCAGGATGAAACTGTTGACAGGAAGAAAAGTTCCCGCGCGCGCGAAAAAGACTAGTAGATGAAGACAACATTCAAGATATGGCTCCTTTACGAAAATGATTAAGTAGCTTGTGTCAAGAAAGGATAGCGATATGAACCTTTACGCGCTCTTGCTGGCTGTCGTTACTTGCTTTTCTACTTTGCTCGGAGGGACATTTGCAGCAAGACGAAGGAAGAACATTGGAGTTCTGGGCGCCTTCGCAGCTGGGATATTGATCACGACTTCTCTGTTGGATCTGCTGCCTGAGACATTCAAGCTTGCCACGGCAGTGAACGTACTTCTTGAAGACGTTATGGCCTTGACAGTCGTCGGGTTCCTTTTCCTCTACGTGATCTCTCGGCTAATCAGCGCTCATGTTTTCAGCAAGGATGGCGAATACGTTGAAGTCAAGCACCCCGTAGGCGGCCTTTTTGCGACCTCCGAGCTTTCGGTCCATAGTTTCATCGACGGTCTAGCCATCGGGTTTGGTTTCCAAGCCGACATCCACGTAGGAGTCATCATAGCGATTGCAGTGATATGTCACGACTTCACGGATGGGCTTAGCACTGTTACCGTGATGTTGAATTCCGGAAACTCCCTGAAAAATTCCTTGCGAATGTTGTTCTTGGATGCGGTTGCGCCGGTTTTTGGAGCCGTTGTGGCGCTCTTCATCCAGGTTCAGCAGTTCTACATAGTTCTCCTTCTGCCATTTTTTGCCGGTGGCTTTCTTTATTTGGGGGCAAGTGACCTCTTGCCAGAAGCTCACGCCAAGAACCCTCCAGCACTCACGGTTGGCGCCTGCGCGGTTGGATTCGCGGTGATATTCGCATTGACCTACGTGCTTTCTGGAGTGCTGAGAATGTGACCTCGATCAGCTTTTAGTGCCGCGTCTCAACGTGTCCCATTGGCGCCATAACTTTGAAGATCCGATCCTAGATCAGATCTAGCAGCTGACGAAAGCTCGTCCTGTCTGCTTGAAATGCAGCGATTTAACGTTCGGATTTTTTGGCGAAATCGAGCAGTTGTTTCTCTGTCAGTCCGATGCCTGCCGCTCCGTCCAACCGCTTCGTGACTTTGCCTTTCTCGAAGATAAGCACCGTGGGGACTACGTCCACGTTGTATTTTTCACAAAGACTCGCTTTGTCATCGGTGACGACTTCCAAGCAACTATCAGGCTTGGCTCGGGAGTATTTTTTGAACACGGGCAAGAACCTCTGAGAAAAGGGACACCAAGAAGCGTAGAAGAGAACGATCGATTTGTCTTTCGACTTCAGTACTTTGTCCAGATTATATTCAAGGTTGATTTTACTCATTTGAAGTCTTCACCTCTTTAAGTCATTCGGGGTAATGACTGCTGCCGCAGAACGGTTTGTTGCCGGATTTTCCGCACCAGTAAAGGGTAACTCGATTTCAAGTCTCATACACCTTGCCGTCTGCTGATTCCACTATCCTGAAGGACTTGATGTGGTCAGTTCAGAAAAATATTTCTTTCGGCACGGAACGGGCTAGTTGTGCTCGTGGCTGAGTATGAATTTGCAAGACAAACCGAGCAACAATAAATTCTGAGAGTTCTTAAACTTTCTCTCATCGATCAATGCACAAACGATTTTAAGAGTGGTTTACCAAAAATGGGTGTATTGGAGACTTCAGATGAGCATCGAGCTTCCGGAAGCAAGGATCCTCGCAGAACAGATGAACAAAGAACTCCGTGGCAAACGCATCGGAAGTTATCATCTTCGAGACTGCGAAAGATTGCAGAAAACTGGGTTCATAAACAAGGACACCAAAGCTTTTGATCAGCTTGTAAACCGAGAAGTTGAGTCTGTCACCTCGAGAGGGAACGCCATACTCGTGAAACTCGATGGCAAAATGAACATCATTCTAGCCCCTGAGTACGGAGGCGAGATTTTCTATCACTCATGCGAAACGACGGTTCCAGAAAAATACCATTTAAGGATTGATTTTTGCGACAAAACCGTGTTGACGGTGAGGTTCACTAGCATGGGAGGGCTGAGAGTGTTGAAGGACGATGAACTAGCGAGCTCGTACGTGTTCAAGCGGGATTTCAATCCTGAGATGCTCTCACCTGTGGATGAGAATTTCACGTTCGAGCGGTTTTCGAAACTCTTAGCAGACAACAACAGAGCGCTCAAATCTGTACTCGTTGGCAAAGATGCTGTATTAGTTGGGCTGAGCAACAGCGCCTTTCAAGACGTAATATACAGGGCTAAGCTGCACCCAAAGCGGAAAGCCTCCGAGTTGAACTTGAATGAGCAAAAAGCCCTTTACAACGCTGTTAAACTTGTCCTTCGAGAGAGACTCCGGTTGAACGGAAAAAACCAATTTCTGGACCTGTATCAGAAGCAAGGCGGGTACGTTCCAGCGATGGGGCCAAACATGAGAAAAAAGGACTGCCCAGTTTGCGGGACGCCTATAGAAGAGCTGAGCCTTGGGGGAGGAAAAGTGTTCGTCTGCCCCAAATGCCAAGTCTAACGACCAGATAAGGTTGAACCTGGGAAGATCAGCTCAGTGAGAGCCTTTGGTTTGACCGAGTCTGTCGAGGGCTTGTTTGAAACCTTTATTCGTCATTTCTACGTACGTCTCTAGCGGGACCAGGTTTCGGCTTACGATTTTCATGTTTTCTTCGCTTATTTTTCCGGTTCGAACGAGTTCTTTTCCAGCGTTCTTCGCTGCATCAAGTACGTCTTGAACTGGGATCCCCTTTCTGACCATGTAGCCTAGTGCTTCACCGTGAGGACGCAAGAGAGCACCAGCAAACTCCCAACACGTGTTCTTGCATATCGCCTGCATATGCGTGACGAGCGGTTCGAAGTTGTCCATCTCCCAGAAACCGCAGTTTGAAATCAGAACTACTTTGGAGTGTTTGTGAGGCTTGCGCAAAGGATGCCTGCAGTGCCTGTCTTGCATGACAAAATAAGGCTCGACGATGGGGATGAGGCGGTCAATGAGGTTCTTCAAGGTTCCAGGCATTCCGTCAACGTACACTGGCGACGCGAAAACAATGATGTCGGCTTCTTGTATTTTCGGCAGAAGCATCTTCACGTCATCGTTCTGAACGCACCTGCCCGGTGTTTTCGTCCAGCAGCCTCTGTCACCTAAACACGGATTCACGTGAAGCCTGCACGTATAGAATAGTTCTACGTCGCAACCCTCTTCCCTCGTCCCCTCCAAAAAGGGCTCTAACAGGAGGGCAGTGTTTCCCTTTTCCATAAGCGGACTTGCGTTGAAAGCCAAAACTTTCATACTTGAACCTCTTTGGAACACTCTGAACTCCTCAGTTTGCACGCCCGCTCTTATCTTTTCTGAACAAGACCTGAAGTTATCGTGAAATACTAGTAAACAACGAGGTGCGCGCTCTTCAGTTTTCTAACATTTCATCTTCTTTTGCCAACGAATCACCCGAAACGGCTTTTGTCCAGTTTCATTTGTAAGCCTTGTCGGGCACGCTAAAAGAAAAAGAAGGGGTTATCTTGTCTTGTTGCTAAAAGATGCTATTGTTTGGTTTCTACTATTTTGGCAATCGGAGCGTTCTTCTTTACCGATTCGATGCCGTTGACGCATGCTTCCTTTGAGGAGTAGCCTTCGCTTACTGCAATTATCT
Source organism: Candidatus Bathyarchaeota archaeon (assembly GCA_963739305.1). GTDB lineage: Archaea > Thermoproteota > Bathyarchaeia > Bathyarchaeales > Bathycorpusculaceae > DASPPK01. The sequence continues at coordinate 5,180 of CAVTZU010000029.1, read as the reverse complement.
CTCCGTTAGCTGCTAGCAGATGGAACCTGAATTTTCCTGCTTTGTCTTTGAACCATTCAAACTTTGGCTCTGGCAAAGATATCACCTGCTACCAGTTGTTGTTGAGTTGATAGAAAAGGTTTTCGTCGCATAAGTGCAAGATTGTGATCAAGTCCTAATTTAGTGCCAATTCACTCTCTTAATGCCTAGGGCATGCGATTTCCATGCCTTTACAACGGCTCTCACTCAAACGCGTGCGCACGCGGTTGATCTTGGACGGAACAAAAACGATAAAATAGAGCCTGGATGATACGGACTATCAGCCTAACAAGGAGTGTAAATCATGCAGGATTTTGAGAAGCTAGGAGTCTTCTACCTTGGGCGTCTCTATGATGTTCGTAACAAATCAGGATTGGAAGACCTGTTATTGTATGATTCGAGGGATTTGGTCACACATGCGGTTTGCATCGGTATGACTGGTAGCGGGAAGACGGGTCTGTGCATGTCTCTCATTGAGGAAGCGGCAATCGATGGTATTCCAGCCATCGTGATCGATCCAAAAGGAGACATCACAAATCTTCTGCTGACATTTCCCGAATTGAGAAGTCAAGATTTTCTTCCTTGGATAAATGAAGAAGAAGCCCTCAAGAAGGGGGTCTCAACGCAGGAATACGCCAATCAGCAGGCAGACCTATGGAAAAACGGTCTTCTAAAGTGGGGGGAGGACGGCAAGCGCATCCAACGCCTTCGTGATTCTGCAGACTTTGCCATCTACACCCCAGGCAGCAACGCGGGTCTCCCAATCTCGATTCTGAAATCTTTTGCGGCTCCCACACCTGAGATCAGGGAAGACAATGAACTCTTCCAAGAGAGAATCACAACCACGGTCACAAGCCTTCTCGGATTGCTGGGGATAGAAGCTGACCCAATCCGTTCAAGGGAACATATACTGATCTCCACCATACTTGCTGCAACCTGGCAGCGTGGCGAAGACTTAGACATCGGTGGACTCATTCAACTCATTCAGTCTCCGCCTATGAGTCGCATCGGGGTCCTTGACATAGAATCATTCTATCCATCCAAGAACCGATTTGAACTAGCTATGCAACTGAACAATCTTCTTGCAGCTCCAGGGTTCAGCCTCTGGCTCGAAGGAGATCCACTTGACGTCAACAAACTGCTCCATTCCACGAGCGGCAAACCAAAAGTATCAATATTCTACATTGCACACCTGAACGATACGCAACGGATGTTCTTCGTATCTCTATTACTCAATCAGATAGTGGGCTGGATGCGCACACAGTCTGGAACTGCAAGTCTGCGCTCGATTGTTTACATCGATGAAGTTTTCGGTTACCTTCCACCTTTGGCCAATCCACCGTCGAAGACGCCTTTGCTGACGCTCCTGAAGCAGGCACGTGCCTTCGGTCTTGGAATCGTACTTGCGACGCAAAATCCAGTCGATCTAGACTACAAAGCCCTTTCGAATGCTGGTACGTGGTTTCTCGGACGGCTGCAGACTGAACAAGACAAGGCACATGTACTAGACGGACTCGAAAGCGCTGCCCTCACAAGTCAAGGACAGTTTGATCGTCAGAGCATGGACCAGACTCTCTCTGCTCTTGGGAATCGAGTATTTCTTATGAACGATGTCCATGAGGACAATCCGGTAGTATTCGAAACCAGATGGGCAATGTCCTACCTTCGTGGCCCCTTAACAAGAGATCAGATCAGAATTCTCGTTGACCCACTAAGAACCCAACAAACGACAGCCTCTCAAACACAAACGGCAGCACTATCGACTCCCTCAACCCCAACAGCCCTGTCGCCAAGCCTCAAAGGAATCCCTCAAAGACCCGTCGTGCCTCCCGATGTGCCACAATATTTTGTCTCGAGTGGCCAGAACCAATTGATGAAGACGGAAGAGATCTATCAACCCGCTATTCTTGGGACAGCGCAAGTGCGGTTTGTCGACACAAAAGCACGAATCGACACTACAAAAGAGTTGGTATTCCTCACTTCCATTACAAATGACCCTATAGCTGTCAATTGGGACAATTCAAGAGAGGCCAACATAAAGGTCTCAGAACTGAGCAACGCACCAAGTCAGGGAGTCTCATTTGCTGATCTGCCGTCAGCTGCCGCTATACCAAAAAATTATGGCTTTTGGTCAAAAGACTTCTCGAATTGGCTGTTCAGAACCCAAAAACTGCAATTGATGAAAAGCGGCAATCTCAACGAATTCTCAGGACCAGATGAGACAGAACGGGATTTCAGAATACGCCTTCAACAGAAAGGAAGGGAACAGCGCGACCAACAGGTCGAAAAGCTGAGACAAAAATACAGTTCAGACTTCGCAAGACTCGACGAACGGATCAGGCGTGCAACGACTGTGTTACAAGAACAGGAAAGTCAAGCAAAGGGAGAGAAATATCAAGCTGCCGTGTCGTTTGGAGCAACGCTCCTTGGCTCCTTCCTCGGAAGGAAGACCGGTAGCGGCGCCACAAGAACCGCTCGCGAAATAGGCCGCAGCATGAAGGAATCACGTGACAAAGAAGGCGCTGAAGCAAACTTGAAGACTTTGCAGCAGGAAAGGGCCAATCTTGAGACGCAATTTCAGTCGGAAGTGAACGCGTTGGAGACGAAAACTAACCCATTAACCGAAGACCTAGAAAACATCTCAGTCACACCAACCAAAACAAACATTACAGTTCGTCTAGTCGCACTCGTTTGGACTCTCAAGTGAGCACCCTTAGCGGCGCCGCCTTAGCTTTTTCTAGGTCTCGCGTGTTTGTCCAATATGTTTTTAGGCAAAAAGAAGATGTCTTGTTAGAGTGATGAATATGTCATTCTTGAATAAAGCGAAGAAAAAGGCTGAAGAGGAAGCAAAAAGGGCTGCTGATGCAGCAAAAACAGCAGGTGAAAAAGGAGTCCAAGGAGCCAAGACGGCTGGTGGAAAAGTCAAAGAAGCCGGCGAAAAGGGCGTCGAAAAAACCAAGGAAGCCTTAGAAAAGGCAAAAAAGAAAATCGAATAATGTGTCAGTTCCGCCTTCGTCACATCCTGCAAACCCCTTTTTTTCTCTTTGTTTTGGTTCGGAGCAAAGTTTTATCCCAAACCCAAAGCGCGCGCTTTAATTAATTGAAATGATGGTCGGAGTCCTGTTGAACGAGTTTACTCTGTTGAAAGAAGGAACTTTGATTGATAGCGCGCGCAGAAAGCGGGCATAGAAGAAAGTATCATAAGAGTTAAGAGCGTGCCAATTAAATAGCGCACAGGCGGTCAAGGCTAGGCGTATACGCCATGTGGAGAAACGCATTAATCTCTCTCGTTTTGTGCGCGCGCGTCACGAATATGACGGTCATCCTTAAAATGAATAAACATAGGGGGTGATATGATGAATATGAAAAGTCTTGTTTCAACGAAGAGAAGGAAAATGCTTCTGGCATCTATTGTAATGCTGGCTATTGTATGTGCGGCTACGGCAGCGTATGCTGACTACATGCTTACAAGCAACATCATACACGTAACTGCCCCGAAATATACTCTTACGCTGTCTGCTAAGGAAGACGATGACACACTTAATGTGATTGACCTCAACGCTACGGTAGTTGGACCAAGTGTCATTTCAGTTAAGGGATTAAGCGTTCACTTCTGGGTTTCAATCAATGGCGGAGCTTGGACTGAGATTCCTAGTTCACCTGTTACAACTGATGCTTTTGGGAAAGCAAGGATAACATATACTTTGTCAGGAGCAGGTCCTTGGGACTTTAAGGCAACCATAAACGAACCATTCATAATATCATAGAATCTAAAACGCTCCATATTTTCTAATCCCTTTTTTTAACCTTTTTTCTTTCGGGTGAAGTTGGGCAAGCAAGCATCATTTCGCGCGCGCGTCTACCAAGTCTACCGAATGACAATAAGAAACATCAAAGTAAAGTATCCGCTTGTAAACCCTGAAGGCCACCCGGACATCTATTCAGGACGTATGCCCAGACCAATATACGAGGACATGCAACGGTATCCTTCGTTCTTCAGCAAGAAACGCAAGGCAGCCCCGTGCGCGAAATACTTGAGTATGATCTTAGCAACACCCTAGTCTACACCCAACTCGTCAACCTCAAAGATGATGTGACTACACGGCGAAAATAGCCCACTCAGAACAGGAAGTCACCCAGCCCATAGAAGCAGGATTCGAATTTGTCTGCGACTATGAAGACAACAAAGCCTTCCGAAAACGGAAATGAACCATTAAAAGAAATTTCATAAGACCGGGCTGGGTTCGTCTGTAGCGGGCGAGGTGGGATTTGAACCCACGACCCCCAACTTAGGAGGCTGGTGCTCTATCCGTGACTCCCCTTACAAAAGCACCCGCCACTTGAAGCATTGAGGCAAAGACCCAATCCGTGCTGAGCTACTCGCCCACCCGCAATACATCCAACAACTACCAAGTATACAAAAGCTTCTACTACACCTCGAAGGAAAAGGAAGAAGTCCAAACACAATCCGAATGTACGAGAAGTCCCTGAAAGCACTAGCAATACGATCAGAGCTTGAACGACACAAAAACCGTTGAATTAGCAATAGCCCGATACAAACAAGCAAACGGAAGACCCATCACAAACAACTACAAATCTAAGCTATGTGACTGCTATGCAACATACTGTAAACTGAATCAAATATTCTGGGAAAAACCCATCTACACACCCGAACCAACAACCATCCAACCACCAACACAAGAAAAGGTACAAATGCTAATTGCATCAGCCAAAGGCAGACTCTCAATACTGATTGACTATCACAGACGAACAGGACTAAGACCTATCGAAATACTACGGCGAGAAAGGTCTCAAAGTCAAAGACATCCACCCAGAAACAAACACCATCACCGCACGAATAACCAAAGGATGCAACCCAAGACCACCACAAACATCACACCCGAACTAATGGGAAGAATCCAAGACTACATACGCAAACACAACCTCAGAAAGGAAACGACCTACTATTCAAAGGCAACGTCAAAAGATACGGCGAACACTTCAGACGATTCAGAAACAAACTAGCCAAGAAACTCAACGACCCATCAATCCACAACATACGACTCTACGACTTGAGACACTACTATTGCACCAAGCAACTACACAGAACACAGAACACCGAAACAGTACGAATCATAATGGGTCATAAACAACTCAACACC
>CAVTZU010000028.1:0-126442 GCA_963739305.1 Candidatus Bathyarchaeota archaeon | reverse complement strand
CGAGCCCGTCCGCAGCTTCCACAGCCCCGGGCGGCTGTGGGGTTGGCGAGCGATCGGCGACAGCGCGCTGACGGTCTGGCCCAGCAGCAATCGTGGGTTCCTGCTGGAAATGACGAATCCATGTCCCGACATGGCGTTCGCGTCGTCGATCGGCCTCACCACTCGCAGCGGCCGGGTCGCGGCGGGATTCGACAGCGTCGTGGTCCAGAGAAGTGGCGTCGCCGGCAGCCGGAGCACGTGCCGGATCGACACGATCCGGCCGCTCAACACCCGGGTCGTCAAGGAATCCAAAACGCGACCTGCACGACGTAGATCTGGTCGACCGCGATCCGACGGTGCCCGACGAGCCGCAATCAGCCCGGTTGCAGGTCAGAAGGACTTGCGGACCGTCAGCCAGAATTCGGTCTAGCTGTAGGCCAGCTCAGGATGTTGCTGTCTTCCCAGTCGTACTCGAACGTCGGGCGCAGGGTCCAGCCTGGCGCGAAACCCCACACCAGTCCGCCGCCGAAATTCCAGAGGTCGTCATTGCGAACCCCCAGCAGGTCGGGATCCGTCGTGAAGTCGGGCCGCTCGTCGTCGTACGCTCGTTTGCGTATGCCCACCAGAAGAACCGTCCAGCGTGTCGGAGAACGAATGATCGATCTCGCCGTTGACGCCCCAGAACGAGGCGTCGCCTTCGAGCGCTCCTGTGTCGCCCATTCCTGCGTCATGCCCGCCGAGGTCAGGCGGTACGGCCGTTCGCGCAGCGAATGCGTCCAGTTGACGGTCAGCTCGGCGATGTCGCGCGTGCGGTCGCGCAGCGGCCCGCGCGGATAACGGCGTTCGCGGACCTCGCCGCCGATCGTGAGTGATCGTTCGGGCCGAACCCGAGGCCGTAACCGCCGAACACGCCCCAGTCATTGCGGTACTGACCGTCGCCCCGGTAGCTCTTCCGCCCGCGCAGGCCGAAGCGCAGGTTGTCGTCGTCCACGGGCCGGCTGAGGTTGAAGTTCCAGCGCAGGTCCGAGTCGTTGCGACGGTCGCTGTCGTCGTACCAGCGGAAGCGGTAGTCCAGCGTGCCATTGAACGAATGGCGGTCGGAAATGCTCCTGTTCCAGCCACCCCCGACGCGCATCGGCAGGAACGTATCGTAGTTGCCGCCACCGCCGAAAATATCAGTCGATTTGAGGAGTTTTGCCGATAATTGCCGACACCGGTCTCGCCGTAATAAAAGGGAGGCCAGCCGGCAGGCAACGTAGTCGGCCGCCCCCGGTCATAGGTCTCCGTCTGCCGTGCAGGTCCCGCGGCAGGTTGTCGTACCGCAGCACCGTCTCGAATTCGTTCCGGCGCGCGCGTACTCGCCGAGCGCGTAGTAGGCGCGGCCAGCCCGAGATGTGCCCCGACAGAACTCGGGTCGGCCTCGAGTGCCTGCTCGAAGAGCGCCTTGGCTTCGGCCGCCTGCCCCGCCTGCAGCAGCTGCTCGGCCTTGGCCAGGTCCGGGTGCTGCGGCCTGGGCGGTGCCCGCCAGCAACAGGCTGGCAACGGCCATGAGCCTGGACCACCGGCCCGCTGCCGAGTGCCCGCCTACTTGACGCGGTCTGCGTATACCATGAGTGAACTTGAACGGTCGGAGGTGGCGAAAACGGTCGCCAGACCGTGGAGCCCGGGTGGATAAAGAAACGCTTTGCATTGTAGATTATCTGAGCCAGCGCCCGCGAAAGTAGACTCATTTTCGCGCCGCCGGCGCGTGTCCAGGCTTCCCGGCGCAAACAGGATTGCAGAAAGCAGGATAAACTGCAGCCCGCCGCTTGCGCAGTCGCAGACTTGATGTCCGCCACGCACCAGAGGAATGAATCGAGATGAGGAGATACGCGATCCTGGCGTTCGCGACAGCCGGCATTGCCGGCTGCATGCCCGGTCCCGACTACGTACGGCCCGAGGCGAATACACCGGCAGCGTGGCGTATCGACTACGCGCAGGCCGCCGAAGTGGCCAACACCAAGTGGTGGGAGCAGTTCGGCAACCCGGTGCTCAACGGGCTGGTGGAGACCGCCTGCGCGAGAACCTCGACGTGCGCATTGCCGCGGCGCGGGTCGATCAGTTTTCGGCGCCTGGAAGCCACCCGTTCGCAGCTTTATCCGCAGTTCGGCTACGGCGCCGACGCCAGCCGGGTGCGGCCAGCCGGGTCGGCCAGCCGCCGCTGCCGCCGGGTGCCGACCCTACTTCTCGCTGTACCAGGCCTCGCTCGGCGCGTCCTGGCAGCTCGACCTGTTCGGGCGCGTGCGGCGCCTGTCCGAGGCGTCGCAGGCGCAGGTCTACGCCAGCGAGCAGGCCCAGCGCGGCGTGGTGCTTCGCTGGTGGCGAGCGTCGCCACCAGCTACATCGCGCTGCGTGCGCTCGACCGTCAGCTCGAGATCGCCCAGGCGACCGCCCCGAACTTCGGCGAAACGGCGCGAATCTTCGACCTGCGATTCAAGGCCGGCGTCGTCGCAAAAACCGAAGTGATGCAGATCACCTCGCAACGGAGCAGGCGCAAGCGGCCATTCCAGCCTTCGAACAGGCCATCGCCGCGCAGGAGAACCTGATCTCGATCCTGCTCGGACCGAAATCCGGGGCCGATCCCGCGCGGCAAGACCATTGACCAGCTGGTCGCGCCCCAGATACCGGCAGACCTGCCCGCGACCCTGCTGCAGCGCCGGCCGGACATCCTGCAGGCGGAGCAGAACCTGGTTGCGGCGAATGCCAACGTCGGCGCCACGCGGGCGCTCTACTATCCGGACATCTCGATCACGGGCGCCCTTGGCACCGTCAGCACGGCGTTCGCCGACTTGCTGACCGACCCCGCGACCACCCCTGCTGCTCGGAGGCAGTGTGTCCGGCCCGATCTTTACCTTCGGCGGCATCAAGGGCCAGGTCGATGCGGCCGAGGCACTGTCCCGGCAGGAGAGGAGCTTGTCTATCGACAGACGATCCTGAACGCATTTCGCGAGACCAACGATGCGCTGACGGGCTCGCAGAAGAAGATCGCGGAGGTCGAGTCCGCAGCAGCGGCGCGTCGATGCGCTGCGCGAGTTCGCCCGCCTGTCGACCCTGAGATTCGACAAGGGGGTAGCGGGCTATCTGGACGTGCTGGTGGGCTGAGAACGAGTTGTTCGCAGCCGAACTGGCGTCGGTGCGCCTGCAGGCTGATCGCTACGCGCAGGTCGTGAACGTGTACCAGGCGATGGGCGGCGGCTGGGTCGATATCGCCACCTCGATCGCGCCCGAAGCCGCAGAATTCCATCGCCCCGGCCGCGCTTATGACAGCCGACTGAATCGAACGACCGGGGACCCTCCTTCCGGACGGGCTGGGTGGGAAGATTCCGGGCCCTGGCTGGCTCAAGGGCGCCCAGATTTGTTCTTATCCTGGCCCCTGGTTCTCGGCCTGGGCCAGCCTGAGCCATCTATTTCTCCACCCTGCCCTGGGCGCCGTTGCGGATCGGGCTCGCGATCGTCTTCGCGGCGTTCGAGCATCTGGGCAATCTGGGCTGACGGGCCGGCCGCGCATGCGCTGGGTCTTCGCGGGACTGTATCTGGTTCGTTTCTGGTCGGCTGGAGCCTCATCCGGCCTTCGCACGAACGCGACTGGCGGCCGGAAGTCGCGGTCATGCCGCGGGCCACATCGACGGTGACCGCGTGCGCATCACCGGCGTACGCGATTTCGACTATCGCAGCCGGGACGATTTCACGGTGCGCTACGAGGAACGCGAAGTCTCGTTGTCGCACCTGACAGGGCTCGATTTCTTCGTGTCCTACTGGATGCCGGGGCCCGTCGGCCACACGTTTGTGAGCTTCATCTTCGACAACGCGCCGCCGCTCAACATCTCCATCGAGACTCGGCCGGAGGTGGACGAGGGCTTTGACCCGATCGCCTCGCTCTTCAAGCAGTTCGAATTGATCTACGTGGTCGGCGAGGAACGTGACCTCGTGGGTGTCCGCACCAACTATCGCAATGAAGACGTGTACTCTACCGTCTGCGGGTCCCGGCCGAAAGTGCGCGCCAGCTGTTGCAGGTCTACCTTGGCGCATCAACGAGCTCGCCGACCGCCCGGAGTTCTATCACCTGCTGAGCAACAGCTGCACGATCAACATCGTGCGCTATGCGAACCTGGTCGGCCGCAGCGGCGACTTCGATTTCCGGCATTACCTCAACGGCTGGGTCGACCGGTATTTCTACGATGTTCGGCTGCTGGACGCGACGTTTCCCTTCGCGGAAATGCGGCGGCGCTCGCGGGTCGACCCGTCGGTGCAGGCAGCCGAAGCCGGTGGAGGATTTCGCGCAACACATTCGCGAGTCCGTGCCCGGATGACCCCCTGAAACCGCAGCTCGCGCCGCCGCGCACGCTGGTCGCCCGGCTCGCAGTCCCACGTGCTTCCATGATCAACCATTCGAGCGGAGTACGCCATGTCCCTGCATCGCCCCTGTCGTCTTGCTCTCGTTGTGTGCCGCGCTGGCGTGGCGGGTTGCGCCCGCAGCACGCCGCCCGAGTCGCCGGCGCCGGAGGCAGCGACCGCGCCCGCCGTTGCGTCGAAACGCCTCGCCGCGCCCACCGCTGACACGAGCCACAACCCTGGTCGCATACCAGTGGCAACTCAAGTCGGCGACCGACGCCGCGGGCCAGTCGCTCGCCGCGTTCTTCCCGGCACCGGACAAGCCCATGGGCGTGGAGTTCGGCGACGGCCGGCTCGGCGTGACCGGCGGCTGCAATCGCATCAGCGTGGGTTACCAGTTGCTCGACACGACGCAACTGCAGCTCAGCCCGGGAATGTCGACGATGATGGCCTGTCCCCCGCCGCTCGGCGACGCCGATGCTGCATTCGCCAGGTTCATGACCGGCACCCTGACGGTCGCTCTCACCGGTGAGGCCGGGCGCCTGAGCTGCGCCTCGCGGCAGCGGATGGCAGCGCCTTGACCTTCAGCGGTACGCCGACTCCGGAAACCCGCTTCGGCGGCCCCGGCACGCGCGCGTTCCTCGAGGTATCGACCGAGCCCTGCGTAGCGCCTGCCCCGTCGTCACCCCCCTGCCTGATGGTGCGCGATCGCCACTTCGACGAGAGCGGCCTCGCCAGCGGGTCGCCGGGCGAATGGCGGCCGTTGCCCGAAGGCATCGAGGGCTATACGCCCAGAGCGGGCGAACAACACGTGGTGCGGGTCAAGCGCTTCGAGCAGGGCGGTGCCGCAGGCGGCGAACCGACGGTGCACTTCGTCTCGACCTGATCATCGAGACTCGCACTGTTCAATGAGTCGTATCGGCGCGCCGCCCGGCGGGCGGCGCAGATTTCGCATCGCCTTCACTGCCACGACATCGAATTCACGACCGGCCCCTGACCTGCCAAACTCTCACGGAGGGTACACCCACCACACAAGGACGAACGCATGGCTACCCGTACAGATTTCCCCCCCGAGCAGTGGCAGGCACTTCGCAATGCGCCACAGCTAGTCGCACTGGCCACCGCCACCGCGGGCAACAGCGGTTTGTTTGGCAGTCTTTCCGAAGGGATGGCGATGGCCTCGGCCATGGCCGAGGCCCTGCGTGGCGAGCAACCCCTGCTGAAAGAGATCTTCGGCAAGGACGAGATGCGCGCGGCCCAGGATCAGATCAAGAGCATGGCGAAGTCCGCGCCGGACCGGGCGTCCCTCAACACCTTGCTGCAGAAGGCCGCGACTGATGCAACTGCCGCAGCATTGGCGGCGCTGACGGCCAAGGGTGCCGCGGCCGACGCTGACGCCTTTCGCACGCTGCTCGCTGGAATCGGCCAGAAGGTCGCGAATGCGTCCACCGAAGGAGGGTTCCTCGGCTTCGGCGGCGAGCGGGTGAGTGAAGGCGAACGGCAGTTTCTCGCGCAACTCAACGCACTGGTGGGCACGAAACTCGCCTGAATGGCAGCGGTGCGGGTTGCGGTGGAACACCGCAACCTGCGCTGCAGCTGCCACGGAACATGCAATACCCTTCTTTCGCCGAATACTGCGACGCGCTTTCGCTCAACCTGGGCATCGTGCTGTCGGACCCGTTGCTCGGCCGGGGCACACTGCGCATGCGCGGTCCCGGCCTGCCCGTTGCGCACAGCGGGAATTTTGCGCTGACCTTCGAGGTTGTCGTGGACGGCAGGCGCTACGCCGTCCGCTGTTTTCACAAGCAGGCAGATTCCCTGCACGAGCGTTACGCGGCAATCGACGCCTGCCTGCAGTCGATAGGCAGCCCCCATTTCGTCGAATGCAGGTTCCAGCCGGCAGGCATCACGACCGAGAGCGGCACGTACCCGATCGTCAGGATGGAATGGGCGGAGGGCCGACGCTCGCTGCGTTCGTGTCGGATCACCGCAACGACGTCAACGCACTGCAGGCGCTGCGGGCTTCGCTGCGCGGGCTCGCCAGGCACCTGCAGGAGACGGCATTGCGCACGGCGACATCCAGCCGGCCAACATCATCGTGCAGGACGCCACGCACCTGCGGCTGATCGACTACGACGGCATGTTCGTGCCGCAACTTGCGCAACTGCCCAATGCAGAACTCGGGCAGCGAAACTTCCAGCACCCTGCGCGGCGTGCGTGGCATTTCGACGGAGAACTTGACAGGTTCTCGTTCTCCGTCATCGATCTTGCGCTGGACGCGCTCTGCAGACGGCCTGCCCTCTGGGAGCAGACCGAAAGCGACGCAGACGCGTTCCTGTTACGCGCGGCGGATTTGACCGACCCGGCCAACTCGCCGGTGTTCAGCCTGCTGGCTTCGGTGCCTGGACTTGAACAGCGCGTGCACGACCTCGCCGCGATCTGCATGGCGCCATTCGACCAGATTCCTGCCCTCGAGGATTTTCTCGAGGGCCGCAACATCCCGGCCGTCCCGGTCGTGTTTTCGGGCGATGCGTCCGTAGCCCTGCGCAGCAAGTACACCTCGGTCCACGAGATCGTCGACGCAGTAACTTCGCGCGCTGCTGCGCCCGCGTCGGGATCGGGTCGAACTGATCGGCAAGGTCGTCCGCGTCGCCAAGAGTCGTGCGTTGCATCCCGACGTGGCTTGCCTGCGCGTCGAGTTCGCAGAGCGTTCGCATGACATGGTGTGCCTGAAGATCTGGCCGGACGCACTTGCCCGTCTGGAACAGCCTCCGGACCAGTCCTGGGTCGGGCAGTGGCTCAGCACGGTCGGTCTCGTCGAGCCGGTCCATAGCGCGGGAAGTGGTGCGCATCGCCAGAAGGACGTCGCCATCTCGGTCACGGACCAGGCGCAGCTGCACAGGCTCTCGGAGGCCGAGGCGCGGTACCGGTTGCGCGGACAACGGCGGCCGATGGGCGCCATATCGGATACGACGGCTGGCGTGAGGACGGATCCGGTCATCGCCGAACCTGTGCCGCCGCAACCTGGCACGCGGCAAGTTTCGATACCGCCTCTGGCGCATGCCTCGCGTTTGCCGGTCGATGGCCACACTCGAAAAGTGGCTGTGCCACCGCCACCCGCTGCCGCAGAGTCAAAGAGTGCGCCGTCGCACGCGAAGGCCAGCAGCCCGTCGGTTCGCGTGTCGGGTTGGCGATGGGTCCCGGTGGCCTTGCTGGCTGCGTTGGCTGTCTATGCCGTTGTTGCGAGCTGGGCCTCGCGCACGCGAGCCCCGACAGCGGGGGCGACCGCCCACCGGCCCCCGCTGCGGCGGCCATAGCGCGTCCTGTGACGGAGAAGGTCCCCGGCCGTCGGTGTCGCAACAGGACCTGCGCAAGACGCCGTTCTGCTCGAGACCTCGCTCGGGACCTTGGCGATCGCGACCGCCGCAGACGGTGGCAAGGGGAACATCGTTCTGCTGAATGGCGCTGCCATCCCGGGCCTGCGCGATGATGCAGTGACGCTGGTTCATCGCGCTGTCTTTTCGGACCGGGAAGTCGTCGTCGGCTTCACGCGGTGCGATGAGGGGGAGGTCCCCTGCGGCCTGCAGCAACCCTTCTGGCTGGACCTGCAATCCGGCGCCGGAGCGTCACTGCGGCGTATGCCGGGAGTGTGGGCCAGCTCCGGCGCCGGCGCAGTGACCGCTGCGGACAGCGGCGTGCAGGTCAACCTCGGCGTGTGGAACGGCGAGCGCCGCGACGCGACGCTGACCGCCGCCGGCAACATCGTCGTGTCACGCACACCCGAGCCCAGCCGACCGCTCAGTCGCGCGGACTGCGCGACGGTGATCCAAGCTGCGGAGTCCTGCGCCTCCAGCCGCGACTGCAGTTCGTTCGCGAGCAGCGCCCGGCCGATTCCGGCACGACGGTGGGCTGATCTCATGCGCCTGTACCATGAGACGACTGGCTTCGATGACACCGCATTTCGCGCCCTGTGTGTGCGCAGCTGCGAACTCGGCCTGACGCCAAGTCGCGGCTTCATCCGCAGCAATGTCTGTCACGGCGCAAGGCCCGGGCAGCGGCAGCCGGCCGGACAGGCCGCGGACCTCATGCAGCGTTAGCCCGGTCCCTGTCTGTCACGTGCCGGACGGTCGACTATGATTGCCGGGCAATCTGCAGCCGGAGAATGACATGGCGAAAATCAATCCGCAGGCAGCGCCGTCGGGCACGGGGTCGCGCTATCCGTCGCCCTTCGACGTTCCCTGCCGCGAACGAAGCTGGCAGCGGTTGGGTGAGGCGGCGGGACTCACGCAACTTGGCGCGAACCTGGTGCGTCTGGCGCCCCGCGCATGGTCCAGCCAGCGTCACTGGCACTCGCACGAAGACGAGTTTGTCTTCATGGTGAGTGGCGAACTCGTGCTCGTGACCGATGCCGGCGAAGAACTCCTGCTCGCCGGCGACAGCGCTGGTTTCCCTGCGGGCGCAAAGAATGGCCACTGCCTGCAGAACCGGTCCGCCAGCGACGCGACGTTCCTCGTCGTGAGCAATCGCAGCGACGAGGACCATGGCGAGTATTCGGACATCGACATGGTCTTCGATGCGGGACGCTATTCAGGGGCGGCGGCTATTTCCACAAGGACGGGACGCCCTACTGAGCCTGGGCAAGATGACTCAAGCCCTGGCCTGCTGCAGGACCCACGATCAGGGTGACTCCGGCCGTCGCTCACCACTCATGAGTTCTTCGCGAAACGGCGTTGCCAGTGGGCGCGTCATCACACCCGGCTGGGCCGCGCACACGATTGGGATCGCATTGATCACCGAGCCCGCCACGGCAATCTGCTCGGCGGATGTCGGCGACGTGTCCCCAGCCCGTTTCTCCATGTCCACCGACAGACGGACGCCCGGCTGACCCCGCACGTGGATGCGCCACAACGGCGGCCGCGGATCTTCAAGGTGCGCGGTTTCCATGTACCAGTGGATGGACATCGTCAGTCTCGGCTCACCACCGACGTTCCGTGCCAGCGCCAGTTGAAGTGGCTGACGCGGCCCTGCGGTATCAGCCCCGCAGCACGTTGAGATCCGTCGCGGCTGGAAACACGCGGTGCTCGGTATCGACCCGGTCCAGGCGCAGGCCGAGGTGCTCGGCCATCGCCGCGAGGACCTCGGCGTACATGCCGTTCAGCGACGACGAAGGTCCCCATGCCGGATCGTTCGGATCGACCGCGCCCGGCTCCGCGCCGAATCCCAGGATCTTGAACACATAATCGGGGCTGCGGACCGGCCGGCAGTCCACGCTCTCGACGACCTCGACGTGGTCGACCTGCGTACACACACCGGTCGCACGACCGTGAGTTGTTCGCCGGCAAATCCCGGATTGAGACCGGCCCCGAGCAACGTCGTCCCGCCCGACTTGCATGCCGCCTCCAGTGCGGCAAGCCGCATGCCGCCCCAGTGCTGCGGCCGGCTGTAGCCGTTGATGCTGATGACGTTCTTGCCCGCTGCCAGCAGCTTGATGATGTCGGCATCGTGCGAGCCATAGGGCGGTGCGAGCCGCGCCGCGTGGATCACCACGTCGGCTTCCAGCGCGAGTATCTCGGCCACGTTGCGGGTGGCGATGATGCCGGTCCGCTCCCTGCGGGCAAGCTCGCCTGCGTCCTTGCCGGCCTTGTGGCTCCGTAGACATAGACGCCGGCCAGTTCCATTGCAGGATGATCGATGACCGCGCCAGGCAGTTCCTGCCCATGCCGCCGGTGGCCCACTGGATGACGCGGTATTTCATGCCCGCCACCTTACCAATACTTCACGCGCCGTTCAGAGCTCCGAGCTGCACACGTGCGCGTTCAGCGGCGGCCAGTCTTCACGCGCTGCGTGACCGCAGCTTCCCTTGCGCGCCTTGCGAGCCCGTAATCCCGCTCGGCCTCGGCCGCCTCCTTGTCCTTGCCGAGCGCCTTGTAGGTCCAGCGCAGCACGTCGTAGGGACCTTCATAGAGACCTGGGTGGCGGAAGCTGACGCGCTCGAACTGCGCACCCCGGCCCGGTAGAGTCCGTTCGCCGCGGCCATGTTCGACCAGGCATCGCATCGTCGTGCGCTGTGCCTTGAAGGACGCAAACCCTGCGAGCCAGGCGAGTTCGGCCGTCGCCGGTCGGATGGCGAGCCCGCCGCACAGAACTGGACGGCGTCGCTCCAGCGATAGAGCTTGCAACAGCAGTCAGCGGCGCCGAGCACGCCCAGGCGCCCTCCTCTTCCCAGCCCCTGAGTTCGCACAGGTCCGGAACGCGTCGATCGCCGCGGCGTACTCGCCAAGCTGCTGGTGCGAGGCGCCCAGGTAATAGAACCAGCGCGCCTGCTTCGCGTGCTGCTTCGTGTACCGCTTCAGTAACGCGACGTCGCGCTCGAACTTGCCATGCGCGGCTGCCGGGTCCTTGGGCAATTCGTGGAAGCGCACGCCCTCGAGGCGTGCGAGTTCGCACTCGCCCGCCCTTCCAGCACTCGTGCGTCGGCCCGCGCCAGCGGACGCCTGGCCGGCAGGCGCAGGATGCGCTCCTTGGCGTACGTGCCGCCGTCGTCCAGCACCATGCAGATCTGTGCATGCGGTCTTCTCGAGCTGGCCCGCCAGATCGATACCGGGCTCGAACAGCATCCTTTCGTCCGTATCCAGCGTCACTGCCCAGCTGCGCCCGCCTGTGCCGCGGCTTGAGCGCGAAATTCCTGGCTGCGGAAAAGTCGTTCTTCCAGGGAATTCCCTGAGCAGCAGCTTGTCACCCGCGACGCGGCGCGCGACCTCGATCGAGTCGTCCTTCGCGCCGGTGTCGATGACCAGGCAGCGGTCCACGTGCTCGACGACCGACGCGATCGCATCGCCGATGATCTCCGCGTTGCTGCCGGTCAGCGTGGTCGAGACGATCATGTCGCGCTCCCGCGCCTCAGGCGGCCGGATCCAGCGACGCCAGGTCGATGACGAAGCGGTACCGCACGTCGCCCTTCTCCATCCGCTCGAAGGCTTCGTTGATGCGCTGAATAGGCGTCATCTCGCACTCTGCGACGATGCCCTGCGCGCGCAGAAATCGAGCAGTTCCTGCGTTTCGGCCACGCCGCCGATCGCCGAGGCCGACAGCGTCTTGCGTCCGGCGAGAGCAGGCGGCTGTGGAAGGACGGGATCGCGTCGATCGCGCCGACCAGCACCATCGCACCGTGGGCGCGGAACAGCCGCAGATATGGATCGACCTCGTGCATGACAGGAATGGTGTCCAGCACGAAGTCGAACCTACCCGCGGCGCGCTTCATCGCCTCTGCATCGGAGGACACCAGCACGTGCTGAGCGCCGAGCGCATGCGCCTCGGCGGCCTTGGCCGCGGAACGGGTGATTACGGTCACCTCGGCGCCCATGGCACGGGCCAGCTTCACGCCCATGTGACCGAGACCGCCAAGACCCGCCACCGCCACCTTCGTGCCGGGCCCGACCTGCCAGTGACGCAACGGCGAGTACGTCGTGATGCCGGCGCAGAGCAACGGCGCGGCGCGCGCAGGATCGAGCCCTGCCGGCACCTGAGCACGAACTCCTCGCGCGCGACGACGTGGGTCGAGTAACCGCCGATAGGTGACTTCGCCGGTCGGGCCGATCCTTGCCGTTGTAGGTCAGTGTCTAACCCTTCTGGCAGTACTTTCGCGACCTGCGATCATTCGCCGCATGCCAGGCAGCTGTCGACCAGGCACCCCACCGCCACCCAGTCCCCCACGGCGAGCCCGTGACCTCGCCGCCGATCGCCGTCACCTGGCCCACGATCTCGTGCCCCGGGACGATCGGGTAAGCGTGCCGCGCCAGTCATTGCGCGCCATGATGCAGGTCGGTGTGGCAGACACCGCAGTAACGGATGCGATGCGGACGTCGTTCGGCCGCAATGCCCGCCGTGTGAACGAATGCGGGCGCAGCGGGCTCCCGGCATCGGCCGCTGCGTAGCCGCGGCACGGGTCGATTCGGCGGTTGCGTTCGTCATTCTGGTTCCTGCGCGTGGCCTGCTGACAAATAGGCATGCTCGCCCATGTGCGGAAATCGGCAAGCGTCCCCTGTTTGCGATTATAGGCACGCACGACTGCAGAGCGTTTTGCTGCGATAGCATGCAGGGCGAGTTCACTGCCACGCGAGCCACCCCATGGACAAGTTTCGCCGCTCCCTGCTGCTGGTCATCGTTGCGCTGCTGTCGGCGTGCGCCGGCGCTCCGGCGCGACAACCCGCTCAGGCACCCACGGCCACCGCCCAGGCTGGCCGCGGCGGTACGGTGGCCATGCCGGATTCGTTCAGCGCCGCCGTTGCCGCGAACATCCTCGGCGCCGGCGGCAATGCGGTGGACGCGGCCGTCGCCGGCGCCTTCTCGCTCGCGGTGACATATCCGGAGGCCGGCAACCTCGGCGGCGGCGGGTTCATGCTGGCCTGGATTGACGGCGCTGCCACGTTCCTCGACTACCGCGAGGCGGCGCCGGCCGCCGCGACGCGCGACATGTACCTCGACGCGGCCGGCAATGTGATCGACGACCTGAGCCTCACTGGACATCGCGCAGTGGCGTACCCGGTACGTCGCGGGCCTGTGGGAGGCGCACAGCAGGTTTGGCAGGTTATCCTGGGCGCGGTCGTAGCACCCGCGGTCCGCTGCAGATCAGGGTTTCGTCGTTCCGCATTGCTGGCCGAACGGGCTGCAGCGGAAGAAGCCCGATTCGCCGGCACGAATTTCGTGGCGCACTTCGGCACGCTTCAGGCCGGTGAAACTTTTCGCCAGCCCACCCTTGCGGACCCTGCGCGCATCCAGAAGGGCGGTCGACGACTTCTACCGCGGGCGGACCGCCGACCTGGTCGTCGCCGAGATGCAGCGGGCGGCGGCCTGATCACGCGCGAGCGACCTGCCGCCTACCGGCCCACGTGGCGCGAGCCCTCCGCGCACGCTACCGCGGCCAGTCATGTGTCGGCATGCCGCCCCCCAGCTCGGGCGGCGTGCGCTGCCGCAGTTGCTGGGCATGATCGACGCGCGGGCTGAGGACCTCGCCGCGCCTGTGGCACTCGGCGCAGCTACACGCACCTGGTCGCGAGGCGATGCGCCGCGCGTCTACGCCGACCGCGAACGACTGCTCGGCGACCCGGACTTCGTCAGGTGCCGATCGAGCGGCTCACGACCAAGCGTACGCGCACGCGCTGCGCGCGGGAATCCGCAGTCGATCGCGCCGCGCCGACGAGCGTCGGGCGCCGGTCCGCCGAGCGCGCCACACGACGCACTACTCGATCGTCGACCGCGAGGGCAACGCCGTCGCGATCACATACACGTTGAACGGCGGACTTCGGCAGCGGCCTCGTCGTCGGCGGCGCCGGGTTCCTGCTCAACAACGAGATGGACGACTTCAGCGCCAAACCCGGCATGCCGAACCTGTACGGGCTGCTCGCGGGCGATGCCAACGCGATCCAGCCGGGCAAGCGCATGCTGTCCTCGATGACGCCCACCATCCTGCTCGATCGGAGGGAAGGTTCCGATCGTGGTCGGCTCCCCGGCGGCTCGACGATCATCACCGGCGTGTTGCAGGCCTCGTCGACGTCGTCGACTACGGGATGACGACGCAGCAGGCCGTGGCCGCCCCGCGGTTCCACCACCAGGCCTGCCGGCGGACCTCATCACGTATGACGGCGAACTTCCTGCAGCCACGATCGATGCCTTGCGGCAACGCGGCTACAGGGTCGAACAACGACTGGCCGTGGGGGATGTGCAGATGATCGTGCGCACGCCGGATGGCTGGGACGCCGCGTCAGACCCTCGTGGCAGGGGCGAGGTGCGGCGCCTGCCGCAATAGCACCATGGATCGGTGTCCGGGGACTGGAATCAATCACCGTTGCAGTTCTAATGCGTAGGCGTATATTGAAGCTGTAGGAGGCTGATTCTCCTCGGTTTTTACGTACCCGCACTATTAGTGACCTAAAAGATTAAGAATCAGCTCCAAGGCATTGAACAAGAACAATTTTACGCAGTGAGAGGCCGGCAATGGCGGCAGATCCGGACGAATTTCACGCGGCAATGCAGCTGCTCGTTGGAACGGGCCACGTCAAGCCGCGCCTGCTCGACGCGTACCGCAGGCACCTCGCGCCGCTGCGCGAGCCGGACCTGCCGGAGTCCATTCGCGAACGTTTTTTTCGATGCTCAAGGCAGCGATGCATGAAGTGCACGCGGCCGGCGGCATGTCGGCACCGGAAGCCTCGGTCCGCAAGATGTCGGAGAAGGATGCGGCCGGGCATGCGGCGGGCATCCTCGAGATGTTCGCGGCGCTCTCCGCGCCTCGACGAGCACGAAAGCGCGCCGCGTCTGCACGTGCATCCAGGCCAGCATTCCTGGCCCTCTTCCTCGCAACGTTTATCGCTTCAACAATCTTCCAAAGACCAGAATCTGCATCCTACATAGCTATGATGTCGGTCTCAATCGTTGCAGGCGCAATCCTCGCAGCATCTCAAGCCGTATTCATAGGCTTTGAAAGAATGAAACTCAACAGCTTCACGCTCATCTGTCAAGCTATCACAAAAACAGCTATAGGCCCCGTACTCGTCTTTCTAGGCTACAGCGTCCTCGGAGCAGTCCTTGGAAACGCATTGTCCGTCGTTGCCGCAGCGATCATCGGGCTAACAACATTCTACATTATCCTCCTCAGGCCTTTAAGAAAGAAGGTAACAAAAGGAACCAACATAACCCGAACTCTCAGAACCATGCTAAGCTACGGAGTGCCTCTCTCGATTTCATCTAGCCTAGGCGGCGTCCTCACCCAAGTATACGCCTTCATGATAGTCCCCTTGACCACCAACTCGATGTACGGCAACTACCTAACAGCCTCAAACTTCGCGGTCCTTCTAACCTTCCTCAGCATCCCCATAGGAACAGTCCTGTTCCCAGCATTCTCAAAACTCAACCCAGAGAACGAACATGACCTCTTAAAAGCCGTGTTCGCATCCTCAACAAAATACGCCTCCATATTACTTGTGCCAGCAACCATGATTCTAATGGCTGTGTCAGGACCGATCATCGGCGCACTCTACGGAGAAAAATACGTTTACGGACCGCTCTTCCTAACCATAATGGTCACCGGAAACCTCTTTGTCGCCATCGGAAGCATCAGCGCAGGTGGTCTCCTGACTGGCCTAGGAAAAACGAGAATACCCATGTATCAAAGTATAATCACCTTCATAATAGGCCTTCCACTAGGTATTGCGCTCATTTCCATGTATGGAATAACAGGCCTCATTATAGCAGGAATCCTATCCGGAATTCCCAGCATGATTTGGGCACTATACTGGATATGGAAGCATTACCAAGCGAAAGCCGACTTCCAATCCTCAGCCAAAATCCTCGCAGCCTCCACAACAGCAGCTATCATCGCATACTTACCAGCCACTCTTCTGCCAACGAACTGGATAAGACTTATAGTCGGCCTTGCCGTTTTCCTCACTGTATACGTGGTCACCGCTCCTCTCATCGGCGCAGTCTATTCAGCAGACATAAACAGCCTCAGAATCATGTTCGCAGGAATGGGCTTCGTCTCAAAAATGGTAAGCCCTGTCTTGGGAGCAGCTGAAAAAGTGGCGCAATTCAAAACTCGAAAGCGCGCATCAACCTAAGGAAAGGTTTGATGAACATGAACTCATCTGAACGGAGCTTTCAGAACACCCTGCAACGTGACGTTGTAGACAACGACAGATGCGTCGAGTGCCGCGCGTGCATTATCGCTTGCCCTTACAGATCTCTTTCTTTCATCCAAACAAAGCCAAGCCTAGTAGAAGAATGCAAAGAATGCGGCCTCTGTCCCAAAGTCTGTTCTCAATACGAGTGGTCACCATCAAAAACGGAAAGACTATCATTCGGCAGAGAACGCAGAAAAGAGGAACTGTTCGGAGTCTATCGACGAACCATTGCGGCTCGAGCAACCGAAAAGAAATACGACGTCTTGCTCAAGACGGCGGCGTCGTCACCGCACTTCTAGTTCATGGCTTGAAAACAGGCTACATTTCCGCCGTGCCGTCGTTTCTGGCGTCGACCCGACCAGGCCCTTATACCCAGTTCCAAAGGTTGCATCAAGCTCCGCAGAAATCTTGGCCTGCGCAGGAACCAGGTACTCCTATTCCCCGAATCTTCTCGCACTAGCACCCGTTGCAGAAAAGAGCACTGACCTAGCTTTCGTAGGAACACCTTGCCAAATCAACGCTATTAGGAAGATGCAGTTGGCAGGATTGAAGAAGTATAATTCAGTGAAACTCCTCATAGGCCTCATGTGTTCAGAATGCTTTGATTTCGAAACACTCGTTGAGAAGCACCTTCACAGAGAACTCGGACTAAATCTGAAAGACATCATCAAGATCAACATAAAGGGAAAAATGATCATAACCATGAAGAATGGACAAATCCTCACTCTTCCCCTAACCGAAGTCAAGAAATACGCTAGAAAAAGCTGCATATCCTGTTCCGACTTCAGCTCCGAACTCGCAGACATTTCAGTCGGAGGCCTAGGCTTGGAAGGATGGAGCTTCGTCGTAGTTCGATCCGAGAGAGGCGAAGAACTTTTTTCAAGCGCCGAGAAAGCCAAGATCATTCAAACCAGAAACACGGATGAAGAAAAAAACGCGTTGAATCTCCTCTGCAAACTGTCTTCCAGAAAGATGAAGAACCAACCTTCAAACAGCCGCGCCTCACCACCTCACTGAATCATTCACACTTACGGATAGCGCACACGCAAGCGCTCTTCCAAAAATGAAGTCAGCCCGTCGCGACCTGCGTCATCTCTTCAAACTGCGGAATTCCATCACCGTTTGAATCGACCCAATGCATAACGTAGTATTGATTGGTAAAGGCGAGCAAGTTTGAAGATATCGCTCCAAGGAAAATTCCGGCACTCCACGTTCCCTTCCAATCGAAACCATAGGATACGAAAACTTCATTGCCGTTACCGTCCTTAAACGCCATCGTCACAAAATAGTCTTGATGCTCGAAGTCAGTGCTTTGCAGAATATCGACAAGAACCGCACCGGTCTTTGTGTTCACAAACCTCATGTGCGGCTGTCCGCCCACAGTCTGGATGAAAGCAGATACGGGCGTCAAGCCTTTTCCCTGCAGATAGTTCACGCACCAGTTGGGAGCCCAGCCGCCAAACATCAAGAAAGTCTTGTTTGAAAGCAGAAGTCGCCCCTTATCCGAAGCGCCCTGCGAAACCCAATCCGACCTGGTGTCAAAACCTTGATTCTGCGCGTTAAGCGCAAAGGCCGTAGACGATGGAGCCAGAAGCAACGTCATAAGTCGCAACGGCCCTAGTCATCCGATGAGGATCAGCGTACACGAAATAAGCTTGGTTCACCCCCGCCTTAATGACGAGGCTATCCAAATCCGACAGCACAAAAGTCGTTCCCACCAGCGCGGTCTGCAGAATGATGTTGAAGCTGAAACTGGAAATCGCCGATGCATTAGGAAATACCAGCAGGCTTGGATTGATCGGGGCAGTCTGACCCGACATGATTCGCGGTTCTTCGCAACTAAAACTCACACAGTTGGAAGCGTTGCCTCCCTGCCAGTCAACCACCTGAAGACTCAGAAGACACGAGTCATTTCCTTCGTTACGAACGTACATCGGCATCGTCTTCTGCTCCCCAGGCACCAAAGTCCCCCAATCGATCGACGACACCGGGCTGGTACAATTCGCATCCCAGTAAACGCCCAGAGTCACCGCCGCCTCAACTGCCGACACCTTAAGAGGCGAACGATTCTTCAGAACCAGATTGACCATACAAACCGACAAGAGCACCAGAGCTATCAGAAACGTCGTCAACCGTTTCTTATTCCCAAAACCCCACATGCCAGCCATACGTGCTCATACCATGAACATTCGGCGACTATCCATTGCGCACGCCGCCATAACGAGTCTCGTTCCCCTCAATCCATGAAAAATCCGGTCTGTCAATGCTCTCGTCATTCCTTTCTCAACCCATTTTGAATCTTGATTGAGACGAGGACTATGATCTTAAGAGTTTTTGACAAAGGCACTTAGACAAATAGTCAATGCTGCTTGGAAACTTGCAAAGGCGACTTCGCATGATTTTCAAACCGAAATTGACAACGAACACTAATCATGAAACGATCAACCATTCAAATGGCACACGCCAGAGCTCAATGCTCCCGGTGAAGGCCCAAGCGCACACGAGCATGCTGAAGTCAACCGCCGAGCCCAGACTCGCACTTCTGAAACATGCCGCGCTGGAAGATTCTGTTTCAAGTCAATCACCGTCGTGCCCGCAAACTTGTCGAAGTACCTGATGAACCTCTCATCCTTCAATCTCCATCCAACGAGCAGGTCAAAGGGCAAAAGAAAGGCTTTGCCAAAATTCCTAACGGCCGCGTGATCGTAGAAAAGCTTTTTGCCATCAACTCTCACAACCTTCAAACCCATAATCCTTTTTCCAAGACTCTGACCCACAAACCCCTCAAGAAGCGTCGAATACACCCACAGAAAAGCCAGAGTCACAAACATAATTGTGGTCATGTCAAAAGAGAACACTCCCGCCCCTCTCGTAAACAAAGCGATAGCATTCGGCAACGTTATCAGAATTCCAATCGCCAGCGTCAAAGAGAAATCTATGAGAAAAGCGAAAACTCTCGTCTTGAACAAAGCAAGTGGCAAACTGGAAGTTTTTCTCACAACATCAGCATCGACAGCCCACCCCTCTAAGTCTCGAATTAGTCTAACCGCATTTTCACCCGCTCGGCTCAACCTATACCTCCCGGTCGATGTCTGCTCAAGAAAAGAACCGAGACTCCGAAGGTGAAAACTCAACTTTCCCGTATCAATATTAAGAGCATTCATCAACTCCGTGAACGAGCACTCACCCTTCTCACTGAGATTAAGGAGAATATCCCTCCTCAGACTGTGAGATAGAATAGAAAGAATTCTTGACACGCTTTCTTGATCTACTGCCATTCTTCAAACCCTGATCAACATACACGTAAGCCGCTCTCACTAGTCTTGAAAGGCCCAAAGCACCAACGGCGCCCCACCGTCATCTGCCCTAGATTTCTCTCCTTTCTCTTGACATCGCGCGTGCTCATGGAACCGTCGCCCCCTTTGATCCGTCATATGCAATACAACCGTCATATTTCTAGCATTCTATAAAAGAACATGAAGACACCCATCTTTCAGCGTGCACTTTTCCCCCAAAAACACGTGACGACTCATCACGCCCGCTATGTTTGTTACCACACAACATCACAACTGACGTTACCACAGAACCGTAGGGGGAGGCGCGCGCATGAAGAGACACACAAAACGATCCAACTCACAAAAGCATCATTTGAACACGAAATCCAACCTTCATCTATGCCCAGCAGAACCATAGAAGGCAATTAAAATGACGGCGCTTTTTTTTGATTCATTTGCTGTGCGACTTGTGCGCACGCACAACCGAACTATGCGCGCTGAACCACATTTTCTCCCGCAATGACCAAGAAATCAACCAAGGCAACTTTGGCTTTGGTTGCAGCATCACTATATGCAATTCGGTACCATAGCTATTGTTCCATACGTGCTTAAAAATACGTTTTGCATTCTTGCATGCGATACTCGAAAGTGAAAAAAGAATGAACAATCACAAATGCAAATCCGCTACGATCTTCCTCACTTCCTTCATCCATGCCCAGTTAAACCTTAGAAGGTATTTGAAAGAAAAATCGCAGACAGAACTGAATCAAACGCAAATTAATGATCAACGCATGGAAGTTCCCCACAATATTTATGTAGACGATTGTTCTATAGCACGATTCCTTATCGGTTTAACTACCGCCATCAGATTCGAGTATCAACGATGGTAGAGAAGGGAGAAGAAGAATGCAACGACAGGCTATCTCAGTAATCATACCAGCCTATAACGAAGAAAAATCCATAGGCCTAGTCATAGAACAGACCACGCAAGCACTAGATAGCCTGCAAGTCCCCTACGAGATCATCGTTGTCGACGACGGATCATCCGACAACACCTCAAGAGTAGCCTCAAAATACAAAACCACAGTCATCACCTACCCTCAAAACAGAGGAAAAGGCTACGCCCTACGACAAGGCTTCGAACAAGCTCAAGGCGAAATAATCGTCACAATCGACTCAGACGGAACCCACAAGCCCAAAGAAATCCCAGACCTCGTCACACCACTCTACAACGGAACCGACATCGTGGCAGGCTCCCGCTTCCTAGGAACAGACAACGACTCGACAACCCAACTCAATCGCATCGGCAACTACATATTCAACACTACGATAACTGCCTTAACTGGAAAACGCATAACCGACAGCCAAACCGGCTTCAGAGCCATCAAAAAACAAGTCCTAGACAAAATGAACCTCAACTCAACAGGCTTCGAAATAGAAAGCGAAATCACAGTAAAAGGACTCAAAAACGGCTTCAAATTCCAAGAAAAACCAATCACCACCGAAAAAAGACGATACAACCTATCAAGAGTCAAAATCCTCCGAGACGGACAAAGAATCTTCAAAACCATAATCAAATCGAACTTCTCAAAAATCGAACACCAGACCGATTGAGAATTCTCTTTTTTTCGACGCTTTCCAAGTGTGAGCAGATCTTTTCCAAGTAAGGAAGAACGATTATAAGAGACGCAAAGCAGAAAAACAAGAGTAGAATCATCAAGGAAGAGGTTGATTCTGCCATTTATAGATCCTATTTCCCGTGGGAAACCAGCCTCGCCCTTTAGAAACTTTAAAAGCGCATCAGCGGAATGTTGGTATGAAAACCAAATTGTCCCCCGATGAAAAACAGAAAACCACCGAACTAAACGGCATACCAGCAGAACTCGAACCGACTAAACAGTCAGCCGAATCGGTCGAACAGCTGCAACAGGAAATTGAGCGCCTCAAAAACCAGCTTCAAACACTCGGCCGCCGATCCGCAACCAGGATCAGCATTGTCTTCGCCGTTCCAGGGGTACTGGCACTCGTCTATTCGATAATATCTCAATCACAGGTCCTCGCGTTTATTGGGTTGGGTCTGACGTTTTGGGGAGCCCTTTTCTACCTCGTGAGACCCGTAGCCTACGTCAGAGGCAGCCTCCTCAGCACAACCGCCACAACTTTCTACCAAACCATCGACAGAATAATCAGAGACCTCAACTGCAAAGGCAAACCAATCTATTATCCACCCTACCCAAAAGGAGCCTACCTTCCTCAACATCTCAAAGGCCTCAAAGAAACAATCACATTCATACCCGTAGACACCGAGCAGACCGCACCGTCGATAGAAGAGATGGCCCAGAGCAAATTCATAACCAAAAACCCCAGAGGAGTAATCCTCATCCCACCAGGCTCAAGCTTCCTAGACCAGTTTGAAATACTCCTCCGAACCGACATCACAAAAATGAGCCTCGAAGACCTCTCAACCAGCCTGCCCCAACTGATACTCGAAAACTTCCAACTCGCCAAAGAAATAGAAATCAAAACAGAAAACAACCAAATCACCCTCAAAATCACCGACTCGATCTACAAGAACCTGTACCGCGACGAAACGCTAAAAAGCGTCACACTCCTCGGCGACCCACTCGTAAGCGCCATAGCTTGCACGATCGCCAAAGCCACAGGCAAACAAGTCACAATCCAAACCCTAAACACATCACCAGATGCAAAAACACTCGAAGCCACCCTCGAACTCAAAGAAGGATAACGAAATGAACCTCCACTTTCCACTATCAGTATCCGACATCGGCCTCTGGCTCGCCGTAACCGCAATAATCCTCCTCATAACCTCAGAACTCCTCTCCAGCTCAACCGGCAAACTCGGAAACGTCGCAATAGAAAAGAAACGCTTCAGACTCGCAGCACTAGCCCTAGGAATAGGATTCATGGCCACGGTCGTCATGCGCATCTTCCAAATCACGTAACACTCGGCCCAGCGGAAGCAGAGCGTATCTATTCTTTGTAGTTCAGGTAGTGCGGTTGTGATAGTCTTGTCAGATATGTGTTCAAGAACGTCGTTGTCACGTATCCGTGGCGGGTGATCGCGCGCGCTAACGCGATGGCACGATTCGATCGATCGAATTCAATGCATTAAACTGTGATAAGTACGTGGGGGCACGCGCTAACTGGTAAGTGAGCTCTCTGGAACTTAGAACATCCTGCACGAGTAGTAATGAAACATTGTCGCGCGCGCCCTACTAGTCATATCTAGTTTTATTGTACGATTAACAAATTAGAGGCTGTCGTATATTAAAACTAGATACGCGACTTGAGTGGAATATTAGTTGATATATCATCAACAAACGCCAAAAAAACTTGGAAGATATGTAGAGACTTTTCTCGAGTTTGTATTTGAATAACGCCGCGCTACGCGTGCGCGAGCGAGATTGTAGCTTGTCTGCGTCCTGATTGTGCTCAGCTCGAAGTTCAACAAACATGGAATATGCAAACAGACCTGATATAGAACAGGCTCGGAACCACAAGGAGGGTTGGAAGAGCATATTCTTGGCCTCGACCAACCGTAAGCAAAGGTCCGAGAACTGCACCTAGTGGGATTATTAGAGCCCAGTTCTTGTTGTGCGGCTTCAAAAGAGTTTGCAATTCGCCCAGCTTGTACATGATCGGCAAGGTTAAGAAGAAAAGGACAAGCTCCGCAATAACGTTAGTTAGGCTAGTTACTTCAATGTTTAAAGCTCCGAACCAATTTTGGGACAGTGGCCAGAACAGCTCGACCCCTCCGGTGAAAAAATCGCCTATGAGAATGTGAGAAAGCAAAGCCGCGTAATACGGGATGGCTTGCTTGCGATAAACAATAAAAAACGGAATCATCAGTACGGTTATGGTGATGAATGAGTGCGTAGGTCCCCGGTGCATAAGGAAACGCAGTAGCAGATCAACATCTGGAAGAACCGAAGCTGCAAGCAGAAGTGGCAAGTTCGCTTTGACTTTGGCAAGCTTTGAACAGCCCTTTCCCGTTATGTATCCCAAAGCGAAGTGGCCAATTGCGAACGTTTAAGGGACCTCTTGAATACATCGCAGATGCGAAAGGAACTAATTAAAGCCAACTCCGCCATGATAGTAACGTCGCTGAATATCGAGCGCGGAAAGCCATACTCGCCGTTGTTGCCAGAAACGCGCGCGCTAACGAAAGAAGTATATTCCGAGTAAGGTAAGTATTTTTCAGTTGACCTTGACTTGGAGATTCAGGTTTGAAGCCAAAAATCCCTTTGTATTTTACAGTTGTCAGAAAACACGGTAGCCTTTATTTCATATGCGGGGATAAGATAGTTGAAGTCCATGGTAAATCGGTAGGTTTACTCGAAAAACTGTTGCCTTTTCTTGATGGTAAACATGATTTTGAGGAGATTCTTAGGTTAACCAAGTATCCCAAAGAGCGTGTTAAATCCATTATTCGATTCTTAAGCGATAATTCAATAGTATTTGATGATGACAACGTGAACCACTTTAAACTTTCTCAAAATGACATTAATGCTAATACTTTGAAAACACTCTACTTTGCCTCGATTGGTAATTACTCTAAGATGTATGAGCCTACAAAAAGACTCAAGAATTCCTCCGTATTTTTGGTAGGACTTGGCGCTGTTGGCTCTAGGGTCGCTTCTTCTCTGGCACTTAATGGCGTAGGAAAGCTGTTCGCATCTGACTCAAAAGAAGTTGGACCAGCAGACATCGAGTTAGGTCCATACACAAATCGTGATGCTGGTACCCAACGCGGCGAAGCACTGCGTTCAATAGTTTCAGACAAAACTGAACTCCATTGGGTTAAAGCTGACTTGTCAGATAAGCAATTCTTAGATTGCCTAAATCTTGTCGATCTTGTAGTTTGTTGTTCTGAAAATCGATCCTTACTGTACCGATCGTCGCTGAATCGCATGTGCGTTACTCAAGGTAAACCGTGGTTAAATACCGCAGTTTACGAGGACCATGGTGAAGTGGGTCCTACCGTCATTCCTTACATGTCTCCATGTTTCGATTGCTATTATCCTCAGGATCAAATCAAACATAGACGACATCGAGCTTTATACTGCATATCAAGAACAGCTCATGTCAGACGAGAAGCAACTTGGACTAATAAGCCCCTTTGCGGACATCATAGCAGGCTTAACGACTTTAGAGGCTCTCAAGTACTTAGGAAAGTATAGTGACCCAGCCACATTGTCGGGAGTTCTCCACGTAAATTTCAAAACGTACAGTTTAAGTGTGGATCGTCTGCTAAAGGTTCCTAACTGCCCTACTTGCGGAAAAAGAAAGGAAGCTGACTCTTGACATTGAGCACAGGAAGACGACAAGGAAAAAAGCTTTCTAAACCTTGTTTGGCACATAATAAATCCAAGAATCGGCATTATCCGCAAGTTGTACAGGGCACCAACTTATGATGATGAGCCCAGACTTTTTAACTATGCATCCGAAATCTGCAATACCACTGTCTTTAGTACAGGAGGAATAAAAGAAGAAACTGTGGGTGGCACATCGATTAACGAAGAAAGAGGGAAGGTTAAGGCAATAGGAGAAGCTATCGAAAGATACTGCCTCTCTATATATTTCGAAGAGAATCTCACAAAAGCCTCATATAATGAACTTGGATCAGAGCGTGCTATAGATCCATTCACGGTAGTCGGTCCTTCAGAGAATCAAAGGCGACAAGAAAAGTATGCTAGATTCCTTTTCGATGGACATTCACAATTCAATTGGGTTTCTAGCCATTCTGTTTTCGATGATTCAGAAAGACTTCTACCCGCACAATTGGTTCACGTGCCCTACATATACGGTCACAATGAGCCCATAATCAGATTGCCAATAACAACAGGTGCAGCAGCAGGGTTGGACATCTCCGATGCCTTGTACCGTGGGATCTGCGAAGTTGTCGAAAGGGACGCATTCATCATCACCTATCTTAATAAATTATCTTCCCCGCTTGTTGACCTTTCTTCTTTAAATGATAATCTTATTGGAACGCTTCTAACACGATTCAGGGATGCAAATTTGGAAGTTTACGTATACGATATAACTACAGACATTCCTATACCTGTCTTCTTATGTCTGCTGATAGACAGAACTGGGGTCGGACCGGCAATTTCAGTTGGAGCAAAAGCAAGTCTTAACGCAGAAGAAGCAATTTTAGGATGCATGGAGGAATCTCAACAATCAAGGCATTGGCTGCGTACACTAAAACAAGACAAAACTGTAAAGCCCCCTACAACGGACCCCAAGTGGGAAAACATCAGCAATCTTGAACAGAGAGGACTATTATGGTCCGATGTATCGATGATTCCCAAATTATCATTTCTCTTGGGCGCAAAGAAAAAACCACTGAGTGGTAATCTTCGTAATAAAAAAAAGGGAAAGAGCGACAAACTTAAAACATGCCTGAAAATCCTACGAGAACGCAATCAAGCATGTTATTATGTTGACGTTACGACTCTTGACGTTGAGGAACTAGGGTTGAGGGTGGTGAAGGTTGTAATGCCGGAACTTCAACCACTGTACCTGGATGAAAGATTCAGGTATTGGGGTGGCAGCCGTTTAAGAAATGTGCCTGAAACTTTGGGGCACAAAAAGGCTGATGCACAAGAAAGGTTAAATCCCATCCCCCATCCATTTCTGTGATAACTATGTTTTCTAATGAGTTTAGTGCGAACAATAAAAAAATTTCGCTTTCCAAAATCTTTCATGAAAATACGAAGCTTTTCATTCCAAGTGCCGAAATAGATATTGTTGAATGGCCTCTCGAGTGGAAAGAAATTAGCTACAAATCGTATCCAAGGTTTAAGCAAATTGGCTTGTCACGCGCGCGCGATGTAATACAATGTTCACTACCATTTTACGAGGTTCTTGACCGCCGCAGATCACAAAGGGATTTTGTTGGGAAAGCAGTCACGCTGAGAGACGTTGCTACCGTCTTACTGTGCTCAGCAGGAATTACACACACTGTTGAAGGAACGGATCTATCAGAGCTTCGTGCTTATCCCTCAGCAGGAGCACGTTATCCATTGGAAGTTTACGTTATATCATTTCACGTGAAAAAGTTGAAGAACGGCGTATATCATTTCAATGTTAAATCGCAATCGCTCGAACAAACTAAGGCGAATAGCAACGCAAAGGAGTTCAGTACTTGTTTAAACAATCAGGATTGGACGCGTAACGCTGCTTTTATCTGTGTAATTAGCGCGGTATTTGAGAGGACAGAGACAAAATATGGAGAACGAGGGTATCGGTATGTTCTGTTCGAGGCAGGCCATCTTATGCAAAATATCTACTTGATCTCAACTGCGTTGGGCTTAGAGTGTTGTTCAATCGGCGGCTTCTCCGATAACCAACTCAACGATTTGTTAGGTCTCGATGGTAATGTTGAATCGACTTTGTACATGGCTGCAATTGGAAGGTGACGATCAGGACATTCTACTAGCGTGTTTTTTCAGTCACTTGCGAAAATGAGCATCCAGTTCCGCATCCGCATCCTCCGCCGCCGCAGGTGGTTACCTTAGGTTTCGCTGCGTGCTCATTTTCGTCTTTTGTCCAACCATGTCGTATTCTAATAGCAAGGTCAGTTTTCATGACTGTTATTACAACTAGTTTGTTCATATATTCCTTCTGGAACTCTCTTATAGAACAGAAAAGGAACAATGAAGACTCATGCTATGTTTCTCAAAATTGCGCGTCCATTATTCACTCTTAGCTGTTTAGCATACATTGACCACGAGCTAAATGGAGAAAAAGCGTTCTCGGGGGAGGCACTTAGAGACTATGCGCCGGAGTTTACCATCTCTTGGTATGGTGTCAACAACCTCGAAGTTGATCGTTATGTCTTCCCCTAACCCTTTCATGAATCTGTCTCTGATTTGAAGAAGCGTGTCATCTCCGTAACCTTCCTTTAATGCAATTTGTACAATGAAGTCATCTGTTTTTTCTTGAATTACTCTGTACTCAGTTATTCCCTCAATGCCTTCAAAATAACATGAAATGACGAGAGGAGAAATTATTCTACCAGTTGGCAATATTATGAGATCCTCAAATCTCCCTTCTAATACCTTCATTAAAGGTAGTCCTCTTCCACATGGGCAACTTTCACCGCTTGGTGTGCCAATGTCACCGACTTTATACCTTATCAACGGCATAGCAAAGTTCCAGAGTGGCGTGAGAATGATCTCACCAGACTCTCCCGCTGCAACTTGTTCGCCATCCTTTACAAACTCAGCAACCACTAGGTCCACATTGGTATGGTAACCAGCATGTTCAGAGCATTCCCAAGCGATGAATCCCGCTTCTGTACAGCCGTATGTGTCAAACATCTCAGTTTCGAACGAAGAATTGATCAGCTTTCGACTCCTAGCATCGAGGAGCTCTCCACTAACAAAAACAAGTCTTGGTTGAATCGCATTTCCTTTTTTTTCTAGTTCCCTCGCTAATAGGAGAAGGAAACTCGGATAGCTGTCAATTACTTCTGGCTTAAAGTCAACTAACCTGTCAATTATGCCTTCTATCGGATACCGGGTATTCAAATCAACCCTTCTTAGGATTCCTAACTTTCTAAGAAGAACACCCAGATAGGTCCCTCTGAGGGGCCTGAATGATGGGAGAAGGACGACATATCTGTCTCTAAATAATTTTCCCCCATTTTCTACGTAGTGTCTTAACTTGTTTGCTGCCATGATATAGGACACTCTTTTCTCAGCGATAATGGATAAGGAGATGCCAGTTGTGCCCGAAGTCTCTTCCTTCTTGCATAGTTCTTTTATAACTCCCTTTGAAATAAGAGAGTTAGAATTATTTCGGACCTCTGATTTTGTAAGAATTGGAATCTTGGGCAGATCTTCTAAGGATTTTATGTCACTCGGCTTAACTTTCGCCATATTAAACCTCTGATGATAAAAAGCAACGTTTTCATATGCATATTCCAAAATACTCCGGAGTTTTTTCGTTTGCATCCTTTCCAATTCAGAAGAAGACAACCATGTGTTTCTTTGCAATATTCGCAGATTATGTAAAATACGAGCACGCGAATAGATGCTTTCGTAGCTTTCGGAAAAAATGTTCGGTAATTAGATCACCTTATCCATCATTCATTCTACTTTTCGAAGACATGCATCTCTTAACATTATTGGTATGCGTGAATGTGAGATCCTACTATCAAGACAACTTGAGGAACCTTTTCTTCTTAGCGCGCGCTAATTGGCAAAACCATAAGAAAAAACCCTTAAAAGGAAACTCGTCCACTTTTGTTTTCGGAATGAAACTTCCATTTAATCGTGAAATTAATCTTGGCAAGTTTGACATTTGTGGAATCAGAGTGAGAATAGCCTCTTCAGTTTTGAGTAAGAAAGCAAGAAAATGCAAAACACCCGCGGATTATGTGGATCTAACATTTGACATTTTTCATCACAAACCCCTAAACTTGATAGGCTGGTCAATCGAACCTTTTCAGATTAAGCAAGAAATCGAGACTTTGCTGTCTATACTAAGCGAACAGAACATATGTACCATACTTGAAATCGGAACAGCTCAAGGAGGAACACTGTTTCTCTTCACTCGAATGATAGACCCAAACGCTAGAATAATTAGTCTAGACTTGCCGCAAGGCAAATTTGGAGGAGGATATGAAGATATCAAAATACCCTTCTTCACAAACTTCGCTCAAAGAAATCAACGAATATTCTTGGTCCGAGCTGACTCACATTCACCGTCCAGTTTGTCAACCGTGAGATCAATCCTGAAAGATCAACAAGTTGACTTTCTTTTCATAGATGGTGATCACACTTACGAAGGCGTCAAGAAAGATTTCCAAATGTACAGTCCACTAGTACGCAAAGGCGGTTTAATTGCTTTCCACGATATTTGCAGGGGTCCCCCAGAACTGGCAGGTGCAGTGAACAAGTTTTGGAATGAAATAAAACCTGGGTATTTTCACAAGGAGATAGTCAATAGCAGTAACCAAGAAGGTTTTGGCATTGGCGTACTCTACGTTTGAAGCCTCAATTTTGGTTTGGGATAAAACTTTACGCGCGCGCTAAGGCTTATGCAGACGATGTTTAGAACGAAATTCCGCAACCTTCACAGGCGAACACTTTTAAATAAAAAGAGGGGTTTGCGGGAGACATCGCCACCAAAGGTAGGGTTCATGGCGACACTCAGTTCAATTTCAAGTAGGGTTTGGTAGCGATCCTCTGTTGCCCGTTACAATCATGACCAAGAAATATCAAAGACCAAACCAGCTGGTGCTTAATTCTAACGCGCGAGTTGACAAGGATTTCTTGTTCACGCCGTCACCGTCGCCGTCAACGTTGTCGTTTTACGAGTAGTTCAGGCCTCTTGATACAGTTGCAGAAGTCAAATCTGCCCTTCTTGTCTGCAATATCAGACGTCGTACAACCCAATCTGCAGTGCGAATTAGACTGATCAGATCCAATTTCAGAACAGATGGTCTGTTGATATTTGAGGGGGTCCTCCAATGCCACTTACAATCGTTCGTAGTCTTAGTTCGCTCTCTATTTGCGTCGAGATTTCCTTTGCCTCTTGAGGAACTGTATTGATGAATACAGACGGACCTGTATCCAACGAAAACCAAGCATTCAGTCCCCTTTTTCTCAATTTTTTCACCTGATTTATGACCCGGATTGTTTCAGGCTTCATCAGTATCCATCCACTTCTGGTGGTCATTGTCACTGCATGAAGAGATAGACTATCTTGTTCTGCCAATCTCCCAATTTCACCCACATCATCATTGAATATTGCTTTTTTCATTGATTCCATCAAATCAGGCAATACCTTCAGTCGAGAATGAAAGAAAGGCGAGGTCTCTATTTCTTGGTGGATCGAATCTGTGATTATTCTGTCTGGGATTGGAACAACGACGATTCCAAGATGGACAGCGTCAGGAGGGGCTAGCATTTGGGCGTAAGATCTCCCATTGTTATTCGCATACCATATAGCAAAGCCACCCGCCAAGCTTCTGGTCGCAGATCCAGATCCAAGCCTAACTGTCTCCTGCAGCGAGATTGAATCAAGCTTCAGACCTAATACTTTGGCTGTCGCAAGACCTAGTGCGGAGAAGCCCGAGGAAGAGAAACCCAATCCTTTCCCATCAGTAATATTGTTTTGCGACACAATCTTTATCCCGCATTTGGTTCGGGCTTTTCCTTCTCAGTATGTTTAGAACAAGTTCAACGCGTCTTCTTGCTGAACCCTTAAGGCTGAAACCATTAATCCAAATGTAATCGGGAGCATTATTTTCCATTATTTCGACCGTGGTTCTTGTTGCAAGACCTTCCACGCAGACTGATATAGAATCATGAAAAGGTATTCTTTTCAAAGGGTCTTTGAGACCGTGATATTTGACCAAACCTTGAATTGGATGAGACACTACCGTGACTTTTGACAAGGTCTTTATTCTTCTAGTAGCTCAAATAAGCCCGTTGGGCGCGTTTCATGAATTGGGGCATGAGTTCTTCCACGAATTTGTCTTTTTGAATTATCAATGGCCGTGCTTTCACGTCTATCGAAGGAGTTACTTTCTCGTCGTCAGTGAGATTTACACTGCTAAAGTGCACGGGGAAGTAACTTGGAAATAGCATCATTCCTAACTTCTCCTTTCGGCCAATCACAACAATATCTCCCCCAAAACCTACGCCTACGTACTTTGCCCCTAGACCGAATCCGCGCATGTGGTATACTAGTTCTCGAGGCGTCGCTTCGCTTTCTTGGCGCAACATCTTCAGATATCCCTCTTCATACCCTCCGAAAAGATTGACGCAAGTGATTACATCTTGTATGTCATCATCAGCTTCGCTTTCTTTGTTTACATGGCATAAGTTGTCCCACAACTTCTGTGTAATCGCAAAGAAATCGCGGCGACAGTCAGGTCTTCCTAAAGAATGCCAGTACGAAGATTCGGCTTGTTTTGACTTTAGCTCTGGACGACTTTGAGTCGTATAGACAGCGGCTAATCCCAAATATCTGCTCAGATATCTCCTGGCCTCTTCAGATCCTCTCTTACATTTCAGGTCTAATGTGCACTTCGCTCCTTTGTTCCTTCGATTCAAGTGTTGACTCAGTCGACTTTTTCCTTTGGCAACTTTATCATCCGGTCTGACACCTAAATCATACCATAAAGGCGTGAAACAGTCGTCTCCGACCAAGCTGGCGAACGGTCCAACTCCGGAGCTTTCTCCATGGACAACTGCTTCGAATTCCGATGCGTTGAGAAATATCTCCATAAGTCTAGACTTCTTGTCGTCGAACAGATTGCCCAGATCTTTCTGATTTAGGTTATCGATTGGACTTTTGTCCCCGAAATATTTTATGCGATCAAGCAAGATTGCCAAGGCAGCACATAATGCTCCGCTGCTACCGAGACCGACAGAAGGGGGGATTTGACTCCGGATGTCCAGCACGACATAATAATTTGAGCTCTCGTTAAAGGCTATTAATTTCTTCTGAAATAGATCCACAACCGACTTCACTTGCTCGTTGAATTTATAATCTTGAGTACGACTGCGTTCTGGCGTTCCTGGAAACGTACTTATTTCTCCGATCAAAGAGTTCGGAGATGGGAATGTTGGGGGGAGCTTAATAACCTCCGTGGTCTTTTTGCACTGGTAAACCGTCGCGTGAACCATTACATGGAGAGGTATTGGTAAGACTATGGCAGGCTGACCCAGCAATACACTATGTTCCCCTGCAAGTATCAGAGAACCTGGGACCAAGATTATCTCATCCAGAAGGAGTTCAGACTCTCCTATTGGACGTGGGCTCCATTTGAACGATGGGGCTTTTATGCATCTCTCCGCCACCGTATGGAAATTCAGTGCGGTTGGAAATAGACTATGAATGTAGAATAGCGCATTGTTACTCAAGCTGTAACGAGGAGGTTCTCCTTCTTCCCTACGAATTTCTATTTGACATGATTCTTCCAGTGCTTCAAGTTCTTCATAGAGCGACCTCTTGCCGTGACTCTTCGACTCTTTCCCAGAAGCTTCAGACTTCTGTTCTTCTTGTGCAGGTTTTGTTGATCTTACCAAATTCCTCGCAATCAGCTGTCGTCTGTAATTTGAAAGAAGTTTCTTCAACTTAGTTTCAGTATATCCGCCCAAACGAGCTTCTTCAAAGGGAATATCGCGCAACAACTTAAGAATTCGATTTCCAATTCCAATGGACGCAAAATAGTCTATCGGAAGTGCTTCAGCTTTTTCCTCGGTCAATCTTTACCACCAAAGTACTTCTTGAGGAACGAGTAACATGGCTCGAGTGAAGCTATTGAGGGAGCCACGACCTCATAAATCTTCTTGCGCACCTGCTTAGGACCGTAAAAATCAGTGTAGACGAATCGATAAAAAGGACATTCTCTGCCATTACTATACGCGCCGACATCAACATGTGATTTTTCCAGATAATCCAACATCACCCCTAACGAGCCGATATTTTGCCCGTTGGGCAGTCTTACGAATACACCATCAATGGACTCGACCTTCCTAAGAATAATCACATTGCTGAACCCTTTAGCATCTGAAACGAGATGCTTGGCGTCTTGTTCATCATCAGCAAAGACGGATTCTAAGTTTCCTTTGAGTCGGGGCAGAGTGACAACATTCAAGTGCATCAGCAAGGTTCTAGAGCAACTTCGTTTCATTTTGATCCCTGCACGCATCAATATCCGCCAACGCCCTGAATAGGATTAAGGCTGCATAAAGTCGCATTGATTGACATTTTGTTCAATTCTGCAACATTTCGTCGTGTCTCTCAACATTTCGTTTCATGCTGTGACCTTTCACGTTGCTTTCAAGATTTCTGTTACATCGCGACACCAAAGGTTATTCACATCCACCGTTTGTGTGGGACATCGTTATGTTTACTCGATAACATCATCAGGATTTGGGAACGAAAAATGACAAACGTATTGGTTGAATTTAGCGCAAAAATCAGTTTCGATCTCGATATAGCCCAAAGAAATTACTTGATGACCCACAGGGACAGGATGATACGAAAGGCCGCAATGTTGACTTTCGCCAACTGCCGACAAAGATGGAGCCATCCTAAGAATCATGAAAATAACGCCCGTGCTTCAGTACTATGTTATATTCTACGAAGACATAGTGGTAGCCACAGGTTTCTCAGGCAGACTTGACGTTCTCAAAGATTTTCCGCAAATGGCTATGGCAGAGATAGCCCTCCTAATCGGGAGTGCTAGTGACAGAACCATCCCAGATCCATCCCAGTACACAAGGTAGGCGGTGGCTGACAGATGAATCAGATTTGCTGGGTTTTCACCGCTCAGATCAGCGAGGGATGAAAATTGAAACAGAATGCCCAGGAAAGGCCAAGACTTCAGAATGGGGCACGTACTGACAGCATACTGATAGCAACCTCAGACGGTACCGCGAGTGACAACGACCGAACAGTTGCTAAAGTTATTTTGCTAGATGATCACGGTGAACGAGCTTATGAGACAGAAATCAAAGGAAACAGAATAGTTTCGATTCAAAAAGTCTCTATTATCAAAAGAAGACGATCATCTGCGAAACTGCAAGAAGACTATGAGCTTCAAGGTTACATTGGAGGGACCGACTGATGTACGATCTGTGTGCTGTTCGCTCCAGTTTTTCTGAAAACCCAGTTCGAAAAGAGGCGTCTAAATGTGTCCTGGCCTCAACCGCCGGCGGCAACTGGGAGGTCAAAAACAGGGTTCAAGCAAGTCTGTCCAGCCGACCTCAAGGCGACGGTCCTAGCGGGACCAGAAATGAACAGACTGGACAAGAAATCGAAGGAGGAAAGAATTTTGAAAGCAACTGAGGCATTTCGGGTGTTGGCCTTCGCATTGCTGCCATTTATCCTAGGTCTCTTGATGACTCAATCGGCTCATGCGACATTTACCATCTCTGGTGGATATTGGCGTCCTGATGGAAGTGAAATCTACATAACAGCTAAGAGCAACGGAAATCTTGTCCTTGAAATGGATTTCTACAGGTGGTCCAACGTGAACGGAAGATGGCCCTGTTCACTGATAGGCTACTTCACTGTCGTCGGAACTACTACTTGGGATTGCAAAGCACAGATTTCATTCACAGCTTATTCCTGTGTGAACAGCCGGTGTATTCAAGCATACTCAGGCAGCCTATCATCAATTAACCTCTGCAAAGCATACCTTGACCAACAATTACAAATGTTCTTCGTTCAAGCTTGTTCGGCAATCAACTGTTGGACTGCAGCAAACTATGCTCAGAGCCTCATGTCCCAATTCACTCAGTACGGAGGTTACCTTCTCGGTGGAACGACCCTAACATACATTGTCTACAGAGCTTTGGGCGACATCCTGCCAAGACTTCTGCCATATATCATGTAGATCGACTGTTGGAAATCAATCGCTTCCCTCCTTTTTTTTATCCCATATTCTCTTAGTCTAATTCGAGACCGATACGAAGTTAGTCTTGAGTGTCAGATGAAAGCCATTTCCAAAGATGGCTGCAGATCTTTGAAGCTGAAGACGATCTTGAAGCAGATGTCAAGAAAACTCCTTGGAAAAAAGTTAAAGAAGTTATCCCGGCTTCAGACTCTATGATTGGTTTTCAAAAGCTATAGCATAGATTTGTAAAAAGGGGGAATTTGCGGGAGTCGTTTCGTAATACTTCAGAAACGCTGGCTCGGGGCGAGTTCAAATCCCACCCCCCGCACTCTTCAACGAACTGACCGCACTTTTTGAGGGCTTTTTTCATTTTCCGGAAGATGTGGAGAGATACGCTTGGAGCTCGCGGGTGTTATCTTCGAATTTAGTCTTCTCTCCACTTGAATAGTCTTGCTGCCGCCACGAACGCAATTATCGTGATTGCTGCAACGACGGCCAAGTCGATAAGTGCTTGCACATAGTTGCCGTAAATCATGACGCCGTTGAGTCCATCTATTATGTAGAATAGGGGCAGGACATGCGCGAAGTATTGAAGATATGTTGGCATGAGCGTGATCGGGAAGAACGTGCCTGAGAGGAACATCATCGGAAACGTTATGATGTTTCCTACGACACTGGCGGTTTCTGTGCTTTTAGAGATAGTTCCAACCAGCATACCCAGCGATGCGAAGAACATCGGTCCCAATACGAGGAATGGTATTAGCCACAGTGAAAGCACGATGTGTGCCCCAAAGACAAACACTCCGACCACAGTCATCAGGAGAAATGAGCTTGCCGACAAAAGGATGTAAAAGAGAACCTTCGACGCTAGCCACTCGATCTTGGTTAGAGGAGTTAACGACAACTGCTTGAACAGCTTTATTCTCTTGTATTCAGATGATATGTTGACGAGAGAAAACATCGGGCTTACGAGTATTGAGAAGCCGACGAGGCCTGGAACGAGAAAATCGATGTATTTGGTCACCTGAGTATTAGCGGTAGTCTGACTTATTCCGATGATCGATGAGCCTCCGTAGCGAGCCAAGTTGAACCCGTTTATCACTCCAGTGACGGTTCCAATCACGATTGAACTGGAACTTTGAGATGGGTTACCGTAAAGCGTGACGTTAACACGCTGGCCTGCCAAGTAGTTCGCCGAGAAATCAGGGGGTATGATCAATCCATCCGAAGCGGAATGGGCTGACAGATATTGAGAGAAGTTCTCCGAATCACTGACTGAAACTAATTTAACGGTGCCTGTGCTGTTGAGCGTGTTCAGAAAAGATGTGGAGATCTGCCCACCGTCGTGGTTCTGATAGTAGAGCGTAATTGATCCTGAAAAACCCGATGAGAAAATCGCTCCGAAGATGAGTATGAGGATGACAGGGAAAATTAGTCCGAAGAACAGGCCTGCTGCGTTTCTAAGGTAGCCACGACCAAACAATCGGAGGTCAGAAATGATTCTTCGTGCATTAGCCATCTATTTTCGCCTCCCCTGACCATTCGAATTGCTACCAGTGTTTTCGACTCTTATCTCGCCTTTCTCATCAATCCTCCCAGCCACAAGTTTCACGAATACGTCATCCAGACTGTCGCGACGAGTATGCAGGTCTCGCCATTCGAGCCCAGATCGTTCAACAGCTGTCAAGGCTGTCAGTGCATCGCGTTTCTGAGTGATTGCTATACTGATCAGACCCTTCCCGTTAGATTGGACGTTCAAGTTTGTGTTTGCTTTGAGGTAAGCGGCCAACTCCTCTGTTCCGTGTATTTCCAGTCTTTCCCCTGAGCCGTGAGCTTCGATGATCTCATCGGAAGTTCCCATCGCTACGACATGTCCATGATCCATGATGGCTACCCTGTCTGAAAGCTGCGCAGCCTCATCAAGGTAATGAGTAGTTAGAATTACCGTCCGGCCCTTGCTCCTCAGCCCTCTTATCACATCCCAGATCGACCTTCGCGCATTCGGATCAAGTCCCGTGGTGGGTTCGTCTAGGAAAAGAAGTTCGGCAGAATTCACTAGTGCAAGCGCGAGACCAAGCTTCTGCTTCTGCCCACCAGAAAGGTTCTCAAAAAGAACATTCGCCGAATCGTCCAAAACCACTTCCCGCAGTATCTGATCTGCATCAATTTTCACCCCAAAAAGAGCAGCGTAATATTCCAGTGCTTCCCTCGGATTCTGCTTGTCGAAGAACGTAAAATCCTGCGGTATAACCCCGATTCTTCTGTGAAGCACATAGCCGTTCCCCCAAGGATCGAGACCCAGCACCTTCACATTGCCTTCATCCCTTTTCCGCAAGCCCTCCAGAATCTCTATCAGCGTTGTCTTACCCGCTCCGTTTGGGCCAAGAAGGGCGAAGACCTCACCTTCCTGAACAGAAAAGGAGACTCCATCGACCGCCTTCAAATCACCATACGACTTTCTGACAAACGAAATTTCAACCGGAATCATTCCAGTACCTCATAACACCTTCTCTCTATAGCGCGCTTATTCGAGTTCCCCTGAACCCTTTATCTTTTTCGGCTTTTGTTTTGCCAATCGATGGACTTGAGCTTTTCATTGTTCCTCGATTGCGATTTTCTAATATTCCAGGTACGCTTTTGGACGATCCGAAAAATCAAGTAGAAATGATCTGACAATATTCCGGCAATCATCTGCGAGTTCTCTTGAGGAGTCAGGGGTTTCACGAAAAACATTCCCTTCCGTGGACTATTGGTTCAGACGCGCTACAAGAGTCATCGCGCTTGAACATCGGCATTAACACACGCG
The DNA here is from genome assembly GCA_963739305.1 of Candidatus Bathyarchaeota archaeon. Taxonomy (GTDB): domain Archaea; phylum Thermoproteota; class Bathyarchaeia; order Bathyarchaeales; family Bathycorpusculaceae; genus DASPPK01. The sequence continues at coordinate 88,945 of CAVTZU010000028.1, read as the reverse complement.
CAATCGTCATTTCCATTTTCCCGAAACAAGAGTCTCCCAAATCCGTTTTCCCTTTGTTGGAAGACTACAAACAGAGCGCAGTGAGGCGGTTTGCCAAAACGATTATTAGATTAGACGTACATGAGCGTTTCAATCTGTCTGGTTTAGACTTAGATCTTATAGTCTGTAGTCATGAATGGTGGCATTAATGGGATTCGCACGGTCGGCCAAAAAGAAAGAAGCGGAACAGGCATCGAGCGAATCTCAATCGGTGAGTACTGATGAGCTTCTAAGTCTGCCAGTAGATGACGTGCTCTCTAGATTAAATACTTCTCAGAATGGCTTGTCCGCTCAAGAAGCCGAGAATCGCGCTGAAACATTCGGTCGCAACGAGCTTGCAAAGAGAAAGAAGCGGACAGGCTTAGTTGAGATTCTTTACCACCTGAGAAACCCCTTGGTTGTCATACTTCTTGCAGCAGGCCTGATTTCAGGCATCACAGGAGAGACTGTTCCTGCTCTAATCATATTCTCAATCGTGCTCCTGAGCGTAGTCCTTGATGTTTATCAAGAGTCAAAGGCTGAAAGGTCAGTTGAGCTTCTCAAGAGAAGAGTAGTCACCACTGCGACTGTTCTAAGAAACGGCGTTAAGACCGAAGTCAATCTGTCCGAAATAGTGCCCGGAGACATAACATACCTTTCAGCTGGAGACATCATACCAGCAGATTCTAGAATAATAACTTCAAAGGACCTGTACGTTGACCAGTCAGCGTTGACTGGTGAATCATTTCCGGTTGAAAAGACGAGCGCGCCACTCGCGGTCAAGAGTGCAGCATTGGCCGAAAGGGACAACTACGTTTTCCAAGGAACCTCGGTCGTCAGCGGAACAGGGGTAGCTGCCGTTGCAAGGACGGGGAGCTCAACCGAATTTGGGAAAATTGCGAAAACTCTCACGGAAAGGGAGCCCGAAACAGAATTTGAAAGGGGACTCAGACGGTTCGGTCTTCTACTGATGCAAGTCGCATTGGTTCTGGTCATAGTTGTTTTCTTCATAAATGCGCTTTTCAAAAGGGGAGTCTTAGAATCACTCCTTTTCGCTGTGGCTCTGGCAGTGGGCCTAACGCCTGAGCTTCTTCCGATGATTATCTCGGTGAACCTGTCGAAGGGCGCTTTGGCCATGTCCAAGAAAAGCGTGATTGTGAAGCGTCTGGCATCGATTCAGAACTTCGGAAACATGGACGTGCTATGCACAGACAAAACTGGCACACTTACTGAAAACGTAATCACCCTTGTCTTGCACACGGACCCTGAGGGAAAAGACGACGACAAGGTTCTCCTTTATGCGTACCTAAACAGTCAATATGAAACAGGGTTGAAGAGCCCTCTCGACACCGCCATACTCAGATTCAAAAATCTCGACATAGTGGGCTATGAGAAAATAGACGAAGTCCCGTTCGATTTCGTGAGGAGACGAGTTTCAATTACTGTCGGGCGCGAAGGTGAGAGACTTTTCCTCACGAAGGGGGCGTTGGAAGAAATAGTCAGGGTCTGTTCTCAGTTTGAGCTCGACAATCAGGTACTTAGCTTGACTGAGGAGCAGGAGAAGAGAATTGAGGATAATTATCACAAGTTGAGTTCGCAAGGGTTCAGGGTTCTTGGAGTGGCATATAAGAAAATCGAAGAGAAGTCCGCGTATTCAATCGCGGATGAGTGTGATATGGTTTTCTTGGGTTTCGTAGCGTTCATGGATCCGCCGAAGCAGAGCTCAAGAGAGTCTCTTCGCTTGATCAAGGAAGCCGGGATAGAACTTAAGATTCTGACAGGCGACAACGAGCTGGTAACCCGGAAAGTCTGTGAACAACTCGGTTTTGAGATCAAAGGAATCGTCGTTGGAAACGACATCGCTAAACTTCAAGATCCGGGTCTTTCAAGAGTTGTTGAAGAAGCCAACGTCTTCGCAAGGGTAAGCCCATCTCAAAAAGACAGAATCATGAACGCACTAAAACGCAACAGACACGTCGTGGGCTTTCTCGGCGACGGTATCAACGACGCCACCTCAATGCACATCGCAGACGTCGGCATATCGGTTGAGAACGCGGTCGACGTTGCCAGAGAGTCGGCAGACATCATTCTCCTTCATAAAGACCTGACAGTGCTCAGTGAAGGAGTTCTCGAAGGAAGGAAGACATTTGGCAACACTATGAAGTACATATTGATGGGAATAAGCTCCAACTTTGGAAACATGTTTAGCGCTGCAGGCGCTTCTCTTTTCTTGCCCTTCCTGCCGATGCTCCCGATTCAAATCCTCCTTAACAACCTTCTTTATGATTTTTCTGAGATAGCGATTCCAACGGACAACGTCGATCCCGAATACGTTCGCAAACCAAAGAGACTTGACATTTCCTACATCAGAAACTTCATGGTCTTCTTCGGACCGATCAGCAGCATTTTCGACTTCTTGACATTCTTGGTAATGCTCGCGCTCTTCCGCGGATTCACTCCTTCTGAGTCACTTTTTGAGTCAATCTTCCAGACTGCTTGGTTTGTAGAATCTTTGTGCACTCAAACGCTTGTGATATTCGTTATACGCACAAGAAGATCGCCTTTCTTCAAGAGCAGACCCAGCAAGACTCTGCTATTTGCGAGTCTGACCGTGGTCTTCGTCGCTATAATTCTACCATTTATACCAATTGTTAACGGTTGGTTCAGTTTTGCGAGACTTCCGGGAGCCTTTTTTGTCTTCCTGTTGGTCTTCGTTGCCGCCTACCTGTTGATGGTCGAGATCCTGAAGAGATGGTTCTATAGACGTTTTGCTCATCGTCTAGACCAAACCGCCTGACGCCAGGAGGATACACAGCTGAGAAAAACTAATGTGGCCTCATGGGCGTTCACCACCAGTTCTTTGATTTGCCTGATTCTGGTAGTCTGGTTAACAGTCATGTACAAGCCTGCGGGAACTGTTCTGCCCAAGGAAGTTGTCATCTCAGTATTCATGGGCATATGCTTCTTAGGTGGGTTGGCAGCATTGTTGCCTTCCAAGTGCTCAAAGCTAACCCTTCACAAGCAGGCAGATGATCAAAGTCAACTGAAAAAAGCTGGAGCCATTCAAGATGATCAGAGGACAATAGTGTACGAGGGTCATCATCCGTCATGTGGCAGGTTCAGCACTCATGTCTTGAAGATCAGGAATAAGGTCTACTGTGCAGGATGCTCTGGCTTACTTACGGGTGCCTTGATTGCGATACTTGGAAGCTTATCTTACGCGGTCAACGCGTTTGCAGTGCATGAAGTAGCTGTGTTCATATTCTGGTTCGGTTTCAGTGCTGTCCTGCTTGGCCTTTTGCAGTATGCGAAGGCGTTAATGTCAGTAAGTTGGTTTCATTTCATCCTGAACGTATTGTTCGTGGCTGGGGCGCTTTTCATGTTGATCGGAGTAATTGAGACGAATGGAACTGTCGTGGTTGAGATGTACTTTCTCGTGACAACAATGTACTGGATCTTGAGTCGAATAGTCCTTTCTAACCTTGAACACCAGAAAATCTGTGCAACGTGCACATCGAGTCTATGCGGTTACCGCTCATGATGAAACGGCCGCTCTGTGATGACTAGAGCATTCGACAAAATGCGTTTTCTATGATTCTCCAGTCCAAGAGAAAGCACATTTCGTGCATTTGAAATGCTCTATTGTCCTTTCCTGACGGATGCCCGCGTGTTCACCGGAAACGCCGGAAAACCAGTAAAAAGCCTCTTCATTTCCACATTTTGGACATCGGCGGTCAGTTTTTGAATGTTCTGTCGTCGATTCCCCCAGAACATAGACGCTGCTTTCTCGATCCTTCCTTTTCAAAGTTCGAGAGTCAGGATTTGCATATCTTGCGATGCCGCATCTCGAACAGGCGAAACCTTCCTTGGTTCTGACCATGCGGGAACCGCACTTTTCGCAAAATTCCATGTGACTCACACAGTTGCATTAGTAGATCTATTGCAGAATGTATCTACTATACTTTTTTGAAGAAAGCGTTACGGCATGCCTAAAAAACGGAAGAGAATTGTCTCTAAGGAACCTTTTCGAAAGCTGTCTTTGGTGCTCCGCAGATGGGACAGGTTTCTGGCGCTTCGCGTTCGTGGACGTGTCCGCACACTGAACAGACATAGTATTCAGTCGATCGTTGCGCTATCAGGTCAGTGAGTGCCCTTTCGTACAATCTGGCATGCTCAGCTTCAACGTCCCTTGCTTGGGAGAAGACAAATGACGCTGCCTCTTCACCGTCCTCTTCTGCTTCTTGCAGCATCCTCAAATAGTGAACACCATTCACTGCGGTCTCGGATTGAAACGCTTTTTCCAGGTTGCTCTGTGTGTCTGAAACAGATTCAAGCAACGCGAAGTGCCTGCGTGAGTGAACGCCCTCAGCCGCGGCTACGGCTCTGAAGAGATGAGCTATCTGCGGCAATGATTCCTGGTCAGCCTTTTGTGCGAACATTAGGAGGCGCTGGTAAGCTTTTGCTTCACCCACGAAGGCGTCATGAACGTTGTTCGCCGTTCTATCCTTCATAATATCGACTTCCTAATCACTATAGTTCCGAAAAGGATTCTAAAAGTCTTTTCGCACCTTTTTCATGCTGAAGAATCGGATCGAAGACGGATTGTGCTATCTGTGAATCAGTGAGTCGTCGGTCTAATCGTACTTTTTGAGTTTTATCATTCGTCGGTAGTTCTTCAAGTCTGAAGCCACCCGTTTTAGCATGTAGAGTTCTTCCATTGTTTTTCTGAAGTTTACGAATTCTTCGTTGATTTTTTGTATTGTCATTGATGTTTGGTCCATCGATTCCGGCTTCCAGGTGTTTCTTCTGTTTGATGTGGGGGGTTCATCGTCTGTTAGTCAGCCACTCGGCCATTTTCCGTCACTGAGGAGAAAGGAGAAGGCTTCGAGAACGGAAAAAAATCGTATTGGCTCTGTGGTTGGCCTTCAACCTCGACCCTCCGCACATCGTAAGACTTAAGAGTCAAGTCTAATATAAAAACATTGTTAAGTCCAGAAACATACACATATTTGCAAATAATTCTAGCCTATGGCCAAAATGCCTTCAAGAATCTTCTTCTCAGCAACATCCAGCTGCTTCGAGAGCCATGCCTTCAACATCGCCGCTCCCTTAGGAAGCGGACCACTATAAGTGATAATCTGGTAGTCCTTCACTGCATCAACCTGAAATGTTCTTTCTGCCTCTCGATACATGAAAGAAAGAGTCTGTGCCTGTCCCGCCACATTCTGGAAATCTTCCCACTCCTTGCATCGAAGTATAACTGGAGGTCCACGAACCTCTCTCTCCTTAACCTGCGTCTCCTCAGCCTTGGGCTTTGAAGAAACCTGCAACGATATGGGCACGGAAGCTACTGGCTGTTCGCGTGAAGTGGAAATCTGTGTTATCAGGTTCGAAATATCGTTTTGAAGCGTTGTCAACCGCTCCTCAACCTTCTCGACCTTTCCAGTAAGTTCGCCCGTGTCACCCATCTTTTCAGTAACGTTACCAAGTTCGCTTATCAGTCTATCAAGGTCCTTCTCATGCTCCTTGAGAACATTCACTATGAAATCCAACGCTTCAAGTGCTTCGTCCTTCGACGGAATCTTCCGAGACATCACTGAAACTCCGTTGTTTCTTCACCCTATAACACTGACGCTTTATAAATAAACTTAGCGAATCCCTAAAATGTATCGTTGTGAAGAGCTAACTATCATTATTCCCAATCATGTACAACAGTTGAACATGAAACAAGTTTTCATCGGGAGAGTTAAAATATCAGAATCTGGAATCCTAGAAGTGCTCGCAGAAGGTTCATCAATGCACAACATGGTGAATTTCTCAGAGAAAGAGGCTGCATTCAAAGCCATCTCCAAAAACAACTTGAAAATACTAAACTTGTGTCACATACCTGAAGACGGTAGACTGAAAACCCTCAGCTTCTCCACAACCGACAAAGAACGAGTCAAAGAGATTCTTGAGTTTGGCGAACGCGCAGATGGTTCAAGCCTGTTCTCATTCATCGAACCTGAAAAAAGCGACATCTACATAACTCCGCGAACTGATAGGTTCTTCACAAATCCCTTCACAATTTTGCCGACACTAAACGTACTATGCGACTACAGAGATGAAAACGGGAAACCATTGAATATTGCTCCACAAAGCGTGTTGACAAGAGCTGAGAAAAAACTGCAATCCTCAAACAACACCACCATGAAGGCATTGATTGAGCTTGAGTTCTACATCATTGAAAAACAACGAACTGAAATCCTTTTTCCAGGATCCCCGGATGCGAATTATCACGAGTCTTCTCCGTTCGCAAGTTTCGAAGAGATTCGAAACGAAGTATTGGCTACGCTGAGCGTTATGGGCATCCGGACAAAGTATGGACACGGCGAAGTTGGGAAGATAATCAACAAGGACGAGACAACAGCGGAACAACATGAAATCGAGTTAACCGCTCAAAGCCTCGGGGACATGGCCGACACGGCAGTCATTGCAAAGTGGGTTGTTCGAAACGTCTGCGCGAGGCACGGAGTTTTTGCTTCATTTTCTCCGAAAATCAATTTGGATCACGCAGGCAACGGAATGCACGTTCATTTATGCGCCTTGAAAAGAGGACGAAATATCGTTTCGAAATCAAACGGGAGTCTGAGCAAAGAAGCACTATGCATGATTGCTGGAATACTGAAGTTCACGCCTAGCCTTGTCGCTTTCGGTAACCCAACGCCTGTTTCATACCTGCGGTTCATTGCGGGCAAAGAGTCGCCGATGCACATCTGTTGGAGCGACAGGAATCGTCTAGCGTTGGTTCGGATACCTTTGTGGTGGAAGCACAGAACGAAAGCAGAGATGAGTAGTAGCTGCCGAGAGACGTTTGAGTACAGAGCCCCAGATGCCTTCGCCAATACGCATCTAATTCTAGCAGGGTTGGCTTTGGCTGCAAACTATGGGCTTGACAACGCGGCGAAGTCCTTGAGGGAGTCGGAAGCCTTTCACTCACAACCGACGAAAAATGAACACGATTCGTTTGGACCGTTGCCTCATTCCTGCATTGAAGCTGCTGAGAACCTACAGAGAGATCGAGAATACTACGAGGCTGACGATGTCTTCCCGTCAAGAATTATCGATAGAACAATTCAGAAATTGACTTGCTATGACGACCGAAATTTGTGGAATGATTTGTTCAGCAAGCCAGAGGAGATCGAAAAGATTCTCGGGCAATACTTGCACTGCGGATAGTCGTTCGTACGACTACTTGTTGATTGAGAATGTGTCATTGTTTTACTTAGAACCCATCGTATCCAAATAACGGCGATTATTGCAATCACCATGCCTGAAGGATGAAGTGTGCCAAATGCAGGGGAGACTTGGAAATAAGAACAGGACTATGAAGCGGACGTGAAGATAAATAGAAGTGCCGCGAAGCTGATTCGGATGAGACAAAGTTATTCTGTTCTTAATGTTAAAAACGTTTCTGATCAAACGAGTTGGATGAACAAAACTAGGAAAACGAAGTGCGGATTCGTCTTTAGACCCCTTTTACTCTCGAATGGTTTAAGAATAACTGTGTTCATTGACCTAGTCAAAGTCTATGGTAAACCGAAGCTGAGCCAGACAGCGACAAGAAGTCAAAGCTTAATGTGCTGTTTGTGGGTTTGAGAACCGCTATGTAGCGGGCGGGTAGATCAGCCTGGTATGATCGCCACGTTGGCATCGTGGAGGTCCCGGGTTCAAATCCCGGCCCGTCCACTCAACTTTCTAAGATAAACATGCATTGAAGAATCTGCCTATGTTGCTTTGTCAAAGAAAAAGAATGTGGTGTTGAGGGTTCTTTTCTTAGCTGGCTTGTTATGATTTTTGGCTTTGTTGTGGTTGAGGTTTCTTTCTGGTCGCTCGGTCAGCAATCGTGTAGATGATCCAAACTACTATGCCATAGATTACTCCGTTGAAGACTGCTTCTATTAGCGTTGTTACTTGAATACCTAGAACTAAGTAATCAGGGGTTGGAAGGTTGAGGGCGTTGTAGATCTGTTTGCCTAGCGGCAGATCTGGATAAGCTATGGTCGCCAGCAGAACTATGATGAAGACTGCGAGGAAAACAAGTGCTCCTCTCATTCGTCATCCCTTATTTCCACGTGAATTAATTCACGTAAGAACTGCCTTAGAATAAAAGCCTTGTTCCAACCAAACCTTCACGGCTGAATGCGAGTTCTTGATTCTTGGCTGAAGACAAGGTTCATAATCGTGAGAAGACTATCAATGTGGAGATGCAGACGAACAGAGGTAGAGCTGGTTGAACCAAAATCAAGACGATGCGGATGCCGATCCAAGACCCACGGCAGCGGATATGCATCATGAAAATATGAGAGATGTTCTGCAGGACTTTTGGCAAGCAACTCTTGATCTGCATTCGTACTTGCTGCGAGCAGAGGACCATCGGCAACTTGACGTGACTGTCCCAACTGAGACTCTGAAGACGCTTTTGGACAGCGTAGAAACGATCAAGACGGCACAGAACCTACAGGAAAGACATTCGGTGGCATCTCTGTACTTTGGAACGATCCTTGGTGCACTAATCGGGATGATCGGCAGTTTCTTCGTTTCATTCTGGTTCTCGATCCACGATTCATGGAACATCGCTGGTCTGGCAATATCATCACTCCTGCTTCTTCTTGTATGTGTCACCCTTTTCATGCAGGCCAGAAAGTACGCAGAATAACGACGAGAAGAAAATGTCGGAAACCTGTGCATGCGAGCTGAACAGGAGGGCAGCAAGACGTCTTTGCGGCCCTCAAAAATGCATCCTTGTTTTTCCCTCAAGATAGTCTGGGATGTTGACAAAATCGAAAACTAACGACAAGGTTAAGAGCAGAATGTTATTGACTCTTCTTGTGTGGAGAATGGTAGAAACCAGATTTTTCAACTTTCTCCTTTCCCCGCAGGAAAAACTTTCTACCATTCTCCCTCAACTATATCTTTTTTCGTAGATATGCCTTTTGGATTATATGGTTGTGAGCTGAGCCGTTCCTTGGAATCAATATCTGTTCATGTCGATGAAAACTAAAACTCGTTTTTTTTCAAACCAATGAAGATATCCCGCATGTTCAGCTTTCCGGTCCTAAGGCCCAGCTGAACTTCTTTCGAAGGGTTTTAGGATAAAGCTTGTCGAGTGAAAAATCCACATCTTTCGCCCATCTTACATATGTCATGGGGTCGATGTAAGATTTGAGAGAGGTGCCAAGGTTGTATTCTTTCGTTTCTTCTGCAAGTTTTGCATCAATCTTGCTCTTTTCCAGTCTCTTCATGAGAGTCTCGGTGCTCTTGCCTTGTTCTTTTCGTTCTTTCAGCTTCATCTCGAGTTCTTTGGCATGTGCGTGCTTTTTGGCAAGTCTATCTTCGTAGTTCAGCGGGATCTTGCGCTTGTGATTAGCTATTATCGCCGCTTTCAGATTAGCCATTTTTGCACAGTATTGCTTGGAGTACTCAGGATCGTTTTTCGTGACGCTGCACGTTTCAAGATGTTCCTTGACAGTCGTTGTGCATTTCCATGTTCTGAACACCTTTGCTGTTAATCCTTCCATCTGTTTTGAAAGGAATCGTGACACCCTCCTTGAGTTTATTCCTTCGAAAAGGTATTCTTTGCTCATTTTGGAAAATTCTTGCATGTTCTTTATGACCACGGGCGGGGCCTCGATCGATTTTGTCCATCTTACGCAGTCTTTTCCTAAGAAATCAAAATTCAGTTTGTTTCCTTCAATCTTTATGTGTTCGGGCCTCAAGGTGATTGCGCCTACCGTGTCGGCCTCGCCTGGATCTTTTTCGTCGCCGACTCTCATGTTTACTTCTAGGATGAGCCAGCTGACCGTTGCTGTCTTTCGTGTGTCTAGGTCTTCGGCGCTAAGGTTTTTCAAGATGTGAGCTTTGACCTTTGGTATTTCCTTGCTGAGCTTTCCAGCCTTTTTGAACTTCTCTTCTTCTGCTTTTTGTTTCAGAAAGGCGGAGTCGGAGAACCAAACGTACTTTATTTTTCCTGTCAGCTTGTCCTCCCATTTTGCAATGTACATCTTCTCAGGTTCCCAGATTCTGCCTTTCCAGTTGCCAGGGGGCATCGGACTGTCAGAAGATAGGTCCAGAATTATGTCTTGCTCCGCGGGTCCTTCTTTCCATTTCCCTCTCTTAGGATGGTCTCCCCGCCCAGCGAAAATGCAGGATGGCTCGGCGGTCCAGTTTGCTATCTCAAGTTTGTTTCCGTCAACGACTGCGTATCCATACCTTTCCCTTAGTGCATCTCGAGCAAGTTTTCTTTCAGCTGCGAGTTTTTTCTTTTCCTCTTTGGGCATGTTTGTTCTCTTCTCTTGCTCTTGCTGGACGTATGTTGCGATTTCTGAGAAGTCGATTCGCGCGTGTTCGTCATGCATCCACTCGTTCTCGTCGAGGCTGTCTAGGTAGCCGTTTTCAAAACTCTGCAGAGAGCTGATATTGGGGTTTTCTGATTTCAAGGCATGCAAGAAGTCTTTGATGAAGTTCTCGTAGAACTTTTTGTCAGGAGGAGAAGTTAGGGATTGTCTTTTTCTTATCCAGAACACAGTCATTTGTTCTGTCTTTCTCGACAACTTAATAGGCTGACCTTGTATCCTGACACTAAATCCCCTGTAATCGAACTGAGGAACATAGATTCCGTTGTGGGCAAGGCTTTTCATGGAATATTTCATGATGGTTCTCTCATTGTGAACTGATGACGATGATTTTCAGTTTTCCTCTTTCATTCCATATGTTCCTTAAAAACTTGTCCTCCAGATTGTCTCCGTTTGCGAAATGTCCCGTGAAGTTTGTCGACGATTTCATCGTTGATGTATCCTTTGTGGGGACGAAAACCTCCAGCGAAGGCTGCAGGAACATGTAGGAGTTCATGGATGACCGTTTTCTCTTTTTCGTCCTGGGTAAGTCTGTCGTACCGTTCAGAAATGACCTCAATTACGTAGGACGGCGGTATGTTAAGTGTCTCCTGCCACACCTTGCCGAGTCCGTGAATGCGGGCGATGGTTCGTCTGGAACTCGAGCCTTTGCTTCTGAGACAAAACACATACTGCGGAACGACGTGGAAGAATTCGAGGCTTTCGGCGATTTCATCTGCGAGTTTTTTGACATCTGGGGCTTCTGAGTAAGAAATGGGCAATCTGTCACCCCGAAGTCTGCTGGTCTATTGGGTTTTCACATTTTGGTGGCGAGTTGCTGAAACTAAAGCAAGGTATATTGCTCTTGCCACGAGCGAGATTCCGAGGAGAATGATTGTAAGTGCCCAGAATTCGAACCATTTAGCCTGACCAATCAACCAGGTTTGAATGAGATAGGCTGTTCCAAACCAGAAGATTATGTCCGAAATGTTCTGTGCCTTCCTCCTGGTCGGCGTGTTCACTGCAAACCTTACAACAATTGCTGCCACGAGGAAAACTCCCCATGCCAGGCTGAATTGCTCCGCAGCAGTGTACACACTGACGTGTGATGCAACGTCGATCGGTATAGGTAACGTGATGTTATTGGTACCAAAAGCAGCGGCTACTTTGAAGTCTGAGAAGAAAGAGACCAGGTTATCATATAGATTTGGGTGAATTATGAACAGTGATCCGATCAAAACAAAGAAGACACCGGCAGAAATCGCACTGAGAATTCCTTCGCGATGTTGGTGTGAGAATCCTTGCGAACTCAAATGGCCTGCCTCCTTTCGAAATATTCTAGCTCTGTGAGCGTATATAACACTTGCCGAGTTTAGCATGTTTTAAATACTAATTGTTCCGAATAAAAGTAACAAACAGGTGCAGAGTATGTCCTACTGTCCAAAATGTGGTTCCCCAATTACTGAAGAAATGAGTTTCTGCTCTAAGTGTGGAGCTCCTCTGAAGATGCAGCAGGCTGCCACTCCTCCTCCGGCTCCAGCTACGCGAAGAGAATATCGAAGGCGCGAGAAGGACGAGGAGAAAAGTGAGAAACACGAGAAGCACGAGAAGCAAGAAAAGGGAGAGAAACACGAGAAGGGCGAGTACGGATTCTTGGGGCCTCTGGTTGGAGGCTTAATTCTGGTCTTCTTGGGACTGGTTTGGTGGCTCGGGATGTACCGCACTTTCGAATGGCGGTTCCTCTGGGCGTTCTTCCTCGTACTCGTCGGGTTAATAATCATCGTTGCAGCGGCGTACGGGGCATTGGTGTTGAGAAAGAGGCACCCGGCGCCCTAGATTGACCATCCAAGAAACATTCTGTGCAGTCGGTGCTCCAGTATCGTTCGAAAGTTTTGTCTTCCGAAGACTCTGAAGTGATCCTTTCCTGCTGCTTCGATCATGTCTCCGATCGCGTATCTTGGAAACATGCATGATGACACAAGGAGTTCTCCCCATTCTCCTCTTTTCAGTTCATGCAACATCTTGAGTCCACGGCTGGTCACCACCTCGAAAAAGTAACTGTCATAGTTGGGAGTGATGTAGGGCAGCTCGTCGAGCTGTTGACCAAACACGCCTTCCGTCGCGCTGTACATTTCAATTACCGGTATCTGCCCAAAATACTTTCTAAGTGTAGGTGCGTACCTAAACTGGATTTTTCGAACACTAGTACAGAACAGTGCTTTCAGTTTCCACAGATCCTTCGGTTTCTTTCCATGTTTTCTCGTGACATACTTGGCAAACGCTAAGATAACTGGTGTCACGCCCATCGCGGCTTCGACGTTCTGGCTCAAAGCTTGCTCATAGGCAATCTCAAACCTGTTTTCCCAATCTCTCTTGGTGATTCCTGATCCGGTGGAGTCTATGTCTTCTTGTTTGGGCAGAAGTTGGATCTGCTCTAATGCGGGAATTAGTCTCGCATAGGTTCCGGAGCTGTAGCCATATGTCATCTCTTGTCCATTCATCGTCATAGTGTGAACGTTCGACGGGAAGTTCAGGTTGAAAATTTTGCCGTCAAAGAGCTCATAGTTTTTGGTCCTGAGAGCATAGTTTATTAGCGCTCTCGATCCGCAGGTGAGTATTTGTTCAATGTGTGTCTGAGTGGCAGGTAACACTTTTGCTGGGCCTGTGGATCCGCGTGTCATTACCCAGCAAGCCAAGGGCTCGGGTAGAAGTGAACCGTAGTTGCCGTTGATAACTTCGGATAGATAAGGGGCTAGTCCTTTGTAGTCCAGCCTAGGAAAATGTTCCCTGAAGTCGGTGATTCCCTTGATCCTTGCCGCTCCATGATCGTTTCCATATTGCGTCTTGGAATATTTCTCCAGTAAACTGGTGAGGAGCTGCTCTTGAGACTTTCCGGGGTTTTTCAGTGATTCATACCACGAACCCACCAAAGGTTCGAAAACGCCGAAACTTTTTGTTTCAGGATACATTTTGTTCAGGAATATCCCGTATCTGCAGTCTTATATGTTTCTCTGAGGTTTTTCTATAACAAGGGTATTCGATTTCTCTGGCGAAATTCGGAAAGTCTTGAGATTTCACGCTTGCTCTATACTTCGTCGTTGTATGGTCGGTGATTTTTGGCAACCTACCACAGCAGACCGCTGCAGGCCATCGCGCATGAGGTATAAAGTGTTAAATACCTGTGAAAAACAAGAGCAGAGAAACTGGACGTTAGATGGGTGGTTCGTATGGCTTCAAGAGAAGGATCCTTGCTGGATTACCTCGTTGCAGGTCTGATTGGTTTCCTGTTCGGTGAATTCGCTCTTGTCTCCGCAACGGGCGGTGCCAAGGACATGATCCAATTCGTCGGGATACTCGTCGTGGCTGACGTCTTTTTCACGATACCGGGAGGAATGGTAGCTTCCTACCTCAACTTCAGATTCCATGCAACGGGTGAAAAGCTCGAGATGGAAGGTCTCAGCGCCGGATTCTTCACGGCATTCATCTACACAATAATTACTCTTTTTCAAACGATAATTTCAGCCGTCCTGACTCCGAACACAGCTGGCAGTACCTTTCTGGGATGGCTCATAAGCGTACTGTTTGCATTCGTATTTTTCATGATCGGCGGGTATTTTGGCGGAATGCTTGAAAAGAGACCCTTCGCGATGCCTGGAATATTCAATTTATCCCATATCTCAAGAGCCCCTCCGCCGCCACCAATGGCAGCCGCCCCTGTTTGTCCGACATGCGGTCAGCCTCTGACTTTCATTCAACAATACAACAGATGGTATTGTCAGAACGAAAAGAAATATGTCTAGCAATTATCTTTTGGCCAGACGGAAGGAAAAGAAGAAAAAATCGAGGTGTAGCTCTTTTAGACGTACTTCTTGTCTTTGTAACAGTACCATCGCTGGTATTGCTGAATGTAAGTCAACGGTCCCCCGCAAGTAGGGCATGTTGGTTGTTGCGTTTGGGCCTGTTGAGGTTGCCCTCCTAGCTGTGTTACGAAAGGTTGTGGCTGGGCAGCTGCAGGCTTCAGCAGGACGAAGTCTCCTGCTGCTTGAATTTGGTCCCACGGGACCTCAACGTCCTCGCCATCCTCAGTTTTGATGAGGAGTGTCATGCCCATCTTTCCGACAGTGAACGCTATGTCTTTGATGGTTCCTGCACTGTTACCATCCGCGTTTATGACTTTCATGCCGATGAGACGGTCCTTTGTCATCGCTTTTTCTTGCTTAGACATTTTGTCACTTCACCTTGTGATTTCATCTGGAGAAACAGTTTATAAGCTTTGAGACTCTTGAGTTCATCTTCTGTTTTCAAGCTTGTTTCGTCAGCACTTCGATGTATGCACCGCTTTTTTCTCGGAGAGACAGAAAGTAATAAAAACGAATCATACTGATTACTAGGCGAGCTGAAAGAATGTCTACAGGCTACGGAGCTCCAAATCCCCATGTTGACATGGGTACTCACTGGCTTCTAAGAATCGTCGCCGCCATAATCGACAGCATCCCCTTTGCCATAATAGGGTGGGTCATATGGTGGGCGCTCGTTTGGAACGGAGGAGCACCACTTGCAAAAGCTCTGGGCCCCCTCTCATGGGCTGTTTATGTGTTACTCTGGCCGCTTTTTTATGGCCTGCTCTGGGTGATATACTCCGTGGTCTTAGAATCCTCAACGTCTGCTGCAACCTTGGGAAAAAGAGTGATGGGCTTGAAGGTGCAGATGCTCGACGGGAGCAAGGCGCCCAGTAACAAGGTGCTGACCAGAAACTTGAGCAAGATTTTCTGGATCATCTTTCTCATCGACTTCCTCATTGGCATAGCGACTCCTGGACCCGACCCTAGACAGAGATATTTTGACCGCATGGCAGGAACCACGGTGGTTTCGGTAAAAGAGGTTTTTGCCACGGTTCCTCCGCCTCCTCCTCCGCCTCCACCGCCGTAGAGGTCGGCCACTTTGAAAACGTACTCCATGTCGGGAATCAAATGGAACAACCACCGCTTCCGCCTCCTCCTCCGCCTCCACGTCAGAAACTTTTGACGGGATTACACGGTCCTGGAACGAACTTTTTTCCTCGCATCAGATCTAGACTTTCCGCTCTTGAATATTCGTCACAGCTTCCTGAGGGAAAGTCTCCCAACTCTGGCCTCATCGTAGCGTTTATCTTCTCAGCTTTGGCGAGCATGGGATTGTCCTTTGTAGTCGAACTAGTGTTCTTGATAGGGGTGGGTTTCGCCGTGACGACAGCTATTTTTGCGCCAATTTTGGAGGAGTTGTTCAAAGCTTTGGGTGTGTTAGTAGTTGTCCTTTTTATGTGGAAGATGATTCCAAATCGTCGCTACGGAGCTGCTCTTGGTGCTGCTGCAGGTTTGGGGTTCGGGGTCTCAGAATTCATAATCTACGTGGCCTCCTCGCCGACTGTGGAAACGGTCTTGACGAGACTGATAGTAATTTTCATGCATCCAATATGGACTGCATTCGTAGGCATGAGTTTTTTCGTAATGTTTTCACGTCGCCCCTCGCCGAATAGGTCTTCCGATAACTCCGCCACTCTGTTTTTGCTCCTTTCCTTTTTGGGAGTTGCTAACCATATGGTTTGGAACAGCATAGCGATCGTTTTGGCCTTTGTGGGATTACCTCTGTATGGGCTACTCTTGAACATAGTTTTCACTCTGCCCTTGTTCTTGATAGTTCTAAGAGACCTTCTCGGAGGTCATTTCAACTTCCAAAACTTCTTTGAAACCTTGACGGAATCGACCCCTAACTTCACCATGATTCCGCCTCCTCCTCCGCCACCACCATAAATGCCGAAAACGAATTTCTGTCTCGGATCGAACTGCAAGAAAGTAGAGAGCTATTCCACAAATTCACGCTTTTCCGTTGGTGCCTTCTCGTTTTGTTAAGGTTTCGGGGGTTCCCCTTGCACTCTTTTCACGAGATCATCCCTTCTTACAAGCAGTTTTTCGAACTGTTCGTCAGTGATCTTGTCTTCGATGAGCAGGTTGAAGACAGAGGATGAGATGTTGGCCATTTCTTGGTGAAACTTTATGATATCTGAGGAGTAGAGGTTGAAAATCGTAACCATGCTCTTGTACATCCGGTGGTATAGCTTGCTTCGGCCCCAGATTCTTCTGCCTCTGAAAGCCGTATAGGAGAGAACCACGAGTGTGGCCATGGCTGCCCATCCTCCCGGGGTCAGCAACCAGACGCTCGCGCTTTCCCAGACTACTTGACTGAAGCTCTTCGACGGCGAACCGCTTACCACTGTGAATGAGGTTGGAAGAGGATCATCTTTGGATATTACAAAAGTGGCAGTGTTGCCCTTCATAAGGGACATGTTGGATGGTGATGTCTCCTTTATTTCCGTGTCTGCAGGCATGTTCACGTCAACCCACTGGTCGATATTGAGCGTTCGACCAGCATTGAGTGGGTTGACTCCGAGAGTGAGGGTGTAGTTGTTGGAGTGCTGCGTGAGAATGTTGGCTGGAGCTTTGAAGTAGAGGTTGTACTGAGACCCTGCCTGATTTGTGTCCTCAGAAAACTGGTAGATCTCCAAGTTTCCGATTGAAATTGGTGTCAAGTCAAAACCGACGAGCCAGTTGGACAGTCGTTCGCTTCCGACGAAATATTCAGGTATGCGTGTGATGTGGTACCATGTCCAGAGTTGCGCTTCAGAGTTGAGCTGGTTGAATGACCAGCTTATGCCTGTTGTGTTGGTCGCTATTCCGTACCAAGATGTATCTAGTAGCCAAGTCTCTTCGAGCCACCAGTCGGGATTGTTAACTAGATACTGGGTGAAATCATTGAACGTGGCGAACTGAAGATTGTACGCTGTTTTCACGAGTGACCAGTTGAAAAGTTCATACATCGAGACGAAGATGTCGTTGGGGCTGACCAGATTTTCCCGCGTTGACACCTCGAGCCATCTGCCGTCGGTTATCCAAGATGGAGCCTGATCGATTACTCCGGTTTCTTGCCATCTCACCCCTTCGAGAGTAGGATCAATCGTGTCGTGAACGATCCAAACGTCATTGGAGGATTGGCAGAATGAACGAGAAACTAAAGACGTGGCGGAAACGGCGAGAATAGCCATTTCAATCAAGACGAGGAGTTTAAGTTTGTTCATTCTTTCACCGACTGCTGAATGAAATGATTGTGAACCGTTATTATTCGTATCGGTTGCTCGGAATGACTGAACGGTCCCAGGCTAAAGTTGTCGTTTGATGGTATAATGCTTAAATATGCTCCGTCTCATTCTCTATGGGAAAAGCGAGTATGCAGTCCAGTAGCATTCAGTTTTTCAACACTCTGACGCGCGAAAAGGAGAGGTTCGTTCCAATGGAACCGGGCCACGTGAAGATGTACACTTGTGGCCCCACGGTCTATGATTACGTTCACATTGGCAACTTGAGGGCATTCCTGTTCGAAGACATGCTGAAAAGGTGGCTTGAGTACCGAGGCTTTCAAGTTGTACATGTTATGAATTTGACGGATGTGGATGACAGGACCATCAAGGCATCGAGAACTCAGGGTGTACAGTTGAAGGAGTATACGGAGCGATTCACCAAAGCGTTCTTCGAAGACATTGATGCATTGAACCTTGAGAGAGCTACTCACTATCCGAAAGCAACCGATCATATTCCGGAAATGGTGGCACTCGTTAAGAAGCTTCTGGAAAAAGGCTACGCGTATAGAGGGGAAGACGGCTCGATCTACTTCAACATATCAAAGGTCAAAGACTACGGGAAGCTTGCCAAGATTCAAGTTGAAGATCTCAAGCCAGGCGCGAGAGTTAAGGTCGATGAGTACGCCAAGGAAGAGGCGTCTGATTTCGTTCTGTGGAAGGCTTGGGACAAGGATGACGGCGACGTTTACTGGGAAACGGAGGTGGGCAAAGGAAGACCCGGCTGGCACGTCGAGTGCTCCGCGATGTCGATGAAGTATTTGGGAGAAACCTTTGACATTCACTGCGGCGGCGTCGATAACCTGTTTCCGCATCATGAAAACGAGATAGCCCAGAGCGAATCGGCGACGGGGAAGAAATTTGTGAACTATTGGCTGCACAACGAACACTTGCTCGTTGAAGGAAAGAAGATGGCCAAGAGACTTCACAATTATTACACTCTGAAGGATCTAACCGGGAAAGGCTTTGATCCAATTGCGATCCGATATTTGATGATGTCCGTGCATTACAGGCAGCAGATCAACTTCACTTTTGAAGGGTTGGAAGCAGCCCAGAAAGCGCTTGATCGTTTGAGAAACTTCGTGCATCGTCTGCTTGAGACAAACGGCAAACCTGCAGGGGACAAACTGAAACAACTTGTCGACGGTGTGCAAAGGGGATTTGAGTCGGCTATGGATGACGACCTGAACATAAGCGTCGCTCTAGCTCATCTTTTCGATTTTGTCAGAGACGTAAACAATCTTTTGGATAATGGTGAGGTAAGCAAGGAAGAAGGACGTGAAGTGTACGGCTTGATGCTCAAATTCGACGAGGCTTTAGGCGTCATCGGCCAAGTGAAAAAGACAGAAGAACTTCCAAGCGAAGCGATGGAGCTGATTCGAAAACGAGAGGAAGCCCGAAAATCCAAAGACTGGAAAACGGCTGACGAGCTAAGAGATCAACTCAGAATCATGGGCGTAATAGTCGAAGATACTGCTCAGGGCGTTAGATGGAGAATTGAGAAACACTGAAGCAAGCTTTGGTTAAGAGGAAATTAACTCAAAAATCCTTGAAGAGTGTCTGGAGAAAATGAACGCCGCTGAAATTCTGGTTCCAAACGTATTTCGACTTATCAGATTGTTGCGCTTGAGACAGATCTTAAGCACGAGGGGCTCGACCCACTATTTCACCGACTACTTCAAAGGTATGGAAAAAGTCCAGGCCGTCAGAGACACATTCGGAGAAAAAACCGATGAGATTCTAGAAAATCTGAAGATCGAGTTCACGTGGATAGGCGGCTACATGTTTGTCGATAATCTTGACGGTCACCTGATGATAAGCACGAGGTACATGAACGAAGGCGACAAAGTCGACATATACCTCGATCTGATACATGAACTCGTCCACGTCAAACAGTTCAACGAGGGAAAGGAGCTTTTCGACATCCACTACTCGTACACCGAGAGACCAACGGAGATTGAAGCTTATCGAGCTGCGGTCAAAGAGGCCCGCAGGCTCGGAATGAGTGAACAGAGAATCTGTCTTTATCTGAAGACTGAATGGATGAGCGACGAAGATCTGAGGCGACTTGCTACTGCTCTTGGAGTGAGCTGCAGCTCCTGAGGTTCCAGGCGTCTGTAGCATATTTCGTCTCGCAAAGGTCTTCGGCAGATTCAAGCTCTTTTGGAGTCAATCTTCCGTTCTTCATTTTTATGTCCAAGCCGCTTTCAAAGCCTCTCACGAGTGCATTGATTATTTCGTCGTCAGATGAGTCTCGTCCGGTTTCAGAGCTTATCGAAGTGATCCTGCTTTCAGCAACCCTCACAACTTGAAAACAGGTTTGTGCCCACGGTACCCGCAGAAACCTGAACATCCTTTCAAGGTTGACTTTGGTAAGCAGAGTTCCATGCTGCAATACTACCCCGTGTCTGTGAGCCTGAGCACTTCCAGATATTTTTCTGCCTCTGACGGTTAGGTTAGGGCATGCCTTTACGCTGCCCTGGTTAAAATCCGCGTTTACTCCAAGTATTGCAAGTGCTTTGGTCAGGCCAGAATAGATCTTGGCGTAGATGTCAGCGATGTCTTCTGTTCCGAGATCATCTCTGTCGGCGATTACGCTGTACGTGATCTCGTCTGCAGAATCGTGGTACACCGCGCCTCCGCCCGTTATCCTCCTGACGACGTCGATGCCGTGTTTTCTGCAGTTTGCCAAGTGAGTTTCTTTCTCTGCATCTTGGAACCTTCCAATTGAAACAGCAGATGGTTCCCAACGGTAAAAACGGACCGTACTAGGCACGAGATGATCTGTCTTCGATTTCAGGATGCTCTCGTCGATCGCCATATTCATGAACGCGCTGTGCGTTTCAGGTTTCAATAGCCGCCAGGTTCGCAATATTCACGACCGTGTCAAAAAGTGCTGGATGCTCTTAAGTGTGTTTTGATTATTTCGCGCCCCCTAAAAAGGGGGCAGTTCCCAGCTTCTGTTCACCGTAATCGTTATCAGCGTTGGCAGCAGACTGTTCTCAAGGGTGAATTTGTTGAGTTCCAAACATAGAGTGTTGAAGAAGAGTTTCGAAACTGAAGTGCGACTGAACAATATCAAGTTGCCTCTGAACCATTTCATGCAGGAGACTCTGGCGAACATGATGATCGGTCTCTTGAAGACTCTGAAGGAGACGGGGAAAGAAGAGCCAGCAAGCATAGAGATTAGGATAAAAAGGCTGCCAAGAGAAGTTGAAGTGGACGCTCACACCTACCCGTGAATATGCGTGATCAGCTGCTGGAGAGCATCTGACCGACGCTTGAAAACTCGGCTTTCCTTGCAGGGCACGCTTGGGCTGACGTCGGTTTTCAGGGCTGGTGAGGGCTAAAGGTATATTTGAATGCGCGGGGCGAGTTGAAGCGATGGAGCGTTGAAGCATGGGAACGAAGGCGGTTTCAATCAGGCGAGAATTGTTAGAAGCGATTTTCGAGGGTGCAAAAAGGCTTTTCCCGAAAGAAACGATCTTGCTTCTGAGAGGAAAAAAGACCAAGGACCTGGTTGTGGTCACGGACTTGCTTGTTCCTCCATTGGCCAGTTACGGACACGGCTTCGCTCATATCCCGATTTATATGATGCCCATGGATTTTTCGATAATGGGAACAGTTCACTCTCACCCTTCTGGCAACTTCAGGCCGTCAACGACCGATCTTAACCACATGTTCGGAAGGGTTCTTATGATCGTGGCATCTCCTTTCGACGGCGAGGCCTGCGTTGCGGTCTACAATCGTAGCGGCGAGAGGTTGGAGCTTCAGGTAACGGAAACGTAGTTTGAAACTTGGGAAGAGGAAAGACGTAAATCATTTCTGCAGTTTTTCATCAGTGGGTATGGGTCCTTGGCTTCCAGAGTTATCATGCTCGTTGATCTGGACTACTTCTTTGCTCAATGCGAGGAGTTGAGGAACCCGTCGATAAAGGAGAAACCCGTTGTCGTCTGCGTCTATTCTGGACGCACTGAGGACAGTGGAGCTGTCAGCACGGCGAACTATGTTGCAAGGAAATATGGGGTGAGGTCGGGCATACCGATTTATCTTGCCAAGAAGAAGCTAGAAGGCGTTGATTCGGTTTTTCTGCCCGTTGACTACGACTTCTATGAGGAAGTCTCTGGGAGAGTGATGACCGTTTTGAAGAGGTTTGCTGATGCGTTCGAGCAGGTGGGGATTGACGAAGCTTTTCTGGATGTTTCAGACAAGACGAAAGCAGACTTTTCTTTTGCCGAGGAATTCGGGAGAACAGTCAAGAACGAACTGTTCAAGCTGGAGCGGCTCACTTGCTCGATAGGCGTTGGACCTAACAAATTGATCGCCAAGATTGCCGCGGACGAAAAAAAACCTGACGGGTTGACCGTCGTAACCCCGAATCATGTATCAAGCTTCCTTCAGCCCTTGCCCGTCGACCGTTTGATCGGTGTTGGAAAGAAAACCCTGATGAGGATGCAGAGCATGCACGTCTGCACAATCGGCGAACTTGCTAAGACTGATGTGCAGAAGCTTGTCGGCGTCTTCGGTAAGACTCTCGGGACATACTTCTACAACGCCTCACAGGGACTGGACAATGAGCCTGTGCAAGAAAAAGGGGAAGCAGAATCGATAAGCAGAATCGCAACATTGAGACAGAACACTCGTGACGTTGACGCTGTCATGGAGAAGGCAACGGAACTGTGCGATGACCTCTATAACAGGGTCTTGGAAGAGAGATTGACTTTCAAAACGGTAGGAATAATTGCGATCACGGTTGATCTGAGGACTTATTCAAGGTCGAGGTCTTTAGATTCGCCGTCAAACAGCGTCTATTTGATGAAGAGGATAGTGAGAGAACTGTTCGAGAAGTTTATTGAAGAGAGCGAGCTGGACATTCGAAGAGTCGGGGTGAAACTATCGAACCTCGCTGTGATTGAAGAGGAGCAGGCTCGACTTACAAGTTTCTTTGAATCCGCTTGAACGCTATTTTGTCACAATGGAGAATTTGCTCTCGCAAGGCTTATTTCCGACACGGAATCATTCTTCTTGAGCGATAATGAATCAAGGAAAAAAAGACCGAGGCAAGCTTCCTCCCGGTCAGAGACCGATAAAAAGTCTCCTTAGATGGGGGATCGACCATCCGGGTATCGCTCGATCCAACCCCAAGATCGACTTGAAAACCTACATTTTGGAAATCGGCGGCGAAGTCGAGAACCCAGTTAGACTGAACTGGAATGCTGTGCTTGGGCTTCCAAAGGTTCATTCTGTAAGCAACTTTCACTGCGTTGAAGGATGGAGCGTTCTCGACTGCAAATGGGAAGGCATACGTTTCAGCGAGATTATCAATCTAGTTAAGCCCAGAGAGAATGCCAAGTTCGTCACGTTTCTGTGCGCCGACGGATACACGACTTCACTGTCGACCGAAGAACTTTCGGGTGACGATGTCGTGCTGGCTTATGGTTTGAACGGCAAGCCGCTCGAGGAAGGCATTGGGTTTCCTTTGAGGCTCGTTGTTCCAGAGAAGTATGCCTACAAGAGCGCCTTGTGGGTCATCAGGATAACTTTCACTTTGAAGAAGGAGCTTGGGTACTGGGAGAGACTCGGATACAGCGATACGGCGGACGTTTGGACGAACGATCGGTACGCCAGATAGGGAAAGCTTATTCTACTTTCATGTAGTATTTTGCGGACGATCAATCGAAGGTGAATCAGTTGTCCGACGCAGTTCAATCAACTGTGAAGAGGATAAGGCGACTTGAGGTTCAGGGTGCAAGAAACGTGGCTATCGCTGCAATAAAAGCTGTGGAAGCGCTTGCAGATAGAACCGAAGCTCCGACGAAAAAGGACTTTGTCAGAGAGCTTGTCAAAGCAAAGGACATCTTCTTCTCTTCAAGACCCACTGAACCTTTGATGAGGAATGCTCTAAGGCTCATCGTTAACAGGGTCGAAAAGAATGAAGAGAGAAACGTGAAAAAGCTTGCGGAAATAGTTTCTCAGGCTTCAGGGCAGTTTCTTTCACAACTCGAAGAGTCCAGCAAGAGAATAGCCGAGATTGGGGCCCGAAGAATCAGACATGACTCGGTGATTCTGACCCACTGTCACTCCTCAACGGTCACAAACCTGCTGAAAGAGGCGAAGCGTGAAGGAAAATCGTTCGAAATGATTTGCACGGAAACCAGGCCTGTACTTCAGGGGCAGACGACTGCCAAGGAAATGCTGGAAATCGGCGTGAAAACGAGTTTTATCGTTGATTCCGCAGCTCGGTTCTTCATGAATGACGTTGATTTGGTCCTCGTAGGTGCCGACGCTATCACTTCGGAAGGAAACGTGATTAACAAAATTGGAACGAGCACGGTTGCCCTGGTCGCAGCTGAATCTCGGACACCGTTCTACGTGGTCTCTGAATTGTTGAAGTTTGATCCTGCGACGATGTACGGGGACTACGAGAAAATCGAGGAAAGGAGTCCTCGCGAGGTTTGGAAGGACCCGCCGAAGGAGCTCGTCATTAGAAATCCGGCGTTCGACGTCACGAGAAGAGATTTTATCCATGGCATAATATGTGAAGAGGGAATTGTCTCTCCTCATTCCGTAACTGAAGTGATGCACAGAAAGTATCCGTGGGTCTTCGAATAGCTAGGCTGTCAAGCGTTCTTCCAGGTTTCGAGGGCTGCTTTCAATTCCTTGTGTTTCCGCGAGTATTCTGCTAGAGTTACGCCTTTCAACGCCGCGTCCACGGCTTGTCTCATGGCTTTGGCTCCTGCCATCGTGCCGTCTTTGTGACCGTGGATGCCTCCTCCCGCTTGGATGACAAAGTCGGCGCCGAAGAATTCCACTAGCGCTGGAACAAGCGCGGGATATAGCCCGCCTGAGGCGACCGGCATGACTTTTTTCATGCTTGCCATTGGCATTTTCAGGGCGTCGCAGTTTTCTGCGACTTCCTGTTTTGTTTCAAACATTTTTCCAACCACTGTGCCAACGTGAAGTTGATCGACTCCTATTATTCGCGCTATTTTTGACAAGACGCGCATCGAGATTCCGTGTTTGGGGTTTTTTGTAACGGCAGCGTGTCCGGCTCTGTGTGCGTGAATCACGAGGTTGAAGTTCCGCTCCCTGAATGTTTGCAGGGCTGAGAAGCCGCATGTGAGTATGTCGATCATCGCGTATTCTCCACCATGTTTGAGGACGAGTTCGGCTCTTCTCAGCATTTCATTTGTTTCCGCCGTGACGTTGATCATGTAGACTTTTCTTTCGCCTGTCTCTTTTTCGGCTCGGTCTCTACTTTCAAGCGTGCGCACTAACCGATCTTCGAAGGTGTTGAACTTTTGGCTGCTCAGGTTCTCGTCGTCCTTGACGATGTCACACCCTCCAGCCCACGCCTCGAAGGCGACTTCAGCGTGGTCATTAGTTTTCAGGCCGAGCTTTGGTTTGATGATCGTTCCCACCAACGGGCGATCGTAGACTTTCAAGATTTTGCGGACTCCTTCGACTCCGTACTTTGGGCCTTTGAAGCTTTTTGCAAGCCTGTCTGGGAAATCCACGTCGTCGAGGTGCAGGTTTTTCAGAGTTCTCAGTCCGAAGACGTTTCCCGCGACGCTACTGAGGATGTTAGGCATGTTTCCAGGCTCGAAGAGCTCTATTGGATACGCGATTTTTGCAGTGTTGTCTTTGATGCTGAACACGTGAGCGGCAAGTCTTTCGACGTATGGTTTGATCGTTGTCAGCTCTGTCCACGTTCCTATGGAGCTTTCAGCAGCAACTGCACCTGCGGCTTCTTTCATGCTTACTCCTTGTGGCTCGACTAGGAAGGTGCAGATAACTTCCGTCTCGTTCGGCTTGTATTTCAAGTCGACAAAATCCACGTATCTCAAGATTAGCAAACCCCTGTGCTTCGAATTGTTTGGTCTAGGTTGCTTAAAGGCTTTAATTTCAACCGCGCTTATAGTGTGCGGGTGTGGTATTGATGAAGCTCAAGGCGAAACTTCTGCATATACAAGCAGGCGGTAGAAGCGTTGCGGTGCTTGATGAGACATCTGCAAACTACCTGGGCGTTCTCTCTTCTGACAGAGTGAGAATATCCTACAGGGATAAGGAGGCGGTCGCGATAGTGAACGTAGCCGCCAATTTCTCGCGCAAGTCAATCGGTCTCTATGAAGAGCCAGCTAAGAAACTGGACATAGTAGGGGAAGAGAACGTTGAAGTCGAATCTGTCAATCTTCCAGAATCGCTCAGTTACATCCAGGCAAAAATCAACAACAGTCGGCTGCGAGAAAATGAGATAGTCTCAATAATCCATGATGTCGTTGAAGGCCACCTCAGCAACATTGAACTAGCATCTTTTCTCACCGCTCTTTACATTCACGGGATGAGCATGGAAGAAGCTGAATCGTTGTCTAGGGCAATGGTGGAGACTGGAAGCACCTTGGCGCTGGGGAAGAAGCCGATACTCGACAAACACAGCATCGGCGGCATTCCGGGAGACAAGACGTCAATCCTCGTCGTGCCGATAATCGCAGCTGCTGGTTTCACGATCCCAAAAACGTCATCAAGAGCCGTGACCTCGCCAGCCGGAACTGCAGATCGCGTGGAAGTTTTGTGTCCAGTAAAATTGTCGGTTGATGAAATAAGAGGCGTCGTCGAAAAGACGAATGGCTGCTTGGTGTGGGGAGGGGCACTCGAGTTGGCGCCTGCTGATGATATCTTTATTCAAGTCGAGTATCCGTTGGCGATAGACCCAATGCTTCTTCCTTCAATCATGAGCAAGAAGAAAGCCATAGGTGCGACGCACGTCGTGTTGGACATACCAACCGGAAGAGGAGCGAAGATAAAAACCATCGGTGAGGCAGAAGCTCTTGCAGCCGATTTCATGGACTTGGGAAAACGTTTAGGAATGAACGTTCAAGTCGGAGTCACCTTCGGTGAACAGCCCCTTGGGAGCGCGGTTGGACCGGCGTTAGAAGCAAGAGAAGCTCTCTCGACTATTATGGGTCACGGTCCCCCTGACCTTCAAGAGAAGGTCGTCAACCTTGCCGGCATACTTTTGGATATGGTTGGAACCAAGAACGGAAAACAAGTAGCTGAGGAATTCTTGAAATCAGGAAAAGCCGAGAAAAAGCTTCGCGAAATAATCGAGGCTCAGGGCGGTAATTCGAAAGTAAAACCGGAAGATATCATCGTCGGACACGAAACCTCTGTGTTGAAGGCGCCTCAGGATGGAGAAGTCCTCTGGGTGAGCAACGAAGGAATCGCGAGGATAGCTAAAGAAGCGGGCGCGCCAAGAGACAAAGGAGCCGGGCTGCTGCTGAAAACAAAACTGGGCGATCACGTCAAAAAAGACCAGGTCATGATGGAGATATTTGCTGAAAGAAGCACAAAACTCGAATCAGCCCTTGAGCTTGCGCAGAAGCTTCAACCAGTCGGGCTTAGCAATAAGCCTGCTGACAGGATGCTGATGGAACGAATACCAACGCCAACACTGCACAAGAAGACGTTCATACTTGAAAGGTGAGTGAGGGCGAATAGAGTCATCGTTCATGGCCTGAATACGTTTTCTCTTCAATATCTCTCGTTTTTGTTGTCTACTTTACTCTTCTTCCTCTCTCAGCTGCAAGCTTTCCGTCTTTGAAGACTTTCTCAGCTAGGTTGACGCCATAATGATATGAGACGTACTTGTGGTTGGGGGCGTCGAAAATCACGATGTCGGCTTTCTTTCCTTCTTCTAGGCTACCGATTTCATGGGCGCGTTCCACGGCATGAGCCGCGTTGATCGTTGAGGCCACAAATGCCTCTTCTGTGGTCATCCTCATCTGGAGTATAGCGATCGTCATCATCATCTGCATTGATTCACACCAGTCAGCTGCGCTCAGGTCGGTCCCTAACGCAACAGGCAACCCTCTGTTGATTATGTCCCTCGCCTTCGCATAAGTTCCCAAATAACAGAACGGTGTCGTCGGCAGAAACGTTCCCATAATACCTTTTCTAACCAAGGTGTCGATCTCATCTTGCGGCGTGAAGATCAGGTGGTCGGCAGAGACGACTCCTAACTCTGCGCCCAGCTTTGCGCCTCCACTGTGGGCCAGCCAGTCAGCGTGAATCCTCGGCTTCATACCCGATTTCTTTCCGGCTTCAAGTATTCGCCTCGACTGCTCCACGTTGAAGTAGCCTTTCTCGCAGAACACGTCACAATACTCTGCGAGCTTTTTCTTCGCTACCTCTGGAACCCATTCTTCAACGATCTCGTCTGTCAGTCGGTCGACCTTGTTTTCGTATTCAAACGGGATACCTTGGGCCATGAAAGTTGGGACTAGGTCGATCGGATGAGTATCGTCGAGTTTTCTGATGATCTCTAGCTGTCTGATTTCGCCTTGCAAGGTCATTTCATACCCGCTTTTTGCTTCTATCGTTGTGGTGCCGTGGATCAACATGGTGTCAAGTATCTTCACTGTTCGTTTGAGGAGTTCTTCCGTGGATGTCTCCGCTGTTTTCCTGAGGGTTGTGGGCATTCCTCCTCCTTTTGCTTTGATTTCCAAGTACGGAATGCCCTTGACAGCCATCTGTTCGAGTTCTTCTTCCCTCGAGCCGCCGAAAACAAGATGCACGTGGGGGTCGATTAGCCCTGGAGTAACAAGCTTTCCGGTGGCGTCGATGGTTTCAAATCCGTCTTCTAGTTCTTCCACGACTTTTTTCGTCGTGCCAACCGAAATTATCCTTCCATTCTTGACTGCTACAGCTCCATTCTTCACTATTCCAAGATCACTCATTTTTTCCCGAGCTCGGGGCTTGTAGCTTGTTCCTCCTACGGTCATGAGCTCATTTGCATTGATTATTGCGAAATCCGCTTTTTTGGCCAAGTCTTTCCCCTTCTGTGTCCTACTAGACGTCCAAGTATCTTTTCCGTTCCCATTCATGGACGGTCAGGTTGAAGTCTCGCCATTCTTTGCTCTTTATCCTCAGGAATTCTCTGCAGAAAGGATGCCCCAAGGTATCCTGCAAGCACTTGTCCTTTGAGAATTCGACCAAAGCCTCCCCGAGATTTCCAGGGAGTATTGCGATGCCTCTTTCAGCTCTCTCCTTCTCAGTCATGGCGTATATGTCTTCTTCGACGGGATCCGGAAGCTCAACTCCTCTTCTTATCCCATCCAGCCCTGCGGCCAATATAGCTGCAAAAGCAAGGTAGAAGTTGCAGGATCCATCCGTCGGCCTGTACTCCAGCCTGGTCCTCATCTCTTTTCCAGGGGGCACCCTGACAAGGACCGACCTGTTGTACTTTGCCCAAGAAAGGTAAACAGGAGCCTCCCAGCCTGGAACGAGCCTTTTGTAAGAGTTGACTGAAGGGTTAGTGATTGCTGCTAGAGCTCTTGCGTGGCACAAGATGCCCGCGATGAACTGCAACGCCGTCTTGCTGAGGCCGCAGGTTCCTTTCGGGTCGTAGAACAGGTTCTTCCTTTTTTTGTCATCGGTTAGGCTGACGTGCGTGTGCAGTCCGCATCCATATCCGTCATGAAATGGCTTGGGCATGAATGAGGCGACGAGTCCCCTTCTGGCGGCCATCATTTTTACAAGGAACTTCACTAGGTATATTGTGTCAGCCATCTTCAAAGCGTCGCAGTAGGCCAAATTCAACTCGGATTTTCCAGGGGGCACTTCGTGATGGTGTTTTTCAACAAGGATGCCTATGTTTCTGAGGTTTTCGGTGATCTCAAGCCTCAAATCTGCGCCGGCGTCGGCTGGCGGGCTAGCAAGGTACCCGGCGTTATCAATCAGTCTTATCGCCCCGTTTTCTGCTTTGTCGAAAACAAAGTATTCAATTTCACTGCATGCGTTGTATGTGATCGTGTTTCCAAAAATCTTCTTGGCGTCCTCGATGACTTTCTTCAGTATGTGCCGCGGATCAATTTCGAGTGTTTTTCTTGATTCAGGTTCGTAGATGTCGCAGGCGACCCTCGCTGTCTTCTGAGCGAAAAGACCTGGGGGAAGTATGGTAAACGTGCTTGGGTCTGGTTTCAGTTTCAAGTCGCTTTCGCTTATATCCACCATGTCAACGGATGAACCGTCCGTGTGTATTCCTTCTTCAGCAGTTTTTGAGAAAAGTTCAGAAGGTATCCAGAGAGAGTGCAAGATCCCTGATATGTCGGCGAACTGGAGGGCAATCTCTCTCACATTTTCTTTTTGAATGATTTTTGTGACTTCTGTAATGTTCATCTTGAAACCTCGTGAAAACCCTTCGCTGAAGATAATGGAATGCCGTGACCAATTAAGTTTTTAGCCACGATTCAAGAATGAGTATTGAAAAGTCTTAGAAGAACCATGAGCTATGGAGAAATAGGGGCCAGTGGAAACGGGTGATCTGAGTTGGATTTGAGGATTAATGGAGTTCCGATTGATGATACTTTCTGTGAGACTTTCACGGTGCGGGTTGCCAGGGTGCTGATAACGTCTGTCAACAGGAAATGGGCTCTGGAATCCGCGTTGGAAGCAAAGGGGCTGGGGAGGTCGGCTACTGTTCCGCCTTGTGAAGCATCGATTGAGGTTGAGGCGAAGCTTGAAGAGACTCCTGACGGCAGACCAGGGTTTATTCTTCAATTTCTTGACAGGAAGGCCGAGGCACTGAAGGAGTGTTCGGTATTGAGAATAAGAAAGGGCGTTATGCCTTATCCGAAGACGAGCGTGTTCGATGCCCTGCCGAGAGAGATGGCGGTGGATTTCGTTGATATCAAGGGAACGATGATTCAGGCGTTCGGCGACGGGTTTGAGGAGGAAGTCAAAGCTTTCGGACGAGAAGTCTTCAGGATACCGAGGATGGACGGTTATTTCTATGTTGAAAAGAAGTTTGGAATAGCGAAAGGCGTGACGGGTGGTATGTTTTTGATCTTCGCGCAGACGGATGCGGCAGCGTTGGAAGCAGCGGAGCGGGCAGTTGATGCTGCAAAGAGAATTCCTTATGTGCTCGGTAAGTTCGCGTCGTCAGGGACTAAGGTCGGTGGAAAGACCTACAAGGATGCTGTGGCCACGACCAACGACGCGTATTGCCCGACGTTGGCGAAGATGGAGGGAAGCATGATTCCTGATGGAGTCAGATGCGTTTACGAAGTCATAGTCAGTGCGCTGAGACCTGAAGATTTGAACATGGCGATGAAAGTCGGGATAGAAAGTGCCACAACAGTCCACGGCGTGAAGAGGATAACTGCCGCAAACTACGGCGGAACTTTAGGGAAGGGCAAAATCTATCTGCAGAATCTCTTCAGTTCTGAAACCTAAATCGGCAAACAAGGAATAACGTGGCATTTTTCTTCAAAAGAGGGCTGCGACCATCGTAGTTCAGTTTAAATATTAGACTTGTGATTAGACGTAGCGAGAGGAAATCTTTCAATGGGTTCTAAGTCCCCGAAAGGCGAATTTGCCGCAAGAGCGCTTGTTGAAAAGAGGCAGAGGTTTCGCTGGAGTATTCGGTATTACAAGCGTCGAATGTTGAGGCTTGACGTCAAAGCGGATCCTCTAGAAGGATCACCCATGGGTCGCGGTATCGTTCTTGAGAAGGTCGGGGTCGAGAGCAAGCAGCCCAACAGTGCCATTCGTAAGTGCGTGAGAACGCAGCTCATTAAGAACGGTCGTCTCATAACGGCTTTCCTTCCCGGAGATGGTGCCTTGAACGTTGTCGACGAGCACGATGAGGTATTAGTTGAAGGCATAGGAGGCTCTCGTGGGAGAAGCATGGGAGACATTCCGGGCGTTCGTTGGAAGGTCATAACAGTTAACGGAGTTTCACTTAACGAACTCGTTTATGGGCGGAAGCAGAAGCCGGCTCGGTGAGTGTTTTGAGTCAGAAGCAGGAAGAGAAACAGTCGAAAGAGATCAAGCTTTTCGGGAAATGGAGCTTCAAGAACGTGGAAGTGAAGGATCCCGGGCTGCAAAGGTACATTTCCCTGAGGCCAGTCGTGATTCCGCACAGTATGGGAAGGCACGAGCACAAACGTTTTCGGAAGGCAGGCGTCAACATCGTCGAAAGAGTGGCAAACAATCTGATGCGTCCAGGCAAGAACTCCGGAAAGAAAGCCAAGGTGACAAACGTAGTGAAGAACGCACTGGAAATAATCAACTTGCGAACGGGCAAAAACCCAGTCGAAGTCTTGGTCAAAGCCGTGGAGAACTCGTCTCCGTGCGAAGACACGACAAGAGTCAGCTACGGTGGAGTCGTGTACCACCTATCGGTGGACGTTTCACCTCAGAGAAGAGTTGATCTCGCACTGCGGCACATCTCGGACGGTGCCAGGCAAGCATCGTCGAACAACCCGCGTTCGATAGATGAATGCTTGGCTGAAGAGCTGATAATGGCCGGGAACAATGACATGAAAAGCTTTGCTGTTGCTAAACGCAACGAAATTGAAAGGGTTGCTCAAGCTTCCAGATAGGCTGTTTATTTTCTTCATTGTTTTCTATTTCAGATGGATTTCCACTACGTCTCCGTCTTGAAGCTTGAACGTGGAGCCGACTTTTTGGGGACTGAAGACTAGTCGCTCGGACCAGACCCTGGCAAAGTAGAAGTCGTCTTTGAAATCGCTATGGATGCTTTTCGCAAGGTTGAATATCGTTGATCCTTTCCTCAGGATAAACGGTTTTTTCGAGTATTCCCTCTCGTTTGGTTCCTTGGTGTAAATGCGTATTATCTCAAGCGTGTTGAACAGGTTCTCGCCGATCTTGTCCAATCCAGTTCCCGTCAAGGCTGAAACAGCAACTGCTGGAAGTCGGTTGCCGAGATAGGCTTGAAGCCGCTTAAGGTTCCCTTCAGCTCCTTGGAGGTCAATTTTGTTTGCAATTATCACCGTTGGTCTGTAAACCATTATTTCGAATATGGCTTCTTCAATGTCACTGAGTGTTGCGTCACCGGAAATCTTCACGATCGCGTCGGTGACGTTGTAGCCTTTCAGGAGTTCTTCGACTTCCTTGAAAGTGCAGTTGACAAGTCTTCCGAACACTATTATTCGCAAGCCAATGCCCATGTATTTTCTTTCGATCTCGACCTTTGACGTGGGTTTGATGGTCGATATTCGTGCTCTGCTCAATTCATCGAGAATTATAGATAACTGTTTGACTGGGTCCTGTGCAAGGTCGACTACGATGATGAGGCCGTCAGCGTTTCTGGCTATGCCGAGGGTTTGAAGTCCCCACGCTTTGCCGTCTGCTGCTCCCTCCATGAGTGCAGGGGCCTCTATTATCTGGATCTGAAGGTCCTGATATGTCATAATTCCTGGAATCGGGCTCCTCGTTGCGTACAAGTTGGTTGAGATTTCAACTTTAGCCCGCGTTAGTGACGATAGGAGACTGCTCCTTCCTGCCTTGGTCATGCTTATGAGAGCAACCTGCGCTGCTCCTTCTTTCTCGATGAAGGTTTTCGGACCGCCCTTGCTGGCTTTTTTCTTCTTTTTCTTCTCTTCGATTTCCTTTCGCAGTGAAGACATTTGTTTCTTGACTTGTGCACACGTTTTTGCTGTGCCCTTGTGCTTTGGGACAAGGCTAAGGAACTCCTCCATTTTCTGGAGTCTTTCCCGAGGGTTGTGTGTTTCCTCGACCTCTGCCCATTTCTTTCTTGCGTCTGGGGGCAAATTGGCTGGCATTTATTGAACTCGTCCAACTCTTAATTCGAAAAGTCGGCTTTTAAGTTTGTTCCAATAGTGCCCAAACTATTGTGTTGTGCGTCGAACACAAAACCTTAGAAACATTTATTGACCTAGTGAAATAGACTTGCTGGCGGGAAAACGGTATGTGCGCAAAAAAGACAGAGACTTCTGCCAAAGTTCCGGTTGATATACAGAAATGCTTGCGAGTGTCAAAGAAGGTTCTGGATCTGTTACAGAAGAGGACAAATAACTCGGCTGAAGCCTATTTTGCAGTTCGCCTAGTAGGAATTTTTCTGGAAGAAAAACTCGGGTTCAAGATTACACCAGAGCAGGAAGAAGGGTTCAGAAAGCTCTGGCGGAAAGACGGGGCGACATCAACCAAAGATCTGCAATCCGGAGCGCGCACTTGAGCAGGACTGAAACTCAAAAAGGAACCCGTACAGCGCGTGTTCCTCGCGTTTTTGCGTTTACCATGCCAACAAAGTATATGTTGCTGGTCTGAAGCCTAGTTTGCTTTGAAAAGCTTGCCCCGAAACTATGCTTGCCACACTTGTGGCCGAACCTATTCTTCAGAAGAGTATGAAAGTAACCGTTTTTGCAGTGACTGTGGCACTTATCTGATATCTGCAAACAGGGTTTCTGAGCTTCCCAAAACTGTTCGCCAAAAGGCGAAAGGGACGAGCCAGAAAGGAAAACTTCTCCCTGAGAACTATGAAGCTCGTAAAGAACAGATGGAGTTTGTTCAAGCAGCAACCGAGGCGCTGAAAAATAGAGAGGTTTTCTTCGGTAGTGCTCCTTGTGGCGTAGGCAAATCGCTCGCATCCCTGCTTGCCGTTCTGCCTCAGCTCGAAGAAAACAGACTTGTGATCTGCTTCAGAACCAGAAGTCAATTGCACATATACCTCAAGGAGTTGAAAGCGCTCTCGAGAAACATTTCAGCAATCTCATTCTTCAGCAAACAGGACATGTGTCCCATGAACGCTCGGGGCGACTTATCTTATGTAGACTTTTTTGAAGAGTGCAAGAGGCTGAAGGATAACTGCGAGTCGTCGACCAAGCCCTTCTGCAGATTCTACATGAACCTTGTGAAGGGCAAAAGAGAGGCGGAAGAATTGGCTCTTGAATGCGCCCGAAGAATTCTTGCGCCAGAGGAATCCGTTGACGTGATGTCTGAACGCGGGTTCTGCCCTCACGAAGCCCTCAAGAGGGTTCTGCCGAGAGTGAATGTTTTTCTTGGGACGTATCACTACGTTTTTGATCCCAAGATCAGGGAGACGATTATGAAGGGTTTCGGATCTGGCTTTTCGAAAGTTTTCCTGATTGTCGATGAAGCGCACAATCTTCCAACTTTTGCCAGAGAGCTTCTTTCCGACAAGTTGACGATGAGCTTCGTGGAACGAGCCGTTAAGGAGACTGAAATCTTCGAGCATGAGTCGGTAGGTTCGGTCAGAGAACTTCTGAACCTTGTGATGGAGGACATTTTTAGGCACGCCCGTCAAACTTTGAGAAATGAAGAGCTCAAGCGACTTAACCCTCAAGAGATCAATGACTTGTTTCTAGCTCACAATGGTGTCTCAGGCCTGGAAGCCGCTGCGATGCTTCAAGAGTATGGAGAAAGTGTCAAACAGAAGCAGCTTAAATCTGGTTCAACGAGGATCGCGAGCTACAATTTTCGAATCGGCACGTTCATGGAGAGCTTCTTCAAGAACGTTGGATCAGAATACTTCCATCTGATCGAAAGAGGCCAGAAAGACCAAGTTACGCTAGAAGTCCGAAGTTTCGACGGAAGAGAAATCGTCGATCTCGTCTTGAGGGAAGCACGAGGAACCATTCTCATGAGCGGTTTCTTGTCACCTCCCGACGTCTATAGAGATTTAATGCTATACAAGGCAAACCAAACTTGTTTGAAAGAGTTTGATCCTCCTTTTCCACGAAAGAACAGGCTCATAATGGTAGCCAAGGACGTGTCGTCAGAGTTCAAGAGAAGAACTGACCAAATGCTTGACAAATGGAAGAAATATATTGAAGCCATATCGGACTCTACTCAGGGTAACCTGGCGGTTTTCTTCACGAGTTATCAATTGATGCGAAGGGTTGCCTCTTCAATAGAGACGAACAGGGCAATAATCATGGAAGAGCAGGACACTAGGCGAAATGATGTGATCCAGAAGCTAACACGCTCAAACAACAGCGTTCTTTACGGGGTGATGGGTGGCAAACTGAGCGAGGGAATGGACTACCCACACAACGTGTTGAAAGGAGTTGTCGCTGTCGGGTTGCCCTATGCAACGTGGGATGCTTACCAGGAATCACTGGTAGATTATCTTGAACAACAGTTTCCAGGAAATGGGAGAACCTATGCTTATCTAACCCCGGCAATACTTCGACTGGTTCAGGCCTGCGGGCGTGTCCACAGATCTGCGGAAGATAAAGGATACATCGTGATTCTGGATGATCGAGCCATTCAGCACTACGTAAAACGTCTGTTGCCGGGTTATTTCCAGAAAGAAATGATAACCGTGGAGAACCCATCAGACTGTGCTCGGCAAATTGAACGTTTTACGTTGCAAATTGCATGATCGAGCAGGGCTTGCCCCGTTTTCCCAGTTCTCTACGAAGCGGGGCAACAGGATGCCTGCCTGATCTTGGAATTTGCGCGCGCTTATGGCGCTCCATGATCCCATCGGAATCGTTTAAAACAATAGTCCTGAAAAGACCGCATCCGCGAAGATCCCACCCCAACTCCTCCTTCACTTCCCTGACAATGGCCTGTTCAAGAATTTCACCCTCCTCAACCCTCCCGCCAGGCAAGGTCCAGCAATCTGGATAAAGATAGTCATCCTTTGACCTAAGTTGCAGAAGAACTTTGTTCTCCGTATTCACTAGTATTATTCCCACAAACCTATCGACCTTCGCTAGAAACCCCCAGTTTCGCGATTAGTTTTCAACGTGTTAGCGCATGCGACATTTAGCAATTTTATGCCTCAAATCGTTTTTTGAACATCTTTGAGCGTGCGCTGTGGGTGGTTGAGCGCCGTCAGCGACTGAATAAACGGATATGAGTAGGCGCGAGCATGCGCTATGTTGTGCAGTCTTTGTTGTCTTCCTTTGCTTTGCATTGAGGGCAAAGGTGTAACTTTGGTGGACGTCGCGTTCCTGATAGCTGTTCGTAGATGTACGTGGTGTATTGAGTCCAGTTCTTGCACCAGTACCAGTTGTCATTAGCGCTCCCGTTTACATAATCCACCATTCACATCATCGCAGGACTATTCTGTATCAACCCGTTATTTCTGCGTGTCGCCAGTAGGGCGCGCGGACTTATATCTTACACTGGACACTGCTATGGTAGGATGTCAAACGTGAATGAAACAAAAGAAACGAAAATCGCCAGCAAAGGCGTCCTTATCGCGCTTGGAATAATCTGTATCATTTTAGTAGCCTGCCTAGGGGGTGCGCGCGCACGCGCGACTGTGGCGACTTACACCGTGGTCGGTACTTTAAGCTACGCTAATGTGAGCGCGGTCTACGCTGGCATAATTGTAGACAGCATTGACCCAAGCCTTGACCCGAATCCATGTGGTTCTTTTATGTTTTTGACTTTTAATGGGCAACTGGGATGCACATTTCCCGAAGGGTTTGTTGTCGGGAACATGGTTGTAATCAACGGAACGATTAGTTTTGATGAGCATTCACAAACCTATTTCCTAGATTGGATAAATGGCAGCCTGTGCAGCGCGAGCGCTGTGATGAGCGTTGCGCCATCTAAGAATGTTGTTGGTCAAGGTTGTCAACTGCCTGTGAACGTAATGCTCATGAACATGGGCAACCAAAGTGAGACCTTCAACGTCACAGCCTACGCTAACACAACTATCCTAGGATCACAAAACGTTACCTTAGCAACTGACAACTCCGCAACCGTCCAATTCATTTGGAACACCACAGGCTTTGCCTATGGCAACTGCAACATAGGGGCACTTGCAGGCAATCTGACAGCTGGCACCTCCATGGTCTTGACCATGCCAGGCGACGTGAATGGCGACTTCACCGTGGATATTTATGACGCGATAACGCTTGCAGGAGGTTTCAACACCCACGTGGGCAATTTGCATTGGAATGTCAACGCCGACATCAACGGTGACAACACAATCGACATCTACGATGCCATCATCCTAGCCGGCCACTTCAACCAGCACTACCCATGATTCCTTTTTTCTGCGCGTGCTCTAAGTGAAGACTCCGTACATCTGGTCTGGTGCAAGAATCTGTGGAAATATCTTTCGCAGTTTCAGCCGGGTTGAATAGCATAGGTGGCATTCGTCCACGTAGCCTTCTTCGTGATCAACATGGTATGTTCTGACAAGTTCAGCTGGGCCTCCATTTAGAATTGGTTCACATATAGGGTGCTTGTGTGGGTCGAACTGTTCAAACAATCGGTGAAGCGGGGTCTTCTTCATGTTTCCCATGGTTATGCCTTGACACAGGTGAACATAACCAAACGGGTCGATGTGCACCCGCTTCTGGTTGGAGAAATCCTCGTCTAAGCACTTGTCAAATTCTTGCCACGGTCTCCTCGGCAAGCCTTCGACGAGTTTTTCAGCAGGTCTTCCTTTGAATAGCACAGCCCCTTCTGTGACAGGCTTCCCTTTCCATTCTTTCCCAGCCATATATTCTTTGGGTTGCTCTATACTGATGTTACTAGCAGGCACCGCTAACTCTTTAGCTGCTTGAAAAGCATATTTGGAAAGGCTTTCTTCTTCCTTGCCGTAATGGAAGAGATCATCGCTTATTATCACGTCCGATATGCCTATTTCTGAAATAGGTTTCAGCCATTCTTTTGCGTCTTCAATCGACGTTGCCCAATAAGCATTCGTAATAAAGCCAGTCTTGAACCCCTGCTTCTTTGCTTCACGCAACGCCCACAAGAGAATTGGATAGTAAAGAACAGGTTCGCCACCTTCAATGTATATCCAGTCAATGCTCCTGATCTTTTTTGCTTCCTTCAGTATTTCTCGTATGCCAGCAATTTTCATTACCCCTCTTGCATTTGGGCTGCCGAAGACAAAGCAGTGATCGCATTCTAGGTTGCATTTGTAAGTTAGAAGGAGGTCAAGTTCGTTTATGGGCATGGTAGTTTCCCACTAGAATAGATGTTTGTGCGCATATTTTAAAATGCAGGACAGGAAAAAATATGAAAACATAAACTCAAAATCCTACTCATTCGCGCGCGCGAGTCAACTTTTCTTACGGCGCAGCTACAAAGCAAACCGACTTTGTATGTTAGAAATCTTAAAATTTCTAACCTAATTTGTCGGAAATCTATACGAGAGGCAGTGCCTTTAGTCTTCTTAAGGAAGTTAGAAGACGAGAAACAAAGAAAGAATATCATACCCAAACGATAACGCGACGAACGAATGGCTAGTGGCTCAGAAAAAGTCTACGAGTCGAACTTACTCAGAAGCGTTTATCCATTTCTTAAGATTCGTCAAGATGACAGGCGACGAAATCTTAGCAGATCGCAAGCAGTCAGTTAGCTCGACCGACGACCAAGTAAAGTACGCTTGGGAACGAAAAGTCATGGCTTGCAAACAGGCCTTACTGGACAGCGGCTTAACACCGAACTCAGCGAGAGTCATAATAACGGCTGCTCGGAGTTTCTTTAGCTACCACAGAACTCAACTGCAATTTAGGCGAACTGAGACAAAACGGCTCGGAGAAACGCACAACGCGCAAGAAGATTACAGGTTTTCGACAGAAGACTTACGGAAACTAGACGACGTAGGCGACTTGCCAGAGAAGTATATCATCAGAGTCGGCAAGAGTCTCGGCCTGCGTCCGTCAGATTTCTTAAAGCTGCGTCGAGGCGACTTCGAGCCGTACCTCTCGCGCGAAGCACCGATCGGAATAGGCCCCCTGAACACGGGAAAAGAATCCGTCAAAGCATATCCATTTCTCGATTACGACGCGGTTCCAATCGTTAAGCAGATGCTCGAAAAACTCGCGCGCGAAGCGAAAACTTCGCAGTCAGACCAAATGCTAGATTATAGCTCAGAAATCATGCTTTCACGCGTCGTCAAGCGTTTGGTAAAGAAAGCTGGACTAGCGACAGGTGATAAGCGGATAAGGTTTCACGCACTAAGGAAATTCCTAATCGACCGTCTCGCATCGGTTATGAGCACAGAGAAATTCAAGCTTATCGTCGGCAAAGTCACGAGCGAGAGCGCATACGTCTCGGTGGACTCTCTAAGGACCGACTACGCGAAAGTCCAAGAACTAACGTGCTTTACACGGAACATCGATCTCGACAAGAGAGCCAAAGAGATCGAAGAGTTGAAAAAACGCTTGCCCGAAGACGTTCTCAAACGGATGCAAGAATTACAAATGCTCAGGCAGAAAGTCAAGAAGAACCCAGAACAGTGCCCGCCTGGAAGCGGAAAATGCCAAGTCATCGTCAAAGAGTCAGAACTTGGGCAGAAATTAGAAGAAGGCTTTCGCTACGTAGCCACGTTGCCCTCTGGAAAACTCTTGCTCTCAAACGAGGCTTAAGAATCTCTTTTTTTGCACCTCGATCCCAATTTAGCTCCGAGAGAAGTTCGAACTTCTCGGTAAGAGGTAATAGCGAAGATGCCTCATTTTTTCAGATCGAGAACTCGCTTTTCCATCGTCGTCTGCCTAGCCTGGGCAGCTCTGAAAGGGCTACTCCCCACATACCACTCGGTAGGAATCATGTAGAAGACGAACGTCGTTTGACTTCCGAGAGAAGCCGTGGCTTCTCGGAGGAGGTAGTTAAGCAAAGCCAAATCAAATCAAAAATCGTTTGTTCTACGTGACTTGGTCGTAAAGAGTACGGAAGCTCGGAACCTAGGCAGAACTGCGCTGCTATTGGGTCGTAAAAAGTTGAACAATTTTCGAGTGTTACAAGAGATTCAGTAGTGGTTAGTTCGTTCTCAACCTCAGCAAATAGTTTCATAACGGTTGACTCGCGATCAAGCACCACAAAAAGTATCGTCGTGGTGAGAGAGTTTCGGACTGCGGCGCTATTTGGCTCTGGAAAGTTCAACATTTTTCGTTTTCTGGCGTCTTCTGAATGTGCATCTCTCTAGCGGAGCAGCCTTCTATATCGACGCTTGCTTTCAAATCGGGCTCGCTCAGGTCACACGTCTTCTCTTGCAGACTGTGATTGCTAGAAGCGTTGCTATCATGAATAGTGGCAGAATTAGGAATGATGGAAACTCTGGAATTGGGTTAGTCACTTCGGTGTAAGCTAATCCAATTAATGCGGTGGTTTCTGTATTTGGATTTCCCCAAGTGTCTAAATTGTCGTTGTAGTTGACGCAGATTCCACCGTTTTCTTTCTTGCATAGTTGGATAATTGAATCCATCTCCTGTTCTGCTTGTGTTTGATTTAGGCCCAAGTCTTTTCTTAGGTAAATGGCTAGACCTAGCTTGAATGTTTCGTAATATCCAAGATGGCGATATTGTGTGTCATTGAATCCTTTGCCATCCCACATACTCATCATCTGATAATAGAGTGTCTGCGCCTGAGAATAATAGAGCGCGCCCCCTTTGTTAAGACAGCTCAAACCCATCCATGCCAGTTCGTCAGAATAGTTTTGCCAGTCTGGCCAGATCGAACCGTTATTCACTTCAATTTTGACTTCATACGAGTCAGTTAAAGTTAGGTCGCAATAGACGTATCCTCTTGGTTGAAAGTCATCTGGAAAAGAATCGTTTATGATGGGTTCATGCTTATAGCTTACGGGAATTCCCCGACTATCTGTTGGCAAGTCGGTATGAGCTGCTGCATAGGCTTTCATGGTTTGCAGTATGGTGTTGGCCACTGATGCGTTATACTGTTGCAGAAGTGCATATGCTAGAAGGTTATCGCTTGTTATCCAGAAAACGTCGCCATTGAAATTCTGGCTGTTTGGCGTCCCGTGTGGGACTTCAGAACATAAGCCTATTGTCGAATTGAAGTTTGAAAGAACAAATGAAACTGCTTTGTCCGATACGTGGGCTGTGTTAGTTTCGTTCTGAGCCGAACAAGAGCAAACCAGGCTGAGAACTAAGAATAGAGAAAAGAGGCTAGCTGCGATTGTCTTGCTTTCCATATTACCGCTTGTCCCATTGCTACTATTCCTACAATGGCTAAATCTCCACAAATCATTCTCCTTTTACTCAACCTGGACCTCTCGTTTGTCTTCTGTTGCCTTGGAAATTTAAGATTTCTGTGCACTCATCTGCAGAAAACTTGTAGCGCTTGCATCCACCAGCGCGTGTTGCCTTCAGTGCGCGAAACACTCCGTTTGGGCAAAAGCGATGAAGCAGTCTATCGTCTTTTCCTGGACCATTTGACTCTACCATATGGAAGTCCAGTTCTGCCAGATACACCGACGTAAACTTCACTTGGCAAAAGTTTCCTGTACTTGGATTTCGTCCGTTTTCACCTCCATACCCCCCTTAAAGAGGTGCCGTCGTACACAGATAGATAAGTGTTATTGAATGAAAACTGAACGTTTGTATCACGCGCGGTATATCGGCGCCGAAATGATCGTTTGTCCACTATTGTAACATCAAGTGCGAACAAATGTGAAAAGCATGGTAATTGAAGATTGCGGCGCGCTGTTCTGTTAAGAAAAATAGATCGTAGGGTTTGCGCTCATTTTTAGGGGTTTAGGCGCACGCACTGCGCTTTGCGATATCTCCGAGAAGCACGTTAAACCAAAAATCCTAATAGAAGATAAAAGAAATAGTTGAACTCTGTCTGTCGCAACCGAAAACACGATAATGGTGTGATGATTTGGGCATTGAACAAGAGGTCTTGGAGCAATTCCTCAGGAAGATTGAAGCGGAAAGAGTCTCCGCCAACGTTTTAGCTGGGCTGAAAAGGCTCTGGGAAAACAACGAGCTCGACTCAAAAGAGAAACTTCTGGAAGTCTTTAAGGGAAGGAATGAAAATGCCCAGCATTAAATCCGTCAGCATACATGCGTTTAGAGGTATTTCAGATCTTGAATTGATTCTTGATGGTAAGAACTTCTTTCTCAAGGGAGAGAATGCTACTGGCAAGAGCTCAATAGTTGAGGCATTCGAGTTCTTTTTTACTGGCAAATTGTCTATGTTTGAAGGTGAGGGAACCCAGAGTCTGTCTCTTTCGAAACATGGTCCACACAAGAACTTCAATAAGGAAGATGTTAGCATCAAGGTTGCATTCTATCCAGGAAATGTAACGCTAGAGCGCACTTTTGAAGCCAAACCTGAACCATCAGGACAAATGCTGAAGTACTTTGAGGAAGGTCAAAGAGGGACGTTTGTTCTGCGAAGGTCGCAAATTCTCAAGTTCATCGCGAGCATTCCCGCAGAAAGATTCCGAGCAATTGCAAGCATTATTGGAGTAGAGCGGTTGGACAATTTTGAACTTGCCATGAAAAGAGCATCTGAAGAGCTGAACAGCAACTTTGTAATGAGGAAAGAAAGAAGAGAAACTGTTCTGACAAACATTTCGGGATATCTAAGTGAAGATATTGCGGACGCGAAACATGCTTTGGATTCTTTGAATACAAAGCTCAACAAGGTCAAATTCACACCTCTGACATCGTTTGATGATACTGGCAAGATTAGCGACGAATTTCTTAAAACTTTCAAGGAATCTGCTGGCATAGAGCAGGTATTGAAACTCAACGAGGCCATAGAAGAACTCGAACATTTTTCTATTGACGATGAAATTACCGATTGCCTAAGTGAGCTTAACGCCAAAATGAAGCCATTACTAGAAGAGAAATCCAAGAAGGAAATGTTTCTGAGGGATTTCCTTGTGAAAGGGCAACAGGTTGTTGAAAAGGATGAAAGAGGCATCTGCCCTTTCTGCGGACAGGATGTCGATAGACAAAAACTGATTGAACAGATTAAGAGTCGTCTTCAGACATTAAGCGGGCTCTCGAAAGAGGCAACCGAAGTCAGACAAAGTGTTTCTGACCTGGAAGACAAACTTGGCTCGCTCTTGGAAAACATAGAGAGCGTTTGCGAAAAGATCAAGCCACTTGAACAGCTGAACAGGACACGCACAGGTCTTGAAAAAGCACGGGAAAGATTGACGAAACTCAAAGAGAAACTCAAGTTAGCCAAGGAGCTCAAACTAGAGAAAGAGATGTCAGTCGATCAATTCGCAGAATATATGAAGACAGTCGAGAGGCTGATAAGACTCTCGCGCACGAAATGCAAAAAGCTGTTCAAAGAAATCGGAGTCACAAGGGATTGGAAAGAGAAGATGAACGTGATTGACCTCGCGAACAAAGTCAGCGTTCTGGTCAAAGAACTAAGAGAGATTGATGATGCTCTTGTCACAGAAGAGAAACAAAGCATTGACGCGAAAAAAGTGTATGAGGCTTTTTGTGAGACTAAAAAGATGAAGATGAATGAAGTGTATGATTCAATCAGGGGAAACGTTAACACGTTTTATT
This sequence comes from Candidatus Bathyarchaeota archaeon, assembly GCA_963739305.1. GTDB lineage: Archaea > Thermoproteota > Bathyarchaeia > Bathyarchaeales > Bathycorpusculaceae > DASPPK01. The sequence goes on along the minus strand of CAVTZU010000028.1, from coordinate 45,341 downwards.
CAACGCTTCATCCAAACGAACCACACAAGAACGTTGAGATTAACGTTGAAATGGCTCGAAGGGCAAGCACTGATCTGAAAATTGAATCGTTCGGATCCAAAGAGGACCCGAGAGCCTTTACAAGTGAAGGGCATCTCGATTCATTGGGTCTGTGTGTTTTTCTCGCGTTCGCAAAGAAATTCAATAAAGACTGTAACTTCATAGTGCTCGACGATGTCGTGACAACAATTGATTCACAGCATAGGGGACTAATCTGCAAACTCTTGTTTGAGCAATTTAGAAACTATCAGCTCTTCATAACGACGCATGACGCAATATGGTACGACCAACTATGTGCAAACCAACGTGCTTTTGGGATAACTGGGGAATGCAAGAATATGGAAATAACTAAATGGACTCTTGAAACAGGTCCGATAGTCGAGCCTTTCAAGCCTCGTTGGGAATACATAGAGAGTAAAATCGGTTCAAGTGACAGATCAGGAGCAGCAAACGAAGGGAGGCGTTATCTAGAGTGGCTTCTGAAGAACATTTGTGAGGACATAATGGCTCGCCCAATCTTCAAGACGAGCGGATACACTGTCGCTGACTTGTTTACACCAGCAAAAGCAAGATTGGAAACACTTCTAGTTGATAGCGCATTCAAGCAAAAAACCTCTGAATGCTTCCAAGAACTGGAGGCCACAACAATAATGGGAAATCTTCTGTCTCATGATAATCTGGAAGCGGAAAACGTTTCGATAGAAGAAGTAAGGAGATTTTGCATTGCCATTCATGAATTGCATCTGGATTTTAGTTGTCCTGATTGTGGCGCATTTCTCAAATATTACCAAGACATGAAAAGACTGAGATGTCCGAACGCTGGCTGCAGACAACAGATAGATGTGGTTTGTCATTAAATGCGGAGTGGCAGCAAGTCGCGCGCGCAATTTCTCTCCGATACGTAGAATAACCATCGTTTTAGCACATTCTAAGCGCGCACTGTTCACTAAGATTTAAATTGACAAGAAAGTGAAACAATAAACTTGTAAACTGTGGTGAGATTCGTGACATTATTCAAGGTGATAAACGGAAAGGTCAAGTTAATTAGCACTTCCAAAATCAGGAACGAGAAAGAACTTCAAACGCTCGTTGAAAATAACCTTGAGGAGATTTTTGGACTGAGGTTTGTTGAAACCGAATATAGAAATGTTCCGCCCTTTCGCATAGACACTGTTGCATTCGACCCAGAAAGCAAATCGCTGGTCATAATCGAATACAAAGAATCCGAGGACTACAGCCTAATAGATCAGGGCTATTCGTATCTCAACTTGCTTTTGAGCCATAAGGGGGATTTCCAGCTTGCCCTTGAGCGAAGAATTAATGTGAGAATGGACGTTGATTGGTTCCAGTCTAAAATAATCTTTATTGCGAAATCATTTAACGCCTATCAGTTAGGCGCTTCGAACCCGAACATGCCATTTAAATAGTGGAAGTATATTTTTTCGAAGGCCCTGTGATTTCTTAGACGACTGAAGCCACAGTTTGGGCAGGTTTCTGGTTTTCGGACAAGTAACCCTACCGCGCGAATAAGAAAGGAAATCAAAGTGTATACTCTGATGACCGCCTCGGCAAGAAGAACAACGTCATCAAGGGCATATTTGAGAAAATTGAACATCGATTTTATGACATGAACCCCGATATACGGGAAAAAGTGAAGAAACATTACATTGCATACGAAATGAAGCGTAACTTCACGGAATTCGTAATACAATCTTCAGCCGTCAAGGTGTACCTCGATGTCCCAATTAACGATTTACGCGACCCAGCTCACATCGCAGAAGATTGTAGCAACGTAGGCCATTGGGCGACGGGAGACATTAGGTTTAAGGTCCGTTCAAGCGATCAGGTGACATATGCTGTTGAATTAATAAAGCAAGCATACGAGAGAAATCTGCAATCGTAGTATCTCCTATTCCAGCGCGCCCCCGCAACCGCTTTATTATACTTCTAGAAAATCGATATTGCTATCCTTAATCCAGATTCGGCGAGTTGGGAATTGGTTAGTCATCAAGTCGGTGAGGTGCCAATAACTACGCAGGAGGCGATGCAAACGGGAAGAGAGTCTCTACAGACAGAGATTTCAAGCAAGCAAACATTTCGAAGATATGAGAAGTGATCAAGCAGCGTACGTCGCAGGCATTTTCGACGGCGATGGTTCGATCTTGAAGTCAGGCAAATACGCAATAGCGATCGTGCTTGGACAGACTGATGCTGACTTTGTGAAGGCCCTTTCGAGATACGGTGGTACAGTGTATAAGAAGACCTTCAAGGAGCCGTCAAAACGAAACACAATGTACTACTGGATTCTGAAGATAATGGGGATACAGAGGGCTTTTCTCGAGAAGACTCTGCCATACTACAGAATAAAACGAAAACAAGCGGAGATCGCACTTCAACTCGTTAAAGAACTCGAATCTAAGGAAACGGGTTGGAAGCAAGAATGCAGTCGATTACAAGCTCAAATTACAGAGATGAACAACGAAAAACCAAAAGATGAAGACATAAGGGCATGGGAAGGTCTGATCGAAGATAAAAAGTATGCAAAGTGCTTAGGAAAACTGATCGCACAATGCAATCGAACGCTCACGGATGTTGCGGATACTCTTAAGTCATTTGTGGTAGACTAGCTTTTCTAATTTTTGCGCGCGCCACAAATAACTTAACAATATCGATTTTGCGAAAGGTTTAAAGCCCATCATCTCGTGCGCGCCTTCACCAGTCGAATTCTTTCTCTTGCATTTTCATCTTGGCTTTGCCCATGTTGTCAAACAGCAAACCAGAGGCTTTCAGGTACCATCTTCTGTTTCTCTGTCTCTCGGTCAAGAAAATCACCAAGTATTGTTCCCGTGATCTTGATCCTGTGTCGCCTTATCAATTCGGCGCATCTTAACGCTATTTCTTCAACTCGCTTGATTTGTGGGTGGAAAATTCCGATTTTGAGGAAGGCTTTCACGTCAGTTAGCTTCTCGAAGTCGTATAAAGTACTCTCAACTTTTCGCTCACTCAATTCGCTTTCCAATACCATTTCAAGCCATATTTCCTTCTGATCTATGACATTCCAACAGAGATCTAACAGGTACTCGAAGCTCTTCTCCTTTCCGCTCATTGTTGTCAAGGGTTCGAAGCCCATGCTTTTTCCCATTTCAAAGAAATATCTCTTCAGGATCTTTGTCATTCCTGGTATCGTGCGTTTGGTCAAGAACCCTTGATCTCGGAATCCTTCATGAATTTTTGGAAAATGTCTTTAGGATCTGCTTTCACCAACATTCCTTCTCACCAAGTCTTGCTTTGAGCGGCATTAAATCAGTTTTTGTTATATGGAGTCAATTTCAGCAGCGACGCGCAAAAGCTTTCTTGTTGTATCTGTCTCCGCATTTTCCGCATGACCACCATTCACCTTTGTCTGCCATAAAAACTCCTTCACCACATCTCGGACAGAAGGGGTTGGTCCGCAAGATTCTACCGTTCTCGATGGCATAGTGAGCTTTCAATCAGCCCTCCTCCCGAATGTCTGATTTTGCTAGTTTCTGCGCGTTTATCCTCCCAAGTTCAACAAGGGTATACTCATATCCAATTATTTCTCCAACATCATCTTTTTGAAGCTCAACTGTCATTTGAATCACATCCCTTCTTTCAGACCACACTCCAAAACCGCGCACAAATTGAATTGCGATGTCGCCAATGTTGAAGTCAATGCATCCATAATTTGATTTGAAAAGGACTTCAAGCATACAATCTACGTTGACAAGCCTAGACTTCAGAAGCATTTTGACCTCTTCTAATGCGATGAAACGCTCTTCAGGATTCCGTTTAGGATAAATAGCTGATAACCTTTGGTCCACAGACGCATCCTCTCACCTGAATCAGCTAGCCGCTTAAATCCTATATGCGTTAGCCTACTTCGACGACTTACGATTTCTAAGGGAAAAATGCCGTAGAGAAACGAAGGCGAACCTATTTGACAGATTATACATGAGAATTTGAAATTCGTTTCTTTTGGATTCGCGCTTTTCAGATTCTGAAGAGTATCGTATAATAGTGGGCACGCCTCGCTGAGGTGCTATTGGTTCGTTTTTTCTTCAACATTTTTCGAGTTCTCAACCATTACAAAAAGTGTGGTCGTGGCAGGAATAGACCGGACTGCATACCTATTGGAATCACAGAACCAAGTAGCCCTTCTCACTCCGAGAAGTTCAAACTTCTCCCGAAGCAGTATTAGAGCCTCTTACTTCCTTTTTTTCTAGACCTTCCTACTTAACATATTTGGATCCTAATATGATTCGCCTTTACTTTACAAAGAAAATCTAGCTTGTCAGTAAGCGATACCGTTTGGAGAGAAGTTCAAACTTCTCGGTAGGTAAGCTCAAGAACGCTTCGTAACCAGAAAACTTGGCAGAATACCGCTGTTCTGGCACAGTTTGGGCCTGTTTTGCGCGCAGTAAATATCAATCTCTGATTGCTTTCTTCATTAGGTCTTGGATTGCTTCGCTTATTCCGCCGGGATATTGATACGCAACTTTCAAAGCGAACAACCGCACCAACGTCGCGGGCAATCTGTGAAGGGTTATGCTGACGAACAGATCGTCTTTTGGAATTTCAACCGGTTCGTTCTGAAGATAATGAAGTATTGCTTTCTGTTTTGTCTCCATCAAGCCCACAATGAAACCTGCCCCGATTTTCAGATAAAAGACCTTTCCCGAAACGACATTAAGCAAACTGAGAGAGACCTAAGTAAAAATGAACATGAAAGCATGCCCGCTTCTAGCTTCTCGTGAATATCCCTGCGATAGATGCACTTAGTGCAGTACCAGCAAGTATGAAAGAACCAACGTTCGATCTGATCCATCCAAATGCGTCAACAGTGAGAATGCCTAAAATGATGGCAGTTGCTGCGCCAAAGCCTAGAATCGACGAAAGAAGCAGAGTTATCGGCTTTATATTTGACAAAACTACGCAAGGCAGTCCGAAAAGTTCCCAATTGTTTTGAAGGATTGCCCAAACTTTGGACATTCTTGTTTATCTCGTCAAGTTGTTTCATTCCATATGATTCCCATTGATCTGCGAAGAATTTGGAAAATCCACTGAGCATTGGTTCAAGACGATTTGCGTCTTCTTGAATTGCTATTCGCGGCAAAACGAATTTCTCAACATCGACTCTGAATGTCTCGAGTCTTTCACACATCTCTTTTTCCATTATCTCAGAGCGTTCAGCGAGGTTTGAGAGCCTACTCACCCAGTCCAGCGCACTTCTGATGTAGTTGGCAGCCTTCCTTCTATGACGACCTGCTGCTCGTCCTTTTTCCTTTTCACTCATCTTCAGAAATGACATTGCTGTTGAGAAATCATAACTTATCCTGATTTCATACTTTTCTGGAGAGTGGGCTTTCAAAAACGCAAAAAATGTTACAAATGCTCCTATATATCCGATTGAGAAAAAATGTAGAAAGTAACGCGTTCATAATACGTTACTAAGGTGGCTATGGTCACATAGGCTGCCCAAAATACGACTATTATCCTCAAAGATCTTGTTCGATCTTTCCGTCGCTGTTGATATGCCGCTATTTTGTCTTCCATTCAAACCATTCATTAGACTGTCATTAGAGAAATAAAACCTTTGGGCAGACTTTGAACGTGAAATAGTCTTAGGCATACGCGATTTTCTTTAAGAATAGTACTTATGTTTCAGTGAGTGTGTGGCAGAATGGGTTTCGAGCCCTTAAGCAGTTCGGGAATTGTCATTATCTGAATCTTTGGGTATTTGTGTCCCCATGTTGGCGATTCGTAGTATTCTGCTTCCATCGCTGCTTGCTTCATCTGTTCTGTGGGTTCATACAAAGTTATGAGTATGCCCATTGCTGATTTAGTAGCTTGAACCGTTCCGATTAAGTCTCTCACAATCTGAGCACCTATATGTGTTCCACCCTTCACTTGAATCACTATTCTTTTCAGATTTAGATTGTCAGTCTCTCGGAAAGTCAACCATCCATCTATGCCCTTGTCTGCACCCTTCTTTCCTTGTTGACTCTCGTTTGTTTGTCCAGCAGGTCTTGCATCAATCAACGAAAGAGCCCACCACTGAAACTGATACGGATTTGTTTCTGCTAGTTCTCTCGCACTTTCAAAATCGGCAGGTTCGCCAATGATTTTATAGTCCTTGTTAGCCACTATATGAATTTCTTTAAGTCGTGATCTGATGAGTGAAATTGCCAGGTGCGTTATGTCTATTCCTATCCATGTTCTTTTCAGTTTTTGAGCAGCCATGATAGTCGTTCCGCAACCACAGAATGGATCAAGAACCAAATCGCCCTCGTTGCTGCTCGCCGAAATGATTCGTTCAAGCAACGGTATCGGTTTCTGCGTCTGAAAGCCCATCCGTTCCTTAGCCATTGAATTGATAGGCGGAATATCGTCCCAAATCTCATGCACCGCTGCTCCGCCTTTCGCTTCAAGCTCATCTAAGTATCGTACAAGTTGCGGTATTCTTGATTTAGTATAAATCAGACCTTGCTTTTCAAGTTGCAGCATCTTTTCTTGCGTGAATCTCCAGGGTCTGGTTATCCCGTGAAACTCGTAAATAGGTCCTCGACCTCCAGGCGGATTTAGATTATCGAGTCTGAAATGTCTGCCTTCTTTGTCTACATGAGAGAACTTTGTCTTTATGTAGTCTTCTTTGCGAGCCCTGCTCTGTCTGTTGAATTTGTATCCGTCAGTCTTGGAATAGAAAAGTAATCGATCTGCAACTCTGCCATACCTTTCCGCATCTGAGTGGGCAGTGACGCGCTTCCAGATGATTTCATTCCGAAAGTTCCTAGGCCCAAAAATCGAGTCAAGCACTAATTTGAGGTAGTGGCTCGCGTTTGTATCACAATGAAGATACAAAGAACCTGTGAGCTCAAGCACTCTGTGAAGTTCTTTTAGCCTTACTATCATCATTACAAGGTACGCCATCATGTCGTTTCTGCCCAGATGTGCTTTGAGAAACTGAACCATCTCTGTTAGGTTCGGATCTTCTTGAATCTCCAAGTACGTGCTCTCTGCATTCTTATCCCAATGCCAAAAATCGCTAAACGCTTGAATCTGGGCTACTGATTGCTCACCTGTCGATTCTTTGAAAAGAATGTTATAGTCAGCTTTGCTATTGAATGGTGGGTCGAGATAAACGAGGTCAACAGAGTTATCTAAAAAATGCTTTCTAAGAACTTCTAGGTTATCGCCATAATACAACGTGTTAAAGGCGAATGCGGTCTTAGCCATGTTTGAATAAGAGCCTTATACGCCTTAAGAATTTGTCTCAAATCTCTGACGGTGTGCGAGAAAGAATTGCCAAGAAAGCATACGATGGAACTACACCAAAAAAGAATAAGAGAAAAACACAAACCCGAAAAACGGTAAAAGACTCCTCTAGGAATGTTTTCAAGCCAGTTTTTGGTTTTGCGGAAAAGCTATAGGTGAACCAGACAATATACTTAGAGTTTGACCTAGCGTGAACGAATAGCAAGATGTGGAGGTGAACAGAAATATGGGTATCGTCTTTGTTTTAACATGCGGGATCAAAGATGGAAAGCGAGCAGAATTTCAGGCTTTGATGAAAAAATTCCGAAAAATTATGAAGGCAGACTCGAAGGTTTTTGAAGGACTGATATCGTGGCGAATTTTCGAGCAAGAATACGGTGGAGTAGCTGGCACATACGTTGAAATGTGTGAATTCAAAAGCATGGAAGACATGAAGAAGTGGGAGAAGAGAATTTTCGAGCACAAAGAGATCAAGGAGCTTATGACAGAATGGCACAAAATAAAAGACCACCACACGCCTATTACGCAGTCAATATGGAATACCGTTGCATAAGCTAAGAACAACCCCAATAGACAACTTTTTTATCGGTTCTTAGTCAGTTTCTGGTTTTGCGGAAAAGTTATAGCTGAACAAAGAGAATAGTAACTCTCGGTGAAATCATTGATTACCGTTCTTTTTGGAAGCAATCGCTTGATTGGTGTAGACGTACCAATAGTTTTCAGAGACAATGGGAAAGACAAGCAACTTTTCAAATATGAGTTGCGAGCCTCAGATTCTAAACCTATGATAGACGTTGAAATAAGAGATGACAAAAATGATTTGTTGGGAAAAGTGTACAAGTCAACCTCATTCGTTCATATTCATAAGGACTACGAAGGCAAAGAGGAACGGGAAGGGAACGATATCAAGAAAATGACCTTGACAAGAAAAAGTGATAACGCAAAGATTTTCGAACTAATCTTTCACAAACCAACTGAGGTTGAGGTCAATGGCGTTTTTCATATTGAAGGGTATCCACATGCGATCGTAGCAACCAAAGATGCTCTCAGTATAGGCGGAGTTGAATTTTCATGCAATACGATTGTGAGGAAAGGAACTGCAATAGTTCTCACAAGAAATGGTTTTATGATGTAGTCAGTCTGACCAGAACGATGGCCGATCGTCGTTTTTACTCGGTTAAGACGTCATAACGGAAGACTTAACAAAGGAAGTTTGCTGCGCGAATCAGCGATGTTTCCATTTGTATCCAATAACGCAAAGTGACCTTTAACCTCGGCAAACTTAAAATAACTGATCGAACAGTTGTGTTAACGAAATCACTAAAATCTAGAGGAAATTATTGAAAATAGGAGGAGAAGAAATGAGCAAAGTCGGAAAGCCACACCTAAACCTCGTCATCATGGGTCACGTTGACCACGGAAAATCCACAACCACAGGACACCTGCTATACCTTGCGGGAGCAGTCGACGAGAGAACCATAAAGCAGTTCGAAGAAGAAGCAAAGGCAGCAGGAAAAGAAAGCTTCAAGTTTGCATGGGTCCTCGACAACCTCAAAGAGGAAAGAGAACGAGGAGTAACCATCGACCTTCGATTCCTAAAGTTCGAAACCAAGAAATTCTACTTCACAGTCATCGACGCACCCGGTCACAGAGACTTCGTAAAAAACATGATCACGGGCGCCAGCCAAGCTGACGGTGCCGTCCTGTTCTGCTCAGCTAGAAGAGGAGAATTCGAAGCAGGCATCGGACCAGGCGGACAAACCAGAGAACACGCATTCCTCGCGTTCACACTAGGAGTACGACAACTAGTCGTCGCCGTCAACAAGATGGACGACGTCTCCGTCAACTACAGCCAAGAACGCTACAATGAAATCAAGAACGAAGTCAGCAGAATGCTAAAGATGGTAGGCTTCAAGATCGAAAAGATTCCGTTCGTGCCAACCTCAGGCTGGACAGGCGAAAACCTCGTCAAGAAGAGCGAAAAGATGCCATGGTACATCGGACCGACACTGATCGAAGCTCTGGACACGTTTGAAGTGCCGTCAAAACCCACGAACAAACCGCTGCGGGTACCAATCCAAGATGTCTACAGCATCACAGGAGTAGGTACCGTCCCAGTTGGCAGAGTTGAGACTGGCATAATCAAAGAAAACGACATCGTAATCTTCATGCCCTCGAACAAACAAGGCGAAGTGAAATCGCTCGAAATGCACCATGAAAGAATCCCGAAGGCCGAACCAGGCGACAACATCGGTTTCAACATTCGAGGAGTCGCAAAAACAGACATTCACCGCGGAGACGTATGCGGACACGTGTCGAGCCCACCAACGGTAGTCAAGGAGTTCATCGGACAGATAATCGTAATCTACCACCCGACGGCTGTCGCAGCCGGATACACGCCAGTGTTGCACTACCACACAGGACAAATCGCATGCAAATTCACGGAGCTAATCAGAAAGATCGACCCACGTACAGGACAAGTCGTCGAAGAGAAACCTGCGTTCCTGAAGACGGGAGACGCGGCTATCGTAAAGATGGAACCGCTTCACCCAATTGCAATGGAAACCTTCGTGGAATTTGAAGAGCTTGGGCGTTTCGCAGTACGGGACATGGGCACAACAGTGGCCGCGGGCATCGTGAAAGAAATCACCAAGAAAGGACCATAAAGCTCCTTTTTCCATCCTTTTTATAGCCACATTTCTAAATTGGTTTTTCATAAATTTTCATATAAACCCGCTTGACTCGATCTTCCAGCAATAACCTTTCTGCAACGTCGTCTGGCTGTTGGGGTAAAGTTTTATCCCAAACCCACTCTATTTTACTCTCTCTTACTCAGCGCGCGGTAGTTTTGTCAAAAACTTTTAATCGTCGGATAGGATATGTATTCATCGAAAAGGGGCGAATAGATTGAGTGTTGAAAATGAAAACATAAAGAAAGATATTCGGATGCGTGTGGAGACCGACTCGATGATGTCGAGTGCATGGATACTCATTTATCTCCTCCCCTTCATTATGGGTTTCTTGATATTTGCGCTGGTCATCGGTGCCTTCTTTTTCGCGGTTGGAACGGTGACTTCCAGTCCAGGTCAGTTTTCTGCATCTCAATTTTTGCCGGGTATTTTCGGAATCATAGCATTGGTGTATGTAGTTATCGGAGTCAGTTTCATTGTGGATCTAATACTCATATACAGGCTGGTTCGAAGGCGTAATGCCCATTTCAAGAGGCAGATTTTCCTTTTTGAGGATGTTGTGGCCGCAGTGAAAGCAATAGCGACTAGAAAGGGTGTCGATGTGGAAGTTGGTTTGGCATCTGGCGATAGGACTGTGAGAGAAGTCAAGGCGGAGGAGACCGAGAAAAACGCGGTGCTTTGGGCTATTCTGTCGGTGATCACGGGTATCGCCGCCCTTTATGTGTGGTATTTTCTTATGAAGGACTTCTACAAGCATGAGAGAAGAGAAGATGGATTCTGGGAAGACATGAGCAAAACACTGGACAAATGCGGCGTCAAGTTTTCCGTGCCAAGAAGAACGGAGGCACTGCCTGACAGAAGCTTTGCTCTCTACTTCATATTGAACCTAGTAACTCTTGGGTTGTTCGGAATCTACTGGACCTACGTCTTGCTAAAGGACCCGAATGAACACTTCAGATACCACGTACAGATAGAAGACCAGCTCTTAACCACTTTAGAAACAGGTGCTACCTAAGATCGAAGTATTGCCCGCTAACGCGCACTCAGGTCCCTGGTGCAGAGGGGCTTAAGCGCGCGCGCACGCGTTTACGTTTTATCCTTCAATTTCAGCCCTATTACAGCTATGATTATGCCAAGGACTGTCAGTACGCCACCATAGTATTGCAGAGGAAACTCGTATGTAATCACTTCCAGTCCATTTAGTGAGTTGTGATGCTCAATAACCCAGAGAAATGGAATTACTATGCCACTGATGATCAGAAGGACGCCAAGACCGATTAGTTTGGCTCTTCTATCCAAACTTTCAATCTCCATGTAATCAGTAGAGACTCGCCCTATAAAGAAATCACTTGATTGGTTGAGGTAAGGTTTTATCTTCAGATTATAAACGCGTTCTAGTTGTTGTTTCCAGTTTTTGAGGGTTGGAGCGCGAGCGTTATGCGAGCGCGACATAATGGTCAAGCATAATCTCGAACAAAAGGAAAGAGGGGTTATTTGTATTTGATTTTGTGTTTGCGTTCTATTGGTGGTCGCGCGCTGTGGAAAGAAGGTTTAGCGGAAGGGTCTTTTGGGTTGTCTTTGTCTAGCGATGACCATTGTGGCTGACGTGAGCGCGATGAGTATAAGCAGTGCGGAGATCCATGCGGGAAACTCGGGGATTGTCCAGAGGTCTGGACTGATGATTTGGATGTCGAATAACGAAGTTGCAGTGTATGCGTCTGTCTTATTTGTGTTTTCTTGCATTAACTCAACGAAGACTCCTGTCGACTTGTCCCAGTACATGTTAGTAGGGAAACTTTCTGTCTCATACGAGGCCGTTGCGTTGATGTGGTTTGTGTCTCTTGCACCGCTTATGTACGTTCTAGGCACGGTCTCGTTCATGATCCAAGTAGTATTGAATGGAGACGAAGTGTAGGCAGAATCGCCTGCTGCTAGGTTGGCTGAAATGAAATAGGGCAACGTATTCCCGCTAGGTCCAGTGTATAAGTCTATCCAGACGTCCGTGGTTGTTTCGGTCCCGTTCTTGTAATGTTGAATCGTTTGTCCTGTTATGTTTGTGCCAGAAATGCCTGTAACGGAAATCTCCATCCATTCTGTATTGTTGTTATCTATTAGGGAGGACGGAGGTGTAGCACTCGGGTCGTTTGAACTCCAGCTAATGATGAAACTATACCTAAACTTGTTTCCCACACTAACGCCTACTACCCTCGTCTGAGCTGATGCTGCCACAACCAATGCAAACAACAGGAACGTTGAGATCAAAGTGAGCAACACAATTCTGCTGTTCATGCTACCAACAGCTGCGCGCGCGTTTGAAATTTTTCTGCCTAGGCTCACCGACAAGCCTCAACTAGATGCGTAGGACAACTCATTATTAGTCTTTGTCGGTTCCGTGGGTTTTGGGTTTGGGTTTGGGGGTAAAGTTTTATCCAACCAACCACGACGGACGGACTACGACGACCGCGAACCACGGCGGCGACCGCGACGGACGACGGTTAACGGACAACTATCCACATGCTTCCTCATGGATGGCGAAAGACTGGATACCTGATTCAGGATACACCTATGGACATTAATGGAACAGGAAGGATATGTCAGAATCTACTATAGATAGATGTTATCGAAATCGAGTATACGCCCTGTACACCTTAGCGCGCGCTACTGAGATTTCAGAACGTAAAACGAGACATAGAGATTTTCAAGGAAATACTGACTGTTCCAATACTGCTAGTTGGTTTGACTTAGGAGTAGAAAGTGACTTTTCTTTTGAAAATCTCTTATATTAATATCGTGTAATAACATGGAAAAATCAAAGGAAAAGGCAGATTGAAGCGGCTAAGCGTGCCTGGAACGCGATTGGTTTTTATAAGTTACCGTAATAGTTTTCGCATTAACTTTGGTGTTTCGAGTGTCATTTAAAAGAATCTTGCTGGTGAAGTCTTCTGGAAGGAAAGGCTTGAGCTTTGCTTTTGACTTGATACCTATTGGCTTGGAGTACATTGCGGCTTATATCGAGGACACTGTTGAAGACGTTCATATCATTGACATGGAGATGGAACACAGAACATTCCAAGACCTGATCAACCTCTACTGCCCAGACCTAGTGGGCATTTCGTTATCCGCAACGGAGCATAACCAAGGTCTACGTCTCGCGAAGATCGCTAAGAAGAATGGAGCCACAACGGTCATAGGCGGGTATCACCCGACAAGTGTTCCAGACTTAATGCTTTCCTGCCCACAGATCGACATGGTTGTTCGCGGTGAAGGAGAGCTTACTATGAGGGAACTTGTGGAGAAGGGCACTCCTGAGGATGTGCTCGGAGCCTCTTACAAGAAGGGCGGAAAAATAATCCACAATGAGGATAGACCAAGAATTGAAAATCTGGATATTCTTCCTTTTCCAGCCCGGCGTTTGAGACAGTACTCGTACAAGAGCCAAGACCGCACAACAGATTGCGACGTGATAGTGATGTCTAGGGGCTGCAATGGAGTCTGCAGCTTTTGCTGCGAGCCAAGTATGAGCCATGGCTGTTTGAGATGTCGGTCACCAGAAAATGTTGTGAAAGAGATTCTGGAGATGGCAGAATATCATGAAAGGAGACCTCTAAGCGTCGTCTTCGCCGATCCCAACTTCATGGGTAACCCGAATAGGGTCAACCGCCTCTGCAACTTGTTGATGGAACACGATCTGAACATAGAATTCTGCGCATTGGTTAGAGCGGACGCGATGGCCAAAAGCCCGGAGATCGTGAAGAAGATGTGCGGAGCAGGTATAATCAAATTTGAGATGGGTATAGAAAGCCCCAACTCCAAGGATTTGAAGTCAACCAAAAAGGGCATGACCACTAGGGTTCATAGGGAAGCAGTTCGGAACATACGTGAAAACGGCGGCAGAGCAGGCGGCACATTCGTGATTGGCCTCCCGGATCAAACGGCGGAGGAGATCAAAGCTTTTCCGACCTACGCGAAGGAGATTGGTTTGACGGCTGCCGCCTTCGGCATTGCGACGCCGTTTCCCGGGACAGAGTTCTATGAGGAACTGGATAAGCAAGGATTGATCTTCGAGACCAACTGGGACAATTTTGACGAGATGCACTCCGTCTATAGGACTAAGCATCTATCGAAAGAGAATATTGAAGAGATGGCGACCTACTGTATGGCAAAGTTCTGGAATATGGACACGTTTATTGATCAGGAGATGGTCTTTCAGAAAAGAACTAGGAGAAAGAAGGTGCTAGTAGATTTCATTCGAGAAAGAACATTTAATGTAGGTTTCCTGACGAATAATGGAAATGAGTTACAGAAGGACAACTTTGGCCCGCATATAAAGGCGTTTCTTGAGGCTTGGGTAGACCCTCATGTAGAAGCGTATACTAGAGAGGTGGGGGTGCATGAAGCTTTAGAAATGACGAGGTTCCTCCGAATACTTGGCCCTCAAAAGATTCAATGCTCATTAAGCCTCGACGACGCTACTGTCAGTTTCGTGTTCAAGACAACTAAAAAGACTGTTGAGTACATACGAGTCATACGTGGAAGACAGGATGATTCGACGATGAACCTCGAAGTGGATCTGAAGTGGTTAAGCGAACCAGATCATTCCTCTCTGATAGAGAGACTCGCTTTTCTATTCTCGCATAATTTGAGCATCAAGAGGCTGTGGAACACTTTCAGGCTTCTTGTCGCAATAGGAACAGAGATTTTGGCGTGGAATCTACGGAAAGCACATCCGCAAAAATGAATGCGCCCACAAGATAGTGTTTCACAAAGCCTTCTACAAGAACCCAGCCATTTGAAGATGCCGACCGGTCCATCGAAGAACAAAACGATGAGAATTGGCAAGGTTTTCCTTTCAGGGTTCCAAATGCGGATGTCAAAATGCCCGCTTGAACCTCTGGAAACACTTTCCTTCAAGTGTTTTGCGTTGTACCTTTCCTTTGTTGGGCATTTCTCGTGTAAGAGAATGCTTGACTTGCAGTCTTTTGTAGTAGAAGGGGGAATACACCCGCGGAAGCCATTATTGACCTTGAACCCTGGACCATAACTGACCTTTGTCATTTTCATCCACGAAGTAAACACGTGAGTTTTTGGAAAGAGTTTCTTGTCGAAATAAACGCAAGGCTGCAATTGAAACCAGAAAAACGCGACTTATGTCGTCAAATTTCGGCTGTTCTCGATGGTGGATATTAATTCACGCATTGCGAGGGGCAAATTTCCGCATCTTTTTTGCCCCTCGTAGTACTAACTGACTTTCCTAATCCAGCAACCTAACCAACAGATGTATGGTGAATCGAGTATACAATTTTCTACACGGCTTTTCGGAAGCGTATTCTTGGTTCCCATATCTGGCTTTGAATAACCCTATACCTTTGTTGTTGGTTGGGGTAAAGTTTTATCCAAAGTTATCGTGTCCGCAGGGCATGATGTATACTGTATTCACGGAACAGTATTTAGCAGCAAGAAAAGAGGCAGACAAGAAGTAAGAGGGGGGATATAAGGGGTAGTACACGAAACGAGTATACATCCATATTGCTGGAAAGTCATAGCCGAACCAGAAGAATTGGCCTGTTGTTGGATTTTCAAACGTTTTGGACACAAAGAGTTCAATGATGAAGGTGGACTCTTTTGTACAGTGTTTTTGAGATTATGATTCCCAGAAGTGCTCCGATAAGGTTGACAAGAGCATAAAGACCTATCAGAAAACCAAAGAACTGTGACGGGTCTGAGAACAAGGAGTCAATCTTGTATTGTAATGGCATGGGCCCCATAACTGGGTAGAAATACCAAAATGTGCCATTGATTCGGACGACACTTGAGTCTGCAAAAAATACGTCGAGACGAACTTCGCCATAAGCGTTGGGGTATTGGAATATCAATTGCTTGAAAGGAGTATGAACTACTCCTAAAGTAAGTGGATAAGAAAGTTCAGACCATGGAAACGACCCCGCAAATTCGCCATGTGCATGTTCTTCCTGGTAAAAAACGTCATCGCTCAATGCATGAGGTGTCCAAACGCTCGAAACAGAAAGGTAAGCAAGAGAAAAAGAAAACACGACGAAAAGAACAATAGCCATTGTCCAGGCTCGTCTTCCAAACGCCTTTTTCCATCTCAGAAAAACGAAGGTGAAAACAAATCCAATTATAAATGCCAGCAACACAAACTGGACTGGGGTTGGAAGATGGATAAAAGACTATGTTTCAGAACAATTGGGACAGAATTTTACCCCCAAACCCAAGGAATGGAAAAAGAAAAGAGTGAGTGGAACTCATTGTGTAATCGGGGAGCAGCAGGCGTGACAGACGGAGAAAATCCGACACTTGAAGGGGAACATCAATCCAGCGTGAGAAGAAATGACGTAATACTCTTAATTGCCTTATCCGCCTTTGTAGTCTTTCTTGCCGTTGCTGTTTTCATAATATTAATTGATACAAGGGGACTGTGGATGCGCCCTCCTGGTGGGATTGTTCCTATGTACCTTAATATGACATGAAGTGCTTTTGTGAACCTTTCGTTCCAGGGAACTTCTATAAGTCTTTCATCGTAGCGCGCCCTAGAGAACGTTAAATCGATTTTTCTTAGCGCGAGCGTTCCTATCTCCCTGTCATAACCAGTCAAGGCTTCGCAGTTATTACATAATGGAACGGACCGGCTTCTCTCTTCTGTTCAACCTTGAAGCCTGCTTTGAAAATCAACTTTGCCGCTTCCTCTTCACTAAACCTGATATTCTCCGGCGGCCCGAAACTCATGGGCTGCTTCTTCCAGTCTAGATCGACGAGTCGGCCGCTCGGTTTAATCATTCTAGCAGCGTTTTTGAGCACTTTCGCTGGATCATCAAAGTCATGCAGAACGATTCCGAAAAACAAGACATCAGCACATGACTCACAGAAGATAGTATCCTCAGCGGCACCGACCCGAGTTTCGACATTCGTCAGATTGCTCCTCGAGGCTTTTTCTTTCAGTGAAGAGATGGCTACTGCATCCAAATCCAATGCGTAGACTTTTCCTTCTTTGCCTACAATTCTGGCAGCAGGAAGAGCAAAGAAGCCGTCTCCACAGCCAACATCGACGAAAGTCAAGCCTGGACGTAATCCAATGTCCGCAAGTATGGAATCAGGGTTCTGCCACTTTCTCCTTTCCGTCTCATCGCCATAGAAGGTCTTGTGATGCAATCGCAACATCTCACTGAGACTGCCTGAAGTTAGTAGAGGTTGCGTATAATACTTGTCCGACCCTCAAGGCAATGACCCTTATCCGTTCGACACGCGATCGATGATTTGCAAAGGACATAAATACCGAAAGGGCAAATCGAATGATGGGTCGTTGGTGAAACAATGGTTGACAAGAAATCTCTGAGCATTCTCAAGGAGATGCTTGAATCATTCGGACCTGCTGGTTTTGAACTTGAAACGGCAGCGATCGTCAAGAAGTCAGTCAAGAGTTATGCAGACGAAGTGATGACCGACAAATTGGGTTCAGTCATTTTTACGCAGAAAGGCTCTTCCGAGCAACCTCGCGTTCTGCTCGCAGGACACATCGACGAGGTCGGCTTCGTGATTTCCGGCATCGAAGATCGGACGGGTTTCCTCACATTCAGTCCTTTAGGCGGATGGTGGGACCAAGTACTTCTCTCTCAACGCGTTGTCGTCAGAACAGAGAAAGGAGATATTCCAGGCGTCATCGCCGCAAAACCGCCGCACCTGTTGCCTCCTGATGAAGCGAAGAAGGTGGTTGAAAAGAGATTCATGTTCATTGACATCGGTGCGACAAGCAAGAAAGACGCCGAGAGTATGGGCGTGAAAATAGGTGACCCCGTCGTGCCATTCTCCGCCTTCTCGACGATTCGCGGCGGAAAGCTTGGGATGGGGAAAGCCTTTGATGACAGGATAGGCGCGTTCATCGCGATGGAAGTCGTGCGCCGACTCGCAGAGCAGAAGATCAAGCATCCTAACACCGTGTACGGAGCAGCCACGGTTCAGGAAGAGGTCGGTGCGAGAGGAGCAGCAACAGTAGCTCACATGGTAGATCCGGACGTAGCCATCGTTTTGGAAGTGGACATTGCAGGCGACGTCCCTGGAGTGCAGCCACAAGAGGCACCTACCAAAATGGGCAAAGGGCCATCAATCTTGACCTTCGACAGCTCCATGATTCCTAATCAAGCACTCAAACAGTTCGTCATCGATACGGCGAAGAAAGCCAAAATTCCCTATCAACTCTCGTTGGTGGCGATGGGCGGAACCGACGCAAGCAGGATTCACATGAGTCGCGCCGGTTGTCCCAGCATCGTGATAAGCGCGCCGACGAGGCATATTCATTCACACGTCGGCATCTTGAGCTTCGACGACGTTGAGAACGCGATAAAGTTGACGCTAGAATTGATCAAGAGGTTTGACAAGCAGACAGTCAGTGGCTTCACGGCTTTCTAGACGCGGAAAAAATCTGCTTCCACTTATTCTCCACTTCATTTGTGTTTATCTTTCCGGAAACTCGCGTCCAGCTTTGTTTGCGAGCTAATGCTTCGTGTCTTTGCCCAGGCTCTTTCTGACCTGATCAAGCGTTTCTTTCAGTTTAGGCGCCTGCTCGTGAAGTTTCGACAGCTTCTCGCACTTGTAATCATCACAATAGGCGCAGTTCTTCAGGGCTCTCCCCTGTGCACACTTCCTGATCTCACATATTCCAGTGTAGCCGAACACTCGTGTCCCCCTTGATTGACAGCTGTCACAGTTTATATCTTCAGGCTTGAATGGACGACCGTACTCCTTCGTCCACAGCTCCGCAACTCTCTTCCTTTCCGCGTCATCGTTCGCCCTAGTCGCTAAGTAAGTAGGACAATCAGAACACACGATTCCACAGCACGATATGATCTTCTCCAATCCGATTCCCCAGTTTGAACCAACCTCTACACGACGTCGCTAATATTTATTCGCTACACGAGGTCAAATTGAGAGATTCAACATGCAAAAGCAACAGGAAACCACCGACAAAACCATCAAAACCCCCTAGAACAGCCCCAGCCACAGCACCGCCCACGAAAAAAAGGCCGGGGGGTAGGGTGTTTTAGAGCTTAAAACACTCAAAAACCATGTTGACCAGTCCCTCACCCGCCCATCACCGAACGTGTCCTTCTGCAAAAGCAAATAAGACGCCATCGATTGAGCAATACCACTGTGAGCTGAACACATGTCCAACGCCGAAAGCCTCCTCCCGTTCCTGAAAGAAAAAAAACCCACCGACCCCCAACAACCCACCATAATCGTCGACAGCCGCGAAGCAAGCACCGCACACAAAATCGTCAAAGGCCTCCAAGAACGCGGCGCCTGCATCAAAACAGCAACCCTCGAAAAAGGCGACTACGTCCTCTCCGACGTCTGCGCCGTCGAAAGAAAAACCGTCCAAGACTTCGTCTACACCCTCACCCGCCGCTTCCTCTTCGAACAAATCTTCAAACTCAAAGAAGTCTACCCACGATCCCTCCTACTCCTAGAAGGCTACCTACCAATAATCTACAAGTACAGCCGCATCCAACCCGCCTCAGTCTGGGGCGCAATGTTCAACCTCGCCCGCAACGGCATGCCCATCATAACCACAACATCATACAAAGAAACCATCGACTTCCTCTACACAGCCGCCCGCCAAGAACAAATCACAGAAAAAAGAACCCCCACAGTCCACCCCTTCAAAAAAGTCGACACCACAACCGACGCCCAACTCTATCTCATCGCAAGCCTACCAAACGTCGGCCGAGAAAAAGCCCTATCAATCCTCAAATGCTACCAAACTCCACTGAACGCCATGATAAACGTCGACAACTGGCCAGAAACAGTCCACGGACTCGGACCAAAAATCAGCAGCAAAGCTAAAGAAGTCCTCAACACCCCATTCACGGAGTGAACCAAAATGAACGTAGAAATCTCGCCCACGAAAAAAGTCATCATCCTAGGCGCCGACAACCGATCCAAAGACAACATAGCCTGGTGCGCCGCTACCTACGGCGCAAGCAGACTGTACTGGATAAACGGCTACTTACTCTGCCTCGAAGTGTACGAAAAATCCTTCGAACAAGAAATAAAAAACAAAGAATTTCCAATAAGCCAAATCTGCTACGTCAAACACCCAAAATACGAAAAACTCTACGAAATCGACAAGAGCTTCCAAATCCCAGTCGTCGACGTCTCAGACATGAAACTCTTCCAAAACATACTCAAAGCAATACTCGAACACGAAAAGACCCAAACCACACCTCAAACCTCCCAGCAAACCTAAGCTTTCGCCAGCTTATCCTCGACGCACTCAAAACCAAGCTCAAAAGCCGCCAGATTAACCTTCAAAGTTTTCACCGGAACAAGCTCACTAACAGCCTCAACAAGACTCTCTTTCTTCAACGGCAACTTCCCCGTACCAGCAGCAGCACCCAACAACACAACATTCCGCGCAAGAACACTCCCCGCCTCACACGCAAGCCGCACCACATCAACAACCACAATGTTCTCAGTGAAAAAACGCACTCTCCTAACAATCTCGTCAACGACCGGATACTTCAAGTTCTTAGCCGCCAACTCCACCGGCGGAATTTTCTCCGTACTCATTATCACAAGAGTTTTCTCTGAAGCATACCGCAGGTTGCGCAACGTCTCGAGCGGCTCAAACCCGACCAACAAATCCGCCCGCCCCTCCAACACGGTGGGCGCCACAACATCCTCTCCTATCCTCACCATCGTCACAACCGCACCGCCCCGCTGAGCCATACCGTGAATTTCACTGACCCTGACATTCAAGTTCTCCTTGACGGCAGCCACTCCTAAGGCTTCAGCAGCCAGAAGCGTACCCTGCCCCCCGACGCCCGCAAGAACTATGTTGAACTCATTCATTCCGCACAACTCCCCTCTATCGCCTTGTTCGGACAAACGGAGATACACAACCCACATCCACTGCAAGAGTTCTCGTCGATCACCGGCTTTTCTGCTTCCACCACGATAGCTGGACAAGCAAGCAGCTTGACACAAGCCAAGCAGCCATTGCACTTCTCAGAAATCTTCGCAGGCACAACCTTTGCTCCCTTCCGACGCCTTTCTCTAAGATCCATCAACGTACAAGGCGAACGAAAAACAACAACCGAAGGCCCCGACAGCTTAACCGCTTCCCTCAACACTCTGGCAGCCGCCTTGGTCTCAAACGGATTCACCACCCTAACATACTTAACCCCACAACCCTCAGCAACCCTTTCAACAAGAATCTTCTCCGACGTCACACCCATTCCTGTCGTCCCGGTGCCAGGATGAGGCTGATGTCCAGTCATAGCGGTAGCCTGATTATCCAACACAATCACCACGATCTTGCTGTTATTATAGACTGCATTCACCAACCCCGGCATCGCAGCGTGGAAAAACGTTGAGTCCCCAATAATCGCGATCGTATCCCTACCCGTTACCCTGCTCACTCCCTGAGCAACACCAACACTCGCACCCATGCAAATCATTATGTCTCCAACACTCAGAGGAGACGAAATCCCGAGCGCATAGCAACCGATATCTGTGGGATAAAGCGCCTTATCCCCGAACACTTTCCTTATCGTGTAGAAGGACGCTCGATGCGGACACCCAGCACATAGTATCGGCGGTCTAGACGGCAAATCTCTGGTTGCCTCAGCAAACTTTGCATCAATCTCCTGAAAATAAGCAGGCAATTTTCTTCCGGTCGCTTTTGCCAGGCCGATGGCCACTGACCGCGTTGAAAGTTCACCCTCTCGGGAAAAGAACTCCCTGCCCATCTTCCCGCAGACTTCAACGTGAGGGGCAAAGTCTTTTGCAATCGCTTTAATCTGCATTTCCAAGAAAGGCTCAAGCTCTTCGACAACGATGACTTTCCTGAAATTCTTGAGAAAACTAATGATCAGTCTTTCAGGCAGTGGGTGCGTCATGCCAAGCTTCAAAATTCCCGAATCCAAGCCGAGCACACCTGCAGCTTCAACCGCGTAGTTGAAAGCAGCGCCTGAAGAAATTATCCCTATTTGTCCGCCTTTCCTCACTATCATGTTGAAAGGTGATGCCTCGCTGATCTCCTTGGCCTTTCCACTCTGCCTCAACAGAACCGCATGTTTCGGCCTTGAAAAAGCGGGAACCATATTCAACCGTTTCAGATCCCTGACAAACTCGCCACGCAGATCAGGTTTCTTCAATTTCCCAAACGTGACCGGCGCCCTCATGTGATTCACACGCGTCGTCGTCCTCAACAGCACGGGCAGTTCAAGCTGCTCAGAAATCTCAACAGCATAAACCGTCATATCCTTAGCTTCTTGCGGATCAGAAGGCTCAAGACACGGCAGATTTGAAAGCAACGCATAGAATCGATTGTCCTGTTCATTCTGCGAGCTATAGCATTCAGGATCGTCTGCGGTAACAATCACATAGCCTCCTCTCACTCCAGTATAAGCCAACGTCATCACAAGGTCAGCAGCAACATTCAGTCCAACGTGCTTCATAGCGGTGAGCGCTCTGACTTTGCAGTTTGCGGCGCCCGCGGCCACCTGAACAGCAACCATCTCGTTGACTGAATACTCCATGTACAAACCAGCATCTGTGGCAATTTCTGAGATAGAGTCACCGATTTCCGACGCTGGCGTTCCAGGGTACGTCGTAACAACGCCCACTCCTGCTTCAAGAATACCACGAGCTATGGCCTCGTTTCCCAAAAGAAGCAGTCGTTTTCCAGCCAAATCCTGCAACAGCATCTTCAAATCTGGCAACAGTTTTTCCCCAAGTCGCTTGAAATTCTTGACAATCTGAAGCTTCACATATAGGTTGTGGTCGCTAGGAGACACAAAGTTTGGCTAAAGACGCAGCACCGAAAGCATTATAATAATCAACGGCTGATAACAGCAAACTCTCGAGGTCTACGGTATGTCCATAAAACTATCCACAGGGGAAGAAATCCCTATCGAAATGCACAAGGCAAGAATGGTGCAGAAGATTCAACTGGTGCCGATCGACGAAAGAGTCAAAGCGATAGAGGAGGCGGGATACAACACCTTCCTGATGAAGACAAAAGACGTGTTCCTGGATTGTCTCACAGACAGCGGTGTAAACGCTATGAGCGACAACCAATACGCGGCTCTGATGAAGGTTGATGACGCTTACGCGGGAAGCATGACTTTTTACGAGTTTGCAAAGGCAGTAGAAGACGTTCTAGGATACAAGTATGTAATGAACGTCCATCAGGGACGGGCAGCCGAACATCTTCTTGCAAAAGTCTATGCCAAGCCAGAACGGGGTAATTCCAACCAACTACCACTTTACAACAACCAAGGCGCACATTGAGCTCCAAGGGATGAAAGTCCTCGAAATCTATTATGACGATGCATTGGAGACCGAAAGTACGAACCCTTTCAAGGGATGTATGGATCCTAAGAAACTGAAAGATGTGCTCAAGAAATACGGCAAAGAGAAGATAGGGTTCGTTCGGATGGAGGCCACAACGAATCTGATCGGCGGCCAACCTTTCTCCATGAAGAATCTTAAAGAGATAAAGCAGATATGCGTTGAAAACGAGTTGCTCCTAGTTATAGACGGGAGCCTCATCTCAGAAAACGCGTACTTGATTAGGCAACGTGAAAAGGGATATGAAAACAAGACGGTTGCAGAAATAGTCAAAGAGATGTGCTCACTTTGCAGACATCTACTACATGAGCGGCAGAAAGAACACATCTGTCAGAGGAGGATGCATAGCAACTAACAACCTAAACTTTTCGAACAGATCCAACCATGGCTACCAGTTTACGAAGGGTTTCTTCACCTACGGAGGAATGTCAATGAGAGAGATCGGCGCGATGGGCGTTGGAATGCGCGAAATGGTTGACCCAGACGTCGCTGGTTGCTCAGTTGAACAGATTAAGTACTTTGTCAACAAACTATCTAAAGCCGGAATTCCAGTCGTTACTCCACCTGGCGGACTTGCTTGCCACCTAGACGCTATGAAGTTCCTGCCACACGTCCCGCAATCCCAGTATCCTGCAGGAGCGTTAGCCGCCGCATTGTACATTGCCTCAGGCATTCGGAGCATGGAGCGAGGCACAATTTCAATGGACAGAGACAAAGACGGAAAAGAAGTATACGCAGACATTGAATTGACAAGAATCGCATTGCCGAGAAGAGTATTCACCGTGTCACATATGGAATACGCAATCGACAGAATAAAATGGCTATATGCACACAAGAAGCTTGTGAAAGGTCTGAAATTTGTTTCCGAACCACCCGTACTTAGATTCTTCCTTGGAAAACTTAGAAGCTTGGATAATTGGGAAAAAGACCTTTCAACCGCGTTCAAAAAAGAAATAGGCAACTGCTGACAGCATCCTTTCTGCACTAATCTCCCAATATTTTCTTTATTGTTGATTTGCTAATCAAACTAGCCTGCAGCTGTTTAAGCTGTTTCATTATACTTTCGACGGCCACCTCGGGCGGCAAGTCAAGTGTCTCGCATTTGAACTCGACGAATGGTATCTTCTCTTTCTCGTAGTATTGCAGGATTGGTTCAGTCTGGCGTTCGTAAACGCCAATTCGGTCTTTGATTACTTTTGGTGTGTCGTCAGATCGCTGGTACAGTCGTCCGCCGCATTTGTCGCAGATTCCTTCGGTTTTAGGTCTTAAGAAACGAATGTTGTAGACTTCGCCGCACTTTTCGCATATTCTTCGACTTGAAAGTCTCTCAATTATTATCCAATCTGGAACAGTAAGCTGTATTATTCCATCAACTTCAACAAGCCCATTCAAAGCTTTGGCCTGGTCGATGGTTCGCGGAAAACCATCCAAAATGAAGCCTTTCTTCGTGGTCGATCTGGCGAGACGCTGCTTCAGAACCTCAATGACTACATCATCAGGTACTAGCTGTCCCTTCTCCACGAATCCCTTTACTTTTCTTCCTAACGCCGAGTCTTCTTTCATTATCTCCCTGAAGATGTCTCCCATAGCGATTACGTCTACACCCAGCTTGTTTTGCAATCTCGAGGCATAAGTTCCCTTTCCTGAACCCGGGGGTCCGAAGATTATGAACTTCAACTTTCTTCACCGTTTTCTAGATTCAGATCCTTTGTTTGAACTAGGCATCGAGCCTACCTCAATATATCATTTTTGAAACTGTTGACGAATTCCCCAGATGGGAAACTTCAAAAAGCAGGATTTGAAGAAAAAATGAGAGTCGATCTACTTGCCCTTGAACTCAGGTTTTCTCTTGTTTGTAAAGGCCAAAACTCCTTCTTTCAGATCTTCAGTGGACCCAACGACGCCGAAGCCTTCCCGTTCCAGTTCCAGCGCTGATTCTAGACTGATGTTTGCCCCTTTGGTGATCAACGCCTTAGCAACTTTAAGGGCCACGGGAGCTTTAGAGGCCAATTCAGCTCCGAATTGCCGTAGAGTTTCCTTAAGTTTGTCCTGTGGAACAACCATGTTAAGGATTCCCAACTGTTCCGCTGTTTTTGCGTCAATGATTCTTCCGGTGAAAACGAGTTCTTTTGCCTTTGTCATGCCTACCAGTCTTGTCAGTCGTTGAGTTCCTCCCCATCCTGGTATCAGTCCTATGTTGATTTCGGTCTGTCCCATTCTCGCAGTCTCAGAGGCTATTCGCAGATCACAAGCCATTGCAACTTCCATTCCGCCGCCTAATGCGTAGCCGTTGATTCCTGCTATGACAGGCATATCCAAGTTTTCGAGTGCCGTGCACAGTTTTTCACCCATTAATGAAAGTTCCCTTGCCTTGAGGGCTGTCATTCCTGCCATGGCCTTTATGTCCGCTCCAGCGGAGAACGCTTTCTCGCCCGCTCCTGTGAGCACGAGAACTCGAATGTCTTCGTCCTTTTTGACGTCTTCGATTGCTCCGAGCACTTCTTCGATCACTTCACTGCTGAAAGCGTTTAAGGCTTCAGGTCGGTTCAGGGTAATTGTGGCCACGCCTTGGTTCTTCTCAAAGATGATGTTTTTGAACTCCATGAGCGTTGACTCCTCGTCTATTTCTGCGTCCAGTCATAGAAGCCTTTGCCTGTCTTTCTGCCGAGGAGTTGGGCTCTGACCATTTGCTTGAGTCCGGTTGAGGCATGGAATTTGGGATCAAGTTCCTTTGTCAGCACGTCCGAGATCGCCAGCGTTGTGTCAAGGCCGATGTAGTCGAGAAGCATCAGAGGTCCCATGGGCCAGTTGAGGCCGAGCTTTATGGCTTTGTCGATATCATCTCTGTCTGCGACCTCTTCCCAGTAGAGGGCTACTGCCTCGTTAAGGGCGGGTAAGAGTATGCGGTTAACGATGAATCCGGGGCTATCTTTCTTTACAAGAACGGTCTCTTTGTCCATCTTGTGTGCCACGTCGAGCACTGTGTGAACTGTTTCATCAGAGGTTTTGGCTCCTCTGATCACTTCGATTAGTTTCATGAGTTGCGGTGGGTTGAAGAAGTGCATTCCACACACTTTTTCAGGCCGTTTGGTTGATGAAGCCATCTCTGTGATGCTCACAGAGGACGTGTTTGATACTATCAAGGCGTGAGTCGGTGCATAAGCGTCAACTTCGCGAAACGTGGCTTTCTTTAGCTCCAGGTTTTCGGGAATGGCTTCGATGATAAGGTCCGCATTTGAAACCGCTTCTTTGAGGTCGAGCACGGGGTGAATTCTCGCCATTATCGCTTTCATATCTGCCTCCGAAAGTTGACCCTTCTTGACAAATCGTTGAAGACTGTCTTTTATCATGCTGATGCCAGCATCTATGAAGCGTTGTTCGACATCTCTCAGGTTCACTTCATACTTTCCGATTTGCGATGCCACCTGTGCAATTCCGTGACCCATCAGTCCAGCGCCGAGAACTGCTATCTTCCTGATTTCCGTCATTTTTCCACCTACGTTGTGGGTTTACTAAGTTCATGATTTTGCTAAAAAGGTTTTCCAGAGTTCTATGAAATTGAGAGCGTCGCTTGTCTCTCTTGTAAGTTTTATATTAGCGGTCGTGAGAATAGAGGTGAGTCCAAGTTCAGCGTTGTTGGGTTGTGTATCATATGAGAAAAACCATATTCAAAAAACTTGAGGCTCAGGGTCTGATTACGAATTATAACCATTTAAGGAAGAACCTGCCTCCGAAGCTTCCTGAGAGGGTTTTCGTTTGGGACGAGACCTTGCATGAGGGTGTTCATGCACCCGCCGTCTTTTTGACGTACGTTGAGAAGGTTAAGCTTGCTAAGATGATGGATGAGATGGGTGTGTCTAGGATTTCTGTTGGTTTTCCTGGGCTGTCGGATGAGGAAAAGAGTACTGCGAAGAAGATCGCGAATGAGGGCTTTCAGCAGGTGAGTCTGGTGGCGTTGGCGCGTGTTCTCAAGAGCGATGTTGATACGTGTTTTGAGTGTGGGGTTGATGAGGTTTCTATTTTTACGGCGTTTAATGAGTTGCAGTTGCGGTACAGGTTGAAGATGGGTAAGAAGCAGGTTCTTGCCGACACTGTGGAGTGTGTTGAGTATGCGAAGAAGCATCGTTTGAAGGTTGATTTTGTTCTTCAAGATGGTTCCCGGACGCCGTTGCAGGAGATTCTTGAGATCTTTGGAGCAGCGTACAGGGCTGGGGCTGATCGTTTGGTGATCGCGGACACGGTTGGGTTTTTGAGGCCGTTGTCGATGCGTTATTTGGTTTCTCACGTTAGGGATGGTTTGTGGGACTTGTTCAAGAAGGATGTTCCGTTGGGCGTGCACTGTCACAATGATTTTGGGTTGGCGACGGCGAATAATCTGGCGGCTGTGGAGGAGGGGGTTGATTGTCTGTTTACTAGCGTTGCGGGTTTCGGTGAGCGGTCTGGGTGTGCGCCTTTGGAGGAGGTGTGTGCTGCGTTGGAGTTGCTTTATGACGTGGATACCGGGGTGGACTTGGGGAAGTTGTATAGGCTTTCACAGATGGTTGAGAAGGCGTTTGCGTTGCCTATTCAGTTTCATAAGCCGATTATTGGTGAAAACGCGTTTTCGTATGAGATGGATGAGAATTTGAAGGCGATGGTGGATAATCCGATTATTTTTGAGCCTTTTCCGCCTGAGATTGTTGGGAGGGAAACGGAGTTTCATCTTGGGCGGCAGACGGGGAAGCAGGTGGTTGAGGAGCGCTTGCGGATGGCTGAAATTAGGGCTACGCTGCTCCAGATTGAGGAGATCGTGAAGAGGGTGAGGGCGGTTCAGGATGCTTTGGACAAGGGTGAAGCACAGATGACTTTCTATCAGGTTAAGAAGTTGATGAAAGATTTGAGGAAGGGTAGGACCGAGGAAGAGTTTTGGCGGATCGTTGAGCAGGTTACGAAGCAGAAGCCTAAGTTAGTGCAGCCGCAGGCGAAGGCACCTGGTTAGTTAGTGAAGAGTATGGGCGCGTGAAGGACTGACCAACGTGGTTTTTTAGTGTTTTCAAACAGTCTAAAACATCCTACCCCTCAGGTTTTTTCGTGGATGGATCTTGGTTAGAGGTTCCTGCTAGTTCTTACTGCGGGTCTAGCGTGGATTCTTTGTTCTTGGGATGTAGATTCCTGTTGGATCTATTGCTCGGAGCAAGTCTAGTTCCTCGCACGTTGGCAAGTCTGTGATTGGGACGTTTTTCGGTGTGATCAAGTCGAAGCCAGAGTTTTCGAGAACCTGATCAACGGTGACTCCTGGGTGAACCGTGGCCAGTCTGATGCGTTTTTTCTCTTGGTCAAAATCCATTTGGCACAGGTTAGTAACGACAAGGGACGGTCCGCCTCCGATCAAGCCTGCGTTTTCTCTTGCTTTGGGTCCGTCAAGGTAGCCTGGACTGGTCAGGTAATCGAGCTTCTTGACCATTTTTCGCTTCTCATGAGTCATTATTATTACGATGCGTTTGGCTGAGGAAACTATGTCATTTCCTCCTCCGCTACCCGGCAGCCTCACGGAGGGCTTTTCGAATGGCCCGATATATGTCGTGTTTATGTTGCCAAATTCGTCAATCTGAGCTGCCCCCACAAATCCGACGTCTACGTGTCCCCCCTGAAGCATGAGTCCCAGCGTTTCAAGGAGTCCTATTGCTCCGGACGCTCGCCAACCCAGTCTCGAGTCGGCGATTGAAAGGGCTATATCTCGGGCGTTTGAATCTATGAACCCGGCTTCAAAAACAATCTTCGCCCCAGGTGCATGGGTTCTCTTAGCTAGTAAAGCGGCGATCATCGGCAATCCTGTTCCGATGAAAACGACTTCTCCATTCTTTATCTGTCTGGAGCCGCAGACTGCCATAAGCTCCAGCGTGTTGAATTCTTCAGGTCTTGCGTACTTTGTCATTGCGTTTGATCCTCCCTAGTATGGAAATGGTTTTCGGGCTTTGTGCTTCATGAGTCGTTCCATCCCGATTTTCTGCAAATACTCTGTGTGACTGTTGACGCTGGTCACGTAGTCTTCACAGTATTTTTGCCATCCCTCTTCTGTCTTGCATTGATCATAGTACATTCGTACGTGCTCCATGTCGTAATCGTAGTAGTTGTATACCATCATTGGGTAAGAACCCCAAGGACACTCGACGACATGAGTAACGTAGATGTTTGGAATGACCGTTTGGTCGGGTTGGGATCGAATAAACTCGCTATCCACAATTTCTTCGGCCAGTACAATTACTTTTTTTCCTGCTCTTGCACCTTCCACGTCTTCTCCTTTGATTCCATCTATCTGAACGTTTCCTTCTCGATCCACACGTTGAGCGTGAACTATGCTAAAATCTGGACGGACTGACGGGACAAGAACCACTTTTTCTCCAGTAAAAGGACAGTTGAAGACTTCTGCCTTCTTTTCCCTGAACTTCTTTTTGGCAAGCATGTCCGTGCCGAGCATACTCTTAAGCGGCATGAATGGGACTCCAAGAGCACCGCCTAAAAGTCGCATTACCATTGCCAAATTCGAGTAGTCCTCTATTTCAATTGCTCCTTCTCGGATTCGTCTCTGAATGTTCGGCACCAGACCTATTCCTTCTATCGCGTAGAACGCGAGCTCATACCGAGATGCAACCTTGGCACCTGAAAGTATGTCAAGGTCCATTTCTGAGCCGCACGTGTACAGTGTGAGGTCTCTCTTCTTCTGTCTGACTAGTTCGTGTGCGAAGGCCATGGGTGGGCGTTGGAAGCCGAAGCCGCCCCAGAATAGGTGTGAACCATCATGGACAAGGTGGACTGCTTCTTTCAGTGAGATACGTTTGTCTTCAACGGGAGCTTCAACCAACGTTTTCACGACCACTTAGGAGTGCATAATTGCTCATCCTGCACATAGATTTTTCGACTCGAAATCACTAACGTCACGTTTGTACTTATATGGTGAGTTTCTCTACCATGGAATTCCTTGGGGCATTAGCATTAATGATGTTTATAGAAGTTTTCTGATCGAGCCTCAGCAAGAGTGTATTTGAGAAAATATCTGTTTTCTAGGACTCTGTCACGTAGTTTTCTTTTCCATTCCGACTTGTCTTGGGGATCGTTATAATGAAACGGGCTCCTTTTCCAGGTTTTCCAGTTTCTTGTATAGTCCAGCCATATACTTCCATCATTTTCTTTATGAGATAGAGTCCGTATCCTGAACCCTTGCCAGTGGTGACGCCTTCACTGAAAATTCTGGATTTTACTTCTTGAGAAATTCCAACTCCATCATCCTCATAGATAAGCTGAAGATGGGTTTCAGATTCTTCATAACGGATCCTGATAATGGTAGTCTTCTGTCCGTATTTTAGTGAGTTGTCGATCAGGTTGTAGAAAAGCTGTCTCAGAAGTGAGTCAGCGAGCACACTCAGTCCGTGACATTTGTTTGCTATGTTTACTCCTTGCAAATCAGGGAAGAATGAAGCTGCTTTCTTGACAGCGTCTTCCACGTCAACATTGGTCAGCTCCTCGACACCTAATCTTTCGTAATCTTTGGCAAAATCAAAAATGCGCACGATTAGATCGCAGGCTGATTCTATGTCTTTGAAGCTTTCGATTGCTTCTGGATGGTCCATCAGCCTTTTCTTGTTTATGTATGTGTTTCCCATAATGATGGAAAGCTTGTTTCTAACGTCATGCCTCGTCAATCCTCCGATTACCCTTAGTTTTTCATTCATCGCTGCCAGCTTTTCTTCTGCGTTCTTCTGTTGAGATATGTCTTTGTAGACGCCGATGTAACCCAGCAATTGATTAGAAATTGAAACGGGAGCTGCAGAGACTGAAACAGGAACCAAAGATCCGTCCTTTCTCATCCTAACGGTATCGTGGTAGACGTAGCCGTCAACAGCTTTTTTGTCCAGCATTTTTCCTTCTTCAATCAAGTGTCGTGGAACAACGATGTCGTTTAGGTGCCTTCCCTTCACTTCGTCCAGGACATATCCAAACAAGGTCGTGAAGCGAGGGTTTATGTCGAGAATGTGCATGTCTGAACCTGTGTACACGGTGGCCTCAGGGTTGCCCAAGAAAAGAGCCGAGAACTTTTGCTGGTTTTCAGCAAGCGTTTGTTCAGTTGTCTTGCTTTCATTGATGTCTACGAACATTATCTGAACGGCTGCCCTTCCCTCGTAAGTGATCAATCTAGAAGATACCCTGAGCCAGATGACGTTTCCATCTTTCCGAATAGCCCGAACTTCATAGCGCGCTGGCAGATCCTTTCCTTCTAGGCGTTCCCTGAGGTACCTGCGGAACTGTTCGCGATCTTCGTCAGGAACCATCATTTCTATTTGCTGCGGCGAAAAAGCACAAAGTTCTTCAGGAGTGTAACCAAGAGTATCGCTCATTGTTTTGTTTACGAAGGCTATGTGCGGCGTCGGACCTTGAGCTATAAGGATTCCATTCAGGGATTGTTCGACCAACGATCGATATTTTGCCTCTGATTCTTTGAGTGCCTGCTCGGCTCTTTTGCGTTGAGTGATGTCCCTTACCAATGCTAGGGAACCCACAGGTTTGTTGTTGTTGAAGACAAACGTAGATCCTATTTCGACGGTTTTTTTTGCCCCTTTTTGACTCAGAACTTCTAGTTCGAAAGGTTCTAATTCTCTTCCCATCGAACCCTGTTTGAGTTTCTCAACTAGAAGTGGCAGCGCTTCTGGATTGACTAATTCCAAATCAAGGAATGATTTTCCGATGATGTCTTCCTTATTTTTCTCAGCTATTTCTGCCGCCTTTTGGTTTATGTCCAGTATTTTTCCTGAGATGTCTACTAAGATCAGTCCATCGTATGCTTTTTCGAATAGGTTTCGGAACCTTTCATCTGACTCACGTCGTCTCTGCTCAATCTTTCTGGTCTCTGCCAACTGTTTGATGTAATGGGCCAATTCGGCGTAGACGGTTTCAGGTTCACCTCCCTTGTTCAGGTACTGATTAACGCCGAGGTTAAGCGCGTTTATAGCGACTTCTTCCCTGCCTTTTCCCGTCAAAAGGATAAAAGGAGTCGCGTTTCCTTCTCCTCTAATCAACTTGAGAAATTCCAGGCCGTCTTCCCCGGACATTTGATAATCAGAAATGATAACGTCGTACTTCTCTTTCTCCAACTTTGCCCGTGCTTCTTTTACAGAAATAACCGTGTCGACTTGAAATTGCCCTTGCATCTCCAAGCACTGCTTGGCCGTCTTCAAGAAATCAGAATCATCATCAACGTGCAAGACGCGAATCTTCTCTTCCAGATCAATTACAACTCTTATGGAAGACTCGACACTACTCTTTTTCTTCTGGACCGGCAACATGCCCACCGCTATGTAGAAACACTGAACAATGAAGCGAGATTCCTGTTCACGATAAAGCAATTATGAAGTGGCAATTAATACTCTGAGTCACGATTGCGGTGAAGACCTACTCAGAAGAATCACCGGATATACGAAAGATCTCGGAAAAAGGTCGTCGAAAAATCCAAAGTTCACATTAACTTAAATTGCTTCTTGATCTCTGAAATCTCGTTTCGAACCATTTTTCTCGGATAGTTAAAGATTGGACCACTTGGTTTCTCATTGTAATATGGACGGTTGCAGTCTGGGCAGCCACACGTAAGGAAAGCCTCTCCCCTCTCGATGACGTCACGTAAGACCTCGTTGTCAACCCCGAAATCAGCCAAGTTTCCCTCGTTGCTAAAGCTCATTTCTTCAAATCGGACGATGCCGTGCAAGATCAGATAGCGGGCAAGTTGTATTCGTCTGTACTTTTCGAGAGGCGGCGTCGATTCGCTCTCAAGGTCAGTACCCCGAATTGGTGTGAAAGCAAAAAGTCCAGGGACCACAGACTTGTCAACACATTCTTGTATCATTCTAATCATCTGCTCTTCGGTTTCGCCGAGTCCCACGATGAGGTGGGTACTGACTTTTCCCTTCCCAAAAACATCGACGGCCTCGTTCAACAGACTGCACTGCTTCTGCCAGTCGTAAGGTCCTCGCACCAAAACACCCTTTGTTCTCTTGAAGATCTCTTCAGTAACGGCGTCCAAAGGTATTCCGATTCTTTCGGCCCCAGCTTCAAACAGATGAATAATACTGCTCTTTCCAAGAGGTTGACAGGAAACTGAGATGGGAATTTTCACTCGCGAATGAATCGAACTCACAACTGCCAATAAGTGGATCAAAACTTGAGGATAATTCAAAGCTTGGATGCAGACTCGCATGACTTTGCCATCCTTGAAGGCGCACTCAATTCTGTCGATTACTGTCTCAGTTTGGAATAACGGCCAAGTGACCCTGGAAAGCATGTCCGCTCTGCCCGCACTCTCTCGAGCCTGTGGACAAAATCGACAATTGGCGTTGCATTTTCCTCGTCTGTTTGTCATAAGATAGACCGTTGTAGGCGGCGCGTCAAGTTTGGCGTCTAATAGCCCGAGAACCACTGCTGAGCCGGTGGAGACACGAATCTGAGGTGGCAATCCTGTTTCATGGTTCAAGGGATTCATAATTGTCCCAGTCTCCGAGTTCCTGGGAATTTGCTGAAGCTGCTTCTGAATTAAAGAGTTTCTGCCTTCTGGGAGAAGCCTGAATATAGACGCTTGTTTGATGCTCATTATTGCAGATTCATAAATGCTTTATCTGAAATGAATATGACTTTCAAGAAAGGGTGCATGTTATTGCGAAGGTCAAAGCTAGAATCCTACGAAGCAATTCTGGAAGCGTTAGTTAAGAAGCCTCAGTCGATCGATCGCATAGCTTATGAAACTGATATCGACTGCACAGTGATCAGCAAACGATTAGTTTTTCTCATAGAAAACGGCTTGGTCGAAGAGCGTGCCCTGCCTGACAACACCAGGTTTGGGATAACAGAAAGAGGCGTGGCTGTTTTCAAGACTTTGAACTTCCGAAAATACCTTGAAAAAATCTCAAGCAGCCTTTCTTCGCTAAACGATGCGATGCAAACACTTCCCATTATGTCGAGGGACTACGAGGAACAATCAGAAGGACAAAACGAAAAGTATTAAGCAAATAGTCGGTCAATTCATTCAGAGAAGATGATAGGACCGACTGCTGAAAGTCTCTGGTGCATGACTGAGACAGAATTCTTAAGCTTTCTGAATGAGGAGCATTCCAAAGAGAGGCCAAGACGCGTTCGTTTTTATGCTCCCAGTTTCATGTACTATAAGACGAGCTACTTTTGTTCTTCGACGAACAGTTTTCCTACAATATCGGTGACTGGTAAGGACTGCCCGCTCAAATGCAAGCATTGTGGCGGGGTTGTTTTGGACACCATGTATCCAGCTACTACACCGAGGGCGCTCTACGCATTGTGCGACAAATTGAAGAAAGAGGGTGCCTTAGGCTGTCTGATAAGTGGCGGGTGCTCACCAACCGGGGCTGTCCCCCTACAACGATTCACCGATACCATCGGGAGAGTCAAGCATGAATTAGGCTTGACAGTGTTCGTTCACACAGGCATTGTCGATCTTCCAATGGCTAATGCGCTGAAGAAAGCTGGCGTCGATACGGCACTTCTTGATATCATTGGCTCTGACGAGACGATAAGGAATGTCTACAGACTCAACATAACGGTGAAAGATTATGAGAATTCGATCCAAGCCCTGAACCGTGCTGGAGTAACTTACGTACCCCACGTGATCGTTGGGCTTGATAATGGCAAATTGAAAGGCGAATTCAACGCGTTGAAGATGATCTCTCAGTTTACGCCTTCAGCTCTTGTCATAATTGCTTTCATGCCAATTCATGGGACAGAGATGGCTAACGTAAGGCCTCCCGGCTCCTTAGAAATTGCAAAAGTAATTGCCACAGCGAGGACAATGTTCCCAGAAACCCCACTGGTTCTAGGCTGTATGCGTCCAAGAGACCAAAGCAGGACTCAAACTGAAATTCTTGCTATCAAGGCAGGAACGGATGCTATAGCTTTTCCGACAGAGGAGGCCGTGAAGTTTGCTGAAAGCCATGGATACCTCGTGTCATTCTCACCGCTTTGCTGTTCACAAATCTACGCTGATATGAAGATCTCAACTACTTCTCAACAAAAACGATTGTCGTCATAATGGCGAATTCTGTGAAGGCTGCCATCAGGAAAACAGGAAGAACTAGGGACGACGCCAAGAAGAACGTGGCTATCGCGCAGATCATCGGTATTGCTGCCATTACGTATCCAGGGATTAGGATCATGATGTAAGTTGTGATTCTCGAGTAAATGTTGCCCACTGCGAACCCTTCCTTCCAGAACTTTCTCAAGAGAATCGAGAGTTCAAGCATAACTGCTGCTGCAACTGAGAAGGTATGAATCATTCCGAAAGCAAGGATGGACGAGAAGTTCTTCCCGAGGGCGTATGCCACGACTGCAAGAATCAGTAACGAGAAGATATAGGTGACTGTTGCCAACAACGTCTTCGCGGTGAGCAACGTCCTTTTCCCCAACGGAAGATGCCGCGTGTAGGAAGAGGCCAGTCCTTCTATCGACAGCAAAGTTGGGGGAAGAAGAAGAGTAATCATTGAGATGCCGGTCAAAATGCCCAGAGCGGTGCTCAGCCCGATATCTTTGAACGAGGAGAAGGTTATTGCCAGAACGGTTGTCTGTGCCACAGGCAGAAGGAAAAGGCTCGCGAACGATGGTGCTCTTGAAGCGACTCTCAAATCTTTGCGAACGATTCCCAGCCATGGGATTTGGGGACTGACCTTCGTGTCTTTAACCTCTTCTCTGGCCCCTTTGATTACTGCTCCAGTTCCGATTTCTCTGACTGTTTTCGTTACCCATCTTAGACAGTAGAAGGCGAAGGCCACGTATGCCGCGCTGGAGCCAATCGATAGAATTAAAGCGAAATAGTCTACCGTGTGAAAGAAGCTTGTGTAAGACACAAGAAAACCATAGGAGAAGGGGTAAATCAAGACAAGCAGATGAGAAATGGCTGAAAAGCCTTGAGTCAAGTAGGCAAAGAAGTCAACAATTTGGCCCGCGAAATTTACGACGAAGTAAGCTCCGAAGGTCGGCAGAATCCATACGAGCATGAAGACAAGTCGCAGGAATGTGTGCCATATCGACTTTCCAGGTGCCCTTGCGACTCGCGCATAGAAGAATCTTGCAGAAACAACTGTGAAGGTAAGGGCAAAAATCTCCGTGACCCCGATGGCTACGAGTGATATGAGACCGCCGAAGATTGAACCCCCAATGAAGAAGTAGACGATAAGGAAAACGACGCCTGCGGCAACTAACGGGATGTCGAAGATCCTGATGAAGCAGAGGAAAATTACCTGCGAAATTTCATTCTTGGAAAGTGGAAGTGGACTGAGCACGTCAACGATTTTTGAAGAAACAAAAGAGGTTGAAACCTGAAGTCCCATGAATACTATCAGGAACAATACAACAGTGAGGAAAGCAGATACGCCGCCAGGAAGTGCTTTCTCCAGCGGCATAGGCGGTCCGCCACTGCCAATCACAACGGGCAGGAAGACGATGAAAGCAAACACCCCTATAAAAATTGTAGTGACTAGTTTGCTGATCAGAGTGTTCACTCTGGCGCTTGAGACGAGTTGCTTGATGTCTCTTCTGCCGCTTTGAGGTAACCCTGAACCTGAGCGGAGTGAAAAAATGGATTGAAATGAGATTTCCTTGTACACTTTGGTCGAGAGTTTCCAGAGTTCAGTAAACTTCACTCGATTCTACTCCTCTTCCAGAGCTTTTATTACGTCCTGCATTCCTGCTTCCTGCTCTGTAACCTTCAAGAAGATGTCTTCAAGTGAACCTCCTGCAGTTCTGACGAGCTTTCGAAGGTCGTCGACAGTGCCTTCGCCTACTATTTTTCCTTTGTTTATTATCGCAACTTTGTTGCAGAGTTTTTCAGCAACTTCCATGATGTGGGTCGAGAATATGACGGCGCCTCCCTTTTTGGCGTGGAACGTTATGAGTTCCTTGAGTATCTTTGAGGAACGCGCGTCCAAACCTATTAAGGGTTCATCCAAGATCAGCAATTTGGGATCGTGCAGCAGAGCGGCGACTATGGCGACTTTCTGTTTGTTTCCCATGGACAACGCCGCGATTGGGGTGTCAAAGTATTGCTTAAGCTCAAAGGCCGAAACAAATCTCTCAAGCTTTGAATTAGCAGTTCCTTTGTCCAATCGCCTTATCGACGTTACAAACTCGAAAAATTCTCGTGGCGTCAAAGAATCCAAAAGCACAACTTCTTCTGGGACATAGCCAATCTGACTCTTCGCAGCCACTTCATCTGAAATTGGCGTGCCGTATATTTCCACTTTGCCAGAACGTGGTTGAAGGACTCCCACGAGAACCTTGATCGTGCTTGTCTTGCCCGCGCCGTTCGGACCGAGGAGTCCGTAGATTTCGCCGTTCTTCACAGAGAAAGACAAGCCTTCAACTGCAACGAAAGAACCATAACTGACCACGAGTCCTTCCACTTTGACAGCGTCCATTGCCATATGCAGTCCTTCATTAGGTGAAACATACGTTTCTGGAGGTGTTGCCTTAATACGTTTCTCTAAACAACAGCCAAACTGTCGCGTTCGTATCTGAATTTCGAATCGGTTCGAAGCTTTCTAATCATATTCTGGTTTTCACAAACTCGCCATATCGTTTGACATTTTTTTCGGACTCTTCCTTGTACTCAGCATTCTGGAGCCGACAACGATTGCCCATACAGAGGCTGCCAGCGCAGAGAGAGTCTCGGGAATTGCCACACCTGGCACGTAACGAACCCAGAACTCTGAAATCCACACGACGGCTGAAAACACTGAAACGAGGAAGGTAAACCAAGCCATTCCGTTTTTTGATGCAAGAACGAACGCAGCCGTCATGAAAAACATTGCCAATGGGAAAAGTGCAAAGAAGACAACAGAAGCATACAAGTGCATTGCCCCCGAACTCTCCGGAAAGATTCCGATTCCAGTCAACGCCAGAGTGTCAAGCAAAAACAGCAAGGTCCCAACCCGACCGGCCAGTCTTCCACTGAAGAATATGAACAGTCCAGATGCGAATACGATAGCAAGTATCCCGCCAATAATCAGTCCCAGGTTGAACACAGTTGACGTTGGATTCGCCATTACACCAAGGTCGCTAAGTGCGTTATCTGTCCAACTGAAATTCGGTGCATACCCAATTGAAAGCAAAATGCAACCGAACGCAACTATCGGCGCAAACATCCCACATAAGCCAGATATTTCGAGTCGCAACTTCTCTTCAGATTTCATGACACTTTACCTCACAGTGATGCCAACATGATCTAAAGTGATGAGGAAAGCGGTTATATGTCTTGACTAAAGCTTGTGGGAACGAGCTCTCTGAGTCTCCGCAGAGATCGAATTTTCTCATTCTCGCCTATTCTTCGCTTCCTGAACTGACTGTCTGAGAATTTGAATCGATTCGTCCATCGCTTTTCGATCAACAGGAAAGGGCACTCCATCCTTTCCACCGTATGCAAAGGAATACTTCACGGGATCTCTCCAACTTGGCTTTTCCCCGTAAATAAGCTCCGCGATCAAGGCGAGTCCTCTCACCGAAGCGGGCCCTACACCTTTGAAGCCCAACAATTCTTCGTAATTGCGTGGCTGGAACTCGTACACTTTTTCCATGGTTTTCCAGTTTATGTTCCAAGGCATCGAAAGATACTCAGGGAATCCTCTTCCCAAAGCGGGATTTGCTTCTGTGGGTATCCATTCGGTCAAGCTTTTTTGAAATTCAGGTCTCGCAGAAACGACCATCCTCATCAACCTCTTGGTTGGTTCTTTTGCCACGTCAACCGAGGCGTTCCTTGACCCTTCGCTTTCCTTGGCCGTCATGTTCAAGACTACTTGGCGTTTTGCTTCACCAACGATTGCGTTGTGCGGTTCCACAACGAATTTTTGGGTTTTTTCAGAGAGCCAGTGGTAACGTCGCGCCGTTCGATCTTGTGCACACATGCCCTGCTGCACCACGGCCCATTTCTTGTTTTCAGTCATGAAGAAAGCGTGATGGTACAGCTGGTATCCTGCCTGAACCGCGGCGTTATCTACCTTTGCACTTAGTTTGCTCGCGTATCGCAGAGATTCGATGTTATCATCCGAAAAACCGAACTTTTCGCCGGTTGCCTGGATTTCTTCAGGAGCCAGCTTGGAGACTCTGCCTTTTCCACCGCACACAGCTACTCCAAGTTCTTCTGGGATTATTGCCTGCTTTAAGGTTCCTGTAAGGACGGTGGTCACGCCTGAGGAGTGCCAGTCATACCCTAGAACACAACCGAGCGCTTGGAACCAAAAGGGATCTGATATTCGTCTCAGGAAGTCATCAGATCCATACTCTTCTATTATTATTGTAACGATTTCTTTCGCGAGTTTGCGCATTCGGACAATTAGGTATCTTGGGGCTTTTCCGTAGTGAAGTGGAAGTTTAGCGAACCCTGTTCTATGCACGTCTAAATCTCTTCTAGTGCTTTGCTGAGAAATAGGGTTAAGAGATCTTCTGCTTTAAAACGTGTCCTTCTCGGTCTATTTCTCCGCTTCTTATCCGAGTGGTGGAGATCGGTATGTGATTTTCGGAAGGGACCATATTGATAACTTCGATCTTCAGTGAAGGCAGTTGTCTTTCTTTCCTTTTCCTGTTGATTTCTGCTGCCGTGGTTTCGGTCTCTCTGCTTACGACGAGAGCGTTGACACCATCGCTTTTTGCTATGGGTCCAAGTGAGTCGTTTAGAGGAACTATTTTTGCACGCTTTGCCCAGCTGTGCTCCAGAAGAAAACTTTGCAGATCCTTCAGTCGTTCTTCGTAAGTTGCAACGGCGTGCGGTTTCATCATTTTCTTGGCAAACTCGTCGGTGCTAAGACCGATCACGACCTGGTCGCCGATTTCAAAGGCTTTCATGAGCAGTGTCTTGTGTCCTCTGTGGAGTTCGTCAAATGTGCCGCCAACAGCCACGGTCTTGTATTTCCTCATTCTCAGCTCATCCTAGCAATCTTGCGCCCTGAAAGTCGATTTTTGATATGATGATTCTTTCCTGAGGAAGCAGTTGCATAAAAGCTTGAGCAACTCTATTTGCGTTTTCCGATGTCGTTAGCGCATGAATCACTTGGCCTACCATGTTCTGGGCAACACCTATTGCCCCTGCTCTTTCTCCCAGATTTGCTAGCTCTCGTAACCTGCCGTTCATAAACCCTGTTTCTTCCGCAAAATTTCGGCAGGAGTGCATGAAGTTGTCAAGTGAAGGATTTGACAGGATTTTTTGCAGCGTCTTTCTGCCGCTCTTGTTGATCGCATATCGTTTTTCAGACGAGGATAGGACACTCTTCGTTGGTATGCCCTCCAGCATTCCCGCGACGATGACGTGATTTGGTGTAAGAGGGATTCGGTCTATAACCGCCTTTCCTGGCGCGCCTGGCTCAACCGTGAGTATGCACCCGCCAATCATCAATGGACCCACGGTTCCGAGTCCGGTTTTGCATTCGATCTCGGCAGCGTGGGCAATCTGTCCCAGCTCGTTGTAGGTATGGTTCAGGCCCAAGGCTTTCGACAAAGCCAACGCCGTGCTCAAGGCGCCCGCGGCGCTGGTTCCGAATCCCGCTCCGATGGGAACTTCGATTTGATGTTTGACTTTGACATCGAAAGTTGAATTAGCCTGTTGCAGAAGCATTCTCACCACAGTACTAGTCGTCTCGGCTTCGGAGGTGTGTTGCTTATTTATCTCGACTTGCATCTTGCTTTCTTCCGCAGATGCGATGCTGATTTCAGTTGTCACTCCTTTTTCGATTACGAAGCCGCCGCCCCTGGCCCCTATCCTTTGCAGATCTGCGATTGGTCTTCCATCTTCCAACGTGTCGCATATCTCAAAAAAACTCGAAATTCCCGCGGGAGCGAATGCCCTCGCTGTCTTCGCTGACAATTATTTTCCTCTTTCTTCAGCTTTTTTCTTAAGCCCAAGAGAGGGAAAAGCACGGTAACACGCTTTAATTACAGGTGGACCTGCGAGCAAGACGAACGGTATCTCCGTCGCAAAAGTCCAGATGAAAATTATCGGAATAAACGAAGCCTGAATAGGGTTCTTGAAGTACGCCGTCGCCGAAAAGAAAAACTGACTGTAGCCCCACACTCCAACCGCCACGATTGCTGCTCCAACGCCTTGTCCAATCACTGACCCCACCCCATAACTTCTCCATTCACGCCAGCGCCTCGAAACGATCAGTATCACACTCAAACTTACGATGACAGTCACAACAAATATGGCAACAATCTCCCAAGTTGACAGACCTGTGAAACCCACGAATTGGTTGGGCAACAATAGGGTTGGCAGCAATAAACCACCAGCCACGATCACGCCAGCCAACGCCGTGCTCAATACCAGCTTTTTCGAATCTAGGCTTCTCTGTGAAACATGACCAATGATAAAGAACATGACAAAATTGGAGGTGACACCAGCGGTGAGACTCAGTAAAGGGTCTCCATGGAAAAGCATGTCCCTAGCGAAAATGCCTATGGCCGCACCGGTCCCCCCGACCCAAGGTCCATACAGAACGGCGAAAATGGCAGGTATAACAGCGGCAGGCCAAAAGGCTACACCTACAAAAGTGATGCCAAAGTCGGTCAACCGTCCAATCACAGCATATGCCGCAGCGCACATACCTATTACAGCAACATCCGAGGTTTTCGTCGCTTACCGCCCCTATTTTTCGGCCGTGCCAAAAAGCGCTGCAAACCCTGCCGGTCCAATCACCTGTGGCCAGGATCTAACTGTCCCTAGCCCTGGTGCTTGTAAGGGGAGAATGCTATAGAAGATGTAGCCAAACACTACGTACAGAGCAGCGTCCAGCGCTAGAGCAGCCACATTCAATGCCTTCACGTAGATCTCCTTCCTAGGAATTGAAGTATGAACAATCGTTCAAAAATAAGGTTTACGTATGGATTGTATAAACATGTCTAGACTGTGTCCTTAATGGTCTGAGGTCATTACTGTTCGTTTTCAGGGAGTGTTCGAGCCGCTTAAATATAAAAGTCTTGAATCTGTACTACTCTAGATCGAGGCTCCCCTGTGACGGACGATCATTCGAATCGACATATCTTAACGTTACTCAAACTGGCTGAGATGGGAGCTCATCGAAGAACCGCGAAAATCTCCACTGAATACTTGGCGCAGAAGTTACAAATTTCACAGCAGACAGCATCACGCTATCTCATCGACCTTGATCGTATGGGCTGGATCAAAAGAACAATGACTCCCGATGGTTGCCTGATACGAATAACGGATGTGGGAACCAAAGAACTAAGCAAACTCTACACCACGCTGCATTTTCTGATGGAGGCTAACTATCCACCTTCGATAACTTTGGAGGGCACGGTTTTCAGTGGACTTGGTGAAGGCGCTTACTACATCGCTAAGGAGCCTTACCGAAAACAGTTCATTGAGAAATTGGGTTTTGACCCGTATCCAGGCACCCTTAATTTGAAACTGACAACGGAGTACGACATCAAGACCCGAAACGAGCTTGAGAGCTACCCCGCAGTAGAGATCGCAGGATTCAAGGATGAAGATCGAACCTTTGGTCCTGTGAAATGCTATCCTGTGATCATCGAGAACAAAGTAAAGGGTGCCCTCATATCCGCGTTGAGAAGCCACTATGATGCTTCCGTGTTAGAGATTATTGCCCCTGTTCAATTGAGGAAGCATCTTGGCCTGAAGGACGGGCATAAAGCAAAGGTTGAAGTCATGACGTTGCCCTAGTTTTTGAAAACCATTTCCTAGAAAGAAACGTCGCTATGGGTACGAGGAAGGATATTTGTATTCATACGTCACTGCTTGGTGTGTTTTACGCGTCGTCGCCAGCAAATACCCGAGCAGCAGACCGGCGCCTAAGCCACCAAGATGTGCCAAATAATTGACATTTTGGCCCAGGTTGATTGCGAACAAGAGAAAAACGAACACTAGTGCGCTTATTATCGACTGACCTATCGATCGCCTAGCGTAAACTGTGACTGCCCCTATCAGGCCGAAAATTGCCCCTGATGCGCCCACTGATAGCATGTCGGGTCCCAGAAGAGGGACAAGTGTAAGCAAGCCCCCAGCTAAGCCGCTTAGAAGATACACTGCCAAATACTCTTTCAGGTCGAACATTTTTTCGGCTCGAAGCCCGAATATGAAGAGGACAAGCATGTTTCCCGCAATGTGCGCGATATTTGCGTGAACGAACATAGCTGTGAATAACCTCCACACCTCTCCACTGAACACCAGGGAATTGATTTGCCCATATTGCATCAGAACAGAGTCGCTCATCTCGAACGCATTGCCGCTCAGGTATGATGTGAAGGCGTAGATGGCGACGTTTGATGCAATAAGCACGTAGGTAGGAGCGTATTCACTTGAATTCTTCAACATCTCTAATCATCTTTGAACTTGCTCGACGATTCTCTGCTTGATCTTCGAAGAACTATCCAGCTCATCT
Source organism: Candidatus Bathyarchaeota archaeon (assembly GCA_963739305.1). Lineage (GTDB taxonomy): Archaea > Thermoproteota > Bathyarchaeia > Bathyarchaeales > Bathycorpusculaceae > DASPPK01. The sequence goes on along the minus strand of CAVTZU010000028.1, from coordinate 1,510 downwards.
GAACTGAACTTGGCGATCTTCGCAACCTCAATCTTTAGCCCTTCCTTTTTGATGGCGCTATCAACGGATCGCTCAAGACTACTGATGTGACTGTCATAACCAAGCGCGACGATGTCCGGCTTGATCTCTTCAAGAACCTTGGCCATATCAAGATTCTTATGGCCAAGAATAGCCTGATCAACCACCTTCAAAGATGCCACCAACGCGCAGCGTTGATACTCTGGCATAACGGGTTTCTTGCCTTTTTTCCTTTCAACAGTGCTATCTCTTGCCACCACGACAACGAGCTTTGCGTTCGGGCCTCCTGTCTTTTTCGCAGCCTCTAGAAAGCGCACGTGACCAAGGTGGAGTAGGTCAAAGACGCCTGAGGCTAGAACTGTCTTTCTTTTTCTTCGTCCCTTGTTGTTTCTGGCCATTCAAAGCTCACTGCTCCCAATAGTCGTAAGGCATCGAGCAAACCTTCACAATAGGCTACAGAGGTTAGGCTCACGTTGAATTTCTTCTTTTCTCTGAAATGCTCAGCATCTTCAAGGTAGGCTCGGGCCCATCTTAAGACTTCCTTGACTTTGTCCACTTCGACGATGAAGGATTTTTCGGTGGATTTCATCTCGCGTAGGACATGCGTCGATGAGTTGATGTACTTAGTCACTAGTTCTTCCAGACTCATTCTGAAAGCCTTCTCAACGTTTCAGGTGCACCTGCTAGAGTGATTAGAGCGTCGACTTCCATGAAATGAAGTTTTCCAGGGAAGATGAGCGTGTGAGGCGGAGACCCGAAGTCGTAGTCTAGAAGCTCTTTGACTGATCCCGCCTTCACTTTTGGCTGAATGCTCCCGGCTCTAGCAACTCCAACCGTGATGGCTTCGTCATCTATTGTCCTTTCATTCTTCATTTTCTCAACTCTGAGCAGTTCTCTCAAACCTTCATTGATCGTAAGATATCTTTTTTCCTCTGGTCTAATGTCCAGAAGACAGAGAGTATGAAGATCACGTTTCCTGTTTTCAGTGATAACCTCATAAGGTGTTGTGGACGGCGTCTCGTCCGGAAAAGGTATGGTCACGCTCTTTCCGAATTTATAATTGTGCAACCCCGATAGGCCGATCGCTGCAGAAAGAATCGATGCCCCATGGATTATTCGCGTTCTTATCTTGCGCTTCTCAGCCGCGATCCTTAGAGCAACGTGCGTTGTTGCAATGAGTGGGTCTCCTGGCACAAGCAATACGGTCTTGCCGGATTGCGCGGCATTAAGTATCAATTCTCCGTTCTTATCTTCAAGCTCGTTCCTCGTGACGGGCTTTGGCGTCTTCCCAGATAGCTCGGTAAAACGGTTGATAGAGAATTCAGGTAAGAGACTAGTGTAGAGTTCGATGAAGACGTGATCAGCAGATCTGGTCTCATCTAGCCCTCTAAGACTGATTCCCAGATCATCGTTGAGACCAAGGCCGATGAAAACCAACTCACCCATGCGTTTCAACCTCTTACAACGCGAAATAGAAGTTGAAGCTTAAAAC
>CAVTZU010000027.1:0-26669 GCA_963739305.1 Candidatus Bathyarchaeota archaeon | reverse complement strand
AGGATAAGCTTAAAGGGTCAAATTTGCATTGCTACTACCTAAGCCGCAATTTCTGATCATGATGGTGAAAAGATGGAAATGTCATCGGAAGAAAAGAAGCAAGTTGCGTTCAAGTTGCTTGACCGGACATTTAACGAGGGCGCACTTTCGGTTATTGACGAAACCTGTTCAAAAAACATCGTTGTCCACAATCCAAGAGTACCAGACGACCTCAAAGGAATTGAAGCTTTCAAAAGATTCGTCAACGACTTCCGTTGGGCGTTCAGGGACATTCATTTGCACGTGGACGAACTGCACGCTGAAGGCGACACGGTAGACGCTCACACGACCTTTACCGCCACGAACCAAGCACCGTTTCTCGGAAGCCCCGCCACACAAAAAGAAGTGAACACCGAACCCGTATTCTTCTTCAAGTTTGGGCCTGACGGAAAAGTGGTTGAGCACTGGCAAGAGAAGATACCGTAGATTCTGCGCCGGAAAACCCCAGTTCAGGAAACGCTAATGCTTAACGCGAAAGAATGAATTGAATTTTCTACCGTCAGGTGCATGGGTTCAGTAGGATTTTGGCAGGCCCAGGACATGTTCGCCTATGAATGCGAGGGCCATCTGATGGGTCACTGGCGCCAACCTGATTAGGTTCACCTCTCTCCACCAGCGTTCCACGTCGTAATCAACTGTGTAGCCGTAGCCTCCGAACGTCTGCATCGCATGGTAGACGGCTTGATAGCCTGCTTCTTCAGCTGCAACCTTTGCCATGGCTGCTTCCGCGCCGCAGGGTTGTCCTTTGTCGTAGAGCCATGCTGACTTGTACGTCAGCAGTCTGGCAGCCTCAATCTTTGCTTTTGCCTCCGCGAGCGGGAACTGCAGCGCTTGATAGGAGCCGATGGGTGCTCCGAAAACCTTTCGTTGCTTAGCGTGTTCGACGGCCTTTTTGATTGCCAAGATGCCCAGTCCTCCAGCAGCGACTGAAAAAGACATTCGTTCAGGGTTAAGAGTGTCCAGTATGAGATACCAGCCTTTGTCCTTCTCGCCGAGAAGGTTTTCTCGAGGTATCTTGAGGTCACTAATGTAAACATCGCATGTTTTTGAGTAGTTGATTCCGTGTTTTTCTATCGGAATAACTTCCACCGCCGGGTTAGGAAGATCCACAAGGAAGAGGCTGAGACCTATAGTTTTCTTCGGCGCTTTATCCAAGGAAGTCGTCCGGGTGATCAGGACCATTCCTTTCGCTCTGTCGGCCCCTGAGATGAGAGTTTTTCTTCCATTTACGATGAAGTGGTCTCCATCTTCCACCGCAGTGGTCTGGATGTTTAGAGTGTTCGTGCCAGCATCCGGCTCGGTGAGACCCAAACAAAACTCGCTTCCTTTAACGATTCTTGGCAAATACTTGTCTTTTTGGTCTTCGTTTCCATGCTTGAGAAGGGACAAACCGCCAAAAACTGATGTAAGGCACAGAAACCATGTGCCTGCCAGCCCGCAGCTTTCAGAAGTGAGAGTCTCCATTGCCAAAAGCATTTCATATAGTCCCATGCCACCTCCTCCATACTTTTCAGGCACAACAATACCGACGAAGCCGGCGTCGATCAAAGCCTTCCAAAAATCATCAGGAAACTCGTGGTTCTTGTCCCTGTTACGCCAGTATTCTGGATCGAAATCTTTCGCAACATCACAGGCCGCACTTACTATCATCTTCTGCTCCGGAGTTAGCTCAAAGCTCAAGAATCTCACCGATCATTCTATCAAGAAAACGCTGATAAAAGAGTTCCCTTTGTGCGTGCACTGAAATGATGACGGACCCAAGTCATAAAGGAAAAATCTCCTTGCACAAGCTCGCCCGCGCGCGATTACTAAACTCTAACAGAAGTTGGCATAAATGGAACAGTGGTCTTTCCCTTTTTGCTTACAAAGGTTATAGATATCAGAATTGCACTTCACAACATTAGCATACAAGCAACGGCAAATGTGACAGTGACAAACTCTAATCCAAGTGACACGTGCGTAGAAATCCTCTCTTTTGGTTTTCCCTGAACTTCTGAACCTAAGCCAACTCTTGAATGTGCTTCTTGTTCTCTGCAGACCTGATTTGGTGTCGTGCGCGCTATGTTTTTATAGCGCATATCAATCGAATCAATGCTTTATAATAGACAAAAATCAGGAGCGAGCAAACGTGTCTGCAACGCAAGCCGGACCTACAATGCCTCTGATTATTGCGAAGGTTGAGAATCTCTCAAAAGCCTTCGGCAAGTTGAAGGCCGTAGATAACGTAAGCTTTGAAGTCAAAACGGGGGAAATTTTTGGTTTCGTTGGCCCTAACGGAGCAGGCAAGACCACTACCATCAACATGCTTACGACCCTGATCAAGCCTTCATCAGGAAACGCAGTGGTCTGCGGCTATGACATATTCAAAGATGCGAACGAGGTGCGAAGAAATGTTGGAGTTGTCCCGCAGGAGTACACTGCTGACGAGGACATGACTGGAATTAACAACGTCCTCCTCTGCGCTGATCTCTACGGAATACCAAGAGGTGATTCAAAACCACACGCACAAGAGCTGCTGAAGCTGGTAGAGCTTCAAGACGCTGCAAAGAGGAAGGTGAGCACATACTCAGGAGGAATGCGCAGGAGACTGGAGCTCGCATGTGGTTTAATCAATTATCCGAAATTGCTATTCTTGGATGAGCCAACGCTCGGTCTCGACGTTCAAACACGCACTGTGGTCTGGAAATACATCAAAATGTTGAAAAATGAATACCACATGACTCTTTTTCTGACAACTCACTATCTCGAAGAAGCCGACTCACTCTGCGACAGAATAGCCATAATCGATCACGGTCACATCATAAGAATTGGCTCACCTGAAGAGTTGAAGGAAAGCATCGGCGGAGACGTCATCGTGGTTACACTCAAGGAGACAGAGCCGGACATTTCATCCGATATTGCTAACATCAAATTGGTAAAGAACGTTCAGAAGAACGATAACAACTATCGTATAAAGGTGGAGCTCGGAGAGGAAGCCTCCCCACAAATCACGGATCTAATTCGATCCAAAGGGCTTCACGTGACGAAAGTCTCGTTGACGAAGCCAACCTTGGACGAGGCATATCTGGAATTTACTGGCCGCAGTCTGAGGGAAGAAGAAGCTGACAGGATGCAGATGTTTAGACAACGCGTAACGGTGAGAAGAGCAAGATCGTAAAATGCGGGAGTGAGTATGGAAAAAATCAAACCGACAACAAGCAAGGAAACAGCAATAGGGGAACAGCCTGAAGAGGTTTCTGCGGAGAAGCAGATGGTAGTCAGGGCGGCTCCAAAACTGAGCAGGAGTCCGCTGCATGGGTTATGGGCGCTAACGAACCGAGATTTGAGAAAGTGGTACACGAACCCAGTCCAGCTAATCACATCGCTAATCCAACCGGTAGTTTGGCTCGCGTTGTTCGGCAAAGCCGTGAACTTTGGAGAGTTCATCGCAAAGGCCGGGGGCACGCAAGCGGAGCAAAACGCAATTCTTTTGAACTTATTCGGCACGACCAGCTACTTTTCATTCCTGGCTTGCGGAATGATTGCCTTTGTCGTCCTGTTCACTTCCGCGTTTAGCGGAATGTCGGTTGTGTTTGACCGCAGGTTCGGTTTCCTGAACAAGGCGCTAAGCACGCCTGTGGCGCGCGGAGCGATTGTGATGGGCAAAGTCCTCCAAAGTGTGGGTAGGTCGTTGATTCAATCGGCCATAGTTCTAGTTATCGCAATAATACTCGGGATGGATACAGGTCATTTCACCGTCGTCGGAATTGCGGGCACATTCGTCATCATTTTCCTCATGGCGACGGGGCTGTCAGCGTTATTCACTATGCTCGCGTTGAGATCAAGTGATTGGCAGACACAAGTGGCTATCATCAACCTTATCAACCTGCCCCTGCTGTTCGCAAGCAACGCAATATTCCCTGTAACGATAATGCCAACCTGGCTTCAAGACGTCGTGAAGGTCAACCCAGTCAGTTATGCTAATGATGCAGTAAGACAGCTGTTGATAGGCGCGACAGGTTCGAACAGTCTTTTGCTAGACTTTGGGGTATTGATTGGGTTTGCGATTGTACTATCTGTAATTGGAATCGTCCTCTCTTGGAGACTCCTTTCCAAGTAGTCCCGGATCAAGAGCGCGCGATTCCAAAAATCGCAATTAGAGGCTTTTAGAACAACTCTGTGACCTTGTTCACTGCAAACACTTCGCAGTATTTTCCTCTTCCAGTGATCGCTCCCCTGTACCGCGCAAGACCCTCGGCTGCTTCGTCGTAGCGGATGATCTTGGTCTGCGACTGATGCTTTCTCAGAGCGGCAATCTTGAGGCTCACAAATTCAGAGATATCCTCGACGTAATTGAACTCGAAAAGCGGCGTCCAGACTTCGTAAGCCAGGACAGTTTCCACTGACCACGGCTCCCCCTTATATTCTTGGAACACTGGTACACTAGCTCTTGCTATTGCTTCATTCACAAGCCGACAAGTCACCTTATGGTCTTCATGGGCGTCTAAACGATGATGAACATAAACAACATGCGGCTGCTTCTTTCTGATCAGATCCACAAGTTGCGTCAGGTTTGGTTCGTTATATTCCAGATATCCGTCTCGGTTTCTGAGGAAAATGATGTCTGTGAAACCAATGATCTCTGCAGCTTTCTTTGCTTCATCTTCTCTTATTCGTGTCAGTTCCTTTTTTGAGTGTTCAAGGCTCCCTGCTTCTCCAGAAGATACGTAACATACAGAGACGTGATTTCCCAGTTTCACGTGTTTTGCCAGGCTACCGCCGCACCCGATTAGATCGTCGTCAGGATGTGCTGCGAAAACTAGTACACGCTTCATCATGGGCTTGTTCTGCGTCTTATTCTATTAATGTTTGTGGAATTCTCAGCGTGTAACAAAGGAAGCGCGTGCTTATTCTTTCTTGATTGACTTGATAACTCTGTTTGTCAGTTCTGTACACTGTTTCAACGCTGCTTTGTTCTTTAGGACTTCGCCCTTTTCGTCACCTGTTCTGACGTTGACCGCTATGAAGGGAGGACGATCGTGTGAGATTAATGTCAGCCCAAGAGATTCGATATACTCTACGACAGTACGCAGTGTTTCCTTCTTGAATCTGCCCGTGCCTGACGAGGCAAAAACGCAGAAAGGTTGTTGCTTCGGTAAGAGCCTATAGTTTGGTTCTGCGAAGGTGTGTTTGTAGCCTTTGTGTTTTCGCATATGAACAATGGTGTCCAGTCTTTCCAAGAAAGCCAAGAATTTTGAGGAAGCCAAAAGATACTTAGGGAATATGAACATTATCGCATCGGCTTTTTTCATCTCTGCGAGAATCTGGTTTAGATCATCCGTCAAGACACAGTCTTCGTGCACACATTTTTCGCAGAGAACGCAAAACTCAATTTTCTTGCTTGCTAACTGGATTATTCTGAACTTGGAACTTGTAGACTCGAGGACAGACTTGGCTAATGCGTAACAGTTGCCGTCTTTTCTGTGGGAGCCCACTATCGCCAAAAGTCTTGTTTTCATAATTGTAACTAAACCAATTTTCATTAAAGTCTTTTTTGGCATCTACTGGCGGCTGAAGAGGATGGACAGCGCGCGCTAGACAAGACGAAGAGGATATATGAAATATATCCGATTATCAAGTGATTGGCAAAGTGGTGTTTGAATGGCTAGGATCGAAGTGACTTTGGAACCGGTGAAAGTGATGTATATGGAAGCGAAAGGCGGTCTTTCTGGAGTTGGCACAGCTTGGTCTAAGCTGGAGTCTAATCTTCCAAGTCTTAAAGGACGCAAGATGTATGGTGCTTATTATGATCAAGACAAAGTGTACCGTGCATGTGTAGCCATCATTAACGAGGAAGAACCAAAAGCGCTTGGATTGCCGACGTGGACGATTCCTGGTGGCAAATTCGCCAGAGAGAAGATCGAGAACTTTGCCAGTAGAGTCGAGATAATCGGAGAAACTTTCAAATCGATGGAGCAGGAGTACAGGCGCGATCCTAATCGCTGGTACATCGAGTTCTACAGGAGTCAAAATGAAGTTATCCTACTGCTGCCTATTCTCTAGCGCGCGCTTTTTCTTGTTTTTTGGTCCTGGTCAAATCCTTCGACGGCAACGTCTACTCAGACAAACCTTGAAAAGGTTAAAGAGCTTGTGTCAACCAGTCTGATATTCTGATATGGTAACCGAAGAAAACAAGGAACTTGCATTCGTTATTGACCACCCAATTCAACGCGCGCGCTAAGAAGGAAAAAGAATGAGTGAAAGATACAGAAAATATGGTAGAGCAAAGAACTGCAGATGTAAGAACTGTGGGCTGGAGTTTAAGACAGAAGGAAATCCTAGGAATTGTCCTAGATGTCATTCAGTCATTGAGGTCTAGCGCGCGCTTAACCTTAATGCCTTTCCAGTACCACTAATAAATCTAATGTTCCACTTTCCCTTCCAATGGCACACTCCTGCAAACCATACTGTGAAAAAGAAGCGTGCGCTAAGCCATAGATCCTCGTCCTGCCGAATGAAATTCATCTCATCAATACTGATCTTCTTGGGTCCGTGGCCACGGATCGTGAATGGCTCAGGCGTCTCGGCCAGAATAATCGTTCCGTTATTGAAGCGAATTATCGTCTGCAACTCAGATTCAATGTAAGCCTCGTAGATGTCTCGGTCCATCCGCGCAAGGTGTTCATGATAAGCTTGGAAATAGATCTCTTTGATCTGCTGATACTTCGGCATAGTAACGATGACTTTCGCGTTTCCGTTATGCATCGCAAAATGAAGGTCATCTCCGGCCATCGTCATCGTCTTGCCGGCACGCCTGGGCCACCGCAACACTTTGAGAGCAGCAGGATCCAGTAGAAACGAAGCTTGGTACGGAAAGGGCTTAATCTTCAGAACCTGTTCGAAAAACTCGACTTTATCATCTGGGAGCCTTGGGAGCGTTCGCTTCTTGGCCATGTTCCGGTCTAGAGTGTGAACCGTTGTTTTTTGCCGTTGCTTCATTCACAAGCTTCTCCAGCAAGGCCAAATCCTTGTCAATCTGTCGTTCATCAATCCCGTTCGCAATCGTGTTCATGATTTGAGCGACGTACGCAGCGATACGAGCCCACATCTGCCTCTGCTTAATCGTAACCGGTGAGGCCTTACCGTCCTGCGTCTGCCACTTGATCCTTCCCTTTGCAAAATCAGTGGCAACATCAAACAACTGCTCAAGACTACCAATAGTCTTCCGTCTCAACCGGTCAGTATCAAACCTCACACTTCTCCGAAGTTGGGAAATACGACGGGCTACCACAATTTTGCGAGCCGTCTTACCGCCCAAAATTGAGGACCCCCCGCTTTTTTCACCGCTGAAAGCTCCCTGAACCACGACTGTCAACGAGGATTTCGCCTTTTGTGACATCTGGGACTAGATAGTAATCGACAGGTCCAGGCAGGAGACCAGCGATGTCAACGCGGTTAACCATGCAAACAGTCTCAGATTTACGGATATCCCGAAAACTGCACGCTAAGATTATGGAACGAGCCCTGCGCCTAGCTATCGCTGCTTCACTTCGTCTATGACACAAATCAACATCACACTCACTATTTCCTTCTAGCGCCACTCTCGAAGGCGGCGAAAAGAACCCTACTCAATAATGAGTAGGCACTGCAAGAATAACTAAGCCCTGATTCAACTTAAAAAGTTTCTCCCCTCCCCTTCAGGTACCCGAGGCAAATAATGTGGCTCCAACGGAGGCCAGTTCTTGCAGCGTCGAACGGTAGCAAACCGGGCACCTTTCGAGATGCTATGCGTGAGTCACTGTTTGTTTATTTGGTTTTTGACTTCTTTTAGAAGATGAGGGGTGGCTTCCGTCCGAAGTCTTCGAAACTCAGAATCAGTGTCTTTACGCCGTAGTCGGTGCTTGTTCTGGCCAATTGATTGTCTGACCTTGTTGAGAAAACACTTTGAAGTAGTATGTCGTTCCTGTTGTCCAATTATAATTAATAGTTATCCTTGCTATTCCGCCGTGCACGAGTGATTGCGGGGTAATTGTCTGGTTTACAAGATTCGAGGCTGAAAGCCCAATGTAGAGCGTCGTTATCGTTGTGTCTGTGGTTCCTGAGTTGCCAATGTCAACGTCGATTCTCTTGACGCTGCTAACGTTGTCGAAGTAGAAGTTCACGTTCGCTTTGTAGAGCATGACGTCAGCCTGTTGCCCGGTGGTCTTTTCGAAGTTGCCTGCCAATATGATGATGTCAAAAATGTCGATGATGCCGTCGTTGTTGAGGTCTGCTTGACTGTTCCAATTGGGATTTCCAGGGCTAGACCCGAATGCTGATGCAGCCTGAATAGCGTCAAGAATGTCTACTATACCATCCCCATTCAAGTCTCCTGCGAGCCTGAAAACCCCGCGTGGGTACCTGTCCTTATTGTACGCATCGATGACGTAAGGCGTGTCGCCTATTCCGTCGCTTCCAGTCTCGTTCTGGTATGGTCCGCTCCGGATGTCTGTTCCGTTGTAATCACTCCAATAGTTGCCTTCATGACCATTGTCCCAAGTATTTTGACCCTTGTTACTGATAGCCACCTGAACTGTGTTGTTCATGAAGTTATTATGATATATCGTGTTGTTTGAGGAGGTTGCAAGCCACAAGCCTTTCCCATTGTCTGCTATGCTATTTTCAAAAATTCTGCTGTATGACGTGAAGTCGATAAAGATGCCGTATTCCATGTCTTTTATGTTGTTCCTAGAAATACTGTTGTTACAATCTAGACAATAGTAAAGCCCGATGCCTCCATGGTTGCCTGTTATGTTGTTTCCTGAAATGATGAAGTTGTTTGAATAAGTATCGAGAGAAATGCCCTCCCAACTATTTGCCACCAACTCATTTCCAGAAATTGTGTTGTCTGAAGAATTGTAGGAGTAGATGCCATTGAAGAAGTTTCTTATTTGCATGTTCCTGATCGTCACATTGGCTGTAAAAGACAGATCTATCCCTCGACTGCCATTTTCTCCTCCTAGAAGCATGTATCCATTTCCATCCAAGATTATGTTGCTTCTTCCAACGATAATTCCCTCAGCGTTGCTAGTGATGTTGCCAGTTAGAGTGTAAGTGACGTTGTCAACGGTTGAGATTGGTGCTGTCGGCGGGTATATGCTTCCATCGGCCCAAATGTAAATCGTCCCAACATCAGCCTTGACTACTTGAATGTTAAATGCCACGGTAAACATCCCTACTAAAAGTAGTGTAAACGCTATTGCCGAAACGAATCTTCTCTTCAAAAACAACATTCTGCCTTCCCCAATTCAACTAAGACTATCCCGTTCTAGGCAATTTATCCGTTACGGTGCAAATCGCATGCGCTACGCTAACATAGAATATGGTAAAAGATTTCTCCACAAATTATAATTATTGAGGTAACCATTGTGATCAGTGGCGGTGTACCTTGAGCAGAAAGTTGGTTCTCATTCTTGTTTTCCTGATGCTTCTTGTTATCTTGGGGTATCCAAGATTTCAACAAAATGGCGTGAGAGCTTCTGATGGCTACCCTGTTCATAACCTTAACACAGGCTTGAACTACACGACAATTCAGGAGGCAATCAACGCCAATGAAACTGTTCAAGGAAACACCATTCTGCTGGACCAAGGGACCTATTATGGACAAGTAATTGTCAACAAATCTATATCAATTATTGGAACGAATAGAAACACAACAATCATCGATGGTAATTTCACTAGTGAAGCAACAATTCTAATAATGAATGTAACGAGTGGTGTCCAGATTCATGACGTGACCATCAAGCATGGCAATTTCGGGATTGAGTGTCTGGGATTCAACACTGAAATCCGTAGAAGTGTCATTATTGAAAATTCCTGGGGATTTGAAGTTTTATCACAAGGAGGAACTGTTCTCACTGGCAATGATATAGAAAACAATTCAGTTGGTTTGTCATCATATGGAGGCAACAACATCACAATCATTGGAAACACTTTTGCTTACAACTCTGGCACTGGCATATCACTTGGCTACGCAGGAAATGGCATCAATATTTGGTCAAACAACTTCATCAACAACACCGAACAAGTTTTCCTCTATGCAGCAGGAGCAAACTTCAACAGTGATTACCCAATAGGCGGCAATTATTGGAGTGATTACAGAGGAACTGATAGATACAGTGGTCCTGTTCAAGACCAAAATGGCAGTGATGGAATAGGAGACACACCATACATTAACCAATCCGTTATTGACCATTATCCTCTGATGGGTACTTTCCAGAGTTTCAATGTGTCTGCTTGGGATCTTGGACACAACGTGCTGGTGTCTGGAGAAGTTGATGTGATAGGCAACTCAACAGTAGAACAAGTGCAGCTTGTTCCAACTGGACAAGACAGAGATCAGTATCTTTGGAGGCTTCATTTCACAATATTGTGTGAGAATGATGCTGTTGCCTTCTATAGGATCACTTTTCCCAATGACCTGCTAAATTCATCTAACTACTCTATCTGGACAGAATACCAGAATCCAACTAATTCAGGGATGTATTACGTTAATTTCTTCAATGCCACAATTCTTCAGTCAAACGGCACCTACACTATAATCTATTTCACTTTTCATCAGCCTGTCTCGAACTACACCATGGATGTGGATACAATACCATTTGAGTATTCAATTCCAGAGTTTCCATCATTCCTGATTCTACCACTATTCATGATAGCAGCATCACTGGCAGTCATAGTCTACAAGAGAAGACCGTTGACCAGAGCCTGAAAACCTTCGAGCGTCTAGGTTACCTAAGTCTCTTCGCCCCATGCCTCTACCCCAAAACTCGTCAGAGCCCAATGCCAACCACGCCTCTCAACAACTGATTCACCAAGCTCCTTCTCCACACGCCTATTCATACGGAGAATCCTCCTAGTTGCCTGGTGCCGCTTAAGCCTGAATTGGCTAAGCCTGGAAGCCAGATCCTTCGGCAAAATGCCCTGACCGCCACTCTCATAGACTAACTCAAGAATCTCACAGTCAACCTCGTCGACGCATGCAATCTTCTGAATCATCGGCTTCTCAAAATGAAACATCCCCTTCAACCCAGCAAGAATAGTCCGCTGCATCAACTTAACCTCCTCCAGCTCACTTAGGGCTCGTTTCAAGAGCTGCTGATTATACTTGATTCTCCCTATTTTTTCACTCTGAGAACGCCCCTTTGAACCGTCTCCATCAACAGTTTCCATCACGAAACGTTCACACCCTTCCAAACGCCACATTCAGCCATGCCGAAACAACCCCCCGCCAATCTACATGAACAGACCTCGAAAGCTTAGACCGCAAAAAGCATGGACTTTCACCATACTCGCCAGAAGACTCAAAGAAGCGGTTTGAACAGGTTCTAACTGACATAATCAGGCAGCCTCCTCTGCTCAGGTCCGAGCCCTCCAGGAACTTCCGAATTGAAAATCTTCTTCAGAGCCTCAGTGAGCTCCTCGAGATCCACATGCAACACTTGAACCTGGCCCTCGAGTTTCTTGACGCGCTCAGGCATCAACAGATACTCAACAGCAGCGTCCCTACTCAGGTTCTCAAGCTCACCTTGATCCCAACCGGGACTGTGATCAATCTTCCTCTCCGGCGTACTCACACAAAAATACCGAGCAAGAAGCTTCGCCACAGGATCATCAACCTTCAACTCATAACCAGGACAAACCTCACCCTCAGCTAATCTGCACCCGTACTTCAGCATCAGACTCTTTGCAACACGATCAGCAAGATTCTTCGCCAAAACAAACAACTCACCAGGATGCTTCCCATACAAAGTCTCCACATGCACAATCCAAGATCGCGACGTATGCCTCACATGAACACCCTGCTCGAGCCCCAACAAAGCCGTCCAATTAACCATCTCAACACGACGAAAATCCAAGGGCAAACAACCCTCAGCCACAATCCCAAAACGCACCTGACACCTGTCCAGCCGGTACACACCACTACCGAAGACGACGTCCTCACATGATGCGAGAAAAGTTTTACCTCGGCCCGTCAGCTCATAGAAAACTGCTCGACTCCGAACTTTCCGCTTCACCAGACCACACTGTTCAAGCTTGCCGAGATAGTAACATACATGTTGGCGGCTCCAACCGTAGATGCGCCCGATCTTCGAAGGATAATCCTCAACCTCAACTCTTTTCAAGATCGGAATAACACGAGTCCGAACAGTACTGAAGTCAAATTTGACTTTTGACATCCGAGAACCAGAATTTTTACTTCCGCCCGTCTCCAACAAAAAACCGCCTATTCCAACGCCAAGGTGCTCACAAAAAGAAAAATAGGGGAAATGAGCGAAACCCCTCGGCAGAAAGTATAATCAAACTCTGGAGAGTGGTAGCCCGGGAGAGATTCGAACTCTCGTCAATGGCTCCAAAGGCCACTATGCTTGTCCACTACATTCGGCGGAAAGATCTTCTTCCCTCCACCGGGCTTTCCCGGGCTACTGTTTCAAGATGTTTTGGGGATTACCTCATTAATAAGTTGTTTTTGATTAAAACCTTCCTCTCTAGAAAAGAACCTTCCTATTTTCCGCATGGCATTCACTTTGGCTTCTTAAACAGTTTAACACCATCTATGTCAGTCACGTAGCTGTATCCTGCTTCTATGAGTTGTCTCGCTTCTTCTTTGGTTTTGGCTTCTGCCGAATAGTATTCGTCTCCCTGAAATTCTTCGCCTTCGGTGTATCTTTGAGTGCTGAGGATTGACTTGTGTCCCAAGATGTATTTGGCGTCGTAGATGTTCTTGTGCTTACGAAACTCTTTCTTTCCTCGCCAATGTCTCAGCGTGTGAAAGTGTATTTGCAAGAGGTTTGGGTTTTGTAGCTTGTTTGCCAGTGCTTTTCAGGTGTGGGTAAATGTGGTATCCAAAGCATGAGAGTTCATGCTGAATAGGTAGTCTCCATACTTTTTCGGCAGAGCATTTATCATGGCAATTGTCTTTTCTGAAACTTTGATGGTAGCGCGCGTGAGGATATCACCCGCAACTCCTACTTATCTCTGTCTTAGCATATGATTCTTGTGCAACACTTGGAGTTTTGATTTGGAAAAGGTTTTTCAGAGTCCAAGATGTTAGTATAAGATGGTTTGTGCTATGCCTGGGGATGAAGGTTTGGGAGGTGCCGTAGGCAGAGCTAGGATACTTGAGGAGAATTATGATTGGCTAGGAGCGATTGAGTTACGCCGGGGGGTCTTGGACTTGGTGTCTAAGACGGATTTTTTGACGATGGGGCAGATTCAAGAGAGAATCGGTTATGATTTCTATCGGGCAGGCATGCAGGCTGAAAGTGTGGAGGAGTTCAGGGACAGAATGCGTCAAGTAGTTGGAGACTATGAAGGGGCTAAAGAATTCTATGGGAAGATTGGAGGGCAGAAACAGAAACCAAGGACGATTCGGTGTGACGCGATGATTGCTTACGTGGGTTATTGGTTAGCATCTGATATGTCTGAAAAGAAGAGGCTGCTCGAAGAGTGTTGGAAGCTCACAAAGGAGAGTCTGGGGGTGTTTCAGGAGATAGGTGACCAACTGGAGTATGGGATAACTTACAACCAGCTTTCAAACAGCCCTGTTCTCGGATTCTGCTTTGAATGGGATTTTCAAACCCGCGAGAAGCTGATGAGAGAGGCAGTAGAACATGGAGAACAAGCGATCAAGTCTCTTACCTCCTCTAAAGATCCCTTCGAACTCGCAAGGGCCTATGCAAAAACCGCCTTCTGTTCAGGAGTGTTTGACTACTATTTTCTTGAAATAAGCGAGAGGGTGAAGGGTAGTCAAAGGGTTCAAGATTATTGGCGGAAAGCCAAGAAACTTTCCGAAGAAATCGCGTTACTCGAAATGTTGCCTCCTGTTTTCGGAGGCCTGTATCTCTTGTGGGGAGATGCCAGCGACGAGGCTTTCAAGAACCTTAAGAAAGCCTTAGAGTGTGGAAGAAAAACCAGGGACAAGTTTATCATCGGATGTGCACTCGACTGGCTGACTTATCATTCTGGGTGGAGTAGATATAAATTTGAAGACCCAGAAAAACGATCAAGGGTGTACAAAGCAACTCTCCGGTACGCTGAAGATGCTATGCAGCAATACGCTCCGATCTCGTTCATGAGCCCACGTGCGGACTCATTTTGGGCAGAGTGGGTACATATCGAGTATTATTGGTGGTTGGCTAATAATGAGACAGATTTAGGAAGAAAGCTCCGTTTGCTTGAAAAAGCAAGAGAAGTCGCAGCAGACGGACTCAAAAGAGCAGAGTCTTCTGAATATCCAGACGTCATAGCATATGTCAATCACATTTTCAGCCAAACACTTGTATCCCTCGCCCTCATGCAAAAGAACCCGATAGAGAAGACCAGGCTTCTAGAAGAAGCTTTGGAACACAGAAAGAAGGCCATTAGAATCGTCGAACAACTAGGGCGCTTCCATTATTGGAATCGTGGTATGCAGTTGGCCAACCTTGCCACCATAAAATATCAACTCGCTGACTTGACAAAAGATCCTGAGACAAAGAAACGCATGATCCGAAAGTCCTTAGTAGATAGTGAAAAGAGCATGGAACTTGCCATCAAAGAAATATATCACGGAAAGACACGCGTGCAAGGGTATTTTCGGAATTTAGGAATCTTACAGTACAACAGTGGGGTATGGTTAAATCACCTCTATGAGCTCACAGATGATAAGGAACATCTGAGAAAGGCTGCAAAATTCTTTGCAGAGGCAGCCGAATCAAATCGACATATCAGGTTCCAGAACCGCGTTGCGGAGTGCCACTGGAAAGCGGCACAGACATACGATGCTTTGGACGAACATTTACAGGCTGCAGAAAACTTTGGGTTAGCATCCGAAAACTATAGATTTGCGGCTGAGAAGATTCCTCTTCTCATCGGTTTTTACTCAGACTATAGCTTATACATGAGAGCTTGGGCCGAAATTGAGAGGTCAAGGCACGAACATGAAAACGAAGATTACGGAAGATCTAGAGACCATTATCGTATGTGTTCACGCCTTTTGGAAATAACCGAAAAGTGGTCTTATCAATTCCCCTATTACTTTGCTTGGTCTCTCCTTGAACATGGAGAAGCTCTCAGCAGGTTGGACAAACTTCAAGATGCGATGAAGGTTTTCAAACGGGCTAGCCGAAGCTTCGGAGATTCCTCAGATATTCTGCGTAGGACAGCTGAAGAGTTCGAAAACTCCGAGGAGAAAGAAGAAGCTTTCAAGCTTGCAGACATTGCTAGATTGCGAAAGCAATATTGCATGGGAAAAGCGTTGATGGAGGAAGCTAAACTTTCTAACCGAAAGGGCGATAGAATTTCAAGTGCCACGAAATTCGCTTATGCTGCAAGAATTTTCAAGGAAATAGCGCCAAATTTAGAGAGGGAGGAAGCCCGCAGAGATTTACAGTTCGCTGCTACTACTTGCCAAGCTTGGGAGAAGATGGAGCTTGCTGAAGAAAGAGGAGACGCAACCCTTTATAAGAAGGCAGCAGAGCTTTTTGCGAAAGCAAGCAAAATCAGCCATAGAAAGACAGCTGAATTGACTGCCGAGGGAAACAGTTGTTTTTGCGAGGCCTTGGAGCTAGGAATGAAGTTCATGGCTACCTCGAACAGGGCTTTCTATTCGGGAGTCAAATTGCGGATGGAGAACGCAGCAGGTTATTACCTGAGGGCCGGGCTTGAGAAGCCTGCATTATGGGTTGAGGCAGCCAAAAAACTCTTTGATGCTTATGTTTATGTGGGCAACGCTGAGGCCGAGGCCGAGCCTGAGAAAAGGGTCAGGTTCTATTCAATGGCTGAGAGATGTTTGGAGTTGTCTGCAAAGTTTTATGGCCAGGCGGGATATCGTGAGAAGAAGAATGAAGTGCTTCAAAGTCTTGAAAGAGCGAGGAAACAACGCGAGTTGGCGTTTTCTCTGAACGAGGTTCTGACAGTTCCTTCCGTTCTATCCAGTACAACTGGGGTTTCGATGCCGGATTCAACAGAGAAGGCTGCTGGCTTGAACGGATTTGAGTCAGTCAATGTAAGGGCTCGTCTTTCTGTTCCTAAAGAATTTGTCCCGGGTGAGGAGTTTCAAGTTGAGCTTGACTTGGTTAACGTTGGCAGGGAACCTGGTTTGTTGGTTAGGATAGAGGGTCTGATACCTCCGAGAAGCAAAGTTCTGAGGATGCCTTCCTATTGCGCTTTAGAAGGTGGTTCGTTGAACATGAGAGGTAAGAGACTTGATCCTCTTTCTGTGGAGTCGATTAGCATTTGGGTTCAGATAGCAGACGTCGTTAGTGTCAGCTTGTCCCCTCTTGTGGTCTACGTTGATGAACTGGGAAATTTCAGGACGACTAGAATTAAAGAGACCAAAATTCTTCCAGTCGTTGAGTTTCAGTCTAAAGTGGCTCAGGTTGTTTTCAACTGTCTTGTTAATGCTTTTGTTGAGGATTGCGTGAAGCGGAGACTAAGCCCTGAGAAGTCGGGGTGGAGGAGTTTTCCTCAGATCGTTGAAGAAGCAGGGGTCTCTAAGAGGAGTCTATATGGAACTGGTGGTCGTTTGGGTTATGGACTGTCTGAGTTGCAGAAGAAAGGTCTGGTTGACTTGCAGACCTTTCTTGGGGAAAGGGGCAGAGGAGGACACATTCTGAGGGTTAGAATTCATTACGAAAGAGATTTGGTTAGACGGTATCTTAAAGAAAAGGCGCCAGACCTTTTGACATAGCTCAGTTCTTTTCTGTTTCGGCAAAGTTTTTCTGGGCGGCGAGAAAGTCAAACTGCCGCCTTTTTCTGTGTCTTATGGTTGTTTTTCCCTCCTTGGGAAAAATGCTTAGGTATTTTTCCACAGTACAGTTTTCCTAGCAGTCCTTATGATTGGAGAAATGAGAAATGAAAGTTCCAGTAGCCATTAGGCGACTTGCTGCTTCTACACTGTTGTTCCTCATTGTCGGTTCTGCTTTTTGCAGTGTTGGCAGCGTCTTTTTGACGAGTTGGGCAGAGGATGCAGATAGTAAGATTCTGAAAATGTACGCGCAGGAGCAGGTGATCGTAGAAGAAAACGGAGACGCTCAATTAATAGTTAACACAGTTGCACCCAACTCTCCTCTGGCTGACAGGTACAGGGATAACCTGGCAGCACCATCTGACACTGAGGTCGGAACAGAAATCCCGATTCCAGAAACAAGGAAGTCGACGGGCAATCTGAGCCAAAATCTAATCCAGAACAGCCTGCCAGTGAGGGAAGAGTTCTACCGCTCGGTCCGGCAGGAGCAGAAATACTCGTTTGGTTTCACGACGCAGATACTCAATTCGTCGATGATGCCTCAAGACAGTGACGGAGGCTTCAGATACTCGTTCAGCGCAGTGGCCACACCTCAGGTGCTGAACGTCACGGCTAACGGTGCCGACGGCATCTGGACTCTTTTTATCGGTCAGAAGGATGAAGATGCGAAGAAGACGGTCATCGGTTACGAAATGACCGAGATAATGTTCGCAAAAATGCTGCTCGACTCGATCCAAGGTGTAGATACTTACACGATTGTTTGGACCACGGAAATCAGGCTCCCGATCGGAGCGACGTTGCTCAACAGCGATGAACTTTCTGGGTTACACTGGGTGCTGGATTTCGGAGGAGGCACTTATATGAGTGCAGACGTTGCTGTCTCGGACTCAACTGTGATCCTAACTGACAGGACCACCGTGTCCAATTCGAACATTACAGCACCTGATTCCGATTTGTTCAACAACTTCTGCAATTACAGGAACCTTAGGATCACGTATCTTTTGCCGAATTCGGCGTCGTTGGGGCTTGAGAGAATGCAGTCTGGCGATTTCCAGCGTGATTCCCACTTCGATTTCTCGATAGGAATGGGTTTCTCCATCACAACCACTCTTATTAACGATAACGGACTACAGGTTGATCTTACGCTTACTCCTTCGGTAACTTTTTCAGGGTATGTTGGATGGGATTTCAGTGGGTTGCTACTTCAGTGGTTCAGAGCATGGTTTGGCGCAGATGCCGAATTGAAGATCAGACTGGACTTCTATGTCCATTTCCCCGCTTTCACATGCGACTGGGATGCATCTTGGACTTATCGCTTGGCCATTTTGTACTTCGAGATCGCTACGATTCCAATTGAGGCAGGCCTTGATCTGCATATGAAGCCCTACGTCCATCTGGAAATGAATGGTGAGCTCGACTTCTACTTTGAGTACATAATTGGCTACTACTTCAAATCCGGCATACAGTGGGACATTAAAGACGGGTGGAGTCCCATTGCCGAATTCAGCTCTTACAGTTCCCACACGTGGGGTGCTAACGAAATCAAACTGTACTTGGAGGCGGATGCAGGCGTCGAGTTTGACCTTAGCCTGATGTTCTTCGAAAGCGTCGGTCCATGGGTCGGGTTTGAACCGTACGTGCACGCCTTGATAAACTATTATTCGGCCGATGACCCTGACTTGGCGGTCTGGTCCGTCGATCTGGGCTTTAGAATACACGCCGGTCTTGCCATTGCAGGCTGGCTCGAATATCTACTGGGCATTGAAAGCACCAGCTATACGCTGAAAGACGAAGTGATAAAAAGCTGGAAGGGAAAATTCGGATTGGCCAACACAAGGACTACTCTCCAGCTGCCAAACTATGCAATTATGACGGGCAGCGGCACTTATCTTGCGGGTTCAGTCACATGCAACTTCCTCAACAGTCACTCAGACTACAGCTCTTGGTTCAACCTCATACAAGGAAGAATCGTATTGGAGTACAGTCTCGATGGAGGCGGTACGTGGCAGCCGATAGGTACTCCCTACTTGCAGGGGGCGGCCTTTTCTTACTGGTGGGTGCCAGCAAGCGATGGTAACTACACCGTCAGGGCTACCTATTCTGGAAACGGTGAGTATAAAGCCTCAAACGGGACTGTAAACTTGAGAGTCGCACCCGATGTTCCTGGGATTCAAGAATTCGACAGTACGGAGCCGGCGGGCGGTGTACCAAATGAGTATTGGCGTGAACCCACGGACCCTCACGCCGCCATCATTGGCTGGGCCGCAGAGTTCTATAACCCCCCTGTTCAAGGTTTCAAGGTTGAACAAATAGGTTTTCCAGCCTACTACACGGGAGATGGAACCAGGCAATTTTTGGTCGAAATATGGTATTTGAATTCTACCTCGGGCGGTATCAACGTATTGTACAGGGCAACTCACCGCTACGGTGAGTTCTTCACTACTACACCGCCCGGACCACCCGACTACCTGAGCTACATTAACGTAGGTCAGATTGAAGCTCCTGGAAGCTACTGGGTGTGCATCTTTCCTAATTCAAGCGATACTGACCAACTAAGAGTGGGAGTCTATGACATTAAGAGCCCAATCTTCACTCTGTACAACGCCCGTATATGGTTTACATATCCCGAGTATATCCGCAGTATCATAAACTCCACTTCGATGTACCTGCCGATAATTCATATACGTGGTGAGACTATGGCTGGATCCCATCACATATTCGGGCAAGTCGGTTCAAATTTCGTCTATTCGCCTGACCCTACCCTATTCACGAATTACGACAGGGTGTGGACAAATACGAGCATCACGCCAAGTTTCGCGGCTTTCGCTAAGACAATTCGCTATATTTGGCGGGATCCCGACGGCAACGCCTTCTGCACGAACGACTACGTGGTTCCCGTCAACTGGAACGGATTGTGGAACGACTCAATCTCAATAAGCACTTACGGGTCATTGATTGAACAGCACTTGGGCGGGATCTTCCAGGTTGAGGTGTACGTAATTGACTTGAAAGGTTTCGTCCAATACGTGACCACTGACAACTTCAGAGTGATAAAGCATCAGGTAACGATTTTGTTCGGCACTAACCCGACGAATCCGATCATTAATTTTGGCCAGTCGATCCTGCTTGGGGCTGGGCTGGTTCCTTCCTCAATAGTCACCGGCACAATCTACCTTCAGTACAGCATCGACAACGTAACTTGGACCGACATTGATTCCGCAACTCCCAATCGAACGTATTTCGTTAGAGAATGGACTCCGCCCAGCGCAGGAAACTTCTCCGTTCGAGCGTACTGGAGCGGTGATCCAATATACAGCAACGGAACAAGTGAAACTCAAACAGTGATTGTGAACAAAGCAGATCCCTCATTATCGCTGTCTGTGTCTTCAGATGTCGTGGAAGCAGCCACCGACATCAAAATGACCGCCACAATTGGGCCGGCACTTCAGAATAGACCTGTTATCTTTCAGTACAGCCTAGATGGTTCTACATGGTTTACCGTAGGCATCCTGAACGTTAGCTCAACCGGCGTCTATGACTATAACTGGACCGTGCCCGAAATCCTATACACAGGAAGAATAATTGACAGTGGACAATTCTCAGGAAACATCACCACACCACAACTAGATCTAGGAAATGGTGGAGTGCTCAGTGGATTCTTCGCTCGATCAAAGTGGTTAGGCGACGACGACTACAACAACGTGACCAGCGACGTGCATTATGTTTCCGTGACAATGCCCGCACCTCTCCAAGCAGTAGGCGCAGAACTGAAACTGTCGCCTTCAGCTATTAATCCGCGCACTACCGACACCCTCATAGCGGCTTACATAAAAATACCTGATGGAAACGGCGTGACAAATCTGAACGCAAGCGCGATTGATATTCGGTCCATATGCCTCAACGACACCGTCAGCACTCTGCTGAACGGTACATTATATCCCTATGATTTTGCCATGCCCGTGTATAACGAGTCTGAGAACAACCTTAAGGTCTACTTCAACCGAACATTAGTAGAACAATACGTTCTTAATGCGACAGGCAAAACCTACGGAAGAAACACTTTCAACATAACAGGCACTCTGGTTGGCGGTACACCATTCGCCGGAAACGTGACCCTCACAATCTCGAAGATAACTGGAGACACCAACGGCGACGGAGTCGTAGACATCTACGACGCCATAATACTTGCAGCTGCATTCCTCTCCACGCCAACAAGCCCCAAATGGAACCCGAACGCCGACCTTAATGCAGACGGCACTGTCGACATCTTTGACGCCATACTCCTGGCAGGCCACTATAACCAACACTATCCATAAGCAGACTTGACCCACTCAGCACGCGCGAATAGGAATGCGATTGAAGAAAGTTGAAGAGAGAAAGGAGGTGAAAGAGAAATGAGAATGAAAACAAAATTGATTACAACATTAGTGTTGGCGCTGTTCATGGGAGGCATGTTACTCGCACCATTAGCATGCGCACGCATTGCAGAACCAGAAAATCTCCTTAGATGTGAATTGACGATGAAGGTGTTCTGGACCACTCCGCCTCATTGGGAAGGAACAGTCACCGGAGACATAGAAGGAACCCTAATCGTCACCGAGTTGCCGCCGAGTTTTCCAGGCAAGACGGAGCACTTCTCTGAAACGTTCGTTATCACCACGGCTGACGGGACAATCGCGGGATATGATGACGGTGTCTGGAGCTTTGTGACCTTCAAGTGGAGGGCAAACGGACAGGTGACAGGTGCAACCGGGATATACGCGAACCTGGTCGGATGCAACGTGCACGAAATGGGCATGACAACGCCGTTAGGTGCAGAAGTGAGTGCTTGGGGAACGATATCGATAATGCACGGTTGATCAGGCTGGCAGAGCGATTTTCATCTTCTATCTTTTTTTCCAAGGGCGATATGCTTTTTTGTATGGGCTATGCTACTCTTGATGATGCCTCATTGTTTGCGCGTGCGCAAGAAAGACCATAAGCGCCAACTATTGCGGAATATTGTCCTTGACTTGATTTTTCTGAAATCGCGCGCGCTACGACGTGTGACTGTTCATGAAACATAAGTAGCTTTGCCGAGCTTCGCACTTTTTTTTGTAGAGTGTCGTTGCGAGTAGTGTTACTGTCATGAATAAAGGCAGAATCAGAATTGTCTGAAACTCTGGAATCTCCTGTTTTGAAACATATAGAGTCCAGGTGTTTGGGTCAAATTCGTTGTTGTAGTCTTTCTTTTCAGCGAGACCTGCATCCAGGAGCGCTTTGTTTACATTCTCATAATGGGTCGAATTGTAGCTCACGTAGACCACGCAAACAAGCCTGTCACCAGTTCCACTATAGTCGAATATGTAGACATCATCTATGTCCAAGTAAACAGTTTTCTGATAAACAAGATCTGAAAGGAAGTTTCTCGCTTCAACAGATAGGGGTTGCCCCAGTTCTGAAGCATTAATGTCGGCTAATCTGATTGTATCTGAGCCGTGAAATTCTTTGTCAATGTAGAAGGTGTCTCCATCATGAACACTTGTAGCTATTGCGGTTGCATCTATCTCGCCCGAAGAAGCGCCATAACCTATGGTTATGAACTGCAAAAAAAACATAGATGCCAAAACCAGTATGACTGTCTTGCTCATTTGTCACCAAGAACTTCAAACTCTCTTGAACGTTCTTATGACTTGTGGAAGAATCTTCGATTGCTTCGCGCGCGCATGCAAACTGCCCAAATCAACGTTGAGTCTTGTCACAGTCTAGTGGTGACTCTGCCTCTCCGTAACTTCCACGTGTTCGATCACGATCACTGCTCCGATTACCACTCGGTGATCCGCTTCTCCCGTTATTGATACTCCGAGCTGATCTCGCACCGAAACCCACTTCTTATGTACAGACGCGACCTGAACCCCGTTGATCTCCATCTGATAGTTGTGCTCCGTGAAGTCTCCGTAGATACGCATGAATTCAACTCCGTTTTTTTCTACCCAGTACTCTTCTCCAATCAGCTTGACTATCTTCTTCTTGATAGTTCCCAGTTCCGCGCCTGCATCGTCGTAAAAAGTGAACTGGGTTCGGAGCGACAGTACTTTTCCTTTGATTTGCATCAACTCAGAACCATGGGTATCGATGACGACAAACTTGGCTGGAAGCTGAATGAGATTGCCATCAGCCTCTCCCAATTTCATCCCAGTCCTATCCTCTAAGTCATAGTGCTCACGAACAGAGAGTATCTTCTTCTTCAGCACCAGATCGTTGATTTCAAAGAGAGAATTTACATCACTCATTTACTCACAAGACAAACAATGTCGTGCCTACAACTAAAGCTTTTCTTGCAAGCTGAGCGCACGCCCAAACTTGCAAAAACCATGTAAGAGCCGGAGCAGTTTCCAGGATCGATCCACAGAATGGACGAGCCTAAGGTGGTTCTACTGATTCTGTCGATTTCGTTTGCGCGCTTCTTATCGCGGTGAAGTGGAACGCTTGCGAATCTGATTTCAATGGGTCTCGACTTCATAATTCTGAGCGTGCTGTTTATAAGCTGCGATGTGAACGGTGAAAGAAGCGTGTAAGAAGTGATTTTTGCACAGCAACTGCGAAGGAGTTGAAAGAGTTGACGTATGAAAGAAAAGAGATGCACAAGGCAGTTTGCGCTGAATGTGGAAAGGAATGTGAAGTACCATTCAAGCCCGATGGTAGCAGACCAGTATACTGCCGAGAGTGTTACTCGAAGAGAGCACCCCCAAGAAGAAGTCGATTTTAGATTAAGCCAATAGCTCTATTCTAAGATTAGCTTTATCCCAGTTTCTATATTCTTTTTTCAAATTACCTGAGTAAATATTTGCAAACGCTGATTTTGTTGAGCGCGCGCTAGGTGGGCCGGACCGGGCTCATATTCAGACGGGCTCAAGTCCGCCAAATTAGGGCAAGGAGAAGCCATTTTACAGGATAGTATCAAGTCCAGATGTACCGACGCAGTAGTGGAGTTCAGCTATTCACCACCAACTTGACGATTTCTCCTGCAACTCCACCATTTTCTTTCAGCTCTCGGAGTTCTAGTTAGTGAAAAGTTTCTTAAACATTAGCAGACTATACTGCTAATAGATAGTATTGTTTCGTGGAGATTAGTGTATGCCTTCGTTGAAAAAGAAGAATGTTCAAAAGAAGAAAAAACATTCGGACAAAGTTGGGAAATAGCGCAAATCTCATATTCTGTGTTCCTGCGGATCTTTGTCGTTCATCTGCTACGCAGTTGACGAGGTTGACCATGGGAAGATAGAGTGGACTTGCTCGTTAGGTTAGCACGCAAATAATTCGTCAAGAAAATGATTGCTATCCCAATATGCGCGCGCGTTCTTAAGCTGTTTAGCTTCTTATTTTTCTCACGTATATGACAACGCCGACCATAGCTACTGCTCCTATTCCACCTAATACGTAAAGAGAATATTGCGCAAGCATACCTTGCTCAACCACTATTGTCGGCTGTGGAAGCGTCACTTCCGTAGACAGTGTCCGTTCCATTGAATCTTGCGCTGGCAATCCATGTTCCCACAGTATCTGGTTCAAAGTTTGCTGAAAAGGTGCCGTCGCTAAGCGTGTGGCAGATGATGTTTTTGCTTTCATTCGCGGAAGCGATGGAGACAATAATTGGCATATCTGCAGTTTGAGGGGTCAGAAAGCCTTTGATTGTCACGTTCTCACCGGGACTCGCCCTAATGTTGATTTGGGTAAAGTTTAAGGATGAAGGATACTTCACTGGGTAGCTTCCGTTGGCACTCAGAACGTTATCCAGTACATCGTCGGCAGTGACTCTGTATTCGATGACCGTGCCAGCTGGTTGTTCAGGAATTACTGCGCTACAGGTCATGTTTTGGAGGATCGTCATACTGGTAGAATTTTGGGTTTTCCAACCATCCGTTGAGTACTCCAACGTTGCGTTCTCCAAGGCCGTCGAGTTTGAAGTGTAAGATACAGTAGCGTTGTCCCCTGGAAAAGCCCTATCCGGGATGGTTGAAGGGGTTAAGAGGCTGTTGTTGAATTCTGTCTTGACTAGGAAGTCAATAGTTCCTGAGCCAACTTCGCCTATGAAGACCAAGTGGTACAGACTCGTTCCCGGATACGGAGACGTGAAGTTCATGTACATGTCTTGGCCGTAGTACTCGCAACTCGCATAGGCGTTGCCACGGTATCCTTTGCTTTCAAGGTTGTAGCCACCGATGGCGGATTTGTCTTGACTTATGTTTCCGTAGAGCCCCGGTTCCCAAGCAAGTGGGAAATCGTTTAAAATCGTTTGGTTTCCAGATTTCGAGTTTGACATTACGAAGAGTCTGGCCTCGTACATGTCCAAGGTTTGTGGAACCTTAACGTGAACCTCTATGTACTGGCTGTCAGTTGTGAAGTCGTAGGCCCAGCTTGTGTCCAGAAGAGGCATACTGTTATCGTCTTTTCCTTCAATGTAGACTTGATGCCAGACATTGACGTCGACATTTTCGATTATCATGAATGTTGCTTGTTGGGTCCCGTTGCTTTCTCTTGCGTCATTGCGTATTACAAACGTGTAGTTCCCTGTGTACTGTGGGACAAAAAAGGCTTGATCGACTGTGCTTCCTAGATGAGGAGCAAACCCGGCTGCTGGAGTATGGTAGCCAACCATCGTGCCCGATGGGTCGTAGACGTAAACCTCATAGTCAGTTACTGGGTTTGGGCCTGTGTTGATCCATTCGCCGTAGCAGTAGACGTGATAGCTGTGGTTCGCCTGAAGCGGGCACATGATTGTCCAGTTTTTGCCGATCTGGATTTGTGACTCGTTTACGTAAACTGGGACCATGGGCTTATCCAGATACGTTACGGGAAGCTTTGCGACGATGTAGCTTCCGTTGGCAAGGAGGGTGTTTCCCATGAAGTCAAGTGCTTCGACTCGATAGTGCACGGTGGTGCCAGGCAGCTGGGCAGGTATGACTTGGCTGCATGTTCTGTTGTCTCCCGAAATGTTCATGTTGACAGTGCTGATTGTTTGCCAGTTGTCTGTTGAATAGTCGAGTGTTGCGTTTTCTAGGTCTGTGGTCTGGGAGATGTAGGCGATCGTGGCGTTGTCCCCAGGCATTATTTGGTCAGGGTTGTCTGAAGGCTGTAGGCCTGAATCAAAAGCTGTCTGAACTAGAAAACTTACGTTTCCATACCCTTTCTCGCCTATGAAAACTAGATGATAGAGGCTTTCTCCCGGTGCCGAATTGAAGCTGATCAACATGTCTTGACCGAAGCTCTCGCAACTCGCATACGCTTGGCCTTCGTATCCCTGGCTGTCAGTGTTGTACCCGCCTAGGTTGCTGCTTCTGTTTCCGTACAGTCCTGGTTCCCAAGCTAAGGGAATTCCGTCCAACAGTGTGTAGTTCGTGGCTGTTGGAGAAGCCATCAGATAAAGTCTGGCCTCGTACATGTCTAGAGTGTCTGGAACTCTGATTCGGACTTCAACATGCGGACTATCGGTGAAGAACTCGTAGGCCCAGCTTGTGTATAGAGTTGGCAAACCATAATCGTCCGTCCCTTCTATATACTGCTGATGCCAGGTGTTGCTTTCGACATCTTCAATTATCATGAACGTTGCCTGCTGCGATCCCATGCTTTCGCCAGCAGCGTTGGCTATAGTGAACGTGTAGTTGCCCGTGTATTCAGGGATGAAGAATGGCTCGTCCGACCCGGATCCCAAATGTTCAGGCAAACCGGCGGAGGGAGTGTGATAGCCTACAAGTGTTCCATAGGGGTCGTAGACGTATACGTCGTAGTCGGTCTTATTCAACGCTGCATTGCTGATCCATTTGCCGTAAAGGTAAGCATGATACTCATGATTAGCCTCGAGCGGGCAGACGATGCTCCAATTTTGTCCTATGGGAACTTGAAA
>CAVTZU010000026.1:0-56254 GCA_963739305.1 Candidatus Bathyarchaeota archaeon | reverse complement strand
ACACCGTGGTATTAATTCGTTAACTCTAACAAGCAAGGCTGGGTTTTTGCCAACATTAGCGAGGTCAATTCGAACATCGAGTTCTTCCCCGACTGTTGCTTCCTCCGGAGCCGTGAGATACGCTTCGATATCAGCGTGCTCAAACCTCTCCAACCCAACCGCGGTCTCCTCATAAGTTGGACTTGGGGTTGAGAAGGCCGTAGTTGTAGAAACAATCGTTGGTGCGCTCAACACTTCGTCAAGAGACAAGGCCAACTCCCGCTCCTCCTTCACCTTTTCAAGCAGTCTAGAACCGCTCCCTTTTTGCAGCATGTTCTGCTTTCGCAAACGAGCCAGCTGACATTTGCAAAACCTTTTCTGCAACGGCACAGAGCTTGGTTTTTTTTTCAGGATCTGTTTCTTTTTCAGCATTGTCCATGTATGCATAGGCGTCGAAGAGTAGTTTGGTAGCTTTAGCGTATTCCGAAGCAGTTTGCAAGTCTGCTTGATATAGTAGTTTGAGGCGCTTGCGAGATGCTGTACGGCTACGGCATGCAATGCTTGGTCTCTCGTGTCAGCGAACTTTGTTCCTGCTTCAAGTGCTTTACAAAATCGACTGTGCCCTAAGACCAACATTTTTGTTTTCTCGTTTGGGCTAAAGTCCTCTGGCTTGCTCGAAGAGTTGGATGCCTCCACGTACAGCGTTGGAGATGACTTTGCTTCTGCCATGGTCATTTTCTGCCAAGCCCGAGAAAGAGTCGTAATGAATTTCATCTCTCTTTGTTCTTGTTCTGACTCTAATGTTTGACTTATTTTCTCGAATTGTTCTGCTGCTGAGCCGTATTTTTCTGAGCTGGAGTAGTGATCGCCTTTCTTGTCAAGGATTTTTGCCTCTTCGATTGCGATTCTGGCTAGGCAGTATTCATGCCTCATGTCTGTGGCTTTGACCATATTGGTTGCCATTTGCTTCTCGTCGGCATCTTCAATCTTGCCAACCCGTTTTGGATGGACTTCTTGGTTTCGTCAAAAAGCTTGGCGGCTTGCTTCGAAGACTTGTATGGCCTCTTCACACTGTTCCTTTCTGCTCAAGTCTTCTGCGTATTCGACGTTGGCCCAGGCGCAATAGTTTGAAGCCAGATAACTCCATTTTTTCAGCGATCTGTGCAAGTTCAGCGGCTTTCTCGAAGTGTTCCTTTGCCAAGCCATACTCTTGTCTTTCGTGATGATGTCTTGCCTTCTCGATTTCACTCCAAGCCTGCATGTAAGACGCATGATCTTGGTAGAGGCTTTTGAGCTGCGGAATTTTTTCTACCGCATCCTTGTAACTGTTACAGGCAAGAGCAAAGTTTTCAGCAGCTTCCAAATGCTCACCCAACACGTCGCAAGTTGTGGCGGCTTTCCACCGACACTCTGCAACCCGACTTCTCAAATTGATTTTCTGATACGATTCAACCGCCTCATCGAAGACTTTCACAGCTCTCCTCAAAACCTCTCTGTCGTTGGTAATCTCGTAAAGACGGCCAAGCCTAACGCCTTGCCTATATTGGAGTAAGCCTAATTGAGTGTGAAACGGGGACGCGCTCTCGCTGAGCAACGCTACTTCCGTGGTGCAAAATCTCAACGCATTTTCCAAGTCAAGTACCGCTTCTTGGACGATGTTCTTCTCCTCTGGAGCGTCTTTTGCCAACTCTGCAAGTCTATATTTGAATTGAGCCAGTCCTGCTTGCATCCAGCCGCGATTCCAGTAGTTGAAGGGCTGGATTTGTTCCGTCATTCTGACGGCTTCTTCCCTGTGTTTCATTGCCTCCTGCAGAATTGCCTTTTTCTTCTCTGTCCTCTTTTCAAGGTCAACCATGGGATCTAACGTAAGGCTGGATACGTGATGCCCGTAAATTATGGCTTCGATGTATCCAGAAGACTCTGCTCGTTTCAGTCCCTCTCTTGCAGCTGCTATTGCCTTTTCGCGCAAGGCTTGCTTTTTCTTCACATCTGTTTCATGGCGGGCCAAGAAAGTGAAATGCTCAGCGTCAACGGCTTCGACCCACCAATAGTCCGTCCGTGGACTGATGAAGGAGATTGGGAGATAATGTCGCTTCGCATCTTCAGCGTATTGCAAGGCTGTCTCAGTAAGGCGCTGATGTTCATCAGGGTCTTCCGTTATATATCTCTTCCAGGCAGTATGGTATGCTAACCAATCCAGCGCACAGCCGATATTGAATTTATCCTTTGTTTTCTTGCCTTGCTCCAAGGCTTCTCCAAGGTTCTTTAGGGCTTCATCGGTAGCCGCACCTCCCCATAAGATTTCTTGAGGCCCAAAAATAGGCCAAGTCAATTCACTCAAGGCTACATTTTCAGATATCTCCTTGGCCCGCGCCCAGTAGTCACGAGCTTTCTGACATCCTGTTTCCTTCTCTTCAGCGTCCAAGAAACTGTAAGCGAACACTCCCAGACAGAAGGCTGTTCTTGCATAGGCTCTTGCAAGTTCACAGGGGCATTCAATTGAGGAAAGAAACTTTATTGTTTGCTCTCCATATTCCACCGCTTCTCTAATCAATTTATCTCGGGCTTGAAAATTCCATTCGAGATCGAATCCAAGAGCAATACTGCTTGAAAGTTGGTTGTAAGTTCTCCCATATTGAGAGGCCTCTCCAGCCTCTCCGAAAACCTTCAGAGACTCCTTAGTCAGACTCCAAGACTCGTTGAGCACCCTCTTCTTCTCAGGCACTTCAGACGCAAGCCAATAACCCAAGTACGCGATCATTGCGTCGCAACGAAGTATTCTCCCCTTCTTTGTTGGTTCATTCAGTTTTTTAATGAGTTCCTTCGCCTTCTCATAATTCAGAATAGCCTGGCGCAATCTTTGCCTAAACTCGTCCTTGCTTTCGGCTTGAAACGCAAAACGGCAGAATGCATATCCCAGCCGCTCATGAATTTCTCCTCTCTTCAAGAAATCATCGTGGGGCAGCAGATTCAGTGCTTTCTCATACGATCCAGCAGCTCCAGACCAATCATATTCCTTCTCCAAATGTTCTGCCTGATGAAGAATCTCCTCCACACATGACGCCTCTGATAAGTCTGTAGCCCATTAGAAGTAAACGACAAGTATCTGAAAAGCCTTCTTATAGCGTGCGCGTCACAATAAAAAACCATGGTCAAGACTGTTAAGATCGAACAAAACCGAAAACACACAATCACTTTCCAGAGGGTCCCTAGAATGTTTTCATCGAAGGTCTGTGATTGATGTTTGTGCTGATGTGTTTCTGTCAAGCTGGCTCGTTGAAGCGCGCGCGCTCCTTCCATAGTCTTCTGAATTCCTCAACTGCACGGTCCCTGCGTACGCACTTATTAGCAAGGTGATTCAACAATGATTTCTATGACTTTCACAAGCAACATCAGTCTCTGCAAGAGCTGCCATAGTTTTGAGAGCGGCAACAGACTAAACACTTCTGAGAAACCTTACACTAAATTTCCGCGCGCGCTATAATTAGTGGTGGTTCTGAACCCAAATGGGAGTGGGGCTGCCCGGATTTGAACCGGGGTCTAAAGCGCCCGAGGCTTCAAGCCTAGACCAAACTAGCCGACAGCCCCTTTTGGCTTGCATGGTTCTTTTTTGGATCTGGAAAATAAGTGTTGTTCATTACGTTTAAACCCTTATGTCTGGGGCTGCGGGATTGTGTTTGGTCTGTTTGTTGGTTTTTGGACGATGGAGGCTTACTCAACATGGTTTTTGATTTGGAAGCAGTTGAGAAAAGCTTCCTAGGGTGTTTTTTTGTAACGTTTTTTGTAATGTTGTTTGGTAACGGCGCTTGCGGGTGCAATTGGATCTGCGTTTGAACTCGAGAATGTTCTTTTGGCGAAGTGCTATGCGTTCACGCATACGGCGACGTAGCACTTTAAGTCGTCATCTTCCATCGTCTGAACCTTCAGGTGGGCTTCGTTTAATATCCGTTGAAACCTCTTCCGTGTGAAAACCTTTTTTAATCCAGTGACGACGAAGACGGCGTTGTCCTTTGCGGCACGCTGCATCTCTTTCAGTGTTTTGTTCGGGTCGGGAACGTTTTGGAGGACGGTGACTGCAAAGACGCAGTTGAAGGCACGGTTTTGGAGGGGCATGTTTTCTGCGTCGGCTTGAACGAGGTGCACGGTTGCCTTTTTTATCGTTTGCTGGCGTTCTTTTGCTTGCTTGAGTGTGCTGCGGGAAAAGTCTATGGCTACTATGGTGTCTGCGCGGTCATCGACGTATTCGAACAGGATTCCGGTTCCGCAACCGACGTCTAGGACTGAGCCGAAGCGTTCTGTTTTGATGTTCTCGAGGGCGGTTTCGATCTTTGCTTTTTGTTCATTCTCGTAGCGCATGTTGTACATTCGTGCTGTTAAATCGTACCGATGCATTACCCTGCGTTTCTTTGCCCAGGAGCTCATTTGTATCCGTCAGGAATATTATGGGGCGACGCGTATCCTAAAAGCTATTGGGGAGAAACCAGACGTGTCGCAGCGTGGTCCTTTGAACGTTCTTATCCGTCCAAGCATCAAGGAGGCTGAGCGGTTAGTAAATGAGGCGACTTCGCAGAAGAAGATGTTGTTTGCGGTGGGGAGGTGTTGGGTGCATTATGTTGGCAGGGCTGAGTCTAAGCTGGAGCCTGGAGAACGTGTCGTGATCATTAAGGCGGATGGGTCGCTGCTCGTGCATCGTTCAGTCGGGTATGAACCGATCAACTGGATGCCGGGCGGCGAGATCGTGATAAACGCACATTCGACCGATGAGACTCTTGAGGTTCGAGCTCTGAGGAGAAAACCTGCCGAGTCTGTCAGGATTTTCTTCGATCAGCTGCAGCTTGTTGCTTCGTTTACTCTAGATGATTCAGGGGAATTCTCCCTTTACGCGAGCGAGCAGGATATGCAAAAGGCGGTTCTTGTGAATCCCGATTTGTTGGAGGAAGGGTTCAAACCGATTACGTATGAGAAGAAGGTTGAGCCCGGTTTCGTGGATGTTTATGGCGAGGATAAAAATGGCAACCTTATCGTCGTGGAGATCAAGCGGAAAACTGCTTCTAAGGATGCTGCGGTGCAGTTGTCACGGTACATCGAGGCCGTGAGGGCGAGGTCGAGTCGCCAGGTGCGGGGCGTGTTGGCGGCGCCTGGCTTGGGAAAAGACGTGCAGAGAACGTTGATGACTCTTGGTTTGGAGTACAGGCACTTGGATCCGCGGAAGTGTGCGGAGGCGCTTGCTCGGACTGAAAGCAGAAAGTTGGTTGACTTTTTTAAGAAGCCATAGATCGGCAGAGGACTCTTCAGCGCGCGGTTGATGTGTCGCTAACTTTTCTCTTATTCCGCTCAGGTTTAAGAGCTGAGCTCCTCACATAATCAATCATGGAAGAGAAATATCGTCAATTGAAAACGATCGTTGATAAGGAAATGGAGGGAGCAAGTCCTGCTCATGACTTTAACCATGTGATGAGAGTCTACAACTTATGCCTAAGGCTGGCAAATTATGAGCCGAGCGTTGATTTAGACATCTTAAGAACCGCAGCTTTACTCCATGATATTGCGAGAACTAAAGAAGACGAAGATGGAGGTGCGCTGGGCGTTGATCATGCCATTCTTGGTGCTGAGATGAGTGACAAAATCCTGCGGGAGTTAGGTTATCCGGAGGGAAAAATAGGAAATATCAAGAACTGCATCGCTTCGCATAGGTTCAGAGGAGAAAATCCGCCAAAAACTATCGAAGCAAAGATACTCTCTGATGCTGATAAGCTGGACGTTTTAGGAGCAACGGGAATTGCAAGATCATTCACGATTGGAGGTGAAAATGGCCAGAAAATCTATTCGGAGACTCCGATAGATGAGTACGTCAAAGAAAATCTTGCTGGTGGCAAAGCTAACGGTAGGATTATTGATCCGTCAAAGCATGCATCAAATCTTGAATTTGAAACAAAGTTCAAGCAAATTCCAGACAGACTGTATACCCTAAAAGCGAGAGAAATTGCCATAGAAAGATTGGAATATATGAAGAAGTTTTTCGAGAGATTGAAAAGAGAAATTGACGAGGGAACCTGAATTTAGAGGATGTTCTCTTCCTTAAGCCTGCCTTCCAACTCCTCCATCTCACGTATGAACTTGAAACCTCCACAAGCATACAGCCATTTCATAGAATCCCTCCGAACACGTGATCGAAGCTCATAGCTTCTGCAGATACTGTTAACTTAAGGGACATGTTCTAAATGCGACCTCTATGGTGATTCTTGAAAAACGAACAATTAGCGCGCGCACACAGATTGGGTGTGTCTAGGCAGGCGTACGTAAGCTTTAACTTCCGAGGTCTGTTTAGTATTAGTCTGGAGTCAGATTTGGAGCAACTGACTGGAAGAGTTAACATTAAGCATCCGACTGACCCGAATAGCATAGACATTCAGAAGGATCCTTTCCATCCAACGGCTTTCATCATTAGTCTTTCGTTGGATTCCGAGCCTTCGTATGTTTGGCACACGTTTTTTGAGACGGAACTCTGGTCAAGCCTGGATTTCTGGGACAGAAAGGTGGTCATCGTTGGGAAATCGTTGAAGCTGGTCACTACTCGGGATCGGGTGGAGGAGAAGCTTCGTTGGTTGGAGGGTTTGGTTGTCGCGGCGAACAGAAGAGCTGATGAGTACAACAGGAAGGTCAATGCCGTGCAGGATGCAAGTAATGAGAAGTTGGCTGATGAAGATGCCTTGCGGAAGGACATTTCGAGCTGGGCGATCAACAGGGTCAGAACGGCGTAAGAGAAGAATCGAGCAGTGTGCTTATGCGTTGATGGCGCGGAGGGTCAGCTAGTCAGTGTTGGGTGCGTAAAGAAGTCGGTGATTTTTTTCTGGAAGAGGGCGTCGCGTATGAGGTGGCTCTCGTTTATCCAGCTGTAGAGTGGTATGCTGAATTGGGTTGCTATTCTTTGTAGGGCTTCGTTCAGGGTGTTGTATTTTAATGGTTTTTGGCGCATTGCGTTTTTGACGTTTTCTCTGACTTGCCACACTCCAACGGGCATGATATAGCCTGATCTTGCTTCTCTCAGAACGACTACGGTTGCTTGCCTTTTTTCTTTCAGCAGGAGTTCTGATACGGCCAGGCGTGCAGCGTAGTAGCATCCGCCTATTTCAGCGTACGTTGTTCTTCCGTCGTGTTGTTCATGGTCGCCGAACATCACGGCATGTTTTCCATTTGGGTTCCAGACGGTGCCAGGGTACCAGGCTTCGATGGCTTCGTAGCTCCACGGTTGCGGGATCATGAGAACTTCGAAGATGTTGTCTAAGTATTTTGATTCGTAGATGCGGTACTCGTTCATCTCGGGCAGCTGTCGGACTTGAGTCATGAGGTTCCTTGATATGATGTCGTCGACGGCTGTTATGCTCCAGCGAGTAGGGACCAGGCGGCGGTTTTCTTCTATTCCGAAGGCTCCGACGCTGAAGGCTCTTTGGATTTTTGTTTCGTAAACTCCTTTTTTGTAGAGTTCGAGGACGGCTGGAACGGCTTTGAGGTCGGTGTCGCTGTATGCTTTTTCTATTTGCTGGTCCCACGCCGTGTTGCTGATTTTCATGTCTTTTATCGGGGCTGAAGGGCCGAAGGGTTGGATTTCGTCACTTAGAAATATGCTACCGTGGGGTTTCTTGGTCAAGGACAGTTCAACGTCCACGGGTTTAACAGCCAATGCGAGTTCCCGGGTGTTTTGGATTACATTTCCGGCTTCTGTGAAGTTTTGTACATGTACCCGCTGTTTTCCTCGGATAAGCATGGATCGGAACGCGACGATTTCGTCGATGGTTTTGCCGAACCATTGTTCTGGGAGGTCGAATATTGTCGTGTCTTCCTGGACTGGCGGCACTAGTGGTCCAGCATAGATGTTGGGGTAGCCCATCCTTCCGATGAAGACGCTTGGGGGTGAGGCACCGTTGATTTCTTGGGTGTTCATGAGGGGGACGCTCTTGAGGTAGTAGTTGACTTTGACGATTATGGGGCATCGGTCTTTGCCGCAGAGACGTCGCGAACCTTTGCAGATGACGCACAGGCCGCTTGAAGAAGCTCTTGCGGTTACGGTTGGCAGGGCATCCTGTTGCATACCTGTTGTCTTTAAGACGTCATGTAGCCATGTGCTTGAAAAGGGTTTGATGGAGCGCGATTCGGAAAACGTCAATCTCGTTCAGAATAGAACTGGGCAGCGCTTGTTTTATATTGTTTGTGTGTGAGTGTTGATTTGTGATTGGCGATGAGTGAGGATGTGCGGTATTATAAGGGGAAGTTTAGGGTTGCGGTTTTGTCGATTAGTGAAGGGAATTATGTGGTTGAGGCCTTAGAGGGTTTTGAGGATGAGGTGTACGGGAAGGTTGAGCGGGTCAAGGTTGGGGAACGACGGATTGTTGCTCCGAACCTGCTTTTCAAGCGGAAGAGTTTGGCCCCGATGGTAAAGGAGCACGCTTACGAGTTGAAGATGGAAAGGAAGCTGAAGAAGCTGGTCACGGATGAAGAGGAAAAAGTCGACGAGTGAGGAGTACAGAAGGCCTGCTCGATACGGATTATGCTTCGTAAACAGCCTAAGACGGTCTACTTCCGCGCGCTCGCGTCCTATTCCATCCTTATTTCAGTGAAAGAAGGGATTCAAACTAGTTTGTTGGCGCCCTGGCCGGGATTCGGACCCGGGTCCTGCGGGCGACAGCCGCATATACTAGACCGGACTATACTACCAGGGCTTCGATTAGAAGCGTAGAATCAATAGAATTTGCTTTGATTAATTAAGCTTTCTTGATAGGCAATCACGTGTCTTGACCTGTTGCTAGTCGCGCGCGCTAGGTTTATGTGAAGCTAGTTCTTCACCTCTATCTCATGATAACTGTAGTTGGCGCAGGAAAAGTCGGAAGTTCAGCGGCTTTCAGCATCCTGGAACGCCGCATCTCCGACGTGGTTCTGATCGACGTTGCCGAGGATCGTGCGGTCGGTGAGGCTCTGGACATGATGCAGGCTGCTCCAGCGATCGAGTTTGACGGAAAAATCACGGGCACTGGCGATTATAGCAAAATGCAAGGTTCAGAACTCGTAATCGTGACTGCTGGCCAAGCCAGGCAACCTGGGATGAGCCGAATGGACCTCGTGAACCAAAACGCGAAAACCGTCAGAGCTATAGTCAAAGAAGTTGTCAAACACGCACCAGACTGCAAGCTGATGATGGTTACGAACCCGGTTGACGTGATGACCTATGTGGCTTGCAAAGAGTCGCGGTTCGAAAGAAACAGGGTATTCGGCATGGGAAACATACTCGACACGCTGCGCTTCAGGTCCTACCTTGCCGCCGAGCTGGGTGTATCAAGAGAAGACATCCGTGCCTTGGTGATCGGAGAGCATGGGGACTCCATGGTTCCCCTCGTCAACTTCGCCTCCGTGTCAGGAATTCCGGTGTCCACGTTGCTAAGCAAAGAACAGATTGACAAGATAGTCACTTTGACCAAGACCTCGGGCGCTGAAGTGATCAAGCTGAAGGGGTCCACGATCTACGCTCCTGCCGCCGTCATCGCGATCATGGCCGATGCGGTGCTCAGAGGAAGAAACCGCGTGATGAGCGTCTCCACATACTTGGACGGTGAATACGGGCTCTCAGGGCTGTCAATAGGCGTCCCGTGCGTCCTTGGAAAAAACGGCGTTGAAAGAATACTCGAGCTCAAATTAGATTCCGAAGCAATGACAGCTTTCAAACAATCGGCCTCCGAAGTGAAAGAAGCCATAACCATGATGAACAAGACAGCCTAATCAATACGGAAAGAGTTGAAAATGCGGGCTCCAGAATTCCCAATATTCAGGAATCTTTCCCTTGAAGACAAAACCCTCTTCGACTCCCTGCTCAAAGAAACCCAGCCGGAAATATCTGAACTGACGTTCACGAACCTATTCGTTTGGAACAGTTCCGAACCAGTTCAAATCTCACAACTCGACAATACGATGCTGGTTCAGCGCAAGAGGCTTCGCGACGGCCAGGCCTTTCTTCTCCCGCCACTTGGGACAGAACCTTTGCCAGATGTCCTAAGCCAACTAACGAAATATGAACCTGACCTAAGAGAGAATGGGCTCCAATCCTTCTACGGGCTCACCCCATCATCAGGTGCAGCAACTCCAAAAGGAAGAACTGAAGTTTGAGCCTGATCGTGACGACTGGGACTACGTCTACCTGATGCGCGACCTGTCTGAGCTTTCGGGCGACAAGTATCATCCGAAGCGCAACTTCGTCGCCCGCTGCCTCAGCAAGTACGACTGCCGATACGCCAGCATCGGACCCCGCGAAATAGAAGATTGTCTGCAGCTTCAGACACGATGGTGCAACCTCCGCAACTGCAACGAAGTCAGAGGATTGGAGGCGGAAAACACGGCCATCAAAATCGCGTTTGAACACTTCGAGCACCTCAATATCTTTGGAGGAGCCATCTACGTCGACGAAAAACTTGAAGCCTTTACGCTTGGGGAGCAACTTAACAGAGACACCGCCGTCATCCATTTTGAAAAGGCTAACCCAGAGATCGAAGGGTTGTACCAGCTCATCAATCAATGGTTCTGCCAAAAAGCGCTTGGACAGTTCATTTTCGTCAATAGGGAACAAGACTTAGGCGTCCCTGGCTTGAGGAAGGCTAAGGAAAGCTACTACCCGCATCACATGGTCGAGAAAAGCATAGTCCATTTAGTGTTCAATTCGAAACCCAAATGAGGTTCCATTGAATCTTGCTAAGCGGGTGGTTACAGCTTGACGCTCACTTCGACTCCGTCTTCTCCGAAAGAGAAGTACTCGCTCTTGTACTTGCCCGACGACCTCACGTGATCAAGATAATCCTTCATCTGCTCAGCAATAACGCCAGCGTTATCGGCCACAATCACACTTCCCTTGTGAAGCTTATTCTCGATTAGCTTCAGATACTTGAAGTATTCTTCTTTGGCTGCGTCGATGAAGACCATGTCGAATTTGCCGTGAAGGCCGGGCAACACTTCGAGGGCGTCGCCGACGATCACCTCTATTTTCGCAGGAACCTCAGCTTCCTTGATGTTCTCTCGGGCGATTTTTGCCTCTTCCGCGTGAATCTCAATCGATGTTATTTGTGCGTCGCTGTCAAGTTCCTTCGCCATCAGAATCGCTGAATAGCCTAATAGAGTGCCGACCTCAAGGATCTGGTTCGGGTTCTTCTCGTGAATGACCTTCACAAGAATCTGACCCTTGACGGGTCCAATGATAGGTAGGAACTCATTCTCAGTCATCGCTTCGATCTTCTTCAGGACCTTATCCGCTTTGCTCAAGACCAAATATCCTCCGGGTTAGACCATGCTTTTCCGTAATCTTGAATGCTTTTCTGCAGAACATTATAAGCACAGTCGACATCATGAGCGCACAGTTACGATTGGAGAACGTTTATGGCTTTATGATTTACGGAAAGCTATGCGTGGACTAATCGAGTATTCAGGGTCCTTGTTCGGATCACGTTTTTGAACAAAAAGACTGTTGCTAGAGTGATCGTGAGGAAGAGCAGAATCAACGGAATCGGTTCAAACTCCGGCACGTCCGCATTTGCACCAACTATACTAATAGTATGAGAACCCTCGCCCAACGCTAACCACAAGTAAGATTGGTTCGCCAGGTCACCTTCAACCACCGTGACTGGCTGCGCGTCCACGGTGACGTTGTACGGGCGTTTCAAAAAGTCTTGCTGTAACTTGAAGTCAAAGAAACCATTCATTGCTGAAAGTACGCTCACGTTAAGGCTCAACTCCTGTTTTTCGTCGTCAAACGTGTGATCGTTGATTGTTGCGTTTGTGAAAACTTCTGTTGTGAGCGTTCTGTTGCCAAAATCAAGATTCAACTGCTCAATAGGAGGCGTTATTCCAGACATAACGACTGGATCAGACACGTTTGCCTCATCAGAAAATCCGTATGAGCCTTCATATGTTCCCTTGTAATCGTAATCCACAACTTGAATCTGATCAACGAGGCCGACCCACTTGTAACCCCACTTGCCAGGAACGACGAGCCTGAAAACACCTTGGATGCTGCCTATCATAGGCAGGTCTGATCCGTTGGCTCCGAGCGCAAGAATGGTTGTTGGCTTCATTGCATCCTCGATAAGAAGATCCGAAGAAAAACCATCCGAGCCGTGAATGACAACCTTGTATGCTTTTGGCTCAATTTGAGCGAGCGTCAATAAGTAGAACAGAGGTATCCCAGTCCAGTTGTAAGTCACGTCTGGCGAGCCCACAACGCACCTCAGCTCAGCCACTTCTGAAACCATTGGGAAAGTGCGCAGTTCGGCAAGAGTCAAATTCATTGGGTTGCCCACGACTCCGCTTATGTTCACCACATCTGTGGTATCGCCTTGGAACCCGTCTGGTGCGCGCGCTCCATGCACGGTCGCAACCGACGCAACAGATACACTCATCAACAAGAGAATCATATAGGCGAAGACCAGTTTTCTTTCCAAGATCTTCAACTCACCCGAACACATGTCCAGCGCGACGGTGAACAGAGAGAAGATGTTTATAACGAATAGAGAGCTTATCTTTTCTAATCATTTGCCCTATTC
This sequence comes from Candidatus Bathyarchaeota archaeon, assembly GCA_963739305.1. Taxonomy (GTDB): domain Archaea; phylum Thermoproteota; class Bathyarchaeia; order Bathyarchaeales; family Bathycorpusculaceae; genus DASPPK01. Next base: position 43,703 of record CAVTZU010000026.1, on the reverse strand, counting down.
TTCCGTTCATTACTCTTTTTGCCATTGAGACTGGCACGATAAAAATCTTCCCAATTTAACCCTTCTTTTTCAGTAGGCGTCGCTTCGACCAGGAGACAGGAACGGCCAAGAACAATTCCTATCATGTTGACCTGAGATTGAGCTCATTGATGTCTTTGGCGCCGGGAGTGGGATTTGAACCCACGTGGCCCCGAGAGGCCACAAGCTATTAGGCGATATCTTCGTCTCCAGGCTTGCTCCATACCTGGCTAGGAGACCCCGGCTCAGACGCAGAAACCATATCCGAAGACAGGTTTATTATAGGTTTTCTAATCGGCAAATGCCAACGGCTCAGCACTTCTGAGAAATCAAAACACGATAGCCGCTTTCACGTGCCAGGACCTGAACATTCCCGAAAGCTTCTTCAAAAAAACTGAGAAACCTTTTCCCTGCGATCTTTGACCTTACAACCATCTGAAAAACACCTTTCTTCAACATGTGGTCTGGTGCCTCGCAGATCATTGCTTTGACAACTTCCATCCCCGCACTCACAGGCGGGTTCGAAAGCACGCAATCAAAAGCCAAGTCCTCAAGAGGGTCGTACAGGTTTCCTCGTCTAACCTCCACGTTGTATACGTAGTTTTTCTCGACGTTTTGCTTTGCGAGCCAAATCGCCCTGGAATTTATGTCAGTCATCACCACGCGTAAGTTAGGGTTGAAAGCAGCTGCTGAAATACCGACAGCGCCGTAGCCACAGCCTACGTCAAGTACGCAGCCTTTCTCAGGCAGAACCATGGATTCAATCAGCAGCCTAGTGCCCAGGTCAATTCTTTGCTTTGAGAAGACTCCTGAGCTGGTTAGGAACTCGAAGCGTTTTCCTCGCAGATATGCATGTACCAAGCCAAATCTTGCTTTGGACTTCGGATTTTCTACGAAATAATGCTCCAGTTCCTCACTTTTCCTGTTCATGCGACTTGTTGCCACCCTTCCAAAGCTTCGGATACGTACCCCTAGTCATCAGAACTCTCTCGGTCTTGGAAACAGCACCGTGCTCCATGCCCAAGATCTGTTCAGCACCAACGACAGCCTTGCAGAGGGCAACTCCCTCGTGTTTCAACGTCAAAATCGCGGCCATCGAACCCGCCTTGACTGTGCTGTCAAGCGAAACCACCCCCGGAGCCGTCAGGGTCGCGCCGTGGCACACCGCGTCCACGGCAGAATCACGAACGTAGATTTTCGGCAGAAGCCCCAAAGCCTGCTCCATCGGCAGTATAAACTGCTTGAGAAGCTTCTCGTCCTTCTCTTCTTGCCATCGCATGAACGAGTAAGCAACGTCGTGCAGAGTCGTGCTTCCAGCCTCAACGAAGGGACCTGCCCTTGTTCTTCGCAGTTCCTGCATGTGTGCACCGATCCCTAAGACTTCGCCGATGTCATAGCACAGTTTCCGTACGTAAGTGCCGGCTTCGCACCCCACTCTAAAGAGCACCTTTCTCCCGTCTGCCTCGATAAAATCCAGATAGTAAATGCGTCTCGTGCGCAGTTGACGTTTGACCGAAGACCTGAGAGGTGGACGCTGATAGATGGTGTCTTGAAACTCACCTAGAACTTTCGTGATTTGTTCTATTCCTGTGTCGCCGTGAAGCTTCATGACGCATACGTACTCTTTCCCACTGTACAGCAAAGCCTGGACGACCTTCGTAGCGTCACCTAACGTCACAGGTAGGACACCGGTCACTTTGGGATTTCTCTGGCTAACTACGCAGCCTCTAGAGTCCCGCCGTGCCCAACATGCTCCTGTTTCAATATGCGCTTAACCCAAGCAGCGACTTCGTGGCTACTCGGACCAGCTGGCTTGTCTAGGTTGATTACGCCATACTTCACGAGGGTTTCAGTCGACCTTTCCTCGGGCTTGCATCCAAAGCTGGGATTGGTTTCGCCCTCGCTTCTCACTAGCAGTTCGGGCGTGATCTCCCATGGCGCTGAAGTTCTCGGCATTCCCGCATATTCACTCCTTGGAGAATAGAAAAACGACTAGAAGTATAAGAATCTGAACCCTACTAGTCATGGTCTCGGTCTTTCGAAATTGCTTCAACCTTGAAAACGATGTGTTTTTCGGTATATCACGAGAACTATGATGATCAAGACGATGATGAATGCTATCAGCGATATGAACACCGTGTTTGCGGTCAACAGGACCGTGGTTTCCAAGTTCTTCGTGAGACTCAGCTTCTCAACACTAACGTGGTAGGTCGCGTACGGTTTCCAGTCAGGTATTTCCGCAACGTAATTCCCGTTTCCAACTTCATCCAATGGTCTGTCTCCCACAGTCACTGTTGCACCAGTTACCGGTTTTCCATCAAACACGTACCTGACGTCAACCTCGATCTTGGCTTTGCCAATCGATGACGTGATGGTGCTTACGGTGCAGTTCAAATCATCAAAAACAACGCTAACTTCGTTAGTTCTGAAAGTCGTCAAGTTGTATAAAGAATCAGAAATGTCGACCGCGGTGTAGTTCACGAGCCCAATGGTGTTTTTCACGAGGTCCTCATTCAGAGTCACGTTTCCCTCAAAGATCGTCCCGTCGAACTCGTATTGCCCCGTCCACATTATCGGGGCCTTCAGTCCGACTTTGACTCTCTCTTGAGAAGAAGACAGAGCTAGGTCTACTCTGTCCCAGACCACCGAGAAGGAGTTGCTGTTGAACGCGGTCAAGTTGTAATTCGGGTCTGTAAGAGAAGTCACCGTGAATCCAAAACGGCCCACCTCATTCTTGACGACAGAGTCGTTCAATGTGAAATCGCCATTCCAGATTGTCCCGTCGTACTGGTAGACTCCTGTGATGACGACCTTGGCTTCTTCACCAACATTAATGCGTCCCTTCGATGCCGACGCATTCAGGACTACGCGGTCAAAGATCGCGCTAGCCACGTTTGAACTGAAAGTCCTTAAGCCGTAGAGTGGATCAGATATTGACACAATGGAGTAGGAGAATCTGCCAACTTCATTCTTCATCAACGTATCATTGAAAACAACCGTTCCATTCCACACGGTTGAATCAAAAGCGTAAGTTCCATTCACTTCAAGTGAGACAGAGGATCCCACGTTAATCCTCGGGTTTCTCGGCGTAACCGTCAAGTTGACCGTGTCCCAGACTATCAACAATTGTCGCTGGCCAGTCATCAACGTTAGTCCAAAGAGGTCATCTTGAAAGGCTGTGGGAACAGTGTAGTTGCTTTGACCCACAGTGTCTTGTGTCACATTAAGCGTCCAGTAGCCATTCTGCGGACTCCAATCTGCACGTCTTCCATCGATCCACAGCTGACCGTCTGAGTTGTCGAATGCGCTACCTTCGTAAGCGTATCGAGTCCTGACCCAAATTGTCTGAATTGAGTTAATGTCACATCTCTGTTGGGACACGCCAAAATCATAAGCCTGAAGACAATCCCAAACAATCCATGGACTAGGCACGTCCTGCACGTAAACCTGAAAGCCTTGCACGTCAACTCCTGAAACAGACCAAGTGACATTGGCCACTTCGGGCGAAGTGACATCCAACGTCACCCACCCTGTTGAATTTGTGATGAAGGCAGAGCCATTCACAAACAGCGTGCCACCAGCAATGTCTGAAATATTGTCGTTCCATCTCGCGTGAAAACTCACTTGCTGAGTCGAGTTGACGTCAACACGTTGCTTGCTCACTACAGCTCGATCTATCGACACGGAGTGTGCAGGAACATCTAAGATAGCAGAGGCCGCGTTGTTAGTCTTGTTGTTCTCGACAACGTCATCGTTAACGTCCACGTTCGCCTGTATTTGGTTCAGACCAGCAAGTGCCTGCCACGGGCCAAACTCCAAGACAGTTTCAGAACCATTTTCAATCATCGGTAACTCTTTCACTGCAAAGAGCGTCCCGTTTATGTTGAGGGACACAAAACAAGGGTCTGAAGCGGTGACGCCGACGTTTTTTACGTACACGTCAAAGGAAATGTTCTGACCCTGAAGGATATCACCGACGAATTGGATTTTTTCAGCAATAAGATCGGCGAAACCTTTCTGCACACGGATGCTTGCGTTGTCCGAATTCATAGATAGCACTTTCACTGCTACTTGGTTGTTCGAATCAACGAATCTTTGTCCAGGGGTGAACGCTGCATCGTAGAGCGTGTGTGAGGAAGGATCTGCACTCTTGATCTTGATGATACCTTGCCCTGACTGCAAATTCTCATCCACGTAACTGACTATTACCCCTTCCATTGGAAGGGCGGAGTCGGTGAGAACTTCAGTTCGATATTCGAGAACATAATAAGTATTGTCAACCGGTATCTTTACAGCAAGAATGTTATCGGGTGTTTCAAGCTTCGCCAACGTGACGTTAAGAATTTGCCCAGCATTCACGACAGTCGTGTTTACTGGAGGTATCCAGTTGAGCCACATCTTCTCGGGGGCCATAAGACTCGACGGTGGCATGAGCCAACTGCCATAGTCCATCAAGCTCCAAACGCGGACAAACGCCTGATTTTGACCGCTGTAATCGTAAAGGTCTGGCAGTCCAATGTTGTGTCCGAATTCGTGAGCAAACACGCCGTACGGATCCATTTCCGAAAGAATTGCAAACCCAAGGTTCACTCCGCCATCGTTCAGGAAGGGTTGTTTGCCAACGGAGGCCTCAGACCACAGGTCTGATGCGACCCCGCTCGATGCCTGATCAGCTCCTGCGTGCACCACAAGAACATATCCGTAGTTGCGAAAGTCTACGCTAGGGTCAACGGCGTTCAGAGAGTCCATCACGAAAGCAAACCAGTTGACGTCAATTTCGGTGCCGCTATCGTTACCGTAGTATTCCAAAGTGTGCGGGAGTGCAGTCCAATTTGGCAAGGTTTCTATGCTCAAGGTCACCGATCCATAGGAAACGTCAGCGTAGTAGGAGGCCAACGAAGCTGTCTTCACAGACAAACTTGTTTCAATATCAGTGGTGTTCAGAAGATCAGAAAACACCACGGGAATTACCAGAACCCTAAGATTGCCCGAGACCGGATTTGGAATCGCAGAGGATGCAAACACTGCGGGTTTGGCGATCAAAGGTGCATGATCATTCTGAGGAGCAATTGCACCTGCCAAACTATTTCCGTTCTTTTCCTCAGTTCTGGAGGTTGGGAAAAAGTATGATGCGCCAGCCAATTCACTGAGCATAAGAAACAGAATGAGCAATCCTGAGAATACTATTCTGCGGTCTGGAAAAAGCTTTTTCAAATGATTTACACGTTCGTTTGTTCTCGTTTAGAAATTCTTCGTCGCGTGAAAAAGTGAAGTGTCCGTTTCTTAGGTCGAAGCTAGTATGGGTTTGACTCCTTGCGCCATCATTTCCAACTTGCTGGAGCTCTTCAAAGCCTCTTCAACCTCGTCGTCAGAAGCCCCTCGCTTAATCTCTATCTTATCCTGCAAAGGTTCAACGTGATTAACGTTTACCCTTCGTCTCTTGACCCCTGTCACTTTCTTGGGTCCACTTATCAGGACAAAGCTCTTGTCCATTACATCAACTATAACGCATTTCTTTCCTGCTTCACGCCCAGTGAGCTTGGCACAGATTCGCCCAACCTCTATCGCTGGCATAATAAGATCTCCTGTTGAGTTAGATAAAGAAGCATTCAAACGTATTTATAGATTGACCCTAGGCCATGAATCTTTGGATAACATCGTAGAGCACGCTGGTTCCAAAAACAAGGTTGTTTATCGAGATTTTTTCATCAATTCCATGTATTCTTTCCTTTATCTCCCCGTAGGGCAAGTCTGCAAGCATAGGCTGAAAACCGTAACACACGGACCCTAGTTTCCTTAGAAAACGTGAGTCGGTCCCCCCGGTTATTATGTCCGGAGCGACAGAACAGGTAGGGTCAAAATCTTTGAGAACCTCAATGATTTGATCATACAGTTGCGTGTGCAACGATGACTCGGAAGGTTCGCTCGCATTAATCGTCTCAAACTTCAACTTCTCCAAGTCAACCTCCATCAGCAACTTCTGGATCAGTTCCATCGCTTCCGACGTCGTTTGGCCTGGCAGAATTCGGCAGTCAAACACTGTTTCGCATTCGGATGGAATAATGTTCTCCTTCACCCCGCCCTTAATCATCGTTGCGGCCAAAGTCATCTTGAGCTTGACCCGCAACTCTTCAGCGAAGAACTTGTCTTTTCTTGCAAGCTCGTCCAAAACTCGATCTGCAGAACCCGGGTTCTTAAGAATGCTCCTCAATCCGCGAAAGGCAGTCTTGTCCTCGCTCGTTATTTGAGCGAGATACTCTGCAACCGTAGGTATCAGAACGATAGATGTTTTATGATTTCCAAGAATGCTAACAATCCTGTTCACGCGCATTATTGCGTTGTCTGCTGCCCCAGGTATAGAGCCGTGTCCAGGTGTACCTCTTGCACTTATCTTGAGCCACAGCATACCTTTCTCCGCGGTCTGAACCGTGAAAATGTTCTTGCCGTTCACCGGAACCGCGAGGCCTCCTCCCTCGTTGATGACATAGTCTGTCTTGATTCTCTCAGGATGATTCCGCGTCAACCAGCCTGCACCCTCCTCTCCGCCTTTTTCCTCATCAGCAGTTGCTGCCAGCACAACGTCACCTTTCAGCTTCTTGCCCCGCCTTCTTAGGAGCTTCAGGGCCATGACTTCTATCGCGGTCATTGACTTCATATCGAACGCCCCGCGTCCCCAGACGAAACCATCCTTGACCACGCCTTCAAAAGGATCGACACTCCACTCTCTTGGGTTTGCGGCAACCACGTCCAGGTGGGAAAGCAGAAGAATGCTTGGTTTTCCTTCGCTGCCTTGCAACCGCGTTACAAAACTTCCTCTTCCAGGTTTCGACTCAAAGACTTCGCAATCGAATTTTTCTTTCTCAAGAGTCTTCGCAAGGTATTCTGCGGCTTCGATCTCGTTGCCAGGCGGGTTGGTTGTGTCTATTCTGATCAGGTCTCTGAGAAGGTCCGTGACTTCATCTTTGATTCCTGTTTGAAGTTGACCAGGCATTCTTTTTCACTCAACGCTAAACGCGCGCACTCCACACTAATAGTTTGTGATAGAGACAAACGGGCTTAAACTTTAATATTGACGTCCCAATTGTTTACTCGTTTGAGAGAGAACTTTCAAATCGTGAATCGCCGGAAGGCAACATAGATGGTTAGCCAGCAGGATCAGATTCTTCCTCGTTTGGAGGAAACCTCAGGAAAAATCATCGGACTGATATCCGACACCCACGTCCCCGTGCGCGCAAAGGAAATCCCTAGAAGGGTCTTCAAGGTTTTCGAGAACGTCGATTACATCGTGCACGCCGGCGATCTGGTGCAACTGTCGGTGATTGATGAACTTGAGCAAATCGCGCCAGTCCTGGTGGTCTTTGGCAACATGGATGGACCAGAAATTCGTGGTCGCCTCTCCAAGATGAATTCCTTCAGAGTCTTTGACTGGAAGATCGGCGTTACCCACAATCCAGGCACGCTTTTTGGTACCAGCAAGATACGAGAAATCGCTAGAACGAACGGGTTTAACGTCCTCGTCTATGGACACACTCACAGCCCGAACATAAAGTGGGAAGGCAACGTGCTTCTCGTCAACCCGGGAAGTCCAACGAACCCTTCTCCGTCGTTCCTTGGAAAACCCAGCGTCGGTTTGCTGAAGGTGACAAAGGACAGAATCGTGCCGCAAATAATCCAGATCTGAAGCGCGCGCACCAAAAGGCAAATCATAACTTAGAGGTCAAAACCAAAAACCTAAGCTAAGAGTTTTCGCCCAGCCCTATGTTTTACGAGTAAAGCCACCGCGGTAATCGAAGAAGCTAACAATAACAAGGGAAACGAGTATTCTGGAACCGTGCCCGTCCAGTTCTCCGTGCTCCATCCATGGCTGACGCAATGAGCTTGTACTTGACCCAACGGCGCGTCGCTTATCGGCCCGATGTCAAGCGTCACGTTAAAGGTGTGCGTCACAGGGTCCAACGTGTGAGGCCCGCTCTGCGGGAAGGTTTGAGACATGTTAGGTGTCCCAGTAGTGACAACGACCTTCAAGAGGTCAACGTAGTCACCAAGGATCTCCTCAAAGTGGTAAACCGTTACGTTCAATTTCGTGTCTGATCCATCCTGGTAGACCACGACGTTCCGAATCTGTGGAACATCTGCTAACACGCTTCTTATCGCGCTGAGGCCAGCCAGGAACAGGCAAGCGAAGATGACGATCATCACAGCTTTGTTCATTCTACTCATCTAAGTATTGACTGAATACAAACAAATATATGTGTTTAAGAAACCGCGCTGCTACTTCGCTGCTGCCCCGCTGCACGGTTGGTTGCCGCGAAAACATAATTAGGCCTTCAACCTATAGTTTTGCAGTGATACGTTGCCCGCGAAAAGAAGAATCACTGTTTTCTTCACGTTCTTGACCTTTCTTCTCTTGATATTCACTTCAATACTCGCGAGTGTGAATAGTCATCTTGCTCAAAACGACGATCCACAATGGAGAAATCAGAAACAAAGTGGATTGATGACACCGCCAGGAGATTATATTGGATTGCAAGCGGACGGCTTTGACACTCTTTCTTTACAAAGAGCGGTTCTTTCAACGAATGAAACGGGAACTTGGATCAATCAAACCACGGGAGCACCTTTGTGGGTGCAAACCACGGTCCACGGATTCGACAACTTTGGCACGGCCACATATAAAGACGGGGTGCTTTACGCCCCATCCAAGGGTGACGACAAGCTTTATGCAGTGAATAGCACAAACGGCAACCTGATCTGGAACACAACCGTTAGACAGTGTGATGGATCTCCATGCATTGACGGCGGGGTATTGTACGTCGGAGAATGCGAAGGCCCTTACGGGGAGCCAACACCATTTCCCAGAGCTATGGCCCTGAACAGAACCAGTGGTACAGAAATCTGGCACTTCACGGAACCAAACAACTTCACGTGGGTTGGCTCACCAGTCGTCAACAACGGATACGTTTACTACACAACTTATGGCGCTGGAGTGTACGCCCTGAACAAAACGGACGGAAGCGTGTTGTGGCATCAAAATGTTGGGCTAATCGTTTGCTCGACAGCCTATGACAACGGTATGGCGTTTGTCTCCGTCTATGATCCGCCTGTACAGTACGCTTTTAACGGGACCACCGGGCAGGTTATATGGAGTAGAATGTACGGGCGATCATGGGACACGTCGCCCGTCATCTACAACGGGATGCTCGTCCAGGTCGTGTACAACGTTACGACCAGTTTGTGGTCCACTTACGTGCTTAACGAAAAAGACGGAGGCTTTATCAGAATGTTCGAGGGAAAAGGAAGCACAGGAACGCCCCTTGTTGACGGTGGAAGAGTTTACATTCCAGCCAACGATTGGACCATGTGGGCGTATGATCTGTCGACTGGGAATGAACTTTGGCGGACGGTACCGCTTCACAATGGAACTCTGCAGAATTATATGTACTGCAGCCCGGCGTCGGCTGGTGGAGCCATTTACTGTCAATCCCTTAACGGAACGTTCTACGTGCTGAACGAAACTGATGGAGGCGTGCTGTGGTCTTATCCACTGAGCGGTTATGGATTCGGCAGCCCCAGCATCGGAGACGGTTGTGTGTTTATCACCAACGATGGAGCCCTTTATGCCTTCAACATTGGACCAGGCATCGGTGACTGGCCTATGTTCTGTCACAACAACTTTCACACAAGCGCTTCGCAACACGGGGTGAACTATGTCAGATGGCCGTTGACACAACCGCAGTATCTTGGAGGAACCGCGAACACATGGGTAACTGCAAAGTTTGTCTGGTGCAACAGTACTGTAAGTTACCGTGAAACCGTAGCGTGGAAAATATACTTCTTCGACAACGATGGAAACACGAACGTCACAGCGACACAAACCTTTCTCGTAATAATCCCAGGTGACGTCAACTTGGACAGAATCGTGGACATCTACGACGCCATAATGCTTGCCGGCGCATTCAAGTCAAACCCGGGAAGCCCAAATTGGAACGGCAATGCTGACATAAACAGGGATGGCACAGTGGACATTTACGATGCTATTATCCTTGCCAACAATTTTGGTAGACAGGTTTAAGACTCCTATTTGAGCGAGTGGCGGGGTTCACTTTAACTCGTCTCTCCATTTTTCAGCAATGTTGCTTGTTCGAGGGCTTTAAAAGCTGAAAATCGCCACGAAATGAATGAGGATTGAGTAGAAGAGGTTCACGATTATGGAACAGTGTAAGAACCCTTGGAACGGCAAGTGTGAAAGCAACGACATTGAAGTATACATTCTTTTCAGAGGAGAAAAGAAACCGATCTGCAGGCAATGCTGGAGCAAGCTAGCAGAACAGGATTTGCAGTGGTGAGAAGCATGGAGGGTTTCGGCGTTAACACGGCCAGATCTTTTCTGGGAAGAAACGTTAACCTTCACCTGAAAGACGGCTCAGTGATAGTCAACGTTCACCTATCAGGGATCATGAAAGACGAATTGAAAAGAGAGAACGTCCTGACCTGCATAGCTTACGGCAAAAGAAACTCGATTAGAATCCCGCTACGAAGCGTAGCGTGGGCAGAACTTCTAAACCTAGGCTTCATCCTGACGAGCGGATGAACAAAGGCTATGCGAAACGCAGATTAGAAAAGCCCGCATCGCTATTAGTCCATGCATTGCTCCCACTGCGGCGTTTGCTGTCGTGAAACTGAGATGTTACTTTCAAAGGAAGACGCTGCGCGCCTCGAGGAGGCAGGCTTCCATTTGAAGGAGTTTCAACGGCTTGATCGACAAGGATACGTGAAGCTGCGAAACCGCAAGGGCTACTGCGTCTTCTATGATACCAAGAAACGCCGATGCCGAGCATACAAGGTAAGACCCGAAGGCTGCCGCCTATACCCAGTGATTCACAGCGTAGAAGACGGCATAATCGTGGATGACCTGTGTCCAATGAGACGTACTGTTTCAAGCAACGAAACGAATGCAAAGGGCAGGAAAGTTTTGAAGCTGCTCGATATCATAGACTCTGAAGCCGGGAGTTTCAAACATCGCTAGCAGTTCAGTCGCTTGTTTGACATATATGTAGCAAAAAGACTTAAATCAACCCTGGCAGATTCTCAGAACGGTGATAAAATGCCTTGCACGGTGATTGTTGGGGGTTTTTGGGGAGACGAAGGCAAAGGCAAGATAATTTCGTATCTGGCGTTGAATGACAAGGTCGACGTTTGCGTGAGAACCGGTTCAGTGAACGCGGCTCACACGATATGGTATCAAGGAAAACGCTATGCGTTGCACATGGTTCCTGGCGGGTTCGTCAACGAAAATTGCCGATTACTAGTTGCCCCTGGAGCGAACGTGCACGTCGGACAGTTCCTGAAGGAAGTTGAGGAAACTAAAACGAAAAACCGCATTGGCGTGGACAACCAAGCCTCGATAATTGAAGAAAAGCATTCAGCTCAAGACAAAGCCAGCGCGCATCTGAAGGGCTTAGGAACGACCGGCTGGGGAGTTGGACCTGCAATCGAAGAGAGAGTACGAAGGACCGCGAAGCTGGCCAGGGATATTCCAGAACTTCAGCCTTTCCTCGCAGACGTTGCCTTGGAGATCGAAGATGCGTTGACGAAGAAGAAGAATGTGCTGCTTGAGGGAACCCAAGGAATTCTGCTTTCGCTTTTCCACGGAACGTATCCATACGTCACCGGCCGAGATACCAGTGCCTCAGCGGTGTGCTCAGAAGCCGGCGTAGGCCCAACCAAAGTCGACAACGTGGTCTTAGTGCTGAAATCTTTCGTAACGCGCGTAGGGACAGGACCACTACCCGGAGAAATATCGAAAGAAGACGCAATCAAACGCGGATGGTTTGAAACTGCTGCGGGAACTGGAAGAGACAGACGTGCCGCACCATTCAGCTTCGAATTGGCCAAGAACGCCGTCATGATCAATGGGGCTACCCAGATCGCATTGACGAAACTCGATGCCCTTTATCCTGAGTGCAAAGGCGCTAGAACCTATGGAGAACTGTCAAAAGAAACGAAAGAATTCGTGCTCAAAGTCGAAAGAGAAACACGAGCTCCTGTTGCTTTCATAGGAACGGGACCTGACGCATTAGATCTCGTTGACAGAAGAAAGTAGCCTCGACTGAAACTTTGCTTCAATTTTTCCTATCTTTCTGTAAATAGTTAAAAACGACAGGCTTCCATTTACACGGATAGCGCGGCCAGAGGCTCACTTCCTTTGAACAAAGACTTGAAGCTCATCTTCACCACCAACCTGGTCGGCGCCTTCGGTGATGGTCTGTTCTCCTATCTTCTTCCAGTCTACATGGGCAACTCACTTGGAGCCGACTCTGTTCAGATAGGAGTGCTATATGCAGTGATGGCTCTCGTTGCTGCCTTTACTCTTCTTGTCTCGGGCAGTCTGGCCGACAAATACGATAGAAAGAAGATAATGATTGCAGGATGGGTTGCATGGTTGCCTGTCCCTCTCATTTTTTCGGCGGCAACGAACTGGGTTGGTATGCTTCCAGGGATGGTTCTTTATGGTTTCTGGCTTGGAGGCCCCTCCAGCACCGCGTACATAGTAACGACAGCCGATCCGAGCAAATTAACAATGACTTTCACCGTAATGTCAGCTGGATGGTCGATAGGCTATATCTTCTCCCCTGCAACAGGAGGATTCCTCGCGGCAAACGTCGGAATGAAGCTTGTTTTCTACTTCTCTTTCGTTTTCTATGCTGTGGCTACCTCTTCCCTTTTCTTCATAAAAAGCCAACGAGCGGCCAGTGTCGATGCTAGGTCGGGCGAGCAGTTTTCTTTTTTGAAGCTCTTGAGGGTTCGCAGACTACTCGGGTACGCGGCGTTCTTTGCTTCTTTGATGTTTGTCTTGTCAATGTTCAGGCCGTTTGTTCCAAAATTCGTTTCTGACATCTACAAATCCAACGATTTCACCATCGGTGTCTTGGGATCGATCACGTTTGCAAGCTCAGCGGTGATAGGCATTTTGCTTGGAAGACTGGCAGATAAGTCGAGCAAGAAACATTCTCTCGCCCTGACCCTGATTCTCAACAGCATCGCTTTGCCCTTGCTGGTTCTTTCAGGCAATTTCGGCGTACTCGTGATCTCTTTCATCCTGATCAGTGGTTCCTACATGACATTTTCATTGATGAATGCTATCGTGGGTCCGCTTGCTCCAGAATCATGCAGAGCTCGCTGGGTGGCGGTGCCCCAGGTAGTGGCAATGTTTGCTTCGTTTCTTGCGCCTTACTTGGGCGGATATCTGTACGCGTACTCGCCTCAATACCCATTCATAATCGCGATGGTTGCGATGCCAATACTAGCCGCCTTTGTGGTCAGATTCTTCAGGAAGTAAATCACAGCGGCACCAGCGGAAATCTTAAGAACCCTTCATTGAATCTTCATAGGCAAAGGTGAATGAACATGGATAGAAGTCGCGTCGCATCTTCTGCAGCAATAATAGTGCTGATCCTCGTCGCTGGGCTGATAGGCGGGGGGCTGATAACCTCTTACTTCTTCATGAAACAGATCAATGACCTGCAGGGTCAAATTTCAAACCTTTCGAGTCAAATCTCAAATATCTCAGGAAACCAAACCGTCTACAACCAAACAATAACGGTATACCAAAACGAAACCTCTTTGGCTGAAATGTACAAAAAGGTCAAAGGATCGGTGGTTCTGATCCAAGGGGAAACAAGCAGTGGAACCGTTCAGGGCTCAGGTTTTGTCTACAACGTGACTGGAACGATGTTCGTAGTGACGAACAATCACGTTGTCCAAGGGACGACTGCGCTGAGCGTCACTTTCTCGGACGGTCACGGATACGAAGCAACAGTGAACGGAACCGACCCGTACTCGGACATCGCGATTGTTACAGTTGTTGGGGCATCGCAGGAAGAGTTTCAACCGATCTCCATCGTGAGTTCTTCAACGTTGAACGTGGGTGATCCAGTGATCGCCATTGGTGCTCCATTCGGACTCGTCGGCACGATGACCAGCGGCGTTGTGAGTGCGCTTGGCCGCACTATAACTGAAACCACGTTGACTGGCGGTTTCCCAATAGCTAACATCATACAAACGAGTGCTCCGATAAACCCTGGCAATTCTGGCGGCCCCCTGCTCAATTTCGACGGCAAAGTCGTGGGGATAACTGCCGCTATCGTTGAAAACTCTCAGGGTCTTGGTTTTGCCGTACCTTCAAACACGATTCTAAGAGAGATAGGCGCGCTGATTGCAACTGGCACTTACGGTGGGCATTCATACTTGGGAGTCAAGGGCACCGACATGGACTACTTCCAAGCTGCGCAAATGCACACGAACACGACTTTCGGCTGGCTAGTTGGTGAAGTAGTGTCGGGAGAACCTGCCGCTGGTGCAGGCGTTCAGGTGAATGACATAATAGTCGGAATCAACGGGACAGGCATCATAAATGGGGATCAGATGTCGAGCTACTTGGAAGAGCATACGCTCCCAGGGGAAACAGTTATCATGAATCTCATACGAAATGATCAACCCCTGAATCTGCAACTTGTCCTTGCAGGAAGACCTCCAGCTCCTGCTTGAGCAATATTTTTTCTCTTTTTCGTAATTGAAATCTACCTATCCCACTTTTCTGCGCCTCAGAATGCCGACCAACGTGACAATCATAGCAAAAATGAAGAGGATCAAAAAAGTGAGGTGTGGCAGTATCAGCGGAATTGGAACCTGGAGAGGAAAACTCAAGAATATCGGAAGCAACACTGTGAACGTAGGTATGGCGAGTATTAGATTAGAGAGGTTTGGTTTGAACAGCACAAACAGGTCTCGCGAGACAACAAGCAGCGCAATGGAAGAGACAAAGAGCATCAACTCCAACGCTATGTTTTCGGGGCTGTAAATGCTCCCGCCTGTTCCGAATGTCTGTGAAGTGAGGGGCCAGAAAAGCTGCAGATTCCCTCCAGTGAAGTAGTCGCCTATCAAAGGATGTGAAACAAGGGCGATGAAGTAAGGAAGCGCCCTCTTGCGGTACACGACAAAAACAGGGATGAAAACAATCAGCATGATTAGTACAGAGTGAAACGGACCCCTATGGGGAATTATCTGACCCAGTCCATTCAAGTGTTGAAACAAGATATCCATATCCGGCAGAACGGACAGTGTCATGACGAGCGGCACGTTCAAGCTCGTATTCAGAACCCTCGCTGAAGCCTTGCCTAGAATGTAGCCCAATGAAATATGGCCGACGCCGAAACGAGTTTGCTTCCTCCTTTCGAGCGAACAACACTGCTTAACCTTTTAAGTCTATAGGCATTCCAAACGTGCGAATGCGCTAGTCGGTCAATTCTAACGACGTTAAGATGCCTCAAGAATTTAGGTTCTTTTCTTGGCTTACCTTTTTTTGCCTTCCTTTTGTGTGAACTTTCCCTTAAGCATGGCTTATGGACAGCAACGTTTGAAACTTCCATGTTGGCAATTCTTTTATCATATAGAACATGATCTGTTATTCGAGGCAAGTCTTGGTTGAAGTCTCAGGAGGTTCATCGAATGGGAAGAAAAGTCGTGAAGGTTTACCTTCCTCCTCAGCAGAAGAGGGTTCTTGAGCGCGTATGCGTCAGTCTTGGGATGGCTGAAAGCGAAGCTTTGCGGACTGCTTTCTTAGAGTATGCGAAAAGCCTGGGTGTCGTCACTGAAAAAGTTCACAATGGCATACTGGCCTGAAGCTCTCAAGAAAAATCACTCTTCTTTCTGCAGAAAACCATTGAGTTGAAACGAGAATTTTCGGTCTGCCAGCTCGTGTCAAGTTGTGTATAAAGTCATAGGTTTTCGTCTAGTGCACAACGTTGTCCGTGCTCATTCAAGGATGAAGATGTTCCTTTTTCGGCACATTTCCTTCAGTATCCTAGGCCAGACTGTGACGCTGACCTCGCCAAGATGGGCCTTTTTGAGTATCGCCATCTGAGTGCGAGATTGGCCGATGCCGCCTCCTATGCTCAGAGGAATTTCGTTTCTAACAATTGCCTGATGATAAGGATACTTGAGAAAGTCAATTTGGCCGGTCAATTCTAGCTGCTTCTTGAGGGTTTCAGCGTTGACGCGAATGCCCATGGAGGACAACTCGTGTCGCCGCTTGGTGACCGGGTTCCAAACTAGAATGTCTCCATTGAGCCCATGCATGGGTTTGCCATCTTTAGATTTGGTTTCGGTAATCCAGTCGTCGTAGTCTGCAGCTCTCATTTCGTGTGGGTAACCATCCTTCAGAGTCCAGCCTATCCCATAGATGAAAATTCCGGGATAGTCTTGCAGAATCCTTGTCTCGCGTTGTTTTCGAGGTAGATTTGGATATTTGTCGAGAATTTCTTCAGCGTGCAAAAACGTTAGCTTGTCCGGAAGATCCGGATACTTATCCGTTTTTAGCTGTGGGAAAGCTTTTTGAATGTGCTTTTCGGCGCCCTTGATGACCTTCCAAATTTTCTCAACTGTTTCGGTCAGGTATTTTAGGTTGCGGTCCTTCTCGGTTATCACTTTTTCCCAATCCCACTGGTCGACGTAAGCGCTGTGGTCATGATCGAGGAAGTAGTCCTTGCGCACGGCACGCATGTCCGTGCACAGTCCTTCACTTGGCTTCATCGCAAACTCTTTCAAGGCCATCCTCTTCCATTTGGTTGCGGCCTGGACCACTTGAGCGTCGACAGGATGCTTATCGTAGTCATTCGAGATGTGGAACTGAATGGGCGTGCGTGAACCATCCCGGTCCAAAAGATCATTGACACCACTCTCAACATCTACAATAAGAGGAACCTGAACCATTATCAGATTGAGTTCGCGACAGAGATTCTCTTCAATGTATCGTTTCACCTCAAAAATCGCGACCTGTGTCTCTTTCGGGTTCAAAATTGAACGGTAATCGTTCGGAAGAACCTTTTCAAGATCTTCATAGTTGCCGATGCCTGGACCGGCAAGATCTGCCTTCTTGTCCTTGGACATGCTGACCATCAAGCTCGATTCCCCAGTCCGTAATATAATTTTTTTGGTAGTTGTGAATCAAATGGTGCATGTTTGGACAAGTTTCCAGCTATGATTCTTGTCCCAAAATGTTTCTCAAGCACTATTACCAAACAAAGCCTTCATTAGGACGATGTTACTGTTTTTGGGTGTGCAATTATTGGACCTAACGAAGCGCGATCTGGAACTCGTGGAAAAGGCAAGAGACCTAATCGAAAAGAGGAAGTCCGAGAGATCGTCAGTCGCCTCCGTACTGCGCACTCGCAGTGGTAAAGTCTTTGAAGGAGTCAACATCGAAATACAATGTTCAGCTCCATGTTCAATCTGTGCTGAGTATGCGGCAATCGGTACGATGTTCTCTGAGGGCGAAGACGAGATTGAGACAATTGTTGCTTATTCGTTCAAGAAACGTGGACACGTCTTGCCCCCTTGTGGAAAATGCAGACAGTTCATAGCTGACTTCGGAGACCCTTACGTGATCGTTCAGATCGATAAAAAACTCAAGAAAGCCAAACTCAGTGAACTGTACCCTCTACCCGTCGCTTCAAAGTGAAGCTGACGCGGATCTCTCATTTCTACTGCAAGAGGCATCTAGTGTTGAATGCAACTAAACTTTCGTCTTCTACGCCTTGCTAACTCGGCAGCCACTATTATGATAAATGCCAAGCCAGCGACCACTCCAGCCGCGACTATCATAGCCAAGATTACTAGAAGATCGATCGATGACATTGAAACCCTATCCGTCTCTTGCTGGGCCAGTGCCGTGAAGTTAGCCAGATTCGTGATCGTGACCAAACTTGCAATAAGGGTTATGAACGTGCACAGGGCCTTCTTTGTGTTCATGTTCCCCACGCTAACTGTTGTAGGTCGCACCTGCAAATAACAGTTTTGAAAGAATGTTCTATGGCATTAAACTCTATGGAAGTTGTTCCTCAAGTCTCTTCCGCAGTCTGCAGCCATTATCTATTCTATTCAGTCTGTTATAGAACACTTCCGCGGCATGCATTCAGAATCAAGAGTCGACCTTCACACACGTTAAATGCGTTGATCCAAACTTCTTTCCTTGTCGTTCGCGATAGGAGTCACTGTGGTATCTCCAGAACTAGCCGATGCAATGCAAGCTCTACGTGACAGCGAAGAATGCCTGCGCTCGGTCGCCGATTCGGCCGGAGACGCTATTATTTCTGCTGACAAGAACGGAAAAATAACTTTCGCGAACAAGGGGACCGAGAGAATGTTCGGTTATTCCCCTAACGAAGTTTTAGGCAAACCCGTTATTATGCTAATACCGTCTAGGCTGATGAAAAAACACTCCAAAGGCATGATAAAAATTCGTTCGTCTTCTCAATCAGAATTGAGCAAGACCCGCGAGCTCGTCGGACTGAAGAAAGATGGACGAGAATTTCCCGTCGAGGTTTCATTTTCCACGTGGAAGATGAAACAAGAAATCTATTTCACCGTCATCGTGCGGGACATAAGTGAACGCAAGAAAGCCCAACAACGCATCGAAAAGCTGAATCGCTGTTTTCTCCGCTTCAAGGTTGATCCCAAGGAAAACATCAATTCCGTTGTTGCATTGTGTGGTGAACTACTTGGGGCTACGTGCGCCCTCTACAACCGTCTGGAGGAAGGAATGATCTGCTCCGCCGGCAAGTGGAATACCCCGCCAGGCTTTAAGGCAGTGGACAAGCCTGAGGGGCACATTTGTTATGACGTCATTCGACACAGCACAGATAATGTTCGTATTATCAAAGATCTGAACAAAACGCGGTATGCTCGAACCGATCCAAACGTAAGACGTTACAAGCTGCGAACGTACCTTGGCGTGCCCGTGAAATTCGGAGACACCCATGTGGGAAGTCTCTGCGTCGTCTACCAGACAGATTTTAGCCCTTCACGAGAAGATATCAAGCTTCTAGAACTGTTCGGCTCCGCGATTTCTGTTGAAGAGGCTCGCAGGAGAGCAGAGCTCCGATTGCACGAGAGCAAGGAGATGTTTCAGGCAATCAGTGCCTCCACTGTGGACGCCATAATCTTGCTAGATGAAAAAGGTGAAATCTCATATTGGAATCACGCGGCTGAAAAGATTTTTGGCCACAAGAAAGAAGAAGCAATTGGCAAGGAGGCTTTCAAGCTGCTTGCCCTGGGGCGCTTCAACTTTACCTATTCACGATTCTACATGCTTCTTAAGGGTGGGCGAAATTCGCTTCAAGGGAAAGTTCTCGAGACGTCAGTCGTGAAAAAAGACGGAACAGAGATGCCTGTGGAGTTCTCATTCTCGTCATTGCGGATGCGAGACAAGTGGCATGCCGTAATCATAGTAAGGGACACAAGTGACCGAAAAAAGATGGAGCAAGTACTCAAAGAAGAAGAGGAAAGATATCGGCACATCTCCAGAGAACTTGAAAGCCTGATGCGAAGTTCTGCGGTGATGCTGAGCACAACCGACCTGCGTGAACGCTTGAAGACGATCGCTGAGGCAGTTCATGATCAAGGATGGCGCAGAGTCGTCATTTCCCTTAGGGACCAAGACCTTAACACAACCGACGTCGTCTCAGCTGGACTGACACCTGCCGAGGAAGAGTACTTGAAAGAACACCAGTCGCCAGGGCACGTTTGGCGCAAACGCTTGAGCTCCATGTTCGAGGGCTACCGTTTAGGGGAGTTCTACTACTTGCCCTGGAGTGATCCCCTCGTCCAAGAGCAGTTCAAGTACGCTTTGTCGAGCAAAGTTCCAAGACACGAAACCGTCGACTGGAACCCAGATGATCTGCTTTATGTTCCGCTCAAACTCCCAGATGGACAAATAGTCGGAGTGATGAGTATGGATGATCCGAACGATGGACGGCGACCAACCAGAGAATCTCTTGCTCCTCTGGAGCTTTTTGCTCACCAAGCCGCGGTCGCTATTGAAAACGCCCAGCTAATACAGCAAGTCAAGGAATACGCACAAAACCTTGAAAAGATGGTCGACGAACGTACTGCTGATCTGAGAAGAAGCGAGGAGAAGCTAAAAAGCATTTTTGCTGCCTCTCCTGACGCCGTAACGGCGACGGATCTGAACGGCAACATAATTGAGTGCAATGAGCAAAAAGTCAGAATGCACGAATATTCTTCGAGAGAAGAGTTGCTTGGCAAAAACTTTCTTGGTCTGGTCGCTGAAAAAGATCGGCAAAAGGCTCAAGAAGACTTGAAACAGACTTTCGATCTGGGAGAGCTTAAGGCTGTTGAGTACGCGTTTTTAACGAAAGATGGTCGTGAGTTTCCGGTGGAACTGTCCAGGAGTGTCGTGAGGGATGCATCTGGTACTCCGATAGGTTTCGTCTCGATCGCCAAAGACATCACAGAGCGCAAACGTTTGGAGCAGCAGATTTTCAGGTCTGAAAGGCTCGCGGCCATAGGTCAGTTGGCAGCCATGATCGGCCATGATCTGCGCAACCCTTTGACAGGCATAACAGGGGCGACCTACTACTTGAAGACGCGTTCAAACTTGACTGGCAGCGGTAAAACGAAAGAGATGATTGAGATCATCGAGAAGGACATTGCTTATTCTAACAAAATCATCAACGACCTTTTGGAGTATTCGCGGGAAATCAAGCTTGACTTGACTAAAGTTACGCCAAAGTCGCTCATCACGGATACCTTGTCGCTCATCAAGATTCCGCGGAAAATGCGAGTGGTCGATAGATCCAGAAACTGCCCTCAGTTGATGATTGACGTTGAGAAAGTGAAGCGTGCTTTTATCAACATAATAAAGAACGCCTTTGACGCTATGCCTAAAGGAGGAACGCTGACAATTCAAACGCGCGAAGTGAACAAAGACCTAGAGTTTGTCTTCACAGACACCGGGGTTGGCATGGCAAAGGAAACGATGCAGAAGATTTTCACGCCCTTGTTCACTTCAAAAGCCAAAGGAATGGGTTTCGGGTTGGCAATTGCAAAACGAATCGTGGAGGCGCACGGAGGCAAGATAGCCGTTGAAAGCACGATCGGTGGTGGATCCACGTTTAATCTAACGGTTCCTGTCAGGCACAAAAAATCAGGAGGTGAAAAGGTTTGGATAAGCGCGCCAGAATCATTGTTGTCGATGACGACGAGAGCATAAGAAAAACGCTTTCTACGATACTTGAGGACGAGGGTTACTTTGTGGACACGGCTGAGAGTGGAAAGGAAGCCATCGTTAAGACGAACGCGAACTTCTACAATCTTGCGCTGATCGACTTTCGACTGTTAGATATGGAAGGAACTGAGCTTCTGATTAGAATCAAAGACACAGTTCCTAGGATGCGCAAGATAATAATAACTGGATACCCAACCGTTCACAACGCGATAGAGGCGGTCAATAGGAGTGCTGATGGGTACTTAGTGAAGCCCTTTGACGTCGGCAAGGCTCTGTTCGTGATCAGGGAGCAATTGAAGAAGCAAGAGGACGAAAGGCGGTTCAGTCAAGAGAAAGTGACCGAGTTCTTAGAAACTCAGGTGCGTGAACTCGAAGCGGAGAACGTGAACGGGACGGCAAAGTGCTAGTTTCTCTTTTTCAATCTTTTCTCAATCGTTTGTGGCCAGCTTTCTTCCAGTCTTCATACTTTTGCAGCGCTTCCTTCATCTGCGTGTTCATGAAGTCTTCTACGCTGCGGTAGGGTGTGTCCATTTCTTTCAACGCCTCTTCGAGCGTGTCGTACTGTTCCTTGGGAATCTCGATGTATTCGTACTCCTTGTTCAACCAAGTCAGCCTGAACCTGATGGCGTCTCTGATGAACTCTTCCTTTGTCGTGTAGCCCAGCTGTCTGTTTTCTTCAACGAAGATCTGCGTCTGTGTCAGCAGCTCTTGCGGAAGTATGACCGATTCGTTGATGAGCGCGTTGATGGCGTCCTGGTAAGTTTGCATTCTGCTCGTTTGACTCATCAGTTCCCCCAGCAACGCCGTAAGCTTTTGGTGGATGTCATCTGAGATCTTGAGCGTTTTCATGCTGTTCCCTGGGTGACCGATTGGATGATTGGTGTTTATTTTCTTTTTGGTGTGTGCGGTGTAGACAAACTTATTAAGTATACTGAGTATACCATCAGAATACAGATCTTTGCACAGTTCAAGTGACGTGGAGGAAACTTTTTGCCTTTTCTTTTCTCATGTCGACAATGCGGGGCGATCCTGTATCGAGATCCCAAGCCCGTGCTTCGAGATGGAACGTACAGACGCGAAACCTATCTCGAAAGCGTGGTTACGAAGATTGGAGGAAAATGTCCCCGCTGCGGTCACAAACTACAAGTCCCACCGACCACGATCGAAGTGTCTTCTGCTGAAGCGAAACGAGTTCAAGAAGACGATACGGGCAACATCGATGTGATCCACGTTAATGGTCTTGCGCTTGGCCTCAAAACTGAGAGAGAACGTCTTTGAACGTATTTCTTGACGGGCGCGTTCTAAAGAGATAACTCTTTTTCGTCGGAATCAATTGAATTTTCGATAAGAAAGGTTTTTTTCTGCGCAGCTGAGTAGCTTTTTTCGTGAAACCTAGAAAGATGCGGTCGACGGCAAGAAGAGGCCAAGTATTCATAGTGATAGTGATCATAATCGTCGTGCTGATCGCGCTGTTCGTCATAATTCCGATGTTTAATGCTCGGAGGAACTCCGCGCCACTTGTCTTGGAGGCGTTCTGGCAGACTGACAGCAAGAATGTGACTGTTGCGTCATTTGGGTGATGAAGTTGAATTTCACGCTGTCATCAAAGCTTCAGAGCAGTACACGGGCTCGATCGTCACAAAGGTGAAGAAAGACATTGCCTACTGGTTTGACAATGACTACGCCGTCAAGACTTATCCAATTAACTTGGCAGCAAACCAAGTGACTGAACTGAAAATGACGTTTTCTCCCGACGAAGCAAGTCAGGGAAGAATGCGAGGTTACTTCTTGCAAATAGACTTCTCTGGTGCGGGCACGAATTGGGTGATGGCTGACTCCTATCCCCCGAGGCTTCAAGTGGTTACGGTTGGGACCGGTTCAAACACACCCTTCTAGGACGAAGCAGGCACTTGTTCAGTGGAGTGATGTTGAATTGTCAATCTGTCAGCCGGCTGTGTTGGGGTGCGAAAAACCGATTTTTGATCCATCGATACATGTAAATTCTTGAAGAGTGGCGAGGCAACGATCATGTGAAATAAGGCTTCACATATTATCCTTAACCATTTTTCCGAGTCGTCTGATTCCTTCTTCTATCTGCTTTTCTGACGAGTAGGAAAAGTTGAGCCTCATCGTATTCTGCCCTTTGCCGTTGCAGTGAAACGCCGAACCGGTGACGTACGCCACCTTGTTTTTGATGGCTTCTGGAAATAGCGCGTTTGCGCTCATCTTTTTCGGTAGCCTGATCCAGAGAAAAAGTCCGCCTTCAGGCTTAGTCCACGTCACTCCTTTTGGCATGTACTTCTCGAGAGCGTTGAGCATTGCTTGGCGTTTTATTGCGTACAGTCTGCATATTTTTTCTATCTGGCCATGAAGCAATCCTCTCTTCAGGTATTCAGCAACTATCAGTTGAGTATATGACGGCGAGCACAGGTCCATTGCCTGTTTTGCAACGATCATTCTGTCCATCCACTCGGCTGGAGCCATCATCCAAGCCAGGCGCAGGCCTGGACAGAGCAGCTTCGAGAAAGTCCCAAGTACTATTACCTGGTTTTCAGTGTCTAGGCTGTAGATGGCTGGTACGGGTTGGCCTGTGAACCTTAGGTCGCGATATGGGCTGTCTTCGACAACGGGCACTTCATATTTGTAAGCTAACTCCAAAAGTTTCTTGCGCCTTGGAAGTGTCATCGTGACTCCAGAGGGGTTCTGAAAATCTGGAACGACGTAGATGAATTTCGGCTTCTTCTTTCTTTTTGCCAGCCTAGCGAGAACTTCTTCCAGTTCGTCAGTTCTCATTCCTTGGTCATCTTGGGTCACTCCGAAGAGTTTGCATCTATAGGCAGTAAACGCCTGCAGGCCGCCGATATACGTCGGTATTTCGACTACCACGATGTCATTTGGGTCTAGGAAGACTCTTCCGAGGATGTCTAACCCTTGTTGTGAACCTGAAGTTACTAGAATGTTCTCAGGTTTGACGTTGGGTTTTTCCCGTGACATCCATTTCGCTATTTCTTCACGGAGTGGCGTTTCTCCCTCGGTTGGTCCGTACTGCAGAGCCAGTGCCCCTTTTTCGCGCAGCAACGTGCATGATATTTCTTCTATGTCTTTCACAGGGAAGGTTTCAGGAGCCGGAAGGCCACCGCCGAATGAGATCATGTCCGGTTGTCTCGTGACTTTGAGGAGCTCACGAATTTCCGAGCGTTTCATGCTAAGCGCACTTTTGGAGTAAAATGCCGTAAGGTCTTTGATCATTTTGTCAACTTCCGCCATTTCTGTTTGAAGTTGATTCTTGTTTTGCAATGGCTTGTCAGTGGACATATAAAGTTGTTGCAGTTTCTTGAAGGATTCACACGGGATAGATTACTTGAAATGCTTTTTCCTGTATAACGTGATTGTCAGTCCTGTCACAAGCGTGAAAAATGGAAGAATGAAAGGCAGTGAGATCTCTGGAATTGCTTTGACTTGAACCTTAACCAGGCTACTGTTTTGTCCTATGAGGCCCTCATCATTCATGACGCTTACAATCACGTTGTAGGTTCCGGTTGCCGAATAATAGTGCGCAATCGTTGATGTGGATGTCCATTTTGTGTTTGTACCATCTCCGAAATCAAAGGACCAGAATCGTATTCCTGTTCTGTCGGTTGAGTTGGAAGCGTCGAACTCGATGGTTTCGTTCAAATAGACAGTGCTGTTCTGGAGGAACAGCAGAGCCGTCGGCGGAAGATCGACAGGCATAGTTGGTGAAGTCAGGAAAGGAATGAATTTCAGGTTCATGCCGTTTCCGCCCACAGAATTGCCTTTGCCGTTTGGGTTTAGCGAGTAGTGGTAGGGACCAGACTCGTCGCCCCAGTAATTGTTCTCGGCATCTGCTGTTGCAACGTCAGTTATGTTCATTCCGTTGTTGTTTTCGAAGATGTCGTTATAGTGGACTGAGTTGTTTTGTTCGTCGACGATCTCTATTGCAAGGTGGTTGTCGCGTATCGAGTTGTAAGCGATTTCTGTGGTCTGGCCTTGAGGTGAAGATACTGGCGGACATATGAATATTCCAACGTCATTTGCTATGATGGTACTATTTTCTACTGTTAGTTCTTCGATAGCTCCGTTATCGTACCTGTTGTACGCCGGGTTGGTGATGTAAAATTGCGGGTCTGGCTCGATCGAGAAACCTCGCTCTCCGTTGCGTGAGGTTATACAGTTCCTAATCGTAACGTTGACCACAAATTCTTCGTAGTATGCTGTAACAGGAAAGTTGGGCAGTTGAACCCCAAAGTGATGGACGGCTATGCCGTTCTCTGCATTGAGTAGCGTGGTTGTTTTTTCGATTTCGATGTTCTCGGTGAGGAAGCGTCTGCTTATGGGGGCGATCATCAAACCGTTTTGTCCATTTAAGGATGCTTCGTTTTCTTGGAATTGAATGTTTTGGACGTATGCTTGCTCACGCGTATGTGGTTGGATTAGAAAGCCGTTCTCTTCGTTCGATAGTGCCTTGTTGCCTGAGATCGTCGTGGCGTTGATGGAGGCATCTCCTCCTCTGCTTCCTTGGCTGTTGGTCAGGAGGCTGATTCCATTACCTTTGTTAGAAGAGGCATCATTCCGGGTTATTTCCACAGCGCTGATAGAGCTGACGGACATAATGTCCGCTTGGCCCTTGCTGAACAGCTGGATGCCGTCTTGGCCATTCGAAGAGAACGTGTCGTTTGTTATCGTGACGTTCTGAATTACTCCGCCACCGCCTGAAGCGTAGCTTCCATCAGTCACTCCTTCGGAGAATATTTCCAGGCCGTTGTTTCCGTTTTCCGTTCCGTTGTTTGAGGTGATAAGCGTGTTTTGGATGTTGCCGTAACTTTCTCCGAAGAATCCATAGCCTTGCGAGTGAACAAATATTCCGTTTCCTTCGTTTGATGAAACGACGTTGCTTGCCACGGTTAGATTGTCGATGTAAGAATATCCTTTTCTAACGTTTAGAAGATACTCACTGCAGCGGCCTTCGGCCTCGACAATTATGCCGTCTTGACCGTTCGAAGTCACTTGGTTTTCCGAGACCAAGACATTTTCAATGTACGCATGGCTTTCGTACGTGTAAGGATCATCGGTTCTTGCGAGCGAATTCAGGTTTATGCCGCTTCCCGAGTTGTTCGATATGACGTTGTTTGTGATCGTTATATCACTGAGGCGCGAGAAATTGTTACCGCTCGCTTGAATGTGCATGCCCTCGCCCATATTGTGAGAGATTGAATTGTTGACAATTCGAACATTCGATACAACTGCTTCCTCGCTTGTTATGCCATTTTTGTTGAAGGTGATCGTGTTGCCCGTGATGGTTGCGTTGGAGTCGCCGTAGATGTGGATGCCACTTTCAGAGTTGTTTACGAACTCGTTTTGGACAATGATTTCTTCTGCGGGACTGTTGATTATTATGGCATGGTTTGCATATTCGATCCTGCAGTACTTGAGCGTGAAATGTCCAGAATTGTTTGCCCTGAACTCTATGTCTCCCCACGCGCCGGGTGCGGGTTGTGTTCGACTTGAGGTGAAGACTATCGGTTCTGTTGGCGTTCCAGTTGCGTTAAGGCTGCCTTCGACTTTCAAAGAAAATCCGTCTGCAAACTCGACGCGGACACCAGGCGTTACTGTAAGGGTTACGCCTGAATCGACGTATGTGTCCCCTATAACTCGGTATGTGTCGTTGGAAACCCATGTCGTGTCAGAAGTCAAGTGTCCCTCGACCCAGTTTACCGCGCCTACCGGCCAAGTGCGGTAACAGGCAGTTATGCTGGCGGCCAGTAACATAATGAGTGTGAGCAGAACGAATCTCTTTTTCATGTTGCTTCTTAATTGTTTCGTTTTGGTTTTTATGAATTGTGGGAGTAGCTCCAAAATCAGGTCCTCTAACTAGAGCTGTAATGCGGAGGATGCCCCGATTCTGTCAAATATTCCCGTCGTAGGGGAACTGGAACGACGATTATGTCTGTAGAAAATGCAAGTTCATGGGAAATAGTCATCGTAAGCGGTGGAGCGCGCTTGGGAAAGACTTGAAAAACAAGACGAATGGAAACAAAAAGCGTTGACCGAATGCTAACCATGTCAAACCTTCGAAAGCATCCGATTTCAAGACGCTACCATCCTAGTGATCTCGCGTTTCTACTTGACTCTTGCCTGCTTGATACTTGGACCGTTCAGGGTGTTGGCCGAGAATAATGTGGACGCCTGCCCATTGAAACGCGAAATAGGACAACACAAGTTTGAACCAGAGGGTTATAACCCGAATCAACAGAGTTGCGGCCAGACTGATCGCCAACGGGATACCGAGTATCGTATACGCGCCGCTCATGATTATCTCGGTGAAACCCAGTAAGGAAACCCCCCAGGCTTGAAGACTCCCCGTCAAAGCATAAACGATCAGTACCTTATCCAACGATACAGGAAACTTCAAAGACGTGAACACTAAAAACACAACCGAAATATCAAAAACCCAAGCTGCAAGAGACAAACCCACAGGCCGCACCAAAGCTCTCGGCTTAGCAGTTCAAGCTTCGCATGCCCTCATGAAACTTGTCCAACACGTTTTCTGCCCTCACGCGAAAATCTTCAGAATTCCAACGCCCTCTCAAGAAGAAAGAAAGAAAGCGCACGAACCAGTCCAACAGGGTTTTCGTGGCTTTGGGGTTCGAACTCAAGTACCACAACACAACTAACGAGGCGACCGTTACCACCAAGACCAAAACAATGAACAGAATCACACTTCCCGGCAGAGTGTAGTTCAAAGCAAGAAGCACCAGACCTAAAAACAGGTCGAGAACGGTCACCCCCATGACTATGATTTTTTGACCCACGACCGATGCTGCGATCCTACCGCCGTCTTCCCCTAAATCTTTGGACAGCATGTAAGCCTTCGACAAGTCTCCACTCCAGCCCGGATCAGGAACCACCGAGTCAAAAAACAACCCGACCCACGTGAACGCCAACGCTCTCCGAACGCTGATTCTAACGTCAATGCTTCTGAGCAGACTGCGCCATGTCAAGGAAGAAAAAAAGACACTTAAAATGAAGGCAAAAAAAGCCGATGCATAGTAAGGAATGTTTGTCTGACTGACCACACCAGCGATGTTCATGGTGCCGACGAAATAGAGGAGGTAAAAAAGAAGCGTCGCCAACCCGACGGCTATGAAAAGAATAATCCTCTTGGTTAGTCTAGGCTTGGACATCGCCGCCATAAACGCGAACCACCTACTGCTGAAGGTTGGTCTTGGTGTAAATGTCTATTGCTTTCTCGCGCGCTACTATCAGGTATGATAAGGCCGAAGACATCCTTTACCTAAGCGCGCGCACACGCACAGACAGACACACACGCGCGCTATCAGAAGGTTTATCAAGTTTACAATGTAACTACCAGAGATCTTAATGCAGATACAAGAGATGCAAATTGAAGTCAATCAGTTTTTAGAGTCTTTGAATGTTGACATGCGAGTTGTCGTTGTTACCAATTGTCGGGACGACATAGCAAAGGCTATAGGACTATATATTAACGGCACGATTCCTGTCGTAAATCTGAAAGTCAACGTAGCTTTCGGAAACGTGTCCGTAAACAAGGATTACTTGAACAGAACTCTAACATACGATGAACAAAGGTTCATGTTGGCACATGAAACTTCCCACATCTATCTTAATCATGTTGTACCTCGTGCTATTGATGGATTCATCGATGAACTCATAAGAAACTGCAACCGCGATGTTCACGCCTTTATAAATGGGGCAAAAGCTTTTCTGTACCTACTCAATATCCCTCCACCTTTGTCTGTCATCGCTAAAGAGCAAGAAATAGCTGCCGATGTCAGAGCAATATCTCTAACAGGAAATGAGAATGCTGCTATCAGTTGTTTAACCAAACTTGTTAATGGAAAACTAGATGACTACTCCCATACTTGGGAAGCACTCGGTGTCACAATGCCTGTTATGACTATGAAAGAACGTATCCAAGAGATACAGCGAAGACTATGCAGTCTAAATCAATGTGTAGCGGCCGCGCCACAACAAAAATAACTGCGCCAATCATACGAATTATTAGCGCGCGCGAGCCTTAGTAATTTCTGTGTTGTTGCTTTGTGGTGTGAGGTTGGCTTGTTCTTGTGCAGTCATGGTTTTATCTCCTGAATTTTCAATAGCTTGGGCAATTCGGGTTCTGCACATAGCTGTGCATATCTTTTTTGGTTCTTGGTTCTGGTGACTCTTAAGGTCTTAGAAAAGTCTGTTAACCAACGGGGCTTTTTCTAAAACGCGTGTGCTTATCTAAGATCTTGTTTTTCTTTCAGCCCTTCTGCTTCTTTTATCAATTTGGGAATTAGCTCCCTTGCCCAATCTAACCCATTCTATTTTAGTAGAGTAAATTTCACGCAATTGTGGAGAAGTAATGGGTGTCCTTTCTCGACGAGCTACTGCAAGCATTCGACTTTTCATTGCGCTAATTTTGCCTTTTCGTTTGGGCTTTCCTTTCCTTATCGGTTTATAGTGTTCAGGTTTCATATTCGATCTCCACCTGTCCAAGGTTGGATACCTAGTATATATAGAAGTTTCGTAGCGCGCGCTAGTTGGGCTATATGTTAGGTTTCTCATCTTTAGTCGTCATATTACCTCGCGCGCGCTAGTTTTTGTGGGTTGGAGCGCGAGCGGGATGCGAGCGCGACATGATGGTTAAGCTTTACGTTGGATAGACGAAAAGAGGGGTTATTTGTGTTTGGTTTTGTGTTTGCCTGTTTTTGTAACGTTTTTGAAGCCTGCTTTTATTAGTATGCGTTTGGTTTCTGGTGGCATGGTGCTTTTTCTGACGTTCGGGTTTTGGTATATCTTTGATGTCCATTACTTGAACTAGGATTTTGTTTGGTGGTGGATTGAGGTTTTGTGATTGTTCGAGTTTGAGCGCGCGCGTGATATTGAGGTCGTTTATTATTTTGCGTGATGCTTCAATTAGTTTGGATACATATTGTTTGTAATTTGCCCAAAGGAAGTATTCCGCGAAGAAGTCAATTTCTTCGTTGGTGACGATTCGCGCGCGCTAGACTAGAAAAGGAAAGCATGGTTCTATTGTGTTGCTTCAATTTAGTACTCAATCGGACTTCCGTCGACTATTAAAGCTTCAATGTAGAACACCGTAATGTTGGTCCCGTTGAGATTCTCTATCCCTTGTCTAACACTACCGAATATTTGGTTTTGTGAAGAGTTTAATGGGACAGTCGATAGTGCACGCACTCCAGATTGGACACCGATTTGGTCAATACCATCACTAGAGGTTAGCAGGTAATTCCATGGTGGGGGTATTTGCCAAGGAACATAAGCTGTCGAGGGAAGTTCGGTTAGATTACCTTGAACTAATACTGTTGTGTTTACCCAAACAGAAGGATTGCTCGTGATTATTCCTAAGGGAGTTATTGTTCCATTCAAAATCGTCTTCAAATAATTAATCGTAAGATTTTCTGTTCCCACTTGTTCTTGGAGACTCAATATAGTGGAATTCAATTGACTGATCTCAGCGTTCAGAGAAGAGATGACCGTGTCCTTATCGTTTATTGTTGGAGTGTAGTGATAATATGCAAGTGCTCCTACCAAACCAGCTACCACAACGATGCAGATTATACTTAGTCCAATTGCAAAGCTTCGTCTAACAACCTTTTTTTCATTCATTTTGAAAACCCACTTACTAGCAATATATCCATGTTGAATTTTATCCTAAGCTTTGGTACATCGCATACCAAAAACTAGTACGGTTACCTAGTTTGTCTTCTGTTGCTGTGCAGATTAAAGATTTCTGTCTGTGTCTGTGTTTGTCTGTCTGTGTGTCTGTCTGGTACTGTCTGTCGTCTGAAGTAGAGAAAGATAGAGAAGTAGCGCGCGCGCGAGTTTTTGTGGGTTGGAGCGCGAGCGTGACGCGAGCGCGACAGATGTGTTGAAGGCAATGTGTGATGATGAAATATGGCGCGAGCGCGCGCTTCTTGGCCAACACTATATAGCAGTTGCTTGCTGATAATCTGGTTGAACAACGAGCCATTTGGAGAGGAAAATGTGCCTGTGTTTGTTGAGTGGCAATGGAAAGAGAAAACCAAGACGTTTTTAGTGGTTTTTCACTTTTATGATGACTTCAGCAGAACGAACCTGAGGGTTAATCCTACACCTGAAAAGAATCGTCTAACCTTGTTTACGTATGTGGGAGGAGAGGATTTCGAATTTGATGATGTTGAAACAAAAGGCGCATGGTTAACTTGGTCACCTTCACACGTTGATCTTGCATTGTTAATGGAGTTACTAACTTACTCTAATATTATCAATGGATTTAAAGAAGAAAAGAAACGGCGGTTAATAGGGCATTTGGAGTTTATAAGTAGAAAGGGAACTCTGAACGAAGTTAGTGGGGCAGTGGAAAAGGCTGACTGGATAAGAATCGGTGCTATGCATAGCGTCGTTGGAAGCGACAGGAAACTTGCTACTTATTCTGATAACGGACACAATTATGCGATGGCTGAATTGTGTCCAGAGTATATTGCCTACATAAGAGAACTAGCAGAAATCTAGCACGCGCGCTTAACGGCGCACGTAACGAATATAGGCGAGGCTGCAGAAAAAGAGGGGGTTATTTGCGTTTTCGGAATAGCATTAGTCTGTTTGTTGTCGTTTTCGGTACAGGTGTTTTCCGTCTATTTCATCGAATTTAGTGTAGCCTTTTTGTCCTAGTTCTTTGCATTGTTCGGGTGTTGTGGCTTCTCTTACGTCGTAGTGTGGATCTTGGTCGATTACCATGTTTCGTAGGTAGTGCATTGTTGTTTCCATGCGTTTGTGTCGGAAGTGTCGCATTGTGTCTATGGGGTCGGGGCGTTCCATGTTTAGGTAGTGTTGTGCGCCCGAATAGTTGCGTAGGTTTTTGAGTGGAATCTTTAAGAGTGTTGGGTCGTTGTGGTTGGCGGCGGCTTTGGTTCTTGCTCGTTGCCACATTTCGGACATTGATTTGGCTGAAGGGAATGGGTATTCTTCGGTGTATTTTGCCAGGTAGGCTTTGAGCATTAGGGCGACGTTTTCGACTAGTGGGTACGCTTGGCTACTGTGACCTTTTAGACCTTTGATCGTGATTACGTTTTGGGTGGGGTCGAATTGGTTTCGGTGGGTTCGGTGTAGTTCTTCGGGTTCTACTGCGGTCTTGGTCATTAGCTTGAAGATTGTTGCGTATTTTGTTGTCGTGGCTGATATGATGCGGTTGACTTGGCTTGTCGTTGGCATTATGGGTGCGGGTAGTTCGTATTTGAAGTGTTGGCGTTGATACGTGATTTGGTTTGCTTTGGCGTGCCATGCGTAAAAGTATGAGTATGAGTTCTTGCTAGAGTTGTCTAGGTTTGAATAGCCGATAGCTTCGGTTACGTCGTTTGGGTCTGACAGATTGCATACACGGGATAGGTGGTTTAGTTTTCGTCTTGCGTTGTTGATTGTGCTTTTGGCTTTTCCGCGTATGGTCATTAATGCTAGAGTCTTTTGGATTTCTTCGGTGTGGTTTGCGGGTTCTGATCTTGGCGTTCGTATTCCTTTGGGGTTTTGAGATAGTTTATTTAGTTGTTGTGGTGTTGTTTCGGGTTGTTGGGGTCGTCGTATAGCTTGAAGCGGGATTTCGGTCATTTTGTTGGTGATCATGGTTTCCCGTTTCCTAGAATGGTTCAGTATACCAGCCTGGGGCGTTGGCGATCCTGGGTTCAAATCCCAGCGACCCCACCAAAATATCTCTCTTTTCTGAAGTAGTCTCTTCCAAACAGGAAGGCAGGACCCATCTTAGAATGCCATATTCCCGAAGCTGTAACCAGCCATGACGCTCAGACCAGTTGGAAGTACACTCGTCTGTTCAGTTTTCCCTTGTTCTCGGTCTTAATTACTCGAATTTGTCCGACCTCTTTCAGGTTTCTAACGTGAGTTCCTCCGTCGGCTTGTTTGTCGATACCGACGATCTCCACTATGCGCAATAATGGAATGTTTGGCGGAAAAGCCTCTGCCATCTTGACGACTCTCGGTATCTTCAAGGCTTCATCTCGCGGCAACTCATACGACTTGACTTGAATATCTTTACAAAAAAGCTCGTTGGCTCTATCCACGTATGACCTCAGGATTTCAGGGTCAAACTTTTCAATGCTGAAGTCGAAGCGAATCTTGTCTTTTTCAAGTTGATTACCAGTAACAAGCGCCCCTGTTCCTGTGCACAAGAGCGAAGCAAATACATGGGCCGCTGTGTGACTCCGCATGAGTTGATACCTTCGCTCCCAGTCAAGTGAACAGTGAACGTTTTCACCTTCCTTCAGGCCAGCATGATCTACTTCGTGAGATATTTCTCCAGAGAACTTCCCAACGAAAACGACTTGGAAGATTTCATTGCCTCTCGTGATCTTCCCGATATCGCAAGGTTGGCCACCGCCCTTTGGATAGAACACGGTCTGGTCTAGAACGACGTATTTTCCATCCTTGACTGAGACCACAACGGCGTCGCATTCTCTCTGATAACTGTCTTCGAGATATAGCGCATGGGTCATGATTCATACCGCTTCTACTAAATATGCGAGTTCTTTTAAGCTTGCCCTCGCCGCGGCCGAAGTTATCGTGAACCTGTTCGGGTCTTAAAAAGGGATATTGTTTTCTAGTAGATGTGCCTATCCTCATCATAGCAGGTGAGTGAACTGTTCTCTTCCGGGAAAAGATTGAAAATTGACTTAGGTGAACTAGAGAATCAAAAGGATCTACTGTCCGAGTTTCTAAGGCAGACCCCCAACCTGAAGGTCACTTCGGAGAGCCATAGCCTGTCGATTGATTCGGTGTCCTCGCCAGAAGTGGTGGAGAGAACGGGTTCAAAAGTTCATATATCATCAACATTTGAACAACACATACTGGGCTGCGCTTGAGAGCGGGGCTGTCAAGATCCACAAGTTCAAACAAAAGAAGGATGATGGAAAGAAGAAGCGAACCACTGCGCCCTCAACGATCAAACACGGCTGGTAGTGCAGATGAGCATTTGTCTTCTGATTCCCACGATGCTATTGCTCTTTGTATCAATGCACTTGAAAACTTTGTTGAGGACATAAAGACCCAAGACGTCAGACCAAACTTTATAATTACGTACTGCATTTCCTATCATTCAACAGGCTGCATGTTGAAAATGAAAAGCACGGATTTGAAACTTGTATCTGAGCTTATGAAGAACAGTCGTAGGAGCGACAGAGAGCTTGCAAGAACCTTAGGGGTATCGCAACCAACAGTGACCAGAGCCAGAGTTAGGCTTGAAAGAGAGGGTTTCATAAAGGAATACACACTGATTCCTGACTTCAAGAAACTAGGGTTTCACATAATGGCGATGATTTTTCTGAAACTAAGTCACCCTCTCACATCGAAGGAACGCGAGGAAATGTTCAAGGGAGCGCTGCAACTTGGTCAAAACGGGATGCCGAGCTTCTTTATGGTCATGGACGGAATAGGATTGAACCAAGACATGGTGATTGTCTCGTTCTTCAAAAACTTTTCAGAATATGCCAGCTACATACAGTCAACTAGAACCGAAATGACTAACAAGTTGAAGCCATTCGTGCACACCGAAGGCGTCACGAGCTTCTTGATGAACCTGGATGGGGACGCTCATTATCAACAGATGACTTTTTCGAGGATGGCAACTCAACTGCAGAAGGGCTTAGAGGGTCTAGACACGAACAAGATTTCTGGCAAAGCGTGATGCTCGCGAGTGGTAGGCTTGCGTTTGTCTTGGGCTTGAGTGGATAGATTCCGTCCTTCTGTTTGCTTGAGGGCAATCAGTTTTCGGTCAATTTCAAGGAAACATCGTTCTGAGGGGGTTCTTTGCGACTAGTTTAGGTGTCGATCACAGTGTAGACGTTGTCCAGTTTCAGACTTGCCCTCTTCCCGGCCACTCTGAGAAGAACATAATGGACCGTCTCGTGAACTATGATGTTTTCAATCTCGCTTTCGTGAAGCCCACCGAAAATGTAGACTATTCCATAACCGGCGTCGAAAACCCCGTGAATCGGGGGGAATTCAAAGACAAACTTCAATGGGCGAGTTATTGGTGTTCCCAAGGTTATCCACTGTCCGGGTCAAGGGGTACTTCTTGAGAACAATAAAAGTGGACTTTGGCATAAGTAGGATATTTCAAGGTCCGAAATATGTCAGACCTGTTCAATCATTTCTTGTGACGCGCGATCCTTTCATGTTTCTGCGTCTTTCTTCGCCATTCCCGCTTTTTTTGGGTTTTGATGAAAGCCCTACCGAAGCCGTGTTGAGCAACGTCTTCTCCTCTGAAACGATTTATGCTGTCGTAGAAGGTCAGGTAGTCTCCCCCGCTGTTCTTCAAAGCCGTGATGCTCTCGTTTAGTTGCCTCTTGGTCTCGGGACTAGTTGTCTTGTCGAAGAGTTCAGAATAAGTCAGGTAAGCTGCGTGGAACTGGAAGTTTGACGGATCGTCCAGCGTTAGTTTTTCGGGTGGAGGAAGCGGCTCCTTTTTCTCAGGTTCTTCGACCATGTTATTCCAAGCTTCTATGACAGTAATGAGTGTTCGCCTTTTATAAATAACGCTTGGCTTGACGGCATAAGGATGGTTGAGGCTAAACGGTTGGGTATCGGTTTCTGAAACAGAGCTTGGTGAGAAAACGTAATAAGAAGGGTGGAAGTCATTGCCATTGGTGTTCTGAACAATGGCGCATGAAGCTGTGTGTCTGGAAAGGAAACTGTTGATTCCAGAGGCCAAGGTAGAGGATGTTGCCTCGGCCTGCCAAAAAGCGTTCAAAGAGATGGGGTTGAAGATCATGCAAACCGAAAAAACACCGGAGGGGAGCGACACCGTGTTAGCCGCTGAAGGAGCCTTAGTCCCTTTGACCCTTAGAACATTACTCTACCCGTTCAGTCTGCAGAATTTCATAAAAGCGGCTCAGCGATCAGGTGTGCACGTTGTCATCTCACCTTCACCGGAGGGCGTGGTGGTATATTCTTGCGGGCTGGCGCTAGACGAGCTTACGGGGAAGCCTGCCAAATACGATGAAGAAGGCGTTGAAGAAATAACGGACACGATGGAAGCACTGGATTTTGAAAACAAGTTCCTAGCAAAAATCAAGGCGACATTTCCAAGGACGAGAGAGATCGAGTAGCCAACAGGCCGCGGACGTTCAGCCGATTTCAGAAATCTTTATTCAATGTCACAAACATAACGCTCTCTAGACCAATATGATTCTTGGTATTTGTGGAAGCCCAAGAAAACAAGCAACAGAGTACGTGTTGACAACCGCACTGCGCATTCTCCAAGAAACTGGGCTCAAAACTCAACTCTTCACTGTGAGGGGCAAAAACATCGGCTTCTGCCAGCATTGCGATTACTGTTTGAGAAACAAAGAGTGCAAGTTGAAGGACGATATGCAAATACTCTACCCGATGCTAAGATCTGCTGAAGGACTGATTTTTGCAACCCCGGTGTACAACGGCGGGGTCAGTGCACAGACGAAGGCAGTGATGGACAGGTGCAGGGCACTTTTTGCAGCAAACAAGAACGTATTGCATAACAAGATCGGCATGGCTATCGCTGTCGGCGGAGACAGAATCGGAGGACAAGAGCTCGCGATTCAACAGGTCTTGACCTTCTACGTTTTGAACGGCGTGATTCCTGTGGGCGGCGGGGCCTTTGGAGCAAATTTGGGTGCGACTTTCTGGTCAAAAGACACCTTGAGAGACGTAAAGAAAGATGAGGAAGGGTTGAGAAGCCTGAACAAAACCTTGAAGAGATTCGTTGAAACCATCGACAGAATCGGAACCGCAAAACAAGCCTAAGGCGTCTCAGTATGAGAGGAAATGTTGGAGATATTCAGAGGAAACCCAAGATTGCCTGGGGGGTTACGGGAAGCGGAGATAGACTGGAAGAAATCGTCGACGCCATGAAGAGAGCGAAGAACAGTTACCAAGACTGCGTAGACGTACGAGTATATCTTTCAAAGGCGGGAGAACAGGTTACAAAATGGTACAAGCTTTTCGATGGATTGGAGCAAAACTTTGGCAAGGTCTACGTTGAAGCTGGGCCTAACTCACCGTTTCTCGCCGGAGACCTCCAGCTCGGCAAATTCAAGTTTCTACTGATTGCCCCAGCAACATCCAACACTGTGGCCAAGATTGCATCAGGGATAGCGGATTCTCTTCTCAGCAATTCGGCCATCATGGCGTTGAAAGGCTTCACCCCCGTTTACGTGCTGCCAAGCGACTACAGAGAAGGAACTATGGAAACTCGACTGCCAGACGGGAGAAGCCTCAAAGTGAAAGTGAGGAGGGAAGACGCAGAAAACAGTCAAAGACTGGCTAGCATGGACGGTCTGTCAGTAATTGAGAATCCTGAACAGATTCTTGAGGTTTTCAAGAAACACTTCGATCAAAGAAAATCTTAAGGCGTTATCAATTTCCCATTCTGGAATCCAGGTAAGATTTTATTCGCTTCAAACCTTCCTTGATCTGGTCAAGGTCTGCTGAATAGGATATTCTCAGGCATCCTTCCCCAGCTTTACCAAAACCTGAACCCGGAACTGTAACCACCTTAGCTTTGGTAAGTATCTCAGCAGCGAGCTTTTCATCCGATTTTTCAAGCTTGGAG
This sequence comes from Candidatus Bathyarchaeota archaeon, assembly GCA_963739305.1. Classification (GTDB taxonomy): domain Archaea; phylum Thermoproteota; class Bathyarchaeia; order Bathyarchaeales; family Bathycorpusculaceae; genus DASPPK01. The sequence goes on along the minus strand of CAVTZU010000026.1, from coordinate 5,964 downwards.
AAATCCGGAAAAACATAGAACGCTCCCTTAGGCCGGGCGTACGAAACGCCGTCCAATTTGTCGAGCTCATCCATCATCAGTTTCCTTCGTTTCTTGTATTCTGCAACCATCTTGTCGACGCATTCTCTAGGGCCGGTTAATGCGGCGAGTGCTGCTTTTTGGGATATCGCGTTTGGGCAGAGCGTTGTGTAATAGTGGAGGATTCGAATCGTTGCCGAAAGTCCTTTTTCAGCAGCGACGTAGCCTATCCTCCACCCTGTCATGGCGTATGCTTTTGAAAAGCCGTTCACCGTTATGGTTCTGTTCTCCATTCCAGGCAACGAGGCTATACTGACGGTTTTAGCATCATCATAGACCAGTTTTTCGTAAATCTCGTCTGCAAACACTACCAGATCGTGTTTTATCGCGCTTTCAGCCACCGTTTTCAAGTCTTGCTTTGAGAACACGTGTCCAGTCGGGTTGGAGGGGTTGCACATCCAGATCATCTTGGTTCTGGGAGTTATCTTTTTTTCCAGCATTTCTTCGTCAATTTTGTAGTCGTTGTCAGCTTTCAGAGGAATCGCGACAGGAACCGCCTCGGCCAACAGGGTGTCTTCAAAGTATGCCGGGTAGTGAGGGTCAATAACTAACGCTTCGTCACCATGGTTGAGGAAGCCAAGCGCGGCGTCAAACATGGCTTCTTGGGAGCCAGATGTCACTGTCACTTCGGTTTGTGGGTCGACATGAATGCTGTTTTCCCTGTCAAGTTTGTCAGCAATTGCTTGACGAAGCTCCAAAGTTCCGCTGACGTCTGTATAATGGGTGAAGCCTTCTTTCATGGCTTCGCGGGCCGCTGCTAAAATGTGCTCTGGTGTCGTAAAGTTCGGCTCGCCTTGCTCGAGATGAATAACGTTTTCCATCTTAGCTGATAGCTCCAGCATTTTTCGGATGGCTGACGGCTTTATCGATCCAATCTTCTCAGATGCCTTCAACGGCAATTCCCTCGTCCTCAGAGTGATGCTTTACACCACTAGCGTCAGCTATATAAATCTGGGAAGAAACTTGTCCGAATGCTTCATTTCGGTTTTGATGCCGGCAAGCCTGCCGCGCTTGCTACTCAGCAAGAAAAACCTGGAGAAAGAGATGCAATATCTCGCGCTACGATCTGAATATTCTGAATATCGGATGGGTGTTGATCAGTGGTCTGCAGTTGTATTCCTGCATCATTGTGTAAGCTACGTACGCGTCGGCAAGTGCGATTGGAATGTACATGCGCGGTGCGCTCTCGATTGGGCCGTACAACATGAAGTTTGATCCCATAATGATCGGTAAAACGTTTGCGACGACGCTGGCTGAAAGGTGTGCATCGGGATCAAGTTTCTTGCGTTTGTGCCACATGTCAACGGCGTTGTGTGCTCCGCAACCGCAGGGGAGCCCGTATTTTTCCTTGACTAGGTAAGCCGTTTTTCCGGCTGGGCCTGGATCTGGAATGTCGAGTACGGTGGTGTCGACAAGTGTTTTTTCGACTCCGGCTGCTTTCGCTTTCTCCAACAGCTTCTCAATGACTGCTAGTCTGCCGGAGATCGTTGGGTTTGTGGTGTTTAGGGCCAGAAGCAGCGCCGCTTTCACTTTTGCGTCTCTGATCGCGGCGACTTCGTCCTCTCGAATGTCGGGTGTTATCGAATTGTAGACAACTCTGTCTGATAATCCCGCTTCGTGAGCATACTTTGCCCCGGCCACTCTCACTTCGGCGGTTGTTCCATCGATGGTGAATGGACCCTTTATCGTGCTCGCAACGAACTCGATCAGCTTTGGGAAAGCCTCAGGCCACGAGGCGCAGACGTCAACCAGCCTTGGGTTTCCAGTCTTAAGAGACATTTCCTCTTCGACTTTCAGGATCTCTTCTGCTTTTTGCCTGTCAAAACTCCCCGTTTTCGGGTCGATGACGATCTTATCTTTGTGATAAAATATGCTGCCAACAGTAACTGTCGGCAGCTGTCCCGGCTGACCGCCTATCTTCAACCCAGCGATGTCAAAGATCTTTTGTTCAGTCTTGAACATGAACACTCTTGTTGCCTCTCAACGTTTTACGGTGAGGTTTAGTTTTCGAGCGGTATTTGAGCATTTCTATCTCGTTGAAATCAGCTTTATTTTCCTGTTCTTCTAATATTCACAGTCGAACAATCGATAACTACTGAGGCGGTTAGGCACGAAAGCCAACAGATTGATTTCCGAAAAAAGCCCCTACCTATTGCAGCATGCCCATAACCCTGTAGATTGGTATCCTTGGAGTCCTGAAGCCTTCAAAAAAGCCAAGGAAGAAGACAAGCCAATTTTCCTTTCCATCGGCTACTCCACTTGCCACTGGTGTCACGTGATGGAAAAAGAATCCTTTGAAGACGAAACCGTCGCACGCGTCCTGAACGAAACATTCGTGTGCATCAAAGTTGATCGTGAAGAAAGACCGGACTTAGACGCTGTTTACATGAAAGTTTGCCAGGCTATGACGGGGACGGGCGGCTGGCCTCTCCACATCATAATGACGCCCGACAAGAGACCCTTCTTCGCTGCGACCTATATTCCGAGAGAGAGTGGGTTCGGGCAGGTTGGCCTGAAAGAGCTTGTTCCAAGAATCAAGGTTCTTTGGATTTCACGCAGAAACGAGTTAGTGGACTCTGCTGAAAGAATCGTTGATCTGCTCAGAGGGCCTGAAAAGGAACAAAGACAAGCTTCGCACGCTGAAGAACTCGGAGAGTCAACTTTGCATGAGGCATATGCTCAGCTTTCAAAGCAATTTGATGATGAGAACGGTGGGTTTGGAAGAGCCCCGAAATTTCCCTCAGCGCATTATCTGGCTTTCCTTTTAAGATACTGGAAACGAACCCGTATCCAGAAAGCATTGGACATGGTCGAGAAAACTCTCGAAGCAATGAGGCTCGGAGGAGTTTACGATCACGTTGGCTTTGGTTTCCACCGCTACTCCACGGATTCAAGATGGCGCGTTCCACACTTCGAGAAAATGCTCTACGACCAAGCAATGCTAACGATGGCTTACACAGAAGCCTATCAAATTACGGGAAACGCAGAGTACAAGGAAACGGCACGCGAGATTATCAGTTACGTTTTGCGAAACATGACTGATGGTCAAGGTGCTTTCTACACGGCAGAAGACGCCGACAGTGAAGGTGAAGAAGGAAAGTTCTATCTCTGGACCGAACAAGAAATCAGACGATTATTAACGAAAGAAGAAGCAGACCTTGCAGCGAAAATTTTCAACGTCAAAGCCAGTGGCAACTTCGAAGGAACCACCAACGCCGAGAGAAAGGAAAGCAAACGTACTCTACCAGGAAAAATCTTTGAGTGAAATCGCCTCCGATCTACACACTTCGAAGGACGAAATTCAGAAACGTGTGGATATCATCCGCCATAAACTATTTGCTGGCCGGGAAAGCCGCGTTCATCCAGGCAAGGATGACAAGATTTTAGCAGACTGGAATGGATTGATGATTGCAGCCTTGGCTAAGGCCGCACGGGCATTTGACCAGCCTGAATACGTCGAATCTGCCAAGAAAGCAGTTGATTTCGTGCTTGAAAAAATGTGCGACGCAGAGAATGAACTTCAGCATCGCTACAGAGATGGAAAAACGGATATAGCTGGCTTCTTGGATGACTACGCTTTTCTTACTTGGGGACTGACAGAGATTTATGAAAGCTCTTTCGACGAGAAATATCTGAAACGAGCCGTCGAACTGACTGAAACGGCTATTAAGAAGTTCTGGGACGATGATCGGAGCGGGTTCTTTTTCACAGCCCAGGACTCTGAATTTACTTTGGTCCGGGAAAAGACAGCGTATGATGGTGCTTACCCTTCAGGCAATTCGGTTGCGGCTCTCAACATGGTTCGCCTTAGCCGTCTCACGGGGCAACCGTCTTTTGAAGGCAAAGCTGGACAATTGATGCGTTCATTCTCAGATTCTGCTTCACGGGATCCTGCCGCCTTCGCGGAACTGATGATTGTACTTGATTTTCTCATTGGGCCTTCTTCGGAGGTAACGATTGTCGGCGATCCAGCTGAATCTCAGACGCAGGAAATGCTCAAGGCCATCGGAGGCAGGTTTTTGCCAAGGATCACTGTGGCGTTTGTTCCTATGCAAGATGCTTCAGTGATCGGAGGCGCAGTTGACTTTGGTGGAAGATTGGCAGGCCTGAAAGGCAAAGCGACAGCGTACATTTGTCGCAACAAGGTTTGCAGTCTTCCGATCACAGATGTCCAAACTGTGGTTGAGATGCTTGAGAAATGACTTGGATGGAAAGTCCGTGTTGAATCCTGATCAAGAGTCGCGTCGCTACTTTTTGCATCAGATTATTCCCATATCAACGAGTTTCAATCCTAAGGACATACTTCCTTTGAAGGCGATTTTTCCAGACATGAACGCTGAAATGGCGTTAAGCTTGCCATTGATCAGATCCACAAAATCGTTGTCTGCAATTTTAACAGATATGGCTGGAGCAGGATGATTTCCTTCCTTGATCTCCATTTTCTTTTCCTTCACGATTATTGTCCAGTCTCCTCCATCGGGTCCCGTGACGTTCATCTGGATTACAGCGTCTAGACCCGCCGTTTTGGCTGGGTCGAATTTTCTCGGTAGCTCTTTTTCGAAGAACTCTCTCGGGGTTTTTATGTTCATGGCTTCACGCACTCTTCAAGGTTAGTTTGCTCGATAGAACTATGATGACAAAAAGAGCTCATGCTATGGGAAGTTGGGTCTCAAGTTACTTTAAAGAACTTTGTCTTTGGGTTTCCGCAGACTGGGCACTTTTCTGGAGCTTCGTTTTCAACCGTGTTTCCGCAGACACTGCAAACGTAATATTCAGCCTTCGGTGGCTCATTGCCAGTTTTCAGAGCGCTGCTTGCTTTCGTGAAAAGGTTGGCGTGTATCTGTTCAACCTGATTTGCCACATTGAAACTCCACGTTGCTTGCGCGTTTTTCTCACCTTTTGCCGTCTTAATATATCCTGGGTACATCTCCTTGAACTCGAAGGTCTCGCCAGCTATCGCTGTGTTCAGGTTTTCAGCTGAAGTCTTGACTTCTCCGATGATTCTGACGTGATTCATTGCGTGAACGGTTTCCGCTTCTGCTGCTGCCCTAAACAGCTTGGCCACTTGAGGGTGCCCTTCTTCATCGGCTTTCTTAGCGAAAGCCAAGTATCGCCGGTTTGCTTGTGACTCCCCTGCAAAAGCATTTTTTAGGTTGTCTGGCGTTTTGTCCATAATGTCGCACCTTGCACTTTCATGTTTCTCATTGCGTATATAAATTATGTTACTGCCAATGTCTGCGGAATATCATAAAGATAAGTTTAAGCGCGCGCGCTACTTCGCTGTTCTTGAAGAAGTCAAAGCTGTTCTTGATGGAAAACGGAGTTACACTTTGATTCTTGAACCTTCTGTTTGAAAGAGTGTGATTTTCAGCGCGCGCCTAAAATTCTCGATATAAAAAGAGGATTTTTGTTTTATCTTACGAAGTCGTCGAATGTCCAGAAGTGGTTTTCTTCTTGGATTATGATGTCTTCGAACATGCGTCTTGTTGTTGTGTCGCCGCATTTGAGTGCTTCAGCGATGATTTGGCGGTACAGTGATATTGTGGTGCTTTCCAATGCGTGATCCAATGTTAAAAAGTCCTGGGCTGTGTCGCCGACTACTGGTAGTGGATCTGGTTTGTATGTTGCTTCGCCTTCAAGTAGGTAAATGCGTTCGCTGATTTTTTCTAGGTGGTCCATTTCTGCCACAAAGATTTCTTTTAGTATTTTGCTTATTACGGCGGCTTTGTTGGTTTCAGTGATAGTTTCTAGTGGTGTGTTTTTCGTTCGGAGTTCAAGGAAAGCCATTTTCTCATGCTGATTCGTATACTGGATAATTGCGGTTATTTCTCCTGAGACAGCCTTGTTTAAGAGGGCAAAGTAGTCGTCTGTGTATATTTTGCGCCA
>CAVTZU010000025.1:0-21632 GCA_963739305.1 Candidatus Bathyarchaeota archaeon | reverse complement strand
TGTTTGGGTTTGGGGGTAAAGTTTAGCGCGCGCGTTGGAAACAAACTGAAGCAAACAGACTAGGTGAAAATGTATGCCAGTGACAAAAGTGTCAAAGAAGCTGCTGGATTCGCTCAACGATGCGATCGCACGTGAGATACAGGTTTCAGTGCAGTACATGTGGCAGCACGTTCAATGGGAAGGCGTTAAGGGATATGCGACTAAGGACGCTTTTGAGGACATTGCGAAACAAGAGATGAAGCACGCTGAAATGATTGCTGAAAGGCTGTAATATTTGAGCGATGGCAAAATTGCGCCCACGACAAAGCCAGATCCGATAAACGTGGGCAAGAACCTACGAGAAATGGTAACGCAGGACATGAAGGATGAAAAGACAGCTATCGACTTGTACAAAATGATTATTGAAATGGCACGAAAAGAAAACGATGAAGCAACAGCCCTCTTGTTCATGGAAATACTCAAAGACGAAGAAGACCATCACGATACATTCGAAACACTGTTTGCGGAAATATAGCAGTAGCACTTTGTTAAAGTGAATTCGGCAACCATCATCTCCTCTTTTTCTCGTTTTCAACAAGCACTCTCCTTCGGCGAGGTGTTACGAAAGCTTAATTCCCAAAGACATCGATTAGAAGAACTTGGATGATGAAAATGAAAATCAATAAAGGCGTACCTATATGCGATAATTGTGGGTTTCCGATTGACGATTGCAAGTGCGTATGCCCGTACTGCGGTGAATCTTCAGGTTGCGAGTGCTGTATAGGCGCCGACAAATCAACTGGTGGTTAAGACTCAGACTCGATGCCAGATTGCCTTGAATATTCAGGAACGGAGGAATTTGATGAAGGATGTTAGTTGGATGGCTGGTGGGCCACAAGGCTCGGGGGTTGATTCTGCAGCTAACATTTTCGGCAGAGCCTGCGGCTACGGCGGTCTCTACGTGTACGGCAAGAGAGAGTATCATTCTAATATCAAAGGTCTTCACAGCTACTTCCATCTGCGCATCTCAGACGAGGAAGTTCAGGCAAACGTGAATGACGTACATTTGCTTGCGGCATTTGATGCTGAAACCGTCGTCAGGCATATAAACGAAGTTGTTTCTAACGGCGGGGTGATCGTTGACAAAGACCAGGTCGGAACGAAAGTGCTCAGCATCTACACTTTGCCGAATGAATACAAAGACCAAGTTCGAAACGAGATGAGTCAAGCTGGGGTAGGTGAGACAGTGGCCGATTTGCTTGGTGCGGCACGCAAGAGAGGAGTGGAGACATTCATGGTTCCATACATGGATCTGCTGAAACAAGTGGCTGCGAAACTGAAAACCGACAAGACAGCTGGCTTGGCACGCATGATCAATGTACTGACCGTTGGAGTCTCCTTTGCCCTTCTGAAGTACGACAGAGGAGTAGTGGAGAAGGCCGTTAACGACGTGTTTTCGGACAGGCCAAAGATCGCCGCAATGAACGTGGTAGCCCTGAACGAAGCTTACGATTATGCGGAGCAGGCTTTCAAGGAAACGTTCCCTCAAGTTCTAAAGAAGAATGAGACCAACGAGGAAAGGATATTCATCTCAGGGAATCAAGCTGTGGCGATAGGTAAAATCTTGGGCGGATGCCGAGTGCAAACGTACTATCCAATCACCCCGGCTGCGGACGAGAGTGAGTACTTGGAGGCTCACGAGGTGTTCAAGACGAGGGAAGGTGAGGCATCGATAGTGGTAGTTCAAACCGAGGATGAAATTGCCGCTGTGAACTCTGCTTCAGGAGCTGCGTTGACTGGAGCAAGAGCTGCAACCTCAACTTCTGGACCTGGGTTCTCATTGATGGTTGAAGGTTTGAGCTGGGCAGGAAACTGTGAGGTTCCGCTCGTGATCACTTATTATCAACGGGGGGCACCCGCAACCGGTTTGCCCACGCGTTTTGGCCAATCCGACCTGCAGTTCGCCGTTCATGCTGGACACGGAGACTTCCCGCGGATAGTCCTCGCTTCAGGCGACATAAAGGAGTGTTTCTACGATGCAGCCTTGGCCTTCAACTATGCAGAGAAGTATCAGATGCCCGTCATCCATTTCATCGATAAGGCTTTGGCCAACAGTTCCCAAACGTACAAGATCTTTGACGTTGGTCAATTCAAGATTCAACGAGGGACGATTATCGGTGAAAAAGATCTTGAAGGTCAACAGTATCGGCGCTTTCGTTTCACAGAAAACGGGATTTCCCCGAGAGCTTTTCTGGGAACAAGAAACGGGATTCAATGGTACACTGGTGATGAACACAACGAAGTTGGGCACATAAGCGAAGAACCTCTAAACAGGAATATGATGATGGAGAAAAGAATGAAGAAGCTAGAAACTGCTGACAAAGAAATACCGACTGAAGAAAGGCTCAACGTGTTCGGTGAAGAGAATTCTGAGAACATGATCATCAGTTGGGGGTCTCCGAAAGGAGCGGTCATCGAGGCAATCACCAAACTAGAGGGAGAAGGCTTCAAAGTCGGGTTCTTGCAGGTTCGGGTGATCAATCCTTTTCCGAAAGAATATGTCGCTGGGTTGCTGAAGGATAAAAGGAGAGTTATCGGGATCGAGAACAACTACTCGGGGCAGCTTGCAGAGATACTGAAGGAGAAGACGGGAATCAATGCTAACTTCCGAATCCTCAAATATAATGGGAGGCCGATGTCGACGACCGAAGTTTACGACGCTCTGAAGAGAATTCTAACCAACGAAGCTGGCGAAAGACAGGTGTTGACTTATGGCTCATAAGCCCAAAAACACGCATCAACACCCGAAATCTTAACGCCGTAGCCAAATTCCTCAACCAACTAAAACAAAACGGAACATGCAAAACCGACATCAGAAACTACGAATGGATGATAAGCAGCCTAGACAAAAACACAGACCTCAACAACCCCCACACAGTAGAAGTATTTGTCAAACAACTCGAACGAAGCAACAACTATAAAAACCGATACTTGTACGCCTATCAAAAATTCTGTGAATACAACCAAATACAATGGAAAAAACCCAAAAGATTCTACGACAACGCCAAAGAAATACAAATACCAGCAAGAACCAAAATCGAGCAAATCATAGCAGACGCAGGAAAACTATTAGCCCTCAAACTACGCTTCAGCATGGAAACAGGCTTAAGACCCGTAGAAATCTTCGAACTCAAAACCAAAGACATAGACCTAGAACAAAGATATGTTTTCCCAACCACCGCAAAACACGGAGCACCAAGAAAAATCAAAATCCCCGAACAGCTAACACTACTTCTCCGAGACTACATAACCAGAGAAAACAAACAACCCAACGACAAGCTGTTCAAAGGCGACCAAACAAGATACGGCAAAGAATACCGAGTCGTCAGAAACCGACTCGCCAAAAAGGTAAACGACCCATCAATACACAGAATCAGACTATACGACCTAAGACACTACTTCGCAACCACAACATACTACAAAACAGACCTAAAAAGAACCCAATACCTACTAGGACACAAACACTCAAACACCACAGACCGATACACCCACTTACTGGACAACCAAGAAGAACAACAATACATAACCAGAACAGCCACCAACGTCAAAGAAGCCACCACACTCCTAGAAGCAGGATTCGAATACATACAAGACATAGATGGAATCAAACTATACCGAAAACGCAAATAAACACAAATCTATCTTTTTTTATTGACAACAAGCGTGTGAGAGCAAAACTAAGGGCGGTAGTGCGCACAGGATTTTACTTTGTGATCTCCTTATTGTAGTACTTCTCTGGTGGTGTTCTTTGAACATATATACCACGCCCGCTCCTAGTCAAGATCTTCTTTGCACATAGATTTTTCAAAGCCTGCCAAAGAGTTGTTTTGGGTATATTAAACTCTTGATTCACAACTGCAGCGGTTATCTCAGCAAATGATCTAGGTTGCGCAAAATAGTTCTGTGAAAACATGGAAATCAAGATAGATTCAGGGTCAGTAGGTTCTCCTGGTCTGATAACGATCATCGTGGTGCCAATACTAACCGTTTCATTGACAAGTTCAATCAACTCATTCTTAGGTCCAATCTTATGACCTAGTCTTTCAAGAGCATTAAGATACTCCATGTAAGTTATTGGAATCTCACTGATGCAAGATTTTGCTATCAGGATCCCTGCTGCTCCTGTGTCATGTGCTCCCCTTTCTGTCCTTTTGGAATAGATGTATTTCATTCGACTTATCAGAAATTGAATGTCATTGACACGACCTGATAGAAGACTCATGACTTTGTTCGCTCTATCCTCAAACCTGAAAATATTGAGTACTTCGGGATGCCCATCAGCAACAGCCAGTCTTTTTACAAGTCTTTCGCATACAAGTCCACATCGAATTACTGAATCACGAAATCCACGAGTCATAAACTCCTCAAAAGCATAGATGTAATGCTGAAAGAAACAAATCACCAAATCCAGTTCTTTACAGATTCGAGGTTTGTCTCCACAAGTTGGCAATGCTGAAAGGTAGTTCTGACTCACGATTTCTGTCAGCCGATCATGACCCAAATACTGTTTGTTCCAGATGTCAAGTACCCACTTTAGATCTTCAAGGAGTTTATTCTCCTGACCCTTATCCAGAATCAAATTATTCCAAGCGACGTCATGAACTTGATCAAGTATTTTCTCTATTACATCTTCATCAGGATACTTCTTAGGGCGTTCAGACAATTCAGGTCTAGCCTACGATAAGGTGATATGCTTAAATTGCCTTTCGGTGTAACTTATTTTGATAAAAAATGACTGAAGAAAGGAAAAATGCTCATTCTGGGTTCAGAATTAAATGGGCTGACAAGGAGATCGAATACTATGGTGATTCAGTACAGGAGGTCTTCAAGGAGGTATTCGATCACATCAAAAACCTACCTGTTCAAGGGTCAACTACTGGTGAACCATCAACCGAAAAGCAACAAGAAGCTCATCCGCCAACACCGCGAGGGCCACCCGCCGAAGGAAGAGAATATGATCAAATAGTCAGGGATCTCGATACTTCCAAAGATCTCGTTGGGAAAGTCATAGAACTCAGAAAAGATGCGAAATTTGAAACTTTGGTTCCATTTCTGGCAAAGAAACCGAAGGACGTAGAAGAAGCGATACTCCTCATCACCTACACGCTTCAAGTAGGCATGCAGCAAAAGTCAGTTGAAGTATCTTACATGAAAAGACTTCTGAAAGGTCCAAATGGAATTCCACTTCCTGGTCGAGATTTTGGGTTGGCTTTGAGATCACTTCGAAGAAAGCATTTTATAGATGCTTCTCAAGCCAAGAAAGGAAGGGATAAGCCATTCTGGTTGAATGACGACGGTTTGAAAGAAGCTCGAACGCAGATCAAAACGAAAACTACTGAAAAATAGATGATTGCAGGATTTTGAGGATTCGCCCCAGAGCAAGGTAGCTCGTGAGCCGTTCGGCTCACTCGCACGTTCCAGACGACAACGCAAAGCCATTAAACCAAACCCCCTTTTTTCAATCGCAAAAACACAGAGCGCGCGCTAATGTCCTAGCGTCGTTTGACTCTAATTATGGCATAATACTTTCCATCGTCAGAAACCTGTGCCCACTTCATTGATACCAATGTTCTAAGCTGATTCTCATTGAGTCCTATCTCCTTAGCGCTCTTGCGGGTCTCATATGAAACCGCTCCGACCTCAATGAGTCGCCTAAGCTGTCCCTGCAGAATGAGGAGCAAACCAGCAGCAGCCGCGCCACCGCCACCCATGAAATATATCCCTCCACTTCACATCTATCATATCTAAATAGAGTCAAGACCTCTAAATTTCTATCGACTTCTATCCAGCTTCATATTCATCACGCTTGTCGCGCTCGCATCACGCTCGTGCTCCAACCCACAAAACTCAAAACAACAACTAGTGCGCGCTAATGTAAAATGATTTAAACAGCATAGCATTCTAGTTGATTGCTGTTCACTATGATCTTTCTTGGTGCTGGAGCATCAAAGATTTTCGGCATAAAAACTCTGAAGGAAATGAGCAGCGATCTTATCCAAATCATGATAGATCGTGGTTTCAGCAGCATAGCTCAGAAAATTGTGTCGAGTCTGCAAAGATATGGCGTCGAACCCGATTTTGAAGCCGTGTTCACGATAATAGAAGGATTGGCGAACATAGAAGAGACAATAAGATCAAGCAACCCCGTAATGGCCTATGTAAGCAAGGATCTTAAAGACATAGAACGTACAGACAAATCAAGTGAGCTGGGGCAAGTTTTTAGAGACTTTCTGTACAATGAATGCAGACTGAAACCTGAACTGAAAAAATTGATCGAACCAACGTATGATAGACTATTCGGTGTTTTGAGGGAATGTGACGTTCTTGACACGCGATACTGGACAACCGAGATGGGTCAAGTAAGAGCCTTTGAAGTTAGAACATGGGAGACAATCGTTACAACAAATTATGACATGGTTGTTGAATCGTATTTCAGGACAAAGCGCTCGCGTGCTCAACCTTTCGCCGATGGTTTTGAAATTGTACAAGGAGATCACACGTTAAAACAGCAAGATTTTACCACTTACAGTAGATCTGATCAGTGGCTAGTCAAACTTCACGGTTCAATATACGAGTTCAGAGAGAAAGATGGCATCTTCAAGTCCACAGATGATCCCCAAGGCCGTGAGATTCCTGTAAACATAACAGAAAAGATGATAATTTATCCAACTGGAGAGAAACAGATTCTGAAATGTCCTTATTTTAATTACTACAGTGTTTTCAAAAACCAGAAGTGGCAAAAACTGGTCGCAATTGGATACTCATTCAGGGATGATCCAGTGAATACTGCAATCGTCGAGAATCTTGAGAAAGTCCCTAGCAGTGTCTTAATCGTGGTTAATCCAGAGCCAGAAAAAGTCATTCAAAATATGGTAGCTTCTGTCTCAACTGAGCTTGACAACCGAATAATCCCCGTTCAAGGAAATTTCGGAGATGAAAAAGTCTTCCAAAAATTGAACTGTGCAATTCGTTCCGTAAGCAAGAGTCATTACGATCGCCATTTGGGAGAATACGTGGATAACATCACGCAAAAATGATCGCCAGTAGCGCGCGCGACGAAAGCGATAAAAGCCCAGAAAAATATTATCTACTCGATTATCATTGAGAGGGCAACTTTTCCTCCCGATCATTCTCATCTCGATCATCATCAGTTTCATGCCTCTTAATCACGCAACCTGCCAACTCTATGCTGCACCTAACACCATAACCGTTCCAGACGACTATTCATCAATACAAGCAGCGATAAATGCTGCAAACGCGGGAGACATTGTGTACGTTCGAAATGGAACATACTATGAACTCGTTGAGGTCAACAAGACGATCTCGCTTGTCGGTGAGAACAAAGACGCAACGGTTATCGACGGAAACGGCATCCCTAATATTTCAGTTCTCAGTATCTATGACGTGTCAAACGCGACAATTCAAGATCTAACGGTGCAGAACGGAACGGCTGGACTCTTCCTAGGCAACGCCAACTACACGAAACTCCGAAACATCAGTCTAAGAAGCAACCAACAAAATATTATTTTGTTTGACCCCCTTAGCCTTCAAAACACTACCGAAGACATAGACGAATCGAACACAGTTGACGGTAAACCCGTGTACTTCTGGATCAACAGGGAAAACGGGCAAATCCCAAGCGACGCGGGCTACGTGGCGCTGATCAACTGCAACAACGTGACGGTGCAAGAACCCGCCCTCACCAAAGACGGCATAGTACTCATCAACGTGAAGGATTGTCTCATAGAAAACGCGACCATCACAGAAACGCAAACTCCTTTGCAGACCATTGGCGCAAATAACTGCACGATCCGGAACAGTTTGTTCAACAACAGCACTTCAGGAGTTGGTTTGTGGAATTTTAACCAGTCAAGTTTCACCAATAACATCATCACAAACGTGACACAGGGCGACGCAGTAATTCTGGGTGGATCGTTCAGCACGATAAGCGAGAACACGATACTCAACAACAATAGGGGCTATGGCGGTCTTCACGTAATGGGAGATCATAACATGATTATCGCGAACAAGATACTCAACAACTCCTTTGGCATCAAAATTGACCATTCCTACAACAACAACGTGTCCAGCAACCAAATTGAGATGAATTTCTTTTCGCAACTTGAGCTTTTCAATTCCTCTTTTAACTCAATTTCAGGAAACCGAATAGTCGGAAACATGTCAGGCAGCAGCATTCAGTACGAGATGGGCATCAACCTCAACTATTACTCGGACAACAACACCATCGTCGAGAACCTTATTGAAGGCAACTACTACGGTATTGAAATAATGCAGGCAAACAACAACTCGTTCTTCCACAACAACATCGTAAACAACGAAATAGAAGCATATACTGTGCAAGCTTCCAACGTTTGGGATAACGGCTACCCATCAGGAGGAAACCACTGGGGCGACTACACAGGCATAGACAAGAACCACGACGGCATAGGAGACACACCGTACGAGGTACCCAACGACAACATGGACAACTATCCGTTAATGAACCCATACACGGTGCCCGAGTTTCAGTTTGTTATTTACCTTCTGCTCTTTGCCTTCTTAACCTTCGCACTAACAGCAATCAAGAAAAGAAAGAAAAAAGCTTGAACCTCAGTTCTGTCTGATTAGCGCGCACGACAGCTAAACTACGAACACACGTCAATCGTAGGCACTCACTACGCGAAAAACGGGAAATGCAACACTAATAGAGCTAAAAATACAATGGAACAGGCACTGAAACACCCGATCGCTAAACGTGAAACCACGACTAAACTGAATGATGCATGAACGATCTCCTCGAAGGCATAGGCATTTCCCTCATTAGAAATTTAAGAGGAAAAGTCGTCTCTCATTCCGTACGGAAGCCAATCTTGCAACTATGCGTTAGCTTCCTTCTAGACTCCCTTTTAGAAATGCGTATTGCCTTCTCGTCGCGTCAACGCAACGAAAGTGAATGGATGTGTGATGGATATGTTGAGAACCGAGAACCCGAGTGAACAGATAATCGCCCTAGACCACATAGGAACGTACAGAACTCCAAGAGGAGTAATCAAAGTCCTAGTGGTCACACTCCGAGAAATCGAAACTCAACCAAAAATGAGTTGAAATATTGAACCAACAGAAGAAGGACAAGGCAATCTTTTACCAAAAACTCGCAGAACTCATATACAACACCAAACCAAGCCTAAAGGAGACCAAACAACAATGACAACAGAAGAAGATAAAAAGACCATTGAATTACTAAGACGTAAGACAGGTGTTGACTTATGGTTCTTAAACCAGCCGACTTCAAGACCGACATATTCGCCGACTGGTGCCCTGGCTGCGGAGACTTCGGCATCATGACAGCCCTGCAGATGGCCTTTGCAGAATTAGGGTTAGAGCCATATAACACGGTTTTGGTTTCAGGCATAGGCTGCTCCGGTAAGGAGCCACACAACGTCAGGGTTAACGGTGTTCACACGCTTCACGGCAGGCCTCTCCCGTTTGCACTCGGAATCAAGGTGGCTAACCCTGATTTAGAGGTGATTGCCATCGGAGGAGATGGCGACGGGCTTGGCATAGGTGCCGGACACTTTGTTAATACAGGAAGAAGAAACCTGGACATAACGTACATCATACATAACAACGGTGTCTATGGATTGACGAAAGGCCAAGCCTCTCCGACATTGAAACTGGGTCTCAAGACGAAGGCTATTCCGAAACCCAACATCAACGGGTCGGTGAACCCTATTGCCCTCGCTATCGTGTCAGGCTATACGTTCGTTGCCAGGTCATATGCCTATGACGTGAAGCACTTGAAGGACACGATAATTCAGGCGGTTCAGCATAAGGGCTTGGCGTTCATTGACACATTGCAGCCATGTCCAACTTACAATGACATAAACACGAAAGAATGGTATGGTGGAGAAGACAGAATTGACCCGTCGACAGGCAGGCCACAACCTAGGCTCTACAAGCTGGAAGAAACAGGTTTCGACCCCATCGTGCGCAGGGAGAGTGAGGACTTCGAAAAGAAGGCGGCAGCTCTCAAGAAGGCTGAAGAATGGGGCGACAGAATTCCCATCGGAGTGTTCTACAGCAACAGCCTTGAACCCACGTTCCTAGAACGGTTTGAGCATCGAATACCATTTTACCTTGAGAAGCCGCCTGCAAAACAGCCAATCGCCGATAGCGATGGATTTTCCAACGCAGATCTGACAGAGTTCTTCGACGAATTGAAGACCTCCTAGGTCGTTAAAGAAGTCGAGAGGGAAATGGCGACTTGAGCCTAAAAGAGTACCAAGACAAGAGAAACTTTGAAAAAACCACGGAGCCAAAGAGCAAAGTCTCCTCTGACCTTGGAAATATCTATCTGGTCCAGAAACACTATGCTTCGCATCTTCATTACGATCTGCGGCTTGAAATGGACGGTACGCTGAAGAGTTGGGCCGTCCCAAAAGAACCTCCCGTCGCTCCGGGTGTCAAGAGACTTGCCGTGCAGGTTGAGGATCATCCGCTAGACTACGCGAATTTCGAAGGAACCATCCCTGAAGGAGAGTACGGTGCAGGAAAAGTGGAGATCTGGGACAAAGGAACCTACGCTCTTGTAGATCGGAAGGAAGACAAGTTGATCGTCGAAATAAACGGTCAAAAGCTCAAAGGCGCCTACGTGCTTGTAAGGTTGAAAAGCGGGAAAAACTGGATCTTCTTCAAGAAAAAATGACCACATGCGAGGCACTTGAGCAAAGAACGGCGGATTATCTTGTTTACTGTTCCTTCTCTTCTTCTTGGCCCTGAGTCTCTGTGACGACTTCAGCCTCGGCGCATCTTCTACTCACCTTCGTAACCTTAATTTTTGCGTGTTCTCCTTGCTTTGCGTTCGGCACAAATATCACTAATCCTTCTATTCTGGCTATGCCTTCTCCCCGACGGCTCATTTCCTGAATGTCCACTTCATACACCTTTCCCACCTCAACCGGCTTCGGCGTAAAATCGCCTCTTCCGCGTTCCCTGAATTCTCCTCTTCTGGGACCAAATCCTCTTTTTTCTCCCAATGATCTCACCTCTCACTCTGTTTTTGATAACCTCTCGGTTTCTAGAGGTCTATTCAATAGTCAGAGTGCCGAACTTTCCAACGTTCAGCTGTATTTCGCCTCTGAAGCTCGTGACATAACCGTTTTCGATCCTTACTACGTCGTTAACGTTCACCATTTCAATCTGGTCGTTCCACAGCGTCAGTTTGATAGTCCCTGTTTCGTCTGCCATAACTACAGTGGCGACACGATACGTTTGATCTTTGAATCTTGACGTCACCTCACGCGGGTCAGATTTCTCGGTCACCGTGCCCTTTATGTTGACGCGTTTCATTCCATCGCGAAGTTCTTTGACTTTCACACTCATGTTCTCAGCTCAAGCCATTTCTTCCGCGAGGGCGAATTTCTCACTCACCGATCTGATTCTAACTCTGATTCGTTCCCCAATTTTGCTGCGTGGAACAAAGATCAAGTAGCTTTCTATCTTCGCCACTCCATCGCCTCGGCTTCCAATGTCATCTATTACGACGTCGATCTCTTGATTTTCCTTGACTGGTCTCGTCTGCAGGAATGGTCTGCTCGCACGATACCTGCTCTGACTTCCGAACCTCCTTGGCTTAGGCGGGGCGTTCTTGGTTTTGTCTGGTAGCCTTGGCATGTTGTGTTTTCGTCCTATTCGCGGAGCCAGCCTATTCACGCAAAAACCCATGGTGCCAAAGTTGACACTTGAGCCTCGGTTAGGACTGGTTATTTGCAGAAAAGTCCTTCAGCAATATAAATTTTGCGAACCGTCCGAGTTACTTAAACTGCGGTGCTCAGAAGTTCAACAGTGATGTTATTATCAAACAGATCAAGTAAGCCATTGCACCGACGAGAATGCTTTTCATCCAAGTGAATCCTGCCAGCACGCGTACGGCGACTGAACAGAGTATAGCCGTCCAGATCTGTATAGCGTACCATCCGTACATCCCGACTAGATTGGCAATTTGAGTTTGGTTGATTATGCTATTATAAGCAGAATCAGTGGCAGGCTCTCCTTTGAAGCCTGAAAGCAGCTCAAACGAATAGTTGACGTTAGGCACCGAAGCGGTCCCGATCAGGTTCACGACAGCGAGCACGAACAATGTTATAAGGACCGCTCCGATCGGAATGAGGACGATCCTCCAGACAAGCTGTCCCCTGAGGAATTTTGCTAGCAGGTAGACCAGAGCAGAGAGAATCACCCATGTTATGGTGAACTGCAGGACGTTTGAAAGCGCAACGTTGAGCAGATAACCCGAGCCGTAAATGTCAAAGTACGATTCAAGCGGTCCGTGGAAGAACACGCCATCGATCTGCAGGGTTATGTTGGAGCTCTCCTGCCAAGTGAAATCCAGCTTCAAGCCTACGATATTACTCCAATCGGAGGTACCGCTGGTTGCGGACCAACCTTCAGCGCCAAGGAGTGTCGTTTCGTTGTTCCACTGGCCGCCGACTGAGCTCGCAAAATCCGGTTCGAGGCTCTTGTAGAAACTTCCGGAGGAGTTTGCAGAAAAAAGCTGAATCGTGACGTTAACAGGGTTCGCCGAAGGCCCGCTCCACTTAAGTCGGAAAGACAACTTATCATACGCTTCAGGGCTAGTGCAGTTGATTGGACCTATGCCCTGGAGCTGCATCCAGACTTCAGTGTTGTTCGCCGTTGAGAAGGCTAGGCTTGAGTTGCCGTAGTATTGGGATAGCAGGTAAGTTGTTCCGTTGAGGAAGTCGTCGCTCAACGAAATGTTTTGAACGTTTGAAGTCCACAGCGTCACGTTCTGTGTCCATTCATTATCGATGGTACCCGCAGGCACCGTTTGTTCGAGGTTTACCTTTGCTGCGCTCACGTAGAAGTAGCCAACGTTGGCAACGAGGTAAATCAACAACACAAGGATAGGAGCCACGATGGTGGGGTGTTCCGCCAATTTCTTTAGAGCCTTATGAGGTGCATATATGACTTCAAGAATGTTGGGTATCTGCAACCTTTTGAACTCCGCACTTAATCTGCGAGAGGGTTATTAATTGTTTTCTACATCCCAGCCTTCAATCTTCTGTAGGTTGTGTAGTCAACATACACGATGTATGGGTTTTCTGCCTGATACTTAACGGTGAGCTTTTGGTTCGCTCGTTTTTCCAATATCTGATCTGTGACGATGAATGAGTAGGCGTCGCTCCCGGCTCCAGAGCCATAACTGGCAACTAGGATTCGGTCGTTCGGTTTTGCCATGTCTAACACGGCAGCCAAACCGACTGGTGACGCGCCAGAGTACGTGTTGCCGAACTTTGCCACTTGAAGCATGGGCAGATACTGTTCTTCTTTGAAGCCGAGTTCTTTGGCGATTCGCACGGGAAACTGCACGTTTGGTTGATGCGCAACAAAGTAGCTTATGTCCGTGTTTTTCAAGCTCAGTTTTTCCATCAGCTTTTTCGAGGACTTTCTGACGTGTTTGAAGTAGGCTGGATCTCCCGTGTATCTCCCACCGTGACTCGGATAGGGTTCACCGTCCCTCCTCCAGAAGTCCGGGGTGTCAGAAGTGCAGGAGTACCATCCTTCCACCTCTGCGATGACATCCCACTTGCCGAATATGAAGGACGCCGCGCCGTACCCGACGAAGAGGTCCAGTTCTCCCCCCGGGCAGCCTCTTGGCGCCGCCTGCGAGTTGTCGGTGCCCGTGACCATGGCGTACTCGATGTTCGATTTCGGGTAGTTGACGAGTGCAACTGCGTCTTTGAACATGCTGGTTGCTGCTTTGCAGGCGAACTCGGTGTCGACGGCGTCGACTCCTTGGACATCGTCGTCTTCTTCTCCAAGCCTAAGGACTTGCGCCGCTTTTGATGCTATGGGCTTAACAGCGTAGGGGTTTGATTCGGAACCGACGTAGATCTTTCCCACTTGTGAACTGGGAACTCTAGAGTGAATTAGAGCGAGTTTTCCGGCTTCTACTGCGGCTGTGATAGAGTCTTCATCTATGAAAGGAACCGACCGTTCGATGTTTTCTTCTTTGATCCTGAATCTTGAGGCGTAAACTCCGTAGCCCACTATGCCCGGTAACTCGTATTCTTTCTTCGGTTTTGAGCACTTGTACTCCTGGTGCGGATAGTATTCGTCGGTGAACGTGAACGTGAGAGAGATTGTAGGGATCACGTCTCCTCTATCAACCGAGTAGCGTCTTCGAAACCTCGGCGTCACGCTTCTTCCTTCAAGAGATGAGAAATCAAGGTTCTCGTTGCATTCTGGCATGCGATCCGTGAGTCTTCCTGGGACACGTATCCTTCCGTCGTGGAATGACACGATGCCGTAGACGTAATTGCAGAGTTTAGTGAATTTGTTCGTGGGTTCGTTGACTAGGGTGCACACCTCAAGTGTGCCTTTCTCGTAGAACAGGTCGGTTTCGGCCATTTTTCCGTAGCTTTTTCTTCCGCAGTTCCCGCAGTAGTCTCTGATTTCGAAGTATTCCTTGCCGCATATGAGGCAGCGGTTGCCTCTCAGTCTGTCACCGAGGTACGAGACTCTTCTCTCTATCGGTTCACTGCTCATATCTAGTCTCTCCCTAGAATGTACACGTAACCCTTTGTTCCGAAGCCCTCAAGCTCCAGCACACAACCACAGTTCAGGTCTCGGTCGCATTTGACTTGGCGTTCGTCGGCTTCGCCTCTCAATTGCTTGACAATTTCAAAAACCTCGGCGCCTCCTCTGGCTCCCAAGGGGTTGCCGTCGGCTTTCAAGCCGCCGCTCATGTTGACGAAGAGTCGATGGTCGTCGAACTCGTAGTAGCCTTTGTAGTCTCTGCAACTTTCGTATACGCTTTTCCAAGCTGTCCCGGGTTCGCAGAAGCCCATGTCCTCGAGCGAGATCATCTCCATGACTGTTGATTGGTCATAAACTTCTGCGACTTGAATATCCCACAGGCTTTTTCGGGCCATCTTTAGAGCGTTTTTGATCGAGTTTCGAGTTACTAGGAAGTGAGTCATGTCTTCTCTCGCCGGGTAGGTCAGGTAGTCCGTTGATGAACCCGAGCCGAGAACGTAAACTGGTTTTTCAGTGTACTTCTTTGCGACTTCTTCTTTAGTGAGCACGAGTATGGCTGCGCCATCGGAGATCGGGGCGTAGTCGTAGAGCCCTAAGGGCTTGTGGGCTTCTTTTCTGGCGTTTAGCACTTGCTCCACGGTTATTTTTCTTTGGTACTGAGCATATTCGTTCTTGGAGGCGTGGAAATGGTTCTTGACCGCAATCTGGGCCAAGGCGATGTGAAGGGTCTTGAGGTTTTCACCTTTTAAACCGTACTTCTTTATGTAGGCTCTTAGCATCAGCTCATGATTTGCTTCTGGAGTGCATCCGGCGTAGTAGCTCCATGGATCTTCGAGAAGCATGAGGTCGTCTCGTATCTTGTCCCAGCGGTCGGTCATCTTTTCTATTCCGCCCACCAGGACCATGTCGAACTTTCCGGCTTGAATGGCGTTGCAGGCGTTTGAAAGCGCGGATCCAAATGAGCGGGTGACTTCCATCGGAGTGTGAATTCCAGTGAGTTCTGAAAGGAAACCTTCCTCAAGACCAAGCTTGTTCGTTATTGGGAGAAAATAATCCGAGAGATAACAAGCTTCAAGGTCTTTGCGCTCTATGTTGGCTTCGGTCGATGCTTTAAGCCAAGCTTCCTCAATTAGCTTCTCAGGCTGTTTCTCGTAGTGTTCTCCGAATCGTGTTCTTCCAGCACCAACTATCGCTGGACGGTTCTGCACAAATACACCTTCTATGGTCGATCAGAAGTTATGCTTTCAATGATGGCATTTAAGTCTACCTCTAGTCCGAGAGCAATTCGAGAAACATCGAGTCGGCGCTATTCGTTTCCACAATTCACCTTTGCGGTGGGTTTACGTTAGGCTTTGGTTGCTTAGATGGCCCGGAAAATGGAATTTGATTATAGAGTTATGATTTGAAAGTTTTATATACCCAAAGTGCGATTGTACGTTTGAGCGAAATGGCTGAAATTTGTTCCACGTGCGGGCTACCGAAGGACTTATGTGCTTGTGGTGAAATCGAGAAAGAGCAACAACGTATCCGCATACGCCTTGAAACAAGGAAATTTGGAAAACCATCGACCATAGTCGATGGCTTGGACGAGAAGAACAGCAACATTGCGGAAATTGCCAAGAACTTGAAAGGCTATTGTGCGTGCGGCGGAACCGCGAAGAATGGTCAAATCATGCTTCAGGGCGACCATCGCGATAGGGTCCGACAGTTCTTGGTTAAACTTGGATATCCAGACGAGAACATAGAACTGCAGTAACCACGGCGTTAAAGGTGCAAGCCAACATGGGATTCATGCGTGACATACGTGAAGTTTTAAAGACCACAAAGCGTCGGCAGCCTTCAAAGATATACTGTCCTCGATGTGGGAGCGCGGCAATTCACACCTCTTTTCGTAATGATATTTTTCTGGTTACGAAGCAGTACGTTTGCCATGACTGCAAATACTCAGGTCCATTGGTCATGGAGCTCGAAAAAGAGAAAGAGTAACTGACCCAAAAAAAGTCGGTCAGTCGGGTAGTTCAAGATTCAACTGTTTTTTCAACGTTTTATACCGGTTTCGCACCGTGACTTCGGTTACGCCTGCCGCTTCAGCTATGTCTTTCTGCGTCTTCTTCTCGTTATTCTTCAAACACGCAATGTACAGTGATGCAGCTGCCAGACCCATAGGATCTTTTCCGGCTGCAGCCCTCCTTCTCCTGGCTTCTCTCAGGATTCCTATGGCGATTCCTTGTGTTTTCCCTGAAATTCCTGTTCTTTCTGCGATCTTTGAAACGTACGTTAACGGGTCGGCTATGGGCATGTGGACCTCGAGTTCTCGGAGCAAGAGTCTGTAGCATCGGGCAACGTCCTTCTTATCAACTAGGCTTGCTTCTGCGATCTCTCGAAGGGTTCTTGGTGTTCCAGTTCCACGGCATGCCGCGTAAAGTGCGGCTGCTGCGATGGCTGCTATTGATCTGCCTCTGACTAGGCCCTTGTCCAGCGCCTTGCGATAGGTCACTGCTGCCTTTTCTTTTATCGGTGGTGGAATGTAGACTTTGTCAGATAATCTGTCGAGTTCAGCCATTGCTTGGGCAAGGTTTCTGTCTATTGAAGAGTGAACTCGGGATCGTATCTGCCATTTCCTCAGACGCCACATCTGCAGGCGGGTGGATAACGGAAGCTTTCTGCCGAAAGCATCTCGATCAACTTGGCTGATGGCGGTTGATAACCCTTTGTCGTGGACTGAATACGACGTTGGCACTCCAACGCGGCTTCTTGACGCCTTCTCTTCCTGCGTAAAAGCACGCCACTCTGGTCCTTTGTCCATCATTTGCTCGTATAAGACGAGTCCACAATCGCCACAAACAGTTTCGCCGGTATCATAATCATGAACAAGGTTAGAACTACCACACTCGGGACACTTGTCGATTAAGCGTTGGCGAACACCGCTTTCTTTTTTACTCAACCTATCTCGCCTCAAACTTTTTTCGTAGAACCGTCGTGATTCTTCACGATTTTCAGAAAGGAGAACGTTCGGTTCCGCGTAGCTATCCAACTCCCATCTTTAGCTATATAAGCTTTACGGTTCTGTCGAGAATATCCTATCCACCAATCTTGAATCTTTACAAATGATACTGATTCAACAGTAGCCGTGCATCGTTAGACAGGAAGGTTTTAATCAGAAGCGAAAAAGTTGGCGCCATCTCCCGCATAATTCCCCCCTTTCTCTTTTCAAGTACACGCTTAATTATCCTACAAAAAGCATATCTAGTCACAACGAAAACTCTAAGCAAGGGGGCATTTCATGAAAAGGTTGGGATTGGTTCTATTGACCTTGGCTTTGTGTTTAGCATCTGCACGTGTGCTGGGACGAAACAATTTTGCTCCTCAGACCTTTAAGGGGGTTCTTTCAGGAGACTTGAATCTAGCTGGTAACAATGTTACAATTATTGAGGGGCAATTTGACATTGATGGAAACGTAATTGTTACGCAGAATGCCACTCTGATTCTTAGAAATGCCATCGTAAATATCGTGCAACACTGGGATTTTGAGCATGACATTGTTCTAACAAATTCATCTGGCGGGCGACCAACATTAGAGGTTGACAACACAATCATAAACTCAACCTACAAATACTCAATTCATGCTTACCAAAACAGTTCGATCTCTGTTCACGACTCCAATTTTACAGCACAAACACCAGCCTATGGCTTGGATATTACTCCACGATTCTTCATCTGGTTCTTTTCAGAATGTGACTGTTCACGGCTTGGACTCAATGACGAAGGCCAACTACACTACTATTGATGGCTCTTCTATAGATATATTGAACATCTACGGCCTAGCTGATATCAATTACAGCAACATTACCCAATCCAACAGTTATGGTTCAAGCTTAGTGCTAATAGGCGAGTGCTCAATAGCCCAGGCTCAAACCTTTGACTCTTCGGGGCAAGACATACAATGGTCCACAGTAGACTCGGTTTTCACGCACAACGAGTCATCAACCGGATTAATCAGCTGCAACTACAGCAATTGCGTCGCGTACGATGAGTCTCGGGTATTTGTAGGCTGGTGGCTCGACATTCAAGTAGAAGACAGCATCGGTCAAATGGTTCCTTACTCAAACATCACATACACTGACGAAAACAAAATATGGCTATACACCGTCACCGACTCAGGTGGCCAGACCAGGCTGGTACTGGCAGAAAAGATAATCAATGCTTCTGGAATGCACAATGTGGAAAACCACGTTGTCATAGCAGCGAAGGATGGCCATCTCAACCAGACAACGGTAACGATGAACGAAAACAAAAATGTGACTATAAGACTGAGGGCTTTTGGTCCAGAGTTTCCATCAACTCTTATCTTGCTATTGATCGTATTTGCAACTCTACTGACAGTTGTAGTCTACAAAAGAAAGCGTGCGATAAACGCGTGCTAAAGGCAGGGTCCACTGCGATTGATAGATTCGACGCCGCGGGACACTTGGATTAGGCACATCAACTCTGTTCAAATTTCGTTCTTTTCGTCTTTTCTCACGTAGATTATGAGAGTTCCAATCAATGGAGCTATGAATAGTGGTAGAAAATAATAGGTTATAGCCTGCCATAAAAGTGCCAAAGGCTGGATCAACGAGACGACAAAAACACCCGCGCCTGAAACGGTGCAAGCTGTCCCAGACGCCACCACTGCCCAACAGCTTTTCTTGGAGAGCAAAAAAGAAGTTGCGAAAGCTCCAAACACCATTCCCAAGAAGGAAAAAACTGCGAAAAACTGATCGTAAATAAACCATTGCTGAGCGACGAATGAAGGATACCATCCATAGATGCCCTGCAGGGCTACCACTGAAAGAATGAAGACAATTAGTGAACCCAACGTCGCCACAATCATCATCGTTTCCGCAACTGTCACGTTCGCAATTCTTCTTTCAGAATCAGACCTGTCTCCATGAAGCCCGTCGTCGACTATCCTAAATGACATATGTTTGCCGCGTCTCAGACGCAGTGAAATCATGGAAACAAGTCAGTTCCATTTGAAGTTAAGATTTGCGCAAGTCTTATAGAAAGCGACTTTGAATTCTCCGTGTAGGGGTCGCGTTGCTGAAACTGTGCGGCTTCACTCTGCCCTTCTTGCTATCTCATTTCATGCGCGTTGCCTATTTCCCCAGCAAAGGGCTCCAATTTGTTCCAAATAGCGCCCACCACCGAACACCACGTAGCCGCGCTTAATTCCAATCTACCTTACGCTGCGGGTTTTCATGTGATAGCTGATGACCTGAGCCTTCGGGAAACGGTCAATGCCACCGAGATAACCGTCAGCTTCCCCTCAACCCAGCCAGAGCTTTTCCCACCTGGTTGTTGGCTCGGTGGCGGGATGTTCGTCCAAGGTCAAGATCATATTTTTCGAAACGTGGATTATGGTTTTTACATGATGCTCGTGCTCGACGCCTCAGGCAGGCTTTTCGTGGATTTTGGGCTTCATCAAACAGAGGAAGAGACGCCTCCACTCCAATACCCAATGTCCTCTCTCGTCTACAGCTACACTTGGCAAATCTCAGGGATCAGCGCATCAACGCCGATCACTTTGCTCCAGAACTGGAACAGCAAAGGCTTCGTGGACTATTCACTCTCCTTTTCTGGAAGAACGGAGGCACTCACCTCAGTGAACGTGACCAGCATGCCCAACTGCCAGAACATAATAACGAAGTTCTACGCTGGAAACGTGGTCATCGATCCGTTTCCATTCAGCCGATACATCAACTACTTTCAGTTCGGTATTATAAGCAATCAGCCCATGACCGATTCTCATTGGCACGTCGACTTGAAAGAACCCAGGATGCTCAGACAAACGGGCTGGGCACTAGTGGATAAAGCCTGGTCAATTCAAGGCGACCACTCCTACCTTGACCACGACTTAATGTGGGGAGGTGCAACCTATCCCGGCGTAGATGCACAATATTATAAGCATCCTCTGCAAAACCCCTACGAAATCATCTTTTCCTGCAACAACAATACGTTGGCTTCTGGAAAAGTGTTATGGGATTTTCCAAGCATCGATAATAGCACAGTCGTGCCCTTCGCATTCGAAAGCCAAGACTTGACAATGCTTGCCCGACGCTTTCTGCCAATACTACTGACCGCGCTGGGGGTTACTCTAGTTCTCCCATTTTTGCTGGCGAAATGGATCAAACGCAAAAAGCCGCGCGCTTTGGCTTTAAGCGTGGCGCGCGAAATCTGGCACTTGGAGAGAGAAGCGAAAGGATACACGGAAGAACAGAAAGAAAAGTTTCTGGGACTTCTAGTTTGGCAGAAAAGTTATAGCTAAACCGGAAGGATCTAGCAGAATAGTCGAGGACTGCTAAATGTCAAATTTCGGTTTCAAAACTATGGCTTTCACATTCAAGATTCGGGATTTCTTCAGACCACGCACGGACATAGTGACGGAAGTAGACATAAAAGAAGGGTTTCGTGTTCTGGATTATGGTTGTGGGTCGGGAAGCTACATAAAAGCTGTCGCCAAGTTGGTTGGAAAGTCAGGGAAGGTTTATGCTTTGGATATTCAGCCTCTTGCCATCGAGATGGTTAAGAAAATCGTTGCAAAGAAACAGCTGACGAATGTGGAGACAATTCTTTCGGACCGCAAGACTGGACTACCAGGCAATAGCATGGACAGGGTTTTGTTATATGATGTCTTTCATGACTTGACAGACCCCGATGCTGTACTAGAAGAACTGCATCGTGTGTTGAAGTCAGATGGAATCCTGTCTTTTAGTGACCATCACCTGAAAGAGAACGAGATCGTGTTGAGGTTGACTAAGACAGAGTTATTCACGCTGTTGCGAAAAGGACAAAAAACATATAGCTTCATGAAAGCGACTGGCGGAAGAAGACAAGCTGGAACGACTATCAACTAGATTTCATGTCGCAAAACATATTTGACCGATTGTTTTGCATGTCTTCCTGTTGAAGAGTTCGGACATATGATTTTTGCGTGTTGTATTGTGCGTGCTTTCGGTGTGGGACGGTAGGAGTCTGGATCTCTTTGGGTTTTA
>CAVTZU010000024.1:0-74244 GCA_963739305.1 Candidatus Bathyarchaeota archaeon | reverse complement strand
ATCCAACCAACCAACATTAGACGTTGCGGAAAAGTTCGTGCGTTATTCAACCAATAATAAATACTCCGTTAGACTAAGAATGAAAATAGAAAGAGGTGAAGAAAATGTGCTATTTCATAGTTAAGCAGTGGGAGAAAGTTGCATTGATACGTTTGGGGAGAATAGTGAGAATCGAAGAAAAAGCAGGGTTACATTTCAAAATACCGTTCATCGATTCACTTTATGTTGTTGACATGCGAATGCAAAGCATCACATTGAAAGGTCAATCAGCCATAACTAAAGACAACATCTCAGTTTCAATAGACGCAGTAATCTTCACAAAAGTTGAAGACCCGACAAAAGTGATATTGGAGATTGAAGATTACAAGGATGCAGTAATGAAGTATTCTCAAACGTCAATGCGTGAAATCATCGGCAAATACACTTTGAATGAACTTCTTGCAAGTCAAGCTGATGTTGTCCAAGCCTTAGAAAATAAAGTCGACACTTTGTCGAAAGGTTGGGGCATTGATATTGCTAAAGCAGAGATTCAAGATATTGCTTTGCCGGAAGACATGAAAAGAGCCTTTGCCGTTCAAGCTGAAGCAGAAAGAGAAGCACAGGCAGTTGTGATTAAAGCTAACGCAGAACTAAAGGCATCAGAAATTCTTAAACAAGCAGCTGAGAACATGAAAGACCCGAATGCAATGCAACTAAGAATCTTAGCGACAGTAAGTGAAGCAAGCAAAGAAGCCGCAAACACAATAATTATGGCATTGCCGTTAGAGACGTTGAAGTATGCAAGCATAGGAGATTTGGGAGCATTAGCCTCAATAAACAGTAGCGCAGCTAGAAAGCGAGTAGAAGAAAAAGGCAAGTAAGATTCACTAGATAAAATCATATCTCAAGGTTTTCTCTAACAATTGGATTTCTTCAGTTTCCTGAAACATTTTGCGCGCGCGATTCTTTTACTTCGATGGCAGCTGATGAGAAAGAATGAGGCCGATGTCCTCATGATAGCCTATGAAAACTTTTTCTCTGAAGCGGCGTCGTGCGAGTAAAGTGCCGAACTCTTCAACCAGCGGTGCTCTTCGTGAACAGAAGACTAATTCATTCCGGTTGTTTGTCCAGACACTCAATCCCCTTGTGAGTCCTTTGTGAAACAGATGGATGAACGAGTTCTCCTCTCCAACTTGCAGAAGTGCTACAGCATTTGATCCCTTCAGCGCACAGAAGTACTCGTAAACAGCTTGGCTTACGTCTTCTTTTTCGCTGAGAATCTCTTCGAAATAGTGTGGAATGACTTCAGAGTCGATGAGCTCGGATTTTTCAGATTCGAAAACGTGTTCTTTGCCCAGTTTACTTCTGACTTCTGTGTAATTCTCCATCTTTCCGTTATGAACGGAAGCCACCGTCAAGTTTGGGTCTCGTTCAACCACATACGGCTGTGCCGTTTCTTTGAGGTTGGCTGTGCGCATGAATTCGGGGCTCGGCATCCTCACATGACCAAGCAAAACCTTTGCTTTCTTGACCTTGACGATTTCGGGCAAGAGCCCTGCAGGAGATTTACCGATTTTTCCGACTTTTTCGACAAGAACGGTGCCATCATCCAGTAGGATGGCCACGCCTGCGCCGAAGCCTCCAAGAGGAGACTTTTCTTCAGGAAGTTGATGCGCTTCCAGTTTCTGGAGAAGTCTGAAAACTCTCTCGGTTGATATAGATTTTTCGAAGGAGAAACCGAATATGCCACACATGCTTTTTCCTTCTTTAACCTTCTTCTATCAATTTGAACGACCGACTGGTCTAACCTTCACCGCTCTTTCTTTTATAGTTGCTCTTCGCGCTTTTTGTGTTAACTTATTATCACCGATAGGGTGAAAGTTTGAGTTGTTGAGTGACTGACCAGATATACAATGAGTGGTTTTTGACCGATCGCTGTTTAGAGCGCGCGGGTTTTTTAGAACATTAATCCTATTCCTTATTCTGCTTCCGAGTTCAGCAATTGCCACGCCGAGAAAAGACAATACCGATCCAAGCAGCAAGATTGTCGATAGGCTGGTTTGCATCATTGATTGGGTAGAAACAGATCTGGTTGGGGTTCCCTGAAGGCACAACCGTCAACGGGCTGGTGACTCGTGACTGTCAAGCCTATGTTCAGGAGAAACATGACGATTGTCAGTAGGAGCAGCAGGATGAACGTCACGAGAGGCGGTTTGAACAAGTCATAGGCATCGTGAGAGCGTGCACGCCTAATGGCCAGCAGCCACATCACGCCGCCAGGAAGTAACAAGGCAAATCCGAAATCCAGCAAGCCAAGAACCACGAAGAAGGATGACGGAATCTCAATCCTCATCAGTGCGACAAAAAAAGCACCCCAGAAACCAGGATTGACGACTGTGAGGACGCAACCTGCAAAGCCTATGAGAACTGCGTCGGCCATCCGCAGAGGTGCCTGCTCGCTTTCCTTTCCATGGAACTTTTGAAGAAACTGCGTAGCCAGTTGACCCTTTTCCGATAGACTATACTTGCCGTTTTCATCCTTCTCGATCAAATCGGCCAGAATCTTGAGATGATAATTGAATTTTCCAGTATTCACGACCTCAACAAGGTTCATCAGATCAACGTAAGACACGCTCTTCCTTTCAGAAAGCGCCAAAATGATTTTTCTTCTGATCGGATGCTTGAGAACGTCACTCAGAGATTCAAAATCGACACTCATCGACCCGACCGTTCCACGTTAGAACAAGTCGTTAAGACTCGATTTAAGGGTATTTGACTAAAACAATTATCAAGAATTGGTCATGACAAAATGGAATGAAGGTGTCACGAGAAAAGAGCCACAAATGAAACAAAAATGTCACCGGCGCGATCGATCGATGCCAATTCTTTATGTATTCTTAGGCTGGAACAGCATTTGCGCGTGTGAGAGTGTGTGTAATGTGAAAGGAGAAAGCAAGAGATAGAGGTAGAGACAATAAGTAATTGGGTTTTTGGCATTAGATAAAACTTTACCCCAACCAACCAAACGGCGTTTGGAAAGATTCTTGGTCAGTTTTCCTCAACACTCAGGTGTAGCTATACCAAAGAACACATGAAAACAGGTTTTCCAACTTTTCTTCATGAAAACGTTTTTTCCTTCTTCTGCCATAGAGGAGATGTGGTGCTATCTTGGCAGAATCAGATGATTACGATGAGATATTTGCGGCGTTGAAGCATCCCATTCGCCGACAGATTCTGCTTCTGTTAGAAGATAGGGGCGAAGTTTCATTTACGGAAATTCAGAATGCTTTGGGACTTAGTGACACTGGTCTGATAAGCTATCATTTGAAAGAACTAGCAACTTTGATCGAACAGTCGAGAAGAGGAAAATACTCCCTTTCCGAAGTGGGACGGGCAAGCATGACGCTTTTTCGTAAGGTTGAGATGGAAAAGGACAAGACAAGCAAAGCTGTTCACGGGGAACTTGAGAAACTATTTGGAGAAGCCATCTTTCTTTTCCTTATCTTTGGTATCACTCTGATAGCTCCCTTGAGCGCTGACATAACCTTGTCGGTGGAAAGTATCGGTCAATCAGGCGTCTCGATAGAGCAAGTGTTCGTTTCAAATTTCGTTGGCCTGTTGGGAATGATTCTTGGGGTTCTCCTATTCATTTTCTATGATAGACACTACTTTACAAGAAACTTGAGAAGAAATATCGTCCATGCAACGATTTTTGCCGTGGCTCCGGCAGTGGCATCAATTTCATCGGTATATGTTCAATACTTCTTTGCCGAGATGACGTCGACACAAGGCAACACTTTGATATGGTCGGCTGGTGCTTTGCGAAGCATTTCTCTTCTGGTAGCTGCTCCTATCATGACCTATTTCATTAGCACATTTCTCGGAAAACATTCATTCGATAACCCCTGAAGGCAAAATTCGACGTTTAATCATTCGCCCGCCAGAGTACGTTCATTGGGCCGAAATTCAGAAGTACATTGAGCGCGCGTTACAAAAAGTAATTTCGAAGCACTTCTGGCAATGTTGAGAGGAACGCCAATTGTTACAATAGTCTTTGCGCGCACTAAGATGTACTTGTTTTCCTAACGTGCTATCTGGACCAAAAAACTGAAATCCTTTGCCGATACTCTTGAACATGGACTATGAAGATATCGAGGTACGGGAACGCTTCGGCGAATGACCTCTTTTTCCGCTACTGAGTCCAATAAAGATTCAATTCGTTTCGGTATAATGCGGTTAAATCAGCCTACTTCCGGTTGCCGTGGTCCATAAGAAGAGGATACCAAAGGCTATGAAAACGAGACCCGAACCAATTTTCACGTATCTCATAGGAATATGCCTTGAGATCAAAGTTCCAACTGCGATTCCGATTCCAGTTAACAACGCAAGTGCGAGCATCACTCCGATGAAGACCATTAGCGGTGCATCATACTCTGCCGCTAATGCCACAGCAGATAGCTGAGTCTTGTCTCCCAGCTCCATTAAAGCTATTAGTGAGAAACTGTGGGCCAGACTCAGAGAACTTTCATTCACTTCGACTTCTTCCGACTTTGACAATAATGAGTACACTCCGAAAATCAAGAATGCAACGCCGGCTCCTATTCCGATCCACTGTGCCGGCATGATCGCTGCAATGCTGCCCCCTATCAAGGTGCTCACTCCGTCCACGAGTGCAAACGCCAGAATTGCTCCTATAAAAACTGACTTTGACTTCCTGTTTGCGCTCAAACAGACGACGGTGAGCTGTGTCTTGTCTCCAAGTTCTGCCAACGCAACAATTCCGAAGGAAGAGAGAAGCGGGAGCAAATCCATGTCCGATAGACTTCAAAGATGGATTATTAAGAATTTCCCGTCGTTCTGCGAATATGTGTCTAAGAGAATCGACAAGATGGGGGGACAAAAAGTGGATGTGGGTGTTTTGAGAATAAAGAAAGGGGAGGGGAGAAGGCTATCGTTCAGGATGTCCAGTGACGTAGGCCCAAACGCTGACCAGAACGAGTGTCAGACAGGCTCCTGCAAATCCTGATAACATGTACCTTGCATTGAGGAACGCCGGCAAAACGGTTGCGAGTGCTGGAATCACATAGGTTGCACTGAGGTCTGCGACTACTCCTGCGACGAAACCTAAGATCGCGACGAAGACGAACATCTTTAACCTTTCGCCCATTCAATTCACCTTTTGGATAGCAATTGAATTTTGCCGCTTTTTAGTCTAACTCACATTTTTTTGTCTATTCTCGAGAAAAGAGGCAACGTAGGCTTTTAGTTGGAAAATTAAAGCCCAAAGCCGCTTTAGATTAGGCGTATAGCTCCACATATATACGGGCATATTGTAGTCATGTTAACAATGCATAATTTCGTTTTAGGCACTCAGTGTTTTTCAGGAGGTAGTTAAATTTGTCAGAAAGGTTTAGCAAGAAATGGGAAACAAAAAGGGAAGAAGCACCGCTAACCCGCAGACTTCAAGATGCAGTAAGACCACCAGGTCCTCTGAAGCCACGCCTAGACGTAGCCGTTAGACGCATTGAACTGCAAGTCAACAAGCTCGACCAGGCGGGCGAGAAATTCTCACAGAGAGACAGAACAATCTTTGCAAGAATCGTTGATGCATACACCAAACACGACACTGCACGCGCAAACGTCTTTGCCAACGAATTAGCAGAAATCCGCAAGATGGAAAGACTGATTACAAACGCAAGGCTTGCACTCGAACAAATCGTGCTAAGATTACGAACTGTGTCAGAACTTGGCGACGTAGTGTCCACACTCGGTCCAGCAGTAGGCGTATTGAGATCAGTGAGAACAGGGTTGGTCAGCGTTTTCCCGGAGGCAGAAAGCGAACTTGGCGAAATCGGCAATTTACTAAGCGGCATAATGATGGAAGCCGGAACCGAAACAGGAATGTCACTGAACTTCAACGCGGTAAACGAAGACGCTACCAAAATTCTTACAGAGGCATCAACAGTCGCAGAACAAAGGATCAAAGAAAAGTTTCCAGATTTGCCACCAGGCATCCCAGGACTTCCAACACCAGTAGGCGAGAAATCCTCGACAGAGACTTCGTAGACTGAGGGGTGAAAATCATGTCACAAAACCCCAGTCTTTTTCTTTCCGTTGGAAAACCAGTCAAAGACGAGTACGGATGTGGAATAGGGAAAATCGCTTCTTTCGCAGTGACGCCGAGCGGAAAATTCGACTCGGTATATATCGAATTCGGGGATGGAACTTTCTCGAAACACTCCACTGATCACCTTAAGATAAATGGCGCAGACATAACTCTGATCTCTAACATCAAAGCTCAGGCGGACATTCTATGTGACCAAATTCCACTTATTTGGCGCAAAGACCAGGCTCTCAGAGATTTGACCGAGAAGAAGAAAATCTCGAAAGAGATGTACTCTGAACTTCACACCAACTTCGACGGCCTACTCACGCAACTGAAGACTGAAGCTCAAGCGCTATTGGAAGAGATTGACGACGAAATAGCAGCGTCTACCGACGGAATAAAAGGCTTGAACTATGCTTTCGTTAACCTTGAAATCGAACACGACATCGGAAAACTGGACAACCCGACGTACGAAACCGCTTTTGCGATGATCCAAGCCAACCTCAAACGAACACACATAGAGAAAACCGACTTGGAACTGACAAGAAGCAAGATTTCGAACGTTCTACTAGGTGACTCCACCAAAACAAAATTGCCAGAGGCACCAAGGACTTCAAGTTCGTTTTCATCTTCTCCAGGCCTTCCAGAGCCCCCCGTAGTTGTCTATGTGAAAGAAATCGGAAAAGCCGGCGTATAGAACAGCAAAACTGAATGGCAGGCGGAGGGAAAGCATATCAAAGGATTTATTCGTTCTCACCCTCCACCGTTTCGTGAAACAGTCAACAACTCGATTCATGTCTTGAAAATTCAACAAGGCAAACTCGGACTAGCATCTCACAGGCTTAGAGAAAGGGACAAAGTTCTGTTCCAAACATGCGTCAACGCGATCAAGAGCAAGAACAGAGACCGCGCGTCCATTTGTGCAAACGAGATAGCAGAAGTCAGAAAACTCCTTCAATTTCTTTACAACGTCGAACTCGCTATAGAGCGTGTAGTTCTAAGGCTTGAAACCATAAGGGAACTGAGCGACGTAGTAGTTGATCTCAAACCCGCTCTAAGACTTCTCCAGGGAGTATCACAAGAACTGCTATCAGTTCTGCCAGACGTTTCCTCTGAACTGTGCAAGGTCAACGATACCATAAGCGAAACTCTGTACTCAACCAAGATAACAGCTGATGAATCAACAATCCCAATCAACTTCAAGACCACTGGCGGCCAAGAAATCCTCACAGAAGTCTCACGATATCTTGAACAGAAAGTTGCTGAAAATCTTCCTGAACCCCCTGCCGCCTCAAAGGTTACTGAACCTGAGCACACCACAATCAAAGAAATGATCGCAATCTCTTCGGAAATGACGAAGACCACCGGTCAAAAGTCTGTTGAAGAATCTCAAGGAGATTCTTCTCAAACCCTTTTTTCTTATAAGAAATCCGAGATCAAGGAAATCTCCTTAACCGTGGAGAATTCCAAACTCGAAGATACCCTTCTAGATTACGTTAAGAAGAGTAACGGACAAATCGATTTGACACGTTGTTCAGTCGATTTGGAAACCTCGAATGAGGAGATAGAGAAGGCCCTTCATAGTCTAGGGTCTAAAGGCAAGATTAAGATAGAATTAGGAGATTAGAGGTTATGAGTGCTTCACAAGAACTTGAGAAAAATGCGACCAACTACGCTTTGGAAGCAGTGCGTTTGGACAAGCAGGGTTCAAAGGGCATGGCCATTACCATGTACCAAAAATCCATAGAGAGCCTCCTTCAGCTTGTCCAGCTTTACCCTGAATACAGTCTGAACAAAGTCTACGTGCAAAGGGCTATCGCCTACCAAGAGCGGATAAAGGCGATACAAGGCGCTGTGGGCGCACGTGAAATGGCCCATGCGGCAGAAGAGAACAATGGGGGCGCGCACGCAGAATGCGAAGGCGAACCAAGGACTACTCAAGGTGGCAAGTCAAGCTACGAAGAACTTATATTAGCAGAGAAACCCAACGTAAAATGGGATGAAGTTGTAGGTCTTGACCCCGCGAAGAAGGCGGTCAAGGAAGCAATAATCTATCCCGTACAACGCCCAGATCTTTTCCCGCTTGGCTGGCCCAGAGGAATCCTCCTTTTCGGACCACCTGGCTGTGGAAAGACGTTGTTGGCCGCCGCCGTGGCCACTGAGATTGATGCTACCTTCGTGTCAATAGACGCAGCATCGGTAATGTCCAAGTGGCTGGGCGAAGCTGAACAGAACGTTGCACGACTGTTTGGAAATGTTCGGAAGTCAGCGCAAGAAGGAAAAGCAGCGATAGTTTTCGTGGATGAGCTGGATTCTCTGATGGGCAAACACACAAACGAAGTCGGCGGGGAAATTCGTGTACGAAACCAATTCCTGAAAGAGATGGACGGCATAGTGGACAAAGGCAAGAATCTTCACGTGTACGTTATCGGCGCCACAAACAAACCTTGGGACTTGGACTGGGCTTTCATTCGAAGGTTCCAGAAGAGGATACTTGTTCCCCTTCCTGACCATCACACAAGGTTGATGATGTTCAAGCTATATGTGACTAACCTGCAACTGGGTCCTGACGTTGACCTTCACGAATTGGCGAGGCTTTCCGAAGGATTCTCGGGAAGCGACATAAGAGACGTTAATCAATCGGCTCAGCTGAGTCTTATTGGAGAATTCTTTGAATCAGGACAAGCAGCCGACAAGTTGGCAAAGCCGAGGGTGTTGACGATGAATGATTTCACGACGATTCTTGAGGAACGAAAGCCGAGTGTCTCCGTTGATATGCTCGGCATGTACAACAGATGGTTTGAAGCCTTCAAAGCTCTTTAGAAAGTGGTGACGGCGCAAGAGTGTGTTGAAAAGCTGGATGGATAGGTTTGGAGAATTACCGTAAAGTTTTTCATCTATCTCCTTTCTCCCATCTCCCCCTCAGATAATCTCTCCAAACCCCATATGCCAGCACAACACAACTCGTTTTGCGCTTCATCGAACGCAACAAGTCAGAGTTTCTCAGAAGGACAGGACTTTCTTGCTTCTCTCCACCCACTTGGAAAGCCCAGTTATTGTGCCCATTTCAACGCCCTTGACCAAGTCTTCCTCCGTTAACCCCCTCAGATTCATGCTCGTGTGGCAGACATTGATGCACACGCCCACCTTCACTAGATCACTGAGCATTTTTTCTATGTTGTAGAAACCTTTCGCTGGTTTCTGGCCCTTCTTGGCGGCGTTCACGGCATCTCCGATCAAGAAAATGTTGATCTTGATTCCGGCGCTTGAACACGACAACGCTTCTCCCAATCTCAAAGCATTCCAGATTCTCTCATCACCATATGGAGAACTGCTGATCACCATAGTCAATGTTTCCATGAATTGATTCCTCGCCTATTCTGACGCTTGGGCGTCCCACTCAGACAGCTCTTTGTTGCTCGGATAAATCTTGCGATTGGAACTCGTTCATCATCGGGTAGGAAGCATTATTCCTTCACAGGCTGACCGCATAAATGATCTGAAGATGTTTATTTGAGAACAGTTTTCTCGATCAGGTCTGCCAGTTCCTTTGGGTTCTCGCGTAAGTTCACAAAAGGAATATTCATTCTTGCCATTCTTGGCTGCGCAATTCCTGTCAAGGCAATTGCAGGGTGAAAAGTCTTCAGGTCTTTCGCCGCTTCCTCTGCGGAGGTTACTACGAGTATCTTTGCGATTTCATCATTCTTGGAAACGAGATCGCGGAATCCTTCAACAAGAATTAAGTCGCTGTCCTTACACTTTTGAAGGATTCTTTCGAGGGGAATATTTTCCGTATTCGTTCTCTCAATTGTAGCTATCTCGTGTGCGGAGACGCTGACTACAGTTGTCGCTCCTGCCTGGACGAACCGCCAAGTGTCTTTTCCTTCTTGATCGATCGTGAATTTGGGCTCTGGAATATGTTTCACTGCGGCGATTCTGTAACCTCTTCCAACGAGTTCTCTCGTCAAAAGTTCAATTATGGCTGTTTTTCCCGATTTCTTTCCGCCAACGACAGCTATAACTCTCGGCTTCAAGCTTGGACTCTCCTATTTCATTTCTTCCCTGAATGCCTTTTCCAAATTGCCCTTGCTCAAGTGCAACTTGCCAGAGAGATCTTTCACCCATCGAATGTATGTTCTGAAAAGACTCTCCAGAATCTGTGCCTTTTCGCTTTCTGACAAGTCTTTTTCTTCCGCCAGAAGCAGCGAAAACCACTTTCCCATATCTGAGAGTTGATAAGCTTTGACCCATACGATTCGGTGATTCTTCTCAGATTTTTCCATCGACTCTTGCAGAATGTCCAACTTGGTGAGAGACTTCAAGTTTTTGATGATCGTCTTGTTCGAGTAAGAAAGCTTCTTCCCAAGCTCCTGTTGATATAGTTTTTCCGAAATACCCTTGTTCAACGATAACTTCAGTATGTCGACAGCAGCCCTGGATCCGAAAATGGCGCTTAGTATTCTGATTTTGTGTTCGGACGGAAGAAAAACAACGTAGGGGTGCGAGTCATCGCCCAAACCAGTTTCACTTCACTCAGTCTTGATACAGCTACTGCTTAAAGCCTTACGTGTCCTGACAATAGGTTTTTCTAGCATTCCAGTATCAGTCTAACGCGGTGCTTCAACACGCGTCCGAGAAAATGGGTTCCCAAAGACGGAGACACCTTCGCAACGAAGGAAGGTTTCATTTTCAACGTCTTCGGGTACGATCATCCGAAAGCCCGAGTAGTCGCTTTCATCAAGTATATCCCTGCTGACCTCAAGGAACTCTTCAAGGTGAAGTACCTCGAAAACATTTGGACCTATGGGCACCGTGAGGTTTTCAGGGCTGAGAAACTCTACACGCCCCAAAACTACAGAAGCTTTCTTGACTCTTTCAAGGCGAACTTCCCTGAATACGTTTATTATTGCATTTTCAAGGGCAAAGAAATTCTTAGCGCACCTCTAACATCGATCAGAGACGTGTACGTTCCAAGAGATTGTCTCGAACACGTTCTTGCACTTGAAAAGAGAGACTCTTTACAGAATACCGCGATAAATCTCGTAGAACTGCTTTCAAAAGAATCCAGGGTTCCTCTGAAGGATTTCGGCCTTCACGGGTCAATTGCCTTGAACATGCACACTTCGAGATCGGACATCGACTTGGTCATCTACGGAGGCCGAAACTTCCGAAAACTCGAAAACGTAATAGACAAACTTGCAGAAAACGGGACATTGAACTACGTTTTCAAGAATCGTATCGACAAAGCAAGAAGATACAAGGGAAGGTTCAAAGGCAAGCTGTTCATGTTCAACGCGGTTCGCAAAAGCGAAGAAATCAAATCCAAGTATGGTGACTTCAAATACGCTCCATTTCACAAGGTCACATTCGAATGTAAGGTGAAAGACGACAGCGAAGCCATGTTCCGCCCTGCCGTTTACAAGATTAAGAATTACGATCCGGTCGATCCAGCATCAGAACTGAGGGATGACCTTGTTCCGACCATCGTGGTTTCAATGATCGGATGTTACAGGAACGTCGCCCGCAAAGACGACACGATCCGCGTTTCAGGCATGCTTGAACGCGTTCAACACACTGAGACAAAGGAAACATTTCATCAGGTTGTCGTCGGCACAGGCTCCAGCGAGGAAGAATACCTTTGGCCTCTTTAAAACTCAGGGACCGCGACGCCATAGTCACAAAGGAAGGCTTGATCTTCAGGGTATTTGGCTATTCACATCCAGAACGCTCTTTCCTTTGTGACGCAGAGTATGCCTCTTCCAAAATCTTCAATTCGACCGATCCTAGAGCGCCCAGGGGTCAGGGGCAGAACGGCTTCTTCAAGTTCTATGAAGATCAAGGCTTCAGGTTCATTCAAGAAAAGTATCCACGATACATGATTTTTCACGAGATGCTAGGCAGAAAAGTGGTTGGAGTAAGTCTGAACGACATTTTCATGGTCCGGAAGCCCGAAAAGACTCTTCTCAAACTCGTAGGAACCGCGCCAAAAGACAATCTGCACCGAGCAATGCAAAGTGTACTCGAGAACGTGCTGCGATGTTCAAGACTCCATCTCACAGATTTCGGCGTCTTCGGTTCCCTGCTTCACAAATTCTATCATCCACGGTTTTCTGACGTCGACCTAATAATCTACGGCGAAAGAAACCTTGCAAGACTTCTCGAAAGTCTCCAAGGATTCTATGAATCTGAAGCTTCGTCCTTAAGGAATGAATTCGTAACTGATCAGTCCGTTGCGGGTAAGAACTGGCGGTTCACAAATCTCAGTCTCAAAGAGTACCTGTGGCACCAACGAAGAAAGCTGATCTACTCACTCTTTGAGGATCCGGCGGGCGGACGGACAGTGAAGACGGAATTCGAGCCCGTGAAAAAGTGGCAGGAAATCAAGAATGATTTTGACCCCGAAACGAAAATAGTGTCGAAGGGGTGGACCAGCATTCGCGCCAAAGTACTTGACGATATTGAGTCTCCCTTTGTTCCTTCAATTTACGACATAGAGCCGCTTGAAGTTTCCGAAGGGTCCAAGCAAGCTGTCGAGGTGAATCGGGTTGTCTCCTACCTTGAGGAGTTCAGGCTTCAGGCAAAATGCGATGAAACCGTGGAGGTCACGGGAAACTTGGAGGAACTTGCTGGTCCACACGGTCACTCTTTTCAAATAACTCTCACCTATTGTCCAAGATATTACGAGCAGGTCCTGAAAGTTAGCAATCCGAAACCCTAAACGACAACCATATAATCCGAACGTTCGTTACCGATCAGAAGCCTCAGATACTCGTAGCCTTCCTGCTTATTCATGACTCTTTCTACTTTTCCCTGCGCAACTATCGAATCACCTTTCCTTGCTTGGTCGCAGAATCTACCTCTGAAGGACGCTACTTCACGTATTGGATCGAGTTTTGGCCCTTCAACAAATGTGGCATCGCGAATAACGTACTTGCACGGGGTGAAAATGGATTCGGAATCGTCCGCCACCACTGCCTGGATCTTTGCGTGACCAACATTCTTGTATTGAATGTCGCCATATTTTTCATCAATCTCTTCCCAGTCTTTTATGAAACGCACGAAGTAGTCGGTTCCCATGAACTTTCCCTGATAAGCTTTCTTCGATTCGGTTCGAAGAAATTGTCTAAAATTCATAGCTGTATCTTTCGAACGAAAATCGAACAACGCTCTCAGTTCATCCACGCTGTAGGGGCTGAACAGTGACTCAGGGTCATTCAACATCTCCTTTAGCGCTGAAT
Organism: Candidatus Bathyarchaeota archaeon; assembly: GCA_963739305.1. Taxonomy (GTDB): domain Archaea; phylum Thermoproteota; class Bathyarchaeia; order Bathyarchaeales; family Bathycorpusculaceae; genus DASPPK01. The sequence goes on along the minus strand of CAVTZU010000024.1, from coordinate 60,921 downwards.
GGACCTTCTTACAATTTTCGGAACCATACACGACTGGGTCGAGGTCGGAACCCTTCTTTTGGAGATCGACCAAAACTGATCCTGAGATCCCAATCGCGTCCCAGGGCGCTTTCGACCTTTCTTTGAGTCTCTCAGCCAATCGTAGGGCCATTTCTTCAAGCGAATCCAAGTTCCCGGAGTTTCTAAGCTGTGTCATTCTTTCAACTGGATCATAGCGTCTTCGAATATTACTATCTGGAACTTCACAAAGCGTTTCGTCGAAAACGGGGTCGTAGACAAGGTATCCCTGATATCTCCTCATCAAGAGCTCATAACGCTCCGAAAACGAGTAGACCTTACCATACGAGATCCCGTTCTTCTTTCTTTCTCCTCTCTCTTCAGGGAAATAACGGATGAAGGCGACCACTCTCTTCGGAGGGTGAACATGGCCCTTCACGTCAAAAATCGAGCCATTCCGAGTTTCAACAAAATCGCCCTCCCGTGCCTTCACACCAAACACCAGGCGTCTATCAAACTGAAGTCGTGAAACACGTTTATTTTAGTTGTTCGGCCATTCCGGATGTCTTGATACCGAAGTAAACAGGAACCGCGATAGTCACAGTTAGAAGGAACGCGACTATTCTTTCAAAGGGATAAACGAACATGGCAAAGTACCACATTGACGGTTGAAACGGCGGGAGATACCACACGGCTATAGCATTTCCCGTCATATGATCAGCAAGAACGCCGACTAACGCTCCGACCGCAATACCAACCACAGGTCTAAGGGCTCCAACGGAACTGAAGGTCGTTTTCTTGACGTAGAAGATTGACGAGAAAGCAACCATCATGCCAAAGATGTCGAACCACGTGATAGCAAAGACTTCTCTGCCCACGGGGTTGGCGTAGAAGATGAATAAGCCAAGAAGAATGACTGCTCCTGCGACGTATCCCTGCCGAAGCTTCGTGAACCCTGCTGCCAATGCCCCGACAGTGGGCGGAAGAACCGTTAACACTCCGAAAATAGCTCCAGACGGGTTCAGAAAAATCCCCGCGAGAGATCCGATGAGAACGGCTAATCCCCCAAAAAACGGCCCCATTACAATTCCTATCAACGGTCCGCCTATGACTCCAAGCGTTATCTGACCCGAAACGCCTATCGTTATCGTATAAGGAAGAAGACTAAGCAAGGTTTGCAAAGCGCCGAAAACAGCGATCAACGCGATTTTGGTGGTAGTTATTCTCACGGAGATACCTTGTGTAGATTATTGACTTCCTGTGTAGTCTTTTACACAACGTTAATAAAAGTTTCCAAGCTAGAGTTCCAGCTCAAGGGATAACACAGAATGACCTCTTTGGCAAGCCCGAAGGATATTTCACGATGCTTAGAGTTGGCAATTCTGCTTGAAGCAAGTGCTCATAAGCCAGGAAATGTCAACGTCGTCACCGACTTTGAAACCACACGATACGAGCATTTTCTGGCTTCGGCGGTGGCAGCAACTCCTTCCTTAGAATTGGGAGTTCAGCGCGGAATCGAGGTCTCTGAAGGGAAAATTGACGTCGCGAAAGTCGGCGTCGGAAAGATCATTAAGGATTGTATAGCCGAAATAACCGCGTGGCAGCATGGCGGCAACACTCTCCTAGGCACCGTAATTCTCCAGTCACCGATGGCGCCCGCAGCTGGAATGACTTTGTATAAGGGAAGGTTCAGCGTTCCTTCTTTAAGAAGGAACTTGAGACTCATAACCGAATCCACAACTGCGCAAGATGCTTTAGACGTCTATGATGCCATCACGATCGCCAACCCGAGTGGACTAGGCAAAGCTCCCGATCTCGATGTGAATGACCCTGCGTCGAGGAAAAGAATAGCAGATGGGAACATATCATTGTATAACGTCTTCAAAATAGCTGAAAAATACGACACAATCTGCTCAGAGTACGTTAACGACTTTCACGTCACCTTCGATGTTGCCTATCCTTCCTTGTCCAAACACCTGAAGAAAATCCCCGATCCGAGCACAGCAATCCTTCAAAGTTTCCTTGAAGTTCTTGCCGTTGTTCCAGACACGTTCATAGCCAGAAAGACAACTGTTCAAAAGGCTCGTGAAGTGTCGTCAAAGGCGGAACGGATTGTGAAACTAGGCGGGGTCGAGACCTCTTCTGGCCGAAGAGCCTTGGACAAGTTTGATCAGGAACTCAGGAAACAGAGCAATCTTCTGAACCCGGGCACAACCGCAGACGTGATAGCGGCAGCATTGGCCGTATGCGTCCTTGAAGGCTACAGACCATAGGCTGGGTCCGGCCTTCGCAGGATGAGAAGACCAGTTCTTTGTCCAGACTCTAGTTGTTCTCAGCCATAAATCCGTATGTTAAGGAGCGCTCCCAAAACGAGTTAGATTAAAAAGCACGTTCAAGTCTTACAGTGATTCTGGAAACTCAGACTTACTGCTGTTAAAGTGTGAATGTTTGATGGCTATAAACCAAAGACTGCACGTGATTTTGCTGACCGGTCGCACCATCGAGCAAGGTGTCGCAAGAGAATCTGGAAAATCCTCGAAGGAATACATGCAGAGTGTTTCCCTGTGCTTCATAGACCCGGGGGACCTCAAAGCATCTGGAATAAAAGAAAACACAAACGTGCGCGTATCAACCCCAGCTGGCTCAGTTGTCCTAACCGCAATAGAATCGCCCAGAGGACCACACAAGGGCATAATCTTCATTCCGTATGGACCATGGGCAAACATGATCGTTGACCCTTCCACCGACAGCATCGGAATGCCCTCTCTGAAAGGAATACCCGCCGAAATCGAGCCAGCGCCGAACGAGCGGGTACTCAGCTTGAAAGAACTTCTTACAAAAGAATTCGGAGATGCGTGAAGTGCCAGTGGTCAAAGCCGCGACTTGCCCAATATGCGGATGCCTATGCGACGATATAGAACTCACGGTAGAAAACGGAGCAATAGTAAAAGTCAAGAACGGCTGCTCAATGAGCGAAGCAAAATTCCTCAGCTACAACCCCGGTCACAGACCTCTGAAACCCCTCATCAAAAAGAACGGCAAGCACGTTCCAGTTTCAATTGACGAAGCAGTTGCAAAAGCTGCCAGAATACTCGTAGAAGCAAGCTACCCATTGCTATACGGCTGGAGCAACACGAGCTGCGAAGCCATTCGCACAGGCGTCGAGCTAGCTGAACAACTAGGAGGAGTACTCGACAACACTTCAACCGTGTGTCACGGGCCGTCAGAGCTGGGCGTCCAAGACGTTGGACTGCCGTCGTGCACACTTGGTCAGATCAGACACCGCGCGGACTTGATTATTTACTGGGGAAGCAACCCTTGGAGCTCGCATCCACGCCACATTGAGCGGTACACGAGTTTTTCAGAAGGGAAATTTGAGAAGAGCGAATGGAAGGACTACGTAACCAAAACCAAGGCCTTTGCCGCCAAGAAGAAAGTGGACAGCACGCTGCGAAGAATACAACAGGCGCAGAAGATCGAGACGCTGCCGAATGAAAAGGGACCCTGCCCAGCAATTCTGAAAGGTGGCAGAAAACTCATCGTCGTAGACGTTAGAAAAACCCGAACTGCGGAGGCTGCAGACTACTTCATACAAATAGAACCTAACAAGGACTACGAACTTTTCGAAGCCTTGAGAGGCCTAGTTAGGGATCAGGAACTCGAGGTCGACAAAGTAGCCGGAGTGCCCGTAGAATTCCTCGAAGAAGTTGCTGATGCAATGATTCAGTGCAGCTTCGGAGTAATCTTCTTCGGGCTCGGTCTCACAATGAGCAAAGGAAAGGTCCGAAACGTCGACGCTGCAATCTCTCTTGCAAAAGACCTGAACACGCGAACAAAATTCGTCATAATGCCTATGCGAGGACACTTCAACGTGACAGGCGCTGACACGGTCTTCACTTGGCAAACAGGTTATCCGTTCGCAATTGATTTCTCCCTCGGTTATCCGCGCTACAACCCCGGAGAAACCTCGGCCGTGGACGTGCTGCTGCGGAAAGAAACCGACGCGGCACTGGTTGTCGCCTCGGACCCAGTTGCAAACTTCCCGAAACCCGCAACAGAGCACCTTGTGAATAATCCGCTTATCGCGATAGACCCTCACATGAACGCGACAAGCCAGATGGCCGATGTCGTTTTTCCATCAGCCTTCGTAGGGATAGAAACCGCCGGCACTGCTTACCGTATGGATCACGTTCCACTTTTCCTAAAGAAAATCACTGATCCACCCGCTGAAATTCAATCAGACGAGGAAATCCTGAAAAGAATTCTCCAAGAAGTCCGGAAAATCAGGACAGCCGTAGAGGAGGAACAGTAAACGGAACTGTTAGTGAAAAACGGTTACGTCTACGATCCTCTGAATGGCATCAACGGGCAAAAAATGGACATAGCAGTGAAAGAAGGAAAAATCGTCGACAGAGTTGACGAGCACAAGGCACGCATCATAGATGCTTCAGGAATGGCAGTCATGCCCGGGGGAGTCGACATCCACACGCACATAGCGGGTGGAGAGGTAAATTCTGGCAGACTGTTGAGACCAGAAGATCACTTCAAGGATTTTGAATCAAGAACACCGTTAACCCGGTCTGGAGTGGGGCGTTCTATTCCTTCGACATTCACAACGGGTTATCGATACTCCCGGATGGGATACACGACTGTAATGAACCCGTCGATGTCTCCTCTTGAAGCGAAGCACACGCATGAAGAGTTGAACGACACCCCGATGGTCGACAAAGCTTCCTACCCGCTTCTCGGCGACTGGTGGTTCGTGCTTGAATACTTGGCGCAAGACGACATCGAAGAATGCGCAAGACACATTGCTTGGCTCATGGACTCAACGAAGGGATACGCCATAAAAGTCGTTAACCCAGGCGGACTTGAAGCATGGGGATTCGGACATAATGTCAAAAACCTCGACGATCAAGTCCCCCATTTCTGCATAACTCCACGGGAGATCGTGCGCGGATTGTGCAAGGTGAACACCTTGCTGAGACTGCCCCACACGATCCACCTCCACACAAACAACTTGGGAAAACCTGACAACTACCTCACCGCACTGGAAACTATGAAGTGCGTCGAAAACCTCGCCGCAGAAAACAAGCCTGCAATACATGTGACACACTGCCAGTTTTCAGCCTTCAAGGGCGACGACTGGAGAACCATGCAATCTGGCGCCGAAGAAATCGCCAAATACATCAACAACCACACCCACGTTACGACCGACATGGGCCAAATAATATTCACCGACACAACCACGATGACAGCAGACGGTCCATTTCAGTACGACCTTTACGGGCTGACAGGAAACAAGTGGGTGAACCACGACGTAGAAACCGAAACAAGCGCGGGCATCGTTCCCTTCCGTTACCGACGAAAGAGCTATGTCCACGCAGTCCAATGGTCAATCGGATTAGAACTCGCCCTTCTGATCAAAGATCCATGGAAAATCTTCATGACCACGGATCATCCCAACGCCGGTCCATTCACATCTTACCCGAAGATAATTGCTTGGCTACTAAGCCGAAAAGCAAGAGAGGCAAGCTTGAAAAGGATCAATTCTCGCGCAAGAAGTCGAAGCCTCCTCCCATCGATAGATCGTGAATTGAGCTTCTACGAAATCGCGATTGTGACGCGGGCAGGACAAGCCAAGGCCCTGGGACTCAAGAACAAAGGACATCTCGGCTTAGGCGCAGACGCTGACATAGCCATCTACAACTTTAATCCTGAAAAGACCGATCCGTCCAGAAAATACAAGACCGCAAGAAGAGCCTTCAAGCAAGCAGCCTACACGATCAAAAGCGGAGAAATCGTTTCACAAAACGGCGAAATCATCAAGAGCGTCAACGGCACCACGATGTGGGCTGACATAGAAGTCTCTCACCCCGCCGAAGTGACCGAGGACTTCAAGAAGAGATTCAAGGAATACTGGACCGTAGAGTTTGAAAACTATCCCGTCTCCGCTGAAGGTCTGAAGGCTTCAATGCCAATTCGTGTGGAGGCAAAGGTCTAGTTGATAACGCTTCAACCCACCAAAACGTTCACGTTTCCAGTTGTCGCCGATTGCATAAGCCCAGACGTTTTCCAAAACAAAACGACCAATGAAATAAGTGAACTAACCGTTTGGGAAGGCAACAAACACAGAAAGCTCAGCGACCTGTTCAAAATCAAAGAAACAAAAGACCCTGAATCTCAAAGCAGCGTCGCAATAGAAATCATCGGCGACGTCAGCGAAGTCCGAAGAATCGGATCACACCTGCAAACTGGAGAAATCACAATCAAGGGAAACGCTGGGATGCACCTCGGCGAAGAAATGAAAAACGGCAAAATCACAGTTCACGGAAACGCCGAAGCTTGGACTGGTTCCATGATGAAGGGAGGAACCATCGAAATCCATGGAAACACAGGAGACTACTTGGCGGCGCCATATCGAGGAAGCACAAAAGGCATGCACGGAGGAAAAATAACAGTCTACGGAAACGCTGGAAACGAAGCAGGCGCCCGAATGAAGAAAGGAATCATCAATATTTACGGAAATTCAGGGCAGTTCCTCGGTCTCCGCATGCAAGACGGCGCGATTCACGTACGAGGTGACTGTGACGAAAGAGCAGGAGCTTGCATGGTTGATGGCAAAATCGTCGTCGATGGGACGCTGCAGTCCGTCTTGCCAACTTTCACGATAGACAGCATCAAACCAAGGGTCAAAATCGAAGAAAACGACATAGCTCAAGGACCCTTCTATCTTTTTCTAGGAGACCTCGCCGAATGCGGAAATGGCAAACTTTATGTTTCCAAGAAAAGGAATCCTCAGTTAAGCTATCGCGAAAAGTTCCTGTGAGGAAACCAAGAATTTGAAGTATAACCCAAGCATAAACGATCTTGCATTGCAGCTATCGGAAGAAATGATAAACGATCCCGACCGATACGCCGTGAAAGTGAAAAAAACTGCCCACGGGGCCACAATAATAGACGCAGGAATAGACTCGGAAGGCGGTTTTCAAGCCGGCCGACTTATAACCGAAATCTGTATGGGGGGCCTCGGAAAGGCTGAAATCACCTCCGCCACATACGGAGACCTCCTGCTTCCAACCATCCTTGTCTATACAGACCATCCGGCAATCGCAACACTAGGCTCACAGCTTGCAGGCTGGCACATAACTGAAGGCAACTACTCTGCGATAGGGTCCGGACCCGCAAGAGCGTTGGCTCTGAAGCCAAAGAGAATCTACGAGGAAATCGGGTACAAAGACAAATCCGACAAAGCGATCGTGTCATTAGAAACCGGAGAATTTCCGCCACCGGAGGTAGTCGACCGGATCAGCAAAGACTGCGGGATCCAACCAGAGAAGCTGACAATCGTATTAACGCCAACAAACAGCCTTGCTGGAGCCACTCAAATCTCAGGAAGAATCGCAGAAGAAGGAACACACAAGCTCAGAAAGCTGGGGTTGGACCCCAACGAGATTCTGCACGCATGGGGGAGCGCGCCTATTCCTCCACTGCATACGAAGCTAAGCAACATGATGGGAAGAACAAACGATGCGATTCTGTATGGCGGAACATTCTGGTGCACGGTTGAAAGCAACGATCAGGAACGACTTGCTAGAATAGTGGAAAAAGCGCCTTCGGGCGCATCAGAATCATATGGCAGACCATTCCTTGATATTTTCCAAGAGGCAAACTGTGATTTCTATAAGATAAGTTCTGACCTGTTTGCCCCTGCAGTGGTAGTAGTCAACGACGTTAAGACTGGACGAACATTCAGAAGCGGTCAAATCAATGTCAAGATGCTAAAGGAGTCATTTGACATCCACAATCATTGAACAATCTTGTCCTCTTTGCTAGGCACGTTCTTCTGCGGCCAAACATAGAAGAACCTGTTCATGAACTGCCTGAACCCAGAGTTTCCGGCGAGTGCACCCATCAGCAGACTCATAACCGTTATCTCTATCCATGCCTTCGGAATAACCAATGGGATCATAAACGCCATCGCAGGCGTGCCTAAGAGTGTCACAATGAACAAGAAGTAGAAGACCGTATAGATGGATTCAGGGATGTACGAAAACAGTGTCAGCGGCAGAGCCCAAATAGAGCGTCTGGCACCGCTACTTAGGCCCGTTTTCTTGTAGAGGAAACCCGCTAGTAATCCAGTCATGGCTTTACCAAGGGGTACTCCTATCACCGAAAGCAGACCCAAGCTGCCCATGACATAGCCGAAATAGTAACCCGCGTAGATGCCACTCAGGAATCCAACTAATGCGCCAATAAGAGGTCCACCGAAAAAAGCAGCTACGAACGTTGCTATATGGGAGAGGTCAAGTGCTGCACCTCCTTGCCCAGAACCGAGGAAGGGAGCAACGTTTAGCGAGATCAACGAAAGAGTTATTCCAAGAGCGCTCAGAATGGCAACGAACGCGGTTTTCTTCGCATTCATCTCTTCTTCACCTGAACCAAGTTATCGATGATACAGCTCGGTCATTATTTAAGAGTAGCTACTCAAGGATGCGTTCCCCTCTGCAAGCTCGAAGCATAAATATTGCAGACGTATAACAGCTAGTGGGAAAAAAGCTTGTCCGAACCCCAGAAGTTCTCCTCCAAGGAAGTCAAGGTTTGGCTAGAACGCGAGACAGGCTCGTTGTTCAACCCGATCCACACGAAAGCTAAGAAGCAAGTCGAGGAAATGGGCAAATCCATCAACAACCTCGCCGAAACATCCAAGATGCTATTGGACAACAGCGGGAAAGAAATCGACAAGAGAAATATGAAGACATACAAGCGCGCGAGAGCCCTCAACAAACTCGCCAAACTCTGGACCGACAGGATACGTCAGCTCAACACCCCTGAAAAAGTAACCTACGAAAACTTTTCTACGCTAGTTCAGGAAACGCAGAAAGCGTTCACACTCATCGACATGGACATCAGAGTGTATTTCCCTCGAATCTCACCGTTCTTTATACTGGACAGGCGAAAGTTCCAAGCAGTCTTCGAAAAAGCAAAACTCGTTCAAAGAGACTTGGAAAACTTTCAGACCAAAGAATACGTGAAAACAAAGACTCTTGAAGAGACCTACCAACTTATCGACGAGCTTTCGACACTCGAAAGACAGCTCGCAGAACTCAGCACGGCTAAACTAGGAGTTGAAAACGAGATATCCACTATCCAAAAGGCGATTGCTGAGACAGCAAATAGAATCGTAGACCTGAAAACGATGGGCGAGATAGGTCAACTGAGTCAAACCGGAAACGAAATAGAAACATTGGCTGCAGAAGTAAAGCACAGACTGCAATACCTCCAGAAACCATTCATCAAACTTCAGGCTCTAGCCACCCACGGTTCAGGAAGCGGCTTAACCCCCGAAGAATACACAAAACTTGCACAATACCTAGAAAACCCCTTCGAAGCATTATCTACAGAGGAGACAGGCTACCCCCTGCTAAAACAAATATTCGAAAAACTGCACCGAAACATTGTTGAAGACAAGTTGAAACTGAAACCTGAAAAAGCCCGCAAAGCCGAGCAGGCCATCAATAACATCATCAACAGCGACTCACTCGCCACGCTGCACAAGCAGTGCAAGGATGCAATGACTCGAAAAACGCAACTCTCGAAGTCGGAAGAAGTGGCAGCAACACAGAAAGACCTGACTAAGCTCTGTGAACACTCAGAAAACTTGACAAGAAAGAGAGGAGTCCTCGAAACCGAAGAGATCACAACCAGCAGAAACTGCAAGGAAATAGCCGAAAAGATACGCAACGTGAAAAGGGAAATAGAGAAAAACGTCTTGAGCTTCATGGACAAGAAGATAACGGTCACGTAAACAGAGGATACTTGTTTTTGCAGAACGATTTCGCGCAAATTGTCAGAGAAGCAATGGAGACTAGCGCCGACTCCTTCGTTGAACTGATTCAACAAGCGGGGCAAGTGCTCAAAATGGAAAACGGAAGACTCGGCAACTTTCGAATTTTCGGCAGACACGTCGAAATCAACCCAAAAGGTCAAGCGGTAATAGTCTCGGACATACATGGAGACCTCGAAAGCCTCATTCAAATCCTTAGCCACAGCAACATCATTCACAGAATGAAAGAAGACGAGTCAAAATGTTTGATTTTCTTGGGAGATTACGGCGATCGAGGAGAATTTTCCGCAGAAGTTTACTACATCATTCTCAAGCTGAAGCTTCTATACCCGAAGCAGATCGTTTTAATGCGGGGAAACCACGAGGGTCCAAAAGAATTGCTTGCATCTCCACATGACTTGCCAATGCAATTCGAAACTAAGTTCGGAAAGAAATGGCATGAGGCCTATGAAGAAACGATAAGGCTTTTTCAGTATCTCTACAATTCAGCATCGGTAGAAAGACGGTATTTGATCGTGCATGGAGGTCTCCCTCAGGGGGCTCGCACTTTGGATGACTTCGCTTACGCCCACGAGACTCATCCAAAAGCAACGTTTTTTGAAGACATGTTATGGAGCGACCCCTTGGAAGCGCGCTCAGGCGTCTTCCCGTCTCCAAGAGGAGCCGGAAGACTATTCGGAAAGGATGTGACTCAAAAGGTCCTTGATGCTCTTGGCGTAAGGATATTGATAAGAGGGCATGAACCATGCAGCGAAGGGTTCCAGATCAGCCATGACGGAAGAATCCTCACGTTATTCTCAAGAAAGGGAGAACCATACTGCAACCTGCACGGGGCTTACTTGGACATAAGTCTGTCCAATGAATATCCAACGGCTAACCATCTGCTTCCTTACATTCGCCAATTCTGACTATCAAATCGTCACGGAAACTTTAAGAACGCTACGCATAGCATTTCTCACACATCAAAACCGGGAGCGTCTCTTTCTTGAGGATCGCCATCGTAACGAGAAACAGAAAAGCTTACAGTTCATTCCAACTATTCGAGGCCCTGAAAAGGCGCAACGTATCAAGCGTCTGCTTCAACTTTCCAAGACTAGTTGCGCACGTCGGACGCAACCTCAAAGTCTCGGTCGGAAATCTTGACATCCGCAGTTTGGACGCGCTGATAATCCGGCCGATCGGGCGCGGTTCTCTTGAAGAACTGGTCTTCAGAATGGATGTATTGTACCGGCTTCAGCGTGCAGGCACGTACGTCATAAACCCGCCTGAAGCGATTGAACACTGCGTCGACAAGTACGATATCCTGACGATTCTTGAGGAAAACGGTATACCAATACCCAAAACGGCAACCACGGAGAACGTAAATGAAGCATTAAAAGCGTTCAAGGAACTTGGCGGAGATGTCGTAATTAAACCGTTGTTCGGCTCCAGGGGCGTAGGCGCAACGAGAATCAATGATCCCGAGGTTGCAACAACTGTCTTCCGCGCAATTACCCTCTACCACGGAGTAATTTATCTTCAAGAATTTGTAAGCCACGGCGTCTCCGACGTCCGCGCATTCGTCGTCGGTAACAGGGTCATCGCCGCCATGAAACGCGTTGCCAACAATTGGAAGACCAACTACAGCCAAGGAGCCACGCCTCAAGCAATACAACTTGAAAAACCTCTAGAAGATCTCGCGGTAAAATCCGCACGGTCCATAGACTGCAAAGTGGGCGGCGTAGATATACTGGAGAGTCCGGCCGGCCCCGTCGTGGTTGAAGTAAATAGTCAGCCAGGATGGCGGGGGCTGCAGACAGTCGCCAACGTCAACATCGCGGATGAAATCGTTGACTTTGTCCTGTCGGACATAAGAAAGTGACAAAGATGCAGAAAGTCAAAATCCAGCGAATTGACGTGCCTAATAAGAAGAGGGTTACATTCGAAGACTGCGTCGCCGAGGAAAAATCTCTTGACTTTTTCTTGAATAGAAGGTTCTACGCCACGATTTTCTGTACCCCCTCAAATTTGAAAGAACTCGCAGTTGGACACCTACTCACTGAAGGAATCATTGAGACAGTCAATGAAGTTGAGAAAGTAGCAATCGAAGCAGATGTCTGTCGCATCAAGTTTATTTCGAGTTTCGACTTGGACAAAAGGCTGCGGCTTCGAAAACACTATGAACGCGTCATTCTTTCTGCCTGCGGACACAAGGGATCTTTCAAGCCCTTGCGCAGGTTTCCGAAAATCAAACAAGGCTCGGCGGTCAAGGCTGATATGGTTCTCAGCTGTGTCAATCAGCTGAATTCCGGTGGAGAAATCTTCAAGAGAACTGGAGGAGTGCACGCTGCCGCCGTTTTCAAGGCTGATGGAACCCGTCTGTCGTTCGCCGAGGATGTCGGCCGTCACAACGCGGTCGACAAGGCTTTGGGCATCATGGTGCTGCGAAAAAACGACCCAGCAAACTGTCTACTAACCTTGACTGGAAGATTGACGGGTGACATCGTGGCAAAATCCGCAAGAATACAAGTACCTATCGTTGCCTCCATCGCTGCCGCAATAGACTCGGGCATTATGCTTGCAAAGAAAACCAATCTCACGCTGATTGGATTCGTGAGGAGAAATCACATGAACATCTACAGCTGCCCTGAGAGAATTCTTTCGTAGGGATCCTGCCCTGCTTTTGGAAACTGTCTCTTTTTTCCATGTTTGACGATGCGCCGTTTTCGGTCTTCCGAAAAAACGCCTATGACCGCCGGATTTATCCCGTTACGTCTAAGCGTTTTCTCAACGGACCCTAGTGATTTGGAACCGACGGCCACTAGAACGGCACCTGTCGAAGACATCGAAAGCAATTGAGTGTCTGACAGTCGGAAATGATCCTTCAACGCCTTGGACTCTCTTACGAACGGTATTTTTTCAAATTCTACAGTGAAGCCTACCTGAGAAGCTTCAGCCATTTCGTTAATAGCGGCCGTCAATCCACCCTCGGTGGCGTCATGCATGGCGTGCACAAAACCCGTTCCCGCAAGTAACAATGCTTCATTCACGCAGCTCTGCATCTTGACGAGTCCCCTCAATTCACACGCTCTTCTTGTCCCGAAAATCTCCTCTGCAACCTTTCTTTGAGCTAGCGCGAAGTTGACAGCCAACTCCAGCCCTATGGGCTTAGTGCATAATATGAGGTCACCAGGCTTGGCACCCGCCGGAGTAATCAGCTCGTTTCGATTGATGATGCCGTAGGCCGTGCACACGCCCACCATGGTAGTCAACCCTCTGTAGGACCCTGTGTGACCTGTAATAATAGTCAAACCGTGTTCGTCTGCGGCCGTGCAGGCTTGTCTCATGGCTTTCTGGAACGTTTGCCCCTTAGTGCCCAGAGGTCCCAGAAGGTTGACTGAACAGTACTGGGGCTTGGCGCCAAAGAGTGCAACATCAGAGGCCGCGTAATTAATCAAGAGCCAGCCGAACCACTCGTCGGGAACACCGATGCATGGATCTGTCGAGATGACCAAAAGTCTGTGGCTATCGATTTCATGGACACCGGAGTCAAAACCGGGCAACGGCGGGACTATCACTCTTGGAGTGTGTCTGATGCATCTCAGCATCTCCGCGAGTTCTTCATTTCGCAGTTTTCCCATGGTTCCTTTAGGATCCTCACAGGTAAATGTTAATGGCTTTGCTTTTCTGCAGCAAGCCGATTACTATTGCGCATACTATCATGCTTGGCACCATATATATTCCGTTGTAGATTGCTGAATAGACAATGACGCTCATCCCTTCCGGCGCGTAGCTGGGGAAATAGACCACGCCCGAAGTGAAGTGGCACAGGAAGCGACCAGTCACTGCTACGATGACACCTATGACCGGGAGTTTTCGAAAGAATCCTGCGAGACCAAGGGCCGCGAACGCTAACGGATAATCCAAGATAAACTGTATAGGGTGAACGACAAACGGTTCAATTGCAAGGTCAACTAAACCGAAAACTGCGCCTGCAAAGATCCCTATCTTTGGCCCTCTCCTGAGAGCCAGCCAAAGGACAGGAACCATACCGATATTAATGGATCCACCTTGAGGAAGACTGAAGAAAAAATGGCTAACGACGCTGAGCGCTCCCGCTAGGGCTACCAACACTATTGTCTCTGCAAGTAGATGGGTTGGAAAAAGACGTTTTTTAGTCGTATCAGTGTCTTGATTCACAGTTTTCCCTCCGCCAGTATTATCTGGATCAGGTTCTATGGGTCGACGGTGTTCAACCGTCCTCTCAGCCAGGTCACGGCCCAGCTCCCCTTAAACCTATGAGGGTAATTGTTATCCATGCGTAAATAAGGCTTCTGGATGACATAAGAGCGCGCCAACTCCTGAAACAACAAACGACATTGTGAACATTCAACAGAAATTGCTAAGGAAGCCATTCCAATAATCTAGCGTGCTTTCTCCTCGTCTGTTCCAGCCGGTTATGGCGTGATTTTCAGCCATACCTTCCTAAGTGCGCTTGCGAAGCTTGTTAGGCTGGTAACCAACAAACTGCCCTCTACTGCCAAGTTCCTAAGGATTAGTCCTTTTGGATTTTGTACCAGCCAGACGGTGATGCAAAGGAGAACGAAGAAGGTTACGCAGAATAAGAGGCATTGGACTGCATGGATTGTTCTTCGTTTTTCATAAGCCTTTGATTTCGCGAAGCGAAGTCCCGTCATCGTTATGTTTGAGATGTCGGCGAAATCGTCTATTATCAGGGTTAAGCCAACCAAGACAAAGACCCGTTCAACATTAAAATCCACGCTGGTTATGTTCAAATTGAACAGGCTAAGGAGAGAAACGGGCATCAAAATCATTAATATGGCCGATGCTGATAAGATCGCGAATCCGTAGACGAAGTGATGAAACCTTATCCTGCGGACTTTCACGTTTCCAAATTTTGCTGTTGGAAAAAAGTTCGTTATCGAGGTTAGAATTGCCGCCCACAAAAGATTCGCATTCAAAAGATATGGCTGGTAAAGTCTCCAGTGCGCCGCGTAGAAGCCGATCAAAAGTCCCAAGGCAAGCACTATGCTTAGGAGGCCATTGAAAATTAAGACCCAACTAACGACCTTTTTGCCATAAGCCCAAACAAAGCTGGCTGCCATTCTTCACGTTCCCTGCTTCCACAAATTCCAAATCGTCAAAGGATTCTAAACTGGCTTAAACAACGCTTTAAATTTTTCGCAAGACTTGTTCCATATATGCTTTATGTCTTCATTTTCATGCGTGCATTTCCATTTTGTGAAACACATACCGTCTTTAGAGGAGTTGCGTTAAAACGTGTGGCGCATGACTCTATTATGATGGTCTCCATAAACTTAAGAAAAAAGGGAAATTAGGTTGGAGTCGCTTCCAGAAGGCTTTTTTATGCGAATAATTACTTTTTGTAGACATAACCTAGAATTTACGTTAGGGTGTTGTCTGGAACGATGAAGCAACTGCCTAAGAAACTAGACATTCAGGCGGTCGAGAAGGAGTGGCAGAAGAAATGGGAGGAAAATGGCACTTACCGGTTTGACTGGAACGACAACAAGAGCCCCAAATTTACGATCGACACGCCGCCGCCGTACCCTTCTGGCGAATTTCACATGGGCACCGTTCTCAACTGGACCTATTTTGACATCGTTGCAAGGTACAAGCGGATGAGGGGCTTCAACGTTCATTTTCCCCAAGGCTGGGACTGTCATGGATTGCCAGTGGAAGTCGAAGTTGAAAAGAAGGCCAAGATCAAGAAAACGGACATCCCGCCTGACAAATTTCGGAAGCTCTGCGAGGAACTGGTCAACAAGTACATAGTCGCGATGAAGGATTCCATGGTTCGTCTCGGCTACTCGATGGATTGGACAACCGAATACAAGACAATGGACCCAGACTACTGGAGACGCACTCAACTTTCCTTCATTCTTCTCTACAACAAAGATTTCATCTACCGCGGAACCCATCCCGTGAACTGGTGTCCCCGATGTGAGACAGCCATCGCCGATGCAGAAGTCATTTACGAGGATAGAAACGCGGCACTGTACTATGTCAGGTTTGAGCTTGAGGACGGTGGTTTTCTCGAAATTGCAACTACCAGACCTGAATTGATTCCCGCCTGCGTAACAGTAGCAGTCAATCCTGAAGATGAACGATACAAGAAGTACTTAGGCAAGATGATCAAGATACCGACGACCATCAGAGCAGTCAAGATCATCAGCGACGAGATGGTTGACCAGAATTTCGGGACAGGCGTCGTGATGATCTGCACATACGGTGACAAAGCAGACGTGAAGACAGTTATGAAACACCGCTTGCCCGTAATAATGTGCATAGACGAGAAAGGAACGATGACTAACGCCGCTGGAAAATACGTTGGAATGCGAACAGGCGACGCGAAGAAAGCTATCGTCACGGATCTAGAGACTGGAGAATTGCTAGCAAAAACCGACAAACTGAAGCAAGAAGTCAGCGTATGCTGGAGATGCAGGACGCCTATCGAGATACTCGAAAGAGAACAATGGTTCATGAAAACCCGCATCCTAACTGACAAGGTGGAAAAGAACGCGCTTGAAATCACGTGGTATCCCGACTATATGAAACATCGACTAATTGACTGGGCAAAATCACTTGAGTGGGACTGGGTGATATCCCGCCAAAGGGTGTTTGCGACGCCGATTCCAATTTGGTACTGCAAGGCGTGCGGAGAAATAATCCTAGCAGAAACAACTTGGGTTCCAATCGACCCCCGCTTGGACCAGCCCCGAATCAGCAAATGCCCAAAGTGCGGAGGCAAAGAGTTCAAGCCAGAAAGAGACGTACTGGACACGTGGTTCGATTCATCGATAACCTGCGCCGTGCATGCTGGCTGGCCAGACAAAAAGGATTGGAGAAAACTTTTCCCCGCCAGTCTACACCCGTCAGGAGTCGACATCATACGCACTTGGGCCTATTACCTAATGGTCCGGCATCTGGCCCTCTTCGACGAGAAACCGTACAAAAGCTGCTTGATCAACGGAATGGTTCTTGGAACAGACGGGCGCGAAATGCACAAGTCTCTGGGCAACTACGTGTCGTCACAGGAAGTTCTGGACAAGTACGGAGCAGATGCCATAAGGCAATGGGCGGCAGCCGGCGGTGCCACTGGGTCCGATATTCCTTTCCGCTGGCCAGATGTCGAGTATGGATGGCGTTTCCTAATCAAACTTTGGAACGCATCTGGGTTCGTAGGCAACCTACTCAGCGACTATACTCCGGACGAAAAAGCTCGGCATAATCTTCAGCCTTTGGACAAGTGGATACTGAGCAAGACCGAAAGACTGGTTGAGAAAGTGACGGACGCCTTGGAAAAGTGTCAGTTCAACACAGCCATTGAGGAAACGCGCAACTTCACTTGGCACGTCTTTTGCGACTCCTATCTAGAAGCTGCGAAAGATCGACTCTACAGACCTGAAGCACATGGAGAAGAAAAGAAACGCGCAGCACAATACACGCTGCACTCAGTCCTCAATAGAATCCTGCTTCTCTTAGCGCCTGTGATACCTCATGTTACAGAGGAAATCTACCAGAACTTGTACGCGGACGAACGAACTAATAAGAAGCATACATCGCAGTCAATGGCCACTCGTCAAAAAGAGCGAGATTGATGAAGAATCAGAGAAACGCGGAGACCTGCTGATAGCAATAATCAGTGAGATCAGAAGGGAAAAAGCCGAAAAACATCTACCTTTGAATGCGCCCATCAAAAATCTTAGAATTTACGCTCCAAACGACGACGTCGCAAGAACAGTTGACGAGGGGAAAGAAGACATACGAGGAACCTGCAAGGTCAATGGTTTTCAGGTTCTGGCAGAAAAAGGAAGCGGAAGCGAAGTCAAACCCTTCGGCATTAGTTTTGTTGCCACATATGAATAAATCAGGAAGCGGTCTCGTGAAAAAAGTCGGAATTCTGGGTTGCGGCGCGATTGGTTCGTTGATTGCAAAGGCGGTGGAAACTGAAATAATAAAATGTGACGAACTGATTCTCTACGACTACAACAGTGAAAAAGCTGACAGTCTCCACAGATCTCTGCGCGTCCAATCTACCGTTGTTGAGAGTGTGGATGAAATGATTGCGCATCAACCAACAATTATCGTTGAAGCAGCCTCTCAGCAAGCCGTGAAAGAGTACTTGCACAAAATCTTGAGAGCAGAAATCGAAGTCGTCGTTATGAGTGTTGGTGCCCTCTTGGACATGGACGTGCACAACCGACTGGTTCACACCCCATCAGGCGCAATTGGAGGGATCGACGCAATTGCAAGTGCTTCTCTGGCAGGGATCGACGAGATCTCGTTGACGACAAGAAAGAATCCTCAAGCGTTGAAAACCGATAGACACAGAGAAACTATCGTCTACGATGGAGACGCAGAAACTGCCGTTCGGCTTTTTCCAAGAGAAATGAACGTCGCAGCGACTCTGGCCTTGACTGTTCGTCCAAAGAAGGTCAAGGTGAAGGTGATCTCCGACCCCAAAATTGACAGGAACGTTCACGAAATCAAGGTGATCTGGAAGAATGGAGAAATGCTTTTGAATTTTGAAAATGACCCTCATCCAGAAAACCCTGGAACAAGCGCGCTTGCGGCTTGGTCTGCAATCAAACTACTTAAGGATTTGCTAGAACGAGCAACGGAATCCTAAGGTTTCAGCCCGGTGCCTACGTCCACCCAGAGTTTCTCGGCTATTTTGTGGTAACCGATTTTCTCGTAGACTCTAATGGCTGGACTGTTGTTTGACCTAACGAAAAGAGCTGCCATTCTGGCGTTTTTCAGGGCTTCTCTCGTAACTGCAGACGTGGCGATTTGTGCATACCCCCTGTTTCGGTGCCTCGGATCAGTGTAAACTCCGCCGATAAGCCATACTTGGGGAAGCTGAATGAAAGAACCAGCATAAGAAGCGAGTTCATTTCCGACATAGACTCCATAGATTGGCATTTTGGCAATCCACTCGAGATATTTCTTTAAGCTCCGTCTCGGACGGTCTTTTCTCTTAAGAACAAGCTTGGCAAGAGCTGCGGCATCCTCTTTTGTTGAAAGGCGTTTTGCATTTTTCAGGTCCGAGCCGTGTGCTTTCTCTTTTTCCAAAACCATCCAATTCTCCAAATAGTTTTTTGCCCAAGGGAATCTTTTTTTGATGATTGACTGGAAACTCGGGTTCGTGTGCATCACGAAGTGATTTTCAGGCGCAAATTGAGTCAATTTCGTGGCTATTCTTTTTTCGCACTCGAGGATAACGCTCGGAACGTCGGTAGCTGTGTATGTCAGGATGTATCCCCTGAGACCGCAATTTTCGAAACTTGCGTGAATTCTGGTATGTGCTGGATCATTCTGAATATCATAGAAAGCGAAAACGTGTTTGATCACGTCTGACTTGATTAGATCAATGAATCGGTCTCTGTTTCTATCATCGATTTCTTCGATTTTGAGCACGAGAAATCACGCGCCAGAAACGTTAGCCATAATTCGCTAGTGAGTGAGTTTCTTGACTTCGCCCATAAGTCTGCTGACTTCCTCTTCGGTATTGTAGAAGTGCGGTGATATTCTCAAGCCATTTGCCCTGGCACAGACGATTATGTTCCTTTTTTTCAGTTTTTCAGCGATTTGCTCTGGCTCTTTCACTATGAAGTTGACGATGCCAGATCGGCATTGCTTATCTTCGGGCGTTTGAAGCTCAAATCCCAGGTCTTTAATGGAGTCTATCAGACGGTCGGTGACTTTGGCAATTCTTTTCCTCACGTTTTCGGTTCCGTAGTCCAGCAGCATCTTCATTCCTTCAATCGCGCCCACACAACTGATTTCAGAAAGTGACCCCACTTCAAAACGACTCGCTGTTTTCGAAAGGTTCATGTTCCAAATGCCATAGAAATCTGCAGTTTCGAATGTTTCTGGCTTCACGCTTGCCCAGCCAGTAAAGGGGGGTTCGAACTTTTCGATGAGGTCGTCCTTGACATAGAAATACGCTGCTCCTGGCGGGCTCAACAACCATTTATAGCATGCCGCTGCCAGAAAATCCACATCATCTCTGTGAACGTCTATGGGCATAGTTCCCACTGATTGTATTGCGTCGACGATTAAGTAGGCGCCGTGTTCGTGGACTATCTCGCTTAGTACTCGAAGGTTGTTGCGGAAACCGTTAGCATATTCTACGTGACTAATCGTGACTGCGACTGTCTTGTCGTCAACTGCCCTCTCCATGTCGTCCAATAGAATTCTTCCATTGACGTTCTTTACGTACTGAACCTTGACTCCAAGCCCTTTGCGGAGCCAGGGAAATACGGCAGAGGGGAACTCTAGGTCAGTTGTTACCACCTTTGCGCCTTTCGGGTAGTGTAGAACGTTTGCGGCGATGTTCAATCCTTCAGAAGTATTTCCTAGCACCGCAATTTCTTCAGTTCGAGCCCCAATGAGCCTTGCAAAACAGTTTTTTCCCCAATTCGGGCATTTCACAGAGGCAATCCCGCTTCTGCACAGGTCGTCCGCGTATTGATGAATCGCCTTGGCCACTGGTTTTGGGAGAGGAGAATGTGCAGCGTGATTGAGGTAGATCGTTTTCCGAGTGACTGGAAACTGCTCGCGAATTTTCTGAATGTCTTCCATGCCAAACCGCCGTTGCTCAATCGCGAGATAGGAATATAGGAACTGATATTAAAGCCTCAAGGTATGAAGCGGTGACTTTCGTTCAGAGGCAAGAATTCCTCACTCGATGAGTATCCAGGACAATTCGACAGTGTCCGAGCAATCCAATGTGACAGATAGAAAAAGGGGAAGCAAGCTGTTGGACTGGTCTTTTACGTTTGCTGTTTTTCTTCAGTCTTTTCCTCGGCGTCCTGGTTTGTTGCTTCTGCGCAAACTACTGTTTCAACGACGGGTTCTTCTTCAACTTTGACAGTCTCATTTTCAGCTGGCGGAGTTTCATCTAAGAATTTGACTTCTGGTTGAGCGTCCTCGTTCTGTTGAGGTGCTGGTTCAGGTTCGTCAATCATGAAATCGCCGCTGGCCAACTGATCTGTTGCATCTTTCACTTCCTCTAGCTCTTGTTTGGCAGCGTCTAATCCTACAGTCAGTAAATCATTTTCGCGTTGATATGCGTCTTCATCTATTTCGCCTGTCACGTGGCGGATTTCAAAGTTTGCAAGAAGAATCTCGAGTGTTTTTACTTGTCCTTCAAGTTCAACCACTTTTGCAGCCATTTTTTCAAGCAAGACTTTCTGTTGTTTCTCTATGTCTGCGATGGCATCGTCAATTTCCTTGTTGAAAATGCCATGGGTTGACTGAGAAATCTTGCCCGTGTTCAGCAATTTGTCCAATGCTTGTCTTTTTTTCCTAGCCACTTCGTATTCTTCGTTCAATCTCCTAAAGGAATGCTTCCAAGAGATCAATTTACGCACCGTGAATGCTTCTTCCCTCTTAGTGGCAAATAACCTTTGCTAACATGCAGATATATCGCTGGCTGATTAGAAACGCTCCTTTTCAGTCAGGGTCGAAAAATCGAGCTTTGAAACCCGAAATTGGCTTGTACGAAGTGACTCTAGTAACGCCGCATTCAGGGACCAATCGAAACACTAAAAAACACCTTCACAGCCTTTCTAGAAACGAACAATCAAGGTATGAAGGGGCCCGTAGCTCAGTAAGGATAGAGCACCGGACTTTTAGGCAATTCGCGGAGATATCCGGGGGTCCCGGGTTCAATTCCCGGCGGGCCCGCCATTTAGTCGCTGGTTTTTCGAAGTGTCTTCCAAGACGTTAGGAACCCGCACAAAGGATTTGCTTCTTTCCAAAGATGTTTGAACAAAAAAATGGGACTTGATGGAAAAGATCCCAGAATAAGCTGTGCTGTCATTGCTTGGGCGGCGTTGTCGTTGGTGGTTTTTCTTTTTTCATGGCTCCCCATGCTGCAAGTATTATGCCAATGAGTCCGATTACTCCGATGATTCCGTAGAAGTACCACTTGTTGCTTTCGTCTCCGTAGATGTTGTACATGCCAAAATGCTGCACTGCGCCAAGTATCAAAGCTATGATGATAAGCACTACGCCGGTCGCAGTTATCCCCATGTTCATGCTTTTTTGCCTCGTGCCCTGTTTTGTGGGAGGTGCTATTTAAGACTAAAGGTAGACGAAACGTTGCTTGTTTTGATTTTTCGGATCTGCAGTGACCTAGAATGTTCAAAAGGACGGATCTTTGGCGGAGAACCCAGTCCAAAAAATTAATAGGTGATCAAAGACGCATGTTCCTGCATGTCATTTCATATGAGGCGCAAAGACAAGGAAATAACTGATCAACGACTCTTGAAAAAGATACTTGCAACTGCCAAATACGTAACTATTGCGCTTTCGATGGACAATCTGCCTTATCTCGTATCCCTCAGCCATGGGTACGATGAGAAACAAAATTGTCTGTATTTTCACTGCGCAAAAGAGGGAAAGAAACTTCACTACCTTAGAGCAAACAACAATGTCTGGGGGCAGGCACTCGTGGATTTTGGATATTACGAAGGACAGTGCACTCACTTGTACGCAACGGTTCACTTTTCAGGGAAAATCGATTTCATAGAAGACCTCAATGAAAAGCGCCAAGGCTATGGAATGTATGATTAACCAGATCGACAAGAATCCTGAAAAACTTCTAACTGACCTCAACGAGGATCGTCTCAAAAACACGACGATAGGAAGGATCAACCTTCAGTACATGAGCGGGAAGAAATCCAAAGAAGCAAACATCTGACAAGCTGAAATCGCGCCATGAATCGGCGATTAAACAAGATGTCGAACGGTGGCGTCAAAGTTGATGAAAACGAGATCCACCTCTATCATTGAGCACGAACGTTGCTGAACGTTAGTTTGCATAACACAGAACACATTGTCGATTAGTCACACTCAGAAACTAAAATCTTATATTGATAACGCACACATGCATACTATCACGGTGAAAGGAATGAAAAGCAACAAAGCAATTGGCAGAATGGTCATCGTCGGCATAATAATCGTCATAATTATCATCGCAGGAGTCGTCGGCTACTACTTCACCTTGCCACCAACCCTCGCGACAAAGGACACTTTGGTGATGGGCACAACAGACTCGGTCGAAACCACTATAGACCCCGCAAACGGATACGACTACTTCTCATGGGAAATAATCAGATCACTCGGCTCAGGGCTCGTCGACTACCGACCAGGAGCCACAGGCTCCAGCGACATAATCGCTGACTTGGCAACAAGCTGGAGCACTTCATCTGATGGCCTGCAATGGACCTTTATCTTGAGACAAGGCGTCAAATACGACGACGGAACTGTGTTCAACGCAACACACGTCAAGTACACTTTTGACCGTAACATGGGCATAGCAGATCCCGACGGCCCGTTCGTGGGCATAGGCTTTAGCGACATAATCCAAAACGTCACAGTGGTCGACACTTACACTGTCAGATTCTACCTCAAAATTCCCTTCTCGCCTTTCCTATCGCTCATAGCTGGCCAGGAATGTGTCATGATGGACCCGAAGAATGCGCCAATGCACGGAAGCTCGTGGAACGTGACAGATGAGACCCTATACACTGAAGGAAATCCAAGGGCTAGCAACCCCATGGGCTTAGGCCCATA
The DNA here is from genome assembly GCA_963739305.1 of Candidatus Bathyarchaeota archaeon. Taxonomy (GTDB): domain Archaea; phylum Thermoproteota; class Bathyarchaeia; order Bathyarchaeales; family Bathycorpusculaceae; genus DASPPK01. Next base: position 37,469 of record CAVTZU010000024.1, on the reverse strand, counting down.
CACATTAGGCAATTGGACGCGGAAAGCTGGCAAAGATTCGCAGATGGAGCTCGTTGCAAACCCCAACTACTGGAATGCAGGTGCAGGCATTCCAAAAACCAAGAATATCATAATAACATTCTACTCAGACTCAACAGCACTCGCGCTTGCTATGGAAAACGGAGAAGTTGACGTAGCTTTCCGACAACTGGACGTGACAGACATAAACGCGATGAATAATAACGCAAACCTCAAGGTCTGGACAGGAACAGGCGCATTCATATCATATCTCGTCTTCCAAGAAAAGTACGCACCATTCAATGAAACCAACATTAGACAAGCTGTAGGGGCTGCCATAAACAGAACAGCAGTCGTAAACACAGCTTTTCAAGGACAGGGTCAGAACCTGTACAGCCTCATACCGATCGGAATGGCTGGACACACCGATGCTTTTCAGAGTCTCGGCGACCCCAACTACACTCGAACACAGGAATTGCTGGCACCGTTTGGATACAACGCGGCCCACAAGCTCACATTCGATTTGTATTACGAATCGTCAGGTCACTATCCGCAAAGCCCTCAACTAGCGCAAGTCCTCAAATCATCCATCGAACAAAGCGGCGTCATAACAGTCAACCTTCAGAGCCTGGATTGGGCAGGATTCGGAAGTGCTCGAAAAAGCCAATCGATGCCTGCATACATCATGGGATGGTACCCTGACTACATAGACGCAGACGACTACATCTTCCCATTCCTGCATTCGGGCAGTTCGGGCAATTTGTGGATCCACTTGAACTATGCGGACCCTCAAATGGACCAGCTTGTAGACTGGGCCAGAGGCAACACAAGCGACACGGTCAGAAACAGCCTGTATGGACAGATTCAGAGCCTAATGGTAACCGACTCACCTATGATTCCGCTGTACCAAGGATCAGCAATCGCTGTCACCTCACTGAATGTGACCGGTGTCTATTTAGACATTACACAGAACTGGCGCAATTGGCTCGTCTACGCACATCAATAAGCAACCTTATCTTCTCCTTTTTTATAATTCCTAGGAACGAGAGGGACGCTAATTGACCCTGCGCACCTACGTCATTTCGCGGATAATACTCACGATTCCAATGATACTGATCCTTCTGACGATGGTTTTCCTTTTGATTAGGGTACTTCCAGGTGACCCTGTTCTCCTTCATTTCGAGAAAAACGCCAGTCCAGCAGCTATCGCAGAAATGCGTCACCAACTGGGACTCGACAAACCACTTTGGGAGCAATACTTCGACTACCTGTTTGGGCTCTTCAGGGGAGATCTTGGTAAGTCCATGCAGGACTATTCTTCGATTGGACAGGTGATCTTCTCCGCTTTTCCAGCAACGCTGGAACTGGCAATCTATTCTATGATAATTGCGGCCGGTCTAGGAATAGTTCTCGGAGTACAAGCGTCCAAAGCCTACAACAGACCGGAAGATCACGCAATAAGAATCTTCGGGATCGTAACCTATGCCATCCCCGTATTCTTTCTTGGCATGATTTTTCAAATGACTCTAGGCATAGGGTTGCATTTGTTGCCTGTTGGTCAACGATTTAGCCCGTTAATACAACCTCCGCAAGGCCTCAATATCGGGAGCATTCATTTTTCGACTGGGCTTTACACGGTTGATAGTCTGCTCGAAGGAAACGTGTATAAGTTCATTGAGTCGTTGCGCTATCTATTTCTTCCCTCACTCACGCTTGGCTTAGTGCTTTCGGGAGTCTTCATAAGGTTGACGAGAAGCAACATGTTTGAGACTCTCAGACTTGACTTCGTGACCGCGGCAAGAGCCAGAGGACTTAAAGAGAACCAAGTGACCTACGGCTACGCACTCAGAAACGCCTTTCTTCCGGTGCTTACGATGATGGGGCTACAATTCGCCGCTCTTCTAGGCGGTGCCGTACTGACAGAAACAACGTTCTCCTGGCCTGGACTAGGCAGGTATATTGTCGAGAGAATAAACTTCCGAGACTACACGGCCATTCAAGGCGCAGTGATAGTATTTGGAATCTTCGTGTCGATAGTGAGCTTGGCAGTGGATCTGCTGTACGCTTACTTGGATCCAAGAATTCGTCTATGAGATGACATAATGAGCAGCGCTGAAACCAAGAGAAGCATTTTCTCGCGCTTGATAAACGCACTCAAATCGCTGACTAAAAGAGGTCTAGCAGGTTGGCTCATCATTTTAGGAGCGATATTCGTAATCGGAATAATTGTAATGACTGCGATTTCACCGTGGATTCGACCGTACGATCCCGTGGCGATTCCGAGCAGTCCAGAAATTCTAGTCGCTCCAAGCATGCAACACCTGTTTGGAACCAATGACCTTGGGCAAGATATTTTCAGCAGAGTTCTGTCCGGCGGTGGGATAATGCTCCAGGTAGCGTTCTTTTCAGTTGTAGTATGCTTGGCGATAGGCGTACCACTCGGACTCTTCTCTTCCTATGCTGGAGGTGTCGTCGACAGATTCGTTGGGTTAATAATAGACAGCATTTACGCCTTTCCAGGACTCGTCTTGGCAATCGCGATTTCGGCCATGCTCGGCCGAGGAGTTCTGAACATGGCTCTTTCAATAGCAGTCGTCTATATACCTTCATACTTCAGAGTCATCCGCAGTCAGGTCTTAAGCATAAAAGAAATGCCCTACGTGGAAGCCGCAAACTCGATAGGCGCAAGGAACCGCATAATTCTCGCTGAATACATCCTACCAAACATTTTGCCCTCAATAGTTGTCGTAGCAACAGTGAACTTCGCAGACGCTATACTCACTGCAGCAGGATTAACATTCATAGGGTTAGGAGTACCAGTCTCAATTCCAGATTGGGGTTATGACTTGACCAGCGGACGAAGACTTCTAACAAGTGGGGCGTGGTGGGTCATCACATTTCCTGGAATCATGATCATACTCCTGGCATTGGGGTTCACGCTCATGGGCGAGGGACTGAGTGAACTTCTGAACCCGAGGCTTGAGCAATGACTGTTGTGAATGCGAAAGTCTCCCATTTACTGACAGTGAAGAACCTGTCGGTGGAATACTGGGCGAGAAGAGGAAAAATACGAGCAGTTGAAAACGCGTCCTTTGAACTAGACAGAGGAGAAACTCTAGGGGTGGTCGGAGAATCTGGTTCAGGAAAGTCCACTCTAGCACTGTCCTTGATACGGCTGGTGCCGTACCCAGGCAGAATAACGAAAGGTGAAATAACTCTCGAGGCACAAAGCATACTGAAACTCAAGATCGAACAAATACGAGACATGAGGGGCAGGAAGATCTCCTACATTTTTCAGGATCCAATGACATCGCTCAACCCCGTCAAGAAAATCATTTATCATTTTATTGAGGTCATTCAAACTCACTAACCTAAAGATACAAAGAATAAGGCTTTGGCCAGCAAAACAACTGTTCAGACTGTCGGGACCCAGCACGAACGAATAAACGATTATCCACATCAGTTGAGAAGAGGCATGAGGAATGCGTAACGATTGGGTTGGCTTTGGCTCCCAACCCGAGCCTCGCATGGCGGATGAACCGACGACAGCTTTGGACGTGGTGGTGCAGGCCAAAATCTTTCACCTTCTTGTGCCTTTGAAGAATAGGTATGGAATGCACTCATATTCATAACACATGACCTGAGCATCGTACTCGAAGGCCTGAGCACGATCATCGTAATGTATGCTGGAAGAATAGCTTGAAGACCTCCAGTGCTCGACTTGTATTCAAGCACTCAACATCCGTACTCGCAGGGGACTCCCCGAACCGATTTCGTACATCGAACTCGCCGACCACAAGCTTAAGCCATCCTCAGGCCTCGCCTTGGGCTACTTGTCAACCCGCCGAGCGGATGCCCACTCCTGGCCTCGATGTTCCTTTGCCATGCCACACATGCCGTTCTCAAGCTAGCAACGACCGCTTTCTCAAAAACTAATAGAAAACCATTGGGAACACGTTAAACCTTGCAAGGAAGAAAGAAAATGAGTAATGGCCAAACGCCTCCGTGCTGAACATCTGAAGAAATATTTCCCCGTGGAAAAGAGCTTCCTTGAGGCCGCTGACCAGGTAATGGTTCGTGAAGGCAGTGGACGACGAAAGCTTTCTCGATCAAAAAGGGCGCGAAGTCTTCACACTCGTCGGTGAAAGTGGATGCGGAAAATCAATGACTGGGCAGGTTGGTTGTGAGACTCCTTCTAACCGACGACAGGCAGAGCGTTCTTCAACCAACAGAACATCACACAAAATGAAGAAAGAGGAGTTCAGAATTTGCAGACGAAAGCTTCAGATCATCTTTCAAGACCCATACGCTTCTCTCAATCCAAGAATGAAAGTTGGTCGAGCCGTTGAACATCCGTTGAAAATCCATGATTTAGCAAAGGGTGTAGCGGGGAGGCAAAAAGTCGTAGAAATCCTTCAGAGGGTCGGTCTAACACCTCCTGAACAATTCATCAATTTGTACCCGCATCAATTGAGCGGGGGACAACGACAACGAGTTGCGATGGCAAGGTCACTGATTCTCGACCCTGAATTCATCGTCGCAGATGAACCCGTCTCCATGATCGACGTCTCATTGAGAACAACGATAATAGACCTCATGCTTGAACTAAGAAAGGAACTTGATCTCACTTATCTCTTCATCACCCATGATCTAGCAATCGCCAAGTACATTTCAGACACAATAGCAATAATGTACCTCGGAAAGATCTTCGAAGTCGGAGACAAGAAAGAAATCTTCTCAAATCCGATTCATGGGTACATCGCAGGCACTGATGTCGTCAATTCCTGTGCCAAACCCTGAAAGGAAACGCAGAAATATTGAACTCAAAGGTGAAGTGCCTTCAGCTATAGACGTACCAAAGGGCTGCCGATTCAACCCAAGATGTCCATACGCCGATGAAAAATGCAAGAGGGAGGAACCAGAACTCATTCGTGTCAAACCTGACCATCTGGTCGCTTGCTATAGAACAGAAACCGCATAGTATCTGTTCTTGGTGCCTGGAAGGTTAGAATTTCAATTTTCTGAAGGTGCTTTTAGAAGCTTTCCCTTTGTCTCGAGACGACAGAAATTCACAAAATTCAAGAATGGCACCGCAATGCTTGCATTGAACATAACTCTTTTCAAGGTTCGCCACAAGCCAGAACCCCTCATTCGAATCGCATTTTGGGCAAGTCTTCAAGTAGCTGGCGAATGCTTCAATTTCATCCAAGCTCAAGCCCGTATCACAACTCTGGAAGAGTTTGGTGTTTGATTTATGTCTTGCGTATCGCCATTCCATATAAGAACAACTTGACTTTCCTCTCCGACCGATCTAAATCAGACTCTATTAATCCATTGAAGACTGCAAAACCATGTGATGCTATTCGTTGAAGGCCTTATTTCGGAACATTTATAGCTTTCGTTATTGAGGTGTTGGATAATCGATAACGAGCAGATCAATTATGTTTATGAAAGGTTCTAGAAGAATATTCCAGAAGGCATTTATCCTTTTCATATCTCTTAGTACTTTGTCCCAAGGAGAATTTTGATGATTCGAAAGATATTGTTGCCCATGGTGCTTCTCATCGTGGTTTCTATTCTCTTTGCGGAACCTCCGTTGGCAAATGCCTCAACACTCAACACTGTTGATTCTCAAAAGATATTGCTGGTAACTTATACTCTTACAATAACGATTGCTGGTAAGGGTTACGTCACTCCGAACGCCACGGGACCTTACAACGCCAATGATGTCGTCCAGTTGTTGGTCACTCTTGTGCCAGGCTGGAGTTTCCTAGGTTGGAGTGGGGACTTGAATGGTTCTAGCAACCCCGCTTTCGTCGTCATGAACGGGAACAAGGCAGTTACTGCTCACTTCGTCCAAACAAACACGCTAAGTGTCACGGTTGCGACAGATAAGGCGACATACGGCGTTTCGGATACAGTCAATGTTACTGGAAGCCTGAGTTGGGTTCCGAACAACGTACCGGTAACTGATGGACTGGTAGCTGTCGAGGTTAGAGACCCTGGAGGTTCACTTTTTGACCTCAGAACCAGGCCAACAGGCTTGATCAGTGGACAGAACTGGGTTGTCAACTTCACGAGATTCTATTCTTGCGACCCGAACCAAGTGCCTAAGTACAGCTTCGCGAAAGGCGAGGATGTCTGGATATTCGCAGAATGGGAGAACTTTGACCCTATTAACGCACACAACGTGACGGAAGTCTCGGTTTTCAATGATTCTACGTCTGCCCCTCTCGGCTTCGGGTTCACGTCCGGCACCTTAGGCTCGAACATGGTCAGCTCCACATTTTTCAAAGCAATGTCGATCACCGATAGTGGAATAATTGGGACTTTCGTCATCTATGGGAACCTGCTTTCTGGCTTTCCTAGAGACGGCGGGTACCCGTACTGTCCGGAACGGTCAGTCACGTTGACGATAACCGCGTCCCCAGTAGTCTCACCAGCTCAGGCTACTGATTCTGTCTTGTTGTTGGCGGGTGATGGAACCTACAATTTCTCCTTCAGGTTTCCGTCGGGAAACATACGCCATGGACACTACACCGTTAGTGCGTGCAGTTACTACAATATGCTTGCAACGAGTAACACGACGTTTTATCTGCCGCTAATTGGAGATGTGAACCATGATGGTTCCGTCGACATTTATGACGCCATCCTTTTAGCTAGAGCGTATAATACTAAACCAGGCGATCAGTACTGGAACCCTAGCGCAGACATCAACGGAGACAGCGCTGTGGACATTTATGACGCCGTTCTCTTGGCGTTACATTTCAATGAATCGGGTTAGCATTGAACTTGTAAGGGGCCGCGAAGAACAACAACATAGTTGTCAAGTCAGGTTTTTGCACGGTATTGTCTTTCTTGATATATTCCGCGGATGAAGTGCATGTTTTTTATCCACTTTACCTAGAACTGAATGACCACAATGAATCGATACTGGCATCCTAGAGGAATCTTCTATAATCGTCTAAATAGGTCGCAGAGTCACCTCTTCAATGGGAATACGAAAGGTTCCTACTAGACCACATGCGATAGAGTTTGGATCTGCCGAGGGGATCGGCCTTAACGGGCTGTTCTTTGACAAAGGAGAAGCGAAAACGTTGGAGAGAAAGGAGAAGGAGAAGTCAAATCGTGCAGTTACCTTAGCTTTGATATTGGTCGCCTTCCTCTTGCTTTCTTCACTTCCCTATTTTGACCATCACTTTGTAAACGCTCAGACAGGAGCTGTCATAGATCTTTTCACGGACCAGGCGCCATTCAACGGAATAGGAGCAAACCAATCGAGCGACACCTATGAGCCTCAAGACTTAGTCAATCTGTCCGCGCTTGCAACATACAACGGAGGACCTGAGCGAAATATGCCAGTTGCTTTTGAAGTGAATGGTCCACCTAACGCATTTGAAAACGTGTCGATCGTGGGATCAGCAACTACTAACGATAGCGGAGTTGGGACCTTTTCATTCAGGATTCCATGGCCCAACGTGAATGCTGAAGAAATCATCTTCGGCAAATGGTCCGCCATCGCAACCGTCGACATCGCAGGAAAAGTAGTGGTTGATACACTGACTTTTCAAGTTGGTTGGATCATCAGAATAATTGACCTGTCAACTCTTGACTTCCACTCGAAAATTCAAACGGCATTCGCCAGACAGGACTTAGTCGTGTTCAACATGACCGTAGAGAACATCGCACGAACCAACAAATCAGCAACAATCAAGGTTGACGTTGAAGATTCCGGAAAGAACCCGATAATCCACATAGAAATGGAAAACATGATTTTCCCACCTGGAAAGAGCAGCGTGCAAACTTCATCTCAGATACCGATTTCTGCGGACGTTGGCTTGGCCAATGTCTCGGCTGCTCCGTTCACTGCACCTCCTGAAATGGGAGGCAGACTTTATAGTCCCGCCGTTTTCACAGTTTCACCATCGGCGAAACAGACATCGCAATAACTGGCGTAACGTTATCGAGGACTTCGGTATTTGCGGGAGACACGGTTGGCATTGATGTGGATTTGCTGAACAAAGGCAGTCATGCTGAGACTTTCAACGTGAGCGTCTTTTATGATGAGGCTCTTGTTGGGACTCAACAGGTTACTGGGCTCGCGCCGTCTGCAAACGAAACGGTTTCTTTCGTATGGATAACGGACTCTGTCAACCCAGGTTCATACAGGATAACCGCCTCGGCTCCGCTTCCCAGCGATGTGAACCCATCAGACAACACCTTCGTGGACGGAACAGTGACGATATTGTCCAGGTCGCCCTCACTGCCAAGCGAGTGGCTGTTTTTCTTTGCGATAGTCCTTATCGCTGGAATAGCAGGTGTAATCTTGTTATTCCTCATCTTTGCTCTGGACAGGATACGCAGACGTCGGCCACGTCCTGCGTATACAGTGATAGCGCACCCGCACATATGAAAACTCTGCGGCGCCAAAAAGGGCTGACCACGAACCGTATCGAATTTCTCAAAAAACTACTGCCCCGGGATTTCCTAATCTAAATTATGTGCTATGATGTAGAATTGAGGAAGAATCTAACTGGTCACTTGCTGAGGACACTGCGAGGCTCGCAGATGCCCTACGGAGGTTCAAACGTTGAAGTTTTCCCGAAGCTACGTTGCGTCCCACTTGGACACTATGTGCCACAGAGCTATCAGCAAGTAGACAGGGATGGTCAGAACCAAGAATAGTCCAAAGAACAGAACAACCAACCATTCCCATGCCGCTGGGAAAATCATGCCAAAAGTAGATGAAGTCGGCCACCCGATTGAGATCGTAATTATGAGCGATATGATTACCGCAATAAATGTCCACACTATGGCAATTCCTTGCTTCACATTGATCGAAAACTCCACACGTTCACCTCCTATTCTGAAACCTTCTCCTTTCCTTAGATATCCATATGTCTAACAGCGTTCAACATAAATAAATGCTTATGGAAAAATCTTCTATATCCAAACCACTCAACAAAACACATAAATCCATTTCACCCATTCTAGAAGCTCGATCGGGCAACGGGCGGTAGCTCAGCCTGGCAGAGCTTCCGAGTCAGCTCAAAATACGAAGTTGGCTGACGGAGACGCTGTAGACGCCTACTGAAAGTAGATGTCACCCAGCCTACCAGGCTAACACGCAGAAACCGGACTGTCGCAGGTTCAAATCCTGCCCGCCCGACCAAATATCCACGAAATCTGGGGAGAGTAGAGCAACTTTTTTCAACAGACGACCCAATTAGCGCAATCGTCACCGCTCCATTGCAGCTGAAAGGAGTTTCTTATGATCTCATCAACAGTCTGAGAAATGGGATCCTCCTTTGAAAACATGGTTACTTGGTTGAACCGTTCTAGACCGCAGAAAAACTCGTTGAACACCTAAATATTTCTTCTCGTCGTGACAACGATACCCTTGTCAGCGTCCACTTTGACAAAGTCGCCCGTCCGAATTGCGTCAAAAGGATCTACTTCTAGTCTGTCCACCAGCGGAACCTTTGCGATAAACGCGCTCACTACCAGAACAGTCTCCACCTCCTTTACGATCATTGCTTTTGGAGCAAGATTATTCTGGGCGAGCTTGAACAACCCATCTATCTGAACAACCGAGCTCGCCTTCCCCGAAGGAAATACGAGTACTTTGTTCGCAACACTCTTTCCAGCAAGCTCATGGCTTCTTTCCCTGATCAAACCAGTCTTAGGATCCGTGAGGTAGAAACAGATCGGCTCATGAGACACCAACGCTTCCCCTTCACCGCGCCCACCTATTATCTTGTGACATTTCAACGAGGTTTCCACGATCGTCATCTCCATTTGCCTTTAACCGCAGCATCGACGCAGTCTTCGAGTCTTCCAACGACAACCTCTTTGAACCGTCTGTAATACGCGCATTTCGGAGAATCCGTCATTCCCACCTTCTGCTTATACGATATCCAGCATGGTTCGTCTATGCAAGTGTCCACGACTAAACGTGCACCTGCTCGTTCAATGGTTTTCGTGAGGCCCATTTTTTCTGCTAATGTCTTTGTTGTAGCTGAAGTACACACCCAAAACGCAACGCCATCACGTATCCTCTTGCCGTCCAACAGCCTGGCGACTTTAGCTACTTGCTGAAGCGTATAGTGCGGACATCCCAGCTGGACGAAGTCAATCTCTCCGCTGAAAGTTTGCAGCTCCTCATTGGCTTTTCTGAGATCCTTATCGGTGATGGTTGTCTTGTCTTTCGGAACGTCACCCTGAAAAGCCTCCTTCACAGTTGACGCTTCAACCGTGAATCCTGGAATGTAGAACATTGACACCGCGCCAGAAGTATTGGACATGGCGCAGAAATTGATGAATTCCTCTGTATTCGGGCGCTTGGATATCCCTGTCAGCACGGGGATTCCGTAGCCGATAACTTTTCCCACGCAATAACCGAGAAGCGAGTAATCAAACTCATCCTTTAAAGGCGTCTTCACCTCGACAAGGTGGGTGGCTTTCCTGTTTTCCTTGAACAGGAGTCCGTACTCGGGTGTCTTCCCTATCACCCCTGCGGCAAGTGCACTCTGTGCTGCCTCTCGATTCGTCATTGCACCAATGACTGAGTTAACATAAGGTGTGGCACTGGACTCAGAAAACGCCACGATCTCCCCATACAAGGGAATGTTGTCATTCAGGTAAGGTACGCAGCTCCAGCTCAATACCGCGCCAAGACGTTTGTAGCCTTCCATTACTCTTCTCGCTACTTCAGCTTCATCTGCAGGTATGTTAGAGAACGAGTCGTGGAAGTATTCGATGTCATAGACTGGGTTAGTGCTCGTAGGCACTTTGCACTTTGCTCCGCCTTCCGCCAGCAGCTCAACAAAGTATAGATCACCCTCCTGACCGCTCGCTGCCGCGTGAGCTCGCGTGATTGGAACCATCTTTTCAGCGTCGTACGCGTCTCCTATCGCCACTAGCAACTCAAGCGCCTTCTGAGTTCCGACGCCTGATTCCCCTTTGAGTATTCTTTCTTCTTCGTTAGTGAGGTACAACTATCTTCACCTTTTCCCTAACAAACGTTCTGTCTTCTTCCCTCCACGAAGGTCACGACGTTGTCGACGCAGATGTCGGAACATCTCGTCTCTGCTTCAGTGGTGTTGAAGCCGATGTGAGGTGAGAGGACGATGTTTTGAAGTTTGAACAAGGGGTTGTCTTTCCGCGGGGGTTCTTCTTCTAAGACATCTAAGCCTGCACCTGCTATTTTCCCTGTTCTTAGAGCTTCAGCCAACGCTTTCTCGTCTATCACTTTGCCCTGTGAGGTGTTCACTATGACCACGCCATCCTTCATTGTAGCGATTTCTTTCTTCCCGATCAGCATCTCAGTCTGAGATGTGAGAGTCACATGATTTGTGATTATGTCGCTCTCCTTCAGCAAAGTTTCGAGATCCACGTACTTCAATTTGACTTCTTCAGCCCTCACTGGGTTCGGGTATTTATCATATCCCAAAAGTTGCATCTTGAAGGCTCGGGCAATTTCTGCTACTCGAAACCCGATTGCCCCAGTGCCCACGATTCCAAGAGTCTTCCCAGCTAACTCTCTTCCTCCGAACGGCCTCCAATCAAATTTGCCACTTCTAACATGCTTGTCGGCAAGCATGAGTTTTCTCATTGTTGCCAGCATCAAAGCAAACGTGAACTCAGCAACAGACTCTGTGGCATAGCCTGGGACATGGGTCACTGTGACTCCTCTTTCCTTTGCAGCTTCGAGGTCAGCGTAGTGACAGGTTGTTGCCCATATTGAAATCATTTTCAGTTTCTTGGCGAAGTGTATGACGTCTCTTGTCAAGTTGCTCCAGCCAACTATTACTATGTCTGCCTCTCTTATTCGGTTCTTCAATTCCTCCGTATCTCTTGGTGGCTCTTTGAAGACTCTGAGGTTTCCAAGTGAGCGAAGTTTCTTAACGTGTTTTGCTTCGAGATATACGTGGTCTACAACGACGATTTTCATTTCAAGTCTTTTCCTGCCGATGGTTGCTTAAGATTCTTGTGTTCAGGCATCGCTTTTTTCAATTCTGTCCTGATCAGGAACAAATCAAAGTGCCCAGAAGACTCTGCTCTCTTTTTTGCCGTGTGAACCTCGATGCTTGGGTCCATGTAGGTCATGGCTCCCGCTTCAGCTACCATGTGCTCGCCTCGTTCCAAATTTACCACCAGCATCGAATATAACGGTCTGAACTTTATCTCATACTTCGTAAATTTCCCTGAACAAAGAGTGTGAGTGATAGTTATTTTTGATTTGCGTATCAGCGAATCGTGAGCCTGCTTTCAGGTTCTGTTACCTCTCCATCGGATTGTCTATCGTGTTTCCAAACGTCGGATGGTTTGACTAGAAATTTGCGGAAAAAGTGTTGAGGGTCTTTCCTGACATTTCTGATATTTCGTATATTTTCTTTGATATGGCAAGTTTACACCTAAAAGAAAAATCGTCTGGGGGCTCGTTTAACAAGTTGCCAAAACTGTCTGTGGGCTCATATGAGCTCGTTTTTGCCAAGGATTTTGTGGAGCCAAAATTCACAATGTTTTTAGAATATCAAACTCATCATTATGTTCAGGTTCACCATAGATGAAAGCCAAGGTTTCGGCAGAAGTAAGGGTCGGTACACTGTTTCATTGTCTTCTTTTTGCCCAGCAGAAGGCGATTAAGGACGTTCTAGGGTCGGGAACTGAATCGTTTGTTCAGCCAATGCTTGAAAGCCTAGCAAGAATCGGTAGGGAAAGTAGGATGAAGATGTTTGAGCTTAAAAAGATCGACGAGGCAGTCGCGTCTTTTTCTAGCATGCTTATTGATGATGGCATCGTTAAGAACTTGAAGTTTACGGAAACTGGGCAAAACAGGTATCTCTTGAAGGTTGAGGGCTGTGTATGGGCAAAGCGTATTCATAAGGAGCTAAAACCAAGGGACGAAACGTGTCCCATCGCCTTAATCGTCATGGCAATGTACCGAAAGTGCGTAGGAGAAAAAGTAAGAGAAACAGACTCCAAATATCTTGCAGATGGGATTGAAACAGAATTAAGACCTCTCTTTCAAAACGTTCAAGCAATCAGCGAACCCAGCGAAATCACCAACTAGAAACAAAACTAACAATAACAGTTTATCAACCGATTTTTTAGAGGAACATCTATCCACCGAAAAGTAACACGACTAAGAAAAAGCTTAATCAACCGTAGAGGTAACAGAACCGCTTTTCATAAGGCTTTTATATGTGATGACTTGTGGTAATCTGTGATTATATTCAAACCTAAGGTGCTCAGATGGAACCTAGCAAGAAACCGCTTAACGTTCTGATAAAACAGTTGAACGCGGGAATCGCGGTTGTTCTCAAGAACGGCGGTGAATATAAGGGCAAAATGATCAAGTGTGATGGCCACATGAATATTCTCCTGGAAGGCGCAACTGAATCCAAGGATGATCAGCTGATAACGAATTACGGAAACGTTTTGTTGCGGGGCAACAACGTACTGTACATCATGCTAGACGTGTCTACGCGGTAAGCGTTCCAGTCTGTCCTGTAACGTATCGTAGGCTTTCTTGGATTTCGAATTTCAGCATATGCTTTCTCTCAAAGTACTGCAAAACATTTTGAACGTCGCGTTTCAATAGGTCTTCAGCGTTCGGATGCTGTTTCGTTACGTATTGTGGCCAATCGATCACCAGGATGTGTTTGTTCGGTTTGAGAATAATGTTGTATTCGCTTAGGTCAGCGTGGATGACGCCGGCCTTTAGGTAAGCTTTTCTCACGTTTCGCAGTATTTCTCTGAGTATTCTTTCGGGTCGAGTGAGTTTCTTCCAGTTGGCGAGTTCTGCGCCTTCGATCATTCCCATTGCGACGACGTGTCGATTTTGACTCAGAGGTTCTGGGACCGCGACTTTTTTTGGGAAAAGTAGGCTTAATGCTTGAAACTCGCGTTCGGCGGCAATTCGGGATTGATAGAGCCAGCGAGCGGTTGGCTCGGTCGTGTAGCCTCTCTTGCGGACTGTCTGTCGGAAACTGATTCTGCCCAGCCTGTGGAATTTGACCGCGATGATTTCGCCTCTTGGGTTGAGAGCCCCGAAGACGTCTGCTTCCTTTCCGACCCCTAGCGGTTTGCCGAAGGCTTCTAGAACCCCGGCTTTGACGAGGGCGTTGATTGCGAGACAGTCGTATCCGGCGTAGTTCAGGGTGAAGCCCACGTATGACGTTCGTATCTGATATGTTAATCCGAGTTTGTTGATTCGGCTGAGTCTGAAGTCGGTTTCACGGTTTAGGTCGAACTTGGTGAATCTTGCGATTTGTTCTTTGGGGACGAATTCATGTTGGCTCATTCCTGTTTCTATGGCTTGGAGGACTCGAAAGTCTTCGTTTGTGAGTTCGCGGAAAACTCTGACCGCAACTTCTGCTGACGACATAACAAAAGGGAATAGGTATTGTTTCACTAATAAGCTTCATGAGTTCACGTTAACGCACGCTTTGCAGGTTTTATTTTGATTCTGCGTCCATACATTGATTATTTGGCTATGGGACGCTTCGATCGGTTCGGGATAAGTCCTGGCTGATTTGTTATTTGGCTTGTTCTATAGTTTCTGCGACTATCAGGTAAAATCCTGCAAGTCCTTTCCATTCTCCCCATTTTTCAGCGATTGTGCAAGCTTCTTCCGCCGTGATTCTTTTGTCATTGCGATAGTAGTGTGAGATGACTCTTCGGAGGCCTATATCGTCATAAGGGATCACGTCGTACTTGTGCATTGATCTCGCAACCGTTAGCTCCGCCGTCCACACGCCGATGCCTCTTACCGCGTCAAGTTTTTCAATTATCTTCGGTACGTCGGCGTTGTCTTTGAGGACCTCTAGATCAAGCTCTTTGGCGAGGACAAGTCTTGCGATGTTTCTGATGTACTCGGACTTCCTGACGGTCAAGCCGCAATTCCGAAGTCTCTTAAGCGTGGCTGTCGCAAGGTTCTTCGGCGTTGGGTAAGCATAGTAGGTTTCACCGTCAAGGTTTAACTTGTCGCCGAAAGTTCTTACTACCTTTGTCTCGAGAGTGTGAGCGACGTCCAGCGAAATCTGCTGCTCAACTACAGAATCAATCAGAGCTTCAAAAACAGTTGGGGTCGATGGAATTCTCAAACCTTTTAACTGTCGCGTAATTTTCTTCAAGACTTCATCGTTTGATGCCTGTTTGTAGAAGGGTTCTGGATCAAATTGCGTGTCGAAAAGCGCGTTCAACTCTTTCTTGATCCGTTCTTTGCTTTCTTGCGAGATTTTGCGGTTTGAACTTAGCTCGCCTGATATTTCTGGTCGCCCAGTCGTCCCTGAACTTTTCAGTGTTGCGAGCATCAGTTGATTGTCAACTCTTATGACTTGCCAGAATCTTCCTTCGTCGAACCTTTTGATCTGACTGTCGCCGTTGGAAAACAAACTTACTGTCAAATCAAAGTTGAAGGGTGAAACGCATTTCAAAACGATTGTCTCGGATGCAATCATGGTTCTGTCTTCTTGCCCATCGTGGTTAATTCTTTTGCTGTGGAGTTAAAACGGTTTTTGATGCCTCGAATCGAGATTTGCGCAAGGCAAAAATCGCGGGACTGCAAGAGTATTCAACATGAGCCCTAAATTTCGAATTGTATTTCTAGGAACTGGCGGTGGAAGATTCGTGACGATAACTCAGAGGCGGCGAACGGCTGGAATCCGAATAATTGGTGAAGACTTGAACCTGCATTTGGACCCGGGTCCTGGCGCACTTGTTCACTCAATCGAAGAAGGACTAGACCCACAGCGTGTTCGTGCCTTGTTAGTTTCCCATTGTCACCCTGATCATTACACAGACGCCGAGGTCTTCGTGGAAGCGATGACGCGAGGCATGACACGCAAGCAAGGTTTGTTGGCTGCGCCAAAGAGCGTGCTAGAAGGAAGTGATGTTTGCGAGGCATCAATTTCAAAATATCATCAACAGATAGTAGCACAGAAGATTGAGGTGGAACCCAGGGTCGAATTTGAAGTCGGAGAAGTCAAAGTTCTGACAACAGAGGCGAGGCACACAGACCCTGATGCAGTAGGCTTCAGGTTTCAGACAGATTTCGGAGACTTCGCGTATACGAGCGACACAGAATACTTCGAAAATATAGTCGAATACTATCGTGATCTTCGTGTTCTTGCGTTGTGCGTCATGAGACCATCTGGGAAACCGTGGAAAGGTCATATGTCGACTGATGACGCGATAAAGATACTCGATGAAACCAAACCCGAACGTGCAGTGTTGACGCATTTGGGCATGAGAATGTTGATTCAAGGACCCGAGAAAGAAGCAAAGCTAGTGCAGGACAAAACGGGCGTACCGACTGTTGCTGCGTCGGACGGCATGGCTATCGATTTCGCCGAATCGGTTGAGATTCAGCTGGGCAGAGGCAGGAATCAGAAGGACTTAACGGGCTTCCTGTAAAGGATTTTTAACTGATCTATTCGTATAGTAGGTCAAAGGCGTTGATTCAATGAGAGTTGTTCTGAGGGTAGGCGGATCAGTCGTGGCTACGCCGATTAATCCTCAACTGATGCTGGAGTACGTCGAGCTTCTTGAGGAAATGAAAAAGCAAAAACACGAGATTGTTGTCGTTGTCGGTGGAGGAAAGCTTGCCAGAGAAATGATTAACGTTGCCAGGGACATGGGTCTGGCCGAGCCAGCCCAAGATGAGATTGCAATTTCTGCTTCTAGGATCTTTGCACAGCTCTTCGTGAAAAAGCTGGGCAAGAATGGATGCGCTGCAATTCCTCTGACCCTTAGGGATACAGTTGAGTGCCTTAGAAGAGGAAAAGTGACCGTTATGGGAGGGTTGAAGCCGGGCATGACGACTGACACCGTTGCAGCTCTCGTTGCTAAGGAGATAAGGGCCGATGTGCTCGTGAAAGCTACGAACCAGGACGGCATCTATAACAAGGATCCAGCGAAACATTCGGATGCAGTGAAAATCGACCATCTGAAAATCGAAGATCTGCTGAAAGTGTTATCAGAAACAAGACACAAGGCAGGGATTCATCAGGTCATCGACCCGGAGGCTGTCAAGATTCTGAGTCGTTATCAAGTCAAGGTTGTTGTTGTTAACGGCTTCAACCCGAAGAACGTATTGTCTGCTGTTGAAGGAAAACCTGTTGGAACAATAATTGAAACCGCATGAGCGCGCGCTCAAGCAGCCACAAACGGCGGGATGACGATAACAACTGTCTTGATTCCTTCGGTTTTCCTCGGAGCAATGGGATTTGGTCTAGGTGTCAGTGTCCTCTTTGCATCGTACCCAGCTTGGCGAGCATCAAAACTTAAACCTGCAGACGCCCTAAGGTACGAATGAGACTGACTTGTTAAGAGGATGAGATTTGAGTAGACTCTACCCGAATCGCCCCATAGTTGGCGTCGGGGTGGTGATAATTCGTAATGGTGAGATTCTACTCGAGAAAAGGAAGAACGATCCTGGACGAGGAAAATGGAGCATTCCAGGAGGCGTCGTGGAACTAGGCGAGACTTTGGAACAGACCGTTACGAGAGAAACGATGGAAGAAACCGGTCTAAGAGTTAGCGAGCCTGAACCGCTTGATGTCATCAATCAGGTTACTCTAGACGAGCATGGTGGTGTGAAGTACCATTTTGTTATTATCGATTATTTTGTTAAGCTTCAGGGAGGAACTCCCACAGCGGCGAGCGATGCCGCGGAGCTTGAATGGGTTGCTTTTGAAGATGTTGAGAAGAGAGATCTAACAAAATCCTTTTTGGGTTTCTTCAAGAGAAATCGGGAAAAACTTGAGAAATTGAGTTCTGTATCTGGCAAATAGTGGCTTTTGTGGTTTTTCAAGGAGTAAAGAAAAGTCTCGTTTCTCCCATGGTCTTAAGATCGAGTGCTCTCACTTTTGCAACAATTGGAAAATCACGAA
This sequence comes from Candidatus Bathyarchaeota archaeon, assembly GCA_963739305.1. Taxonomy (GTDB): domain Archaea; phylum Thermoproteota; class Bathyarchaeia; order Bathyarchaeales; family Bathycorpusculaceae; genus DASPPK01. The sequence goes on along the minus strand of CAVTZU010000024.1, from coordinate 19,572 downwards.
CAGATCTGCCAAGTGCTAGGCAGTAATGTGGGGGCAGATCCCGTGCAATTGATCTTACAGTTTCAGCATCCACTCGAGCAGCCCTTGAAACCACATCCAAGTCATGCTCATTGGTAAAATTGAATAGGAATATGTTGTCAGCTTGACGGTAGATGTTTTCTCGGATTGTGTCAGGCTGATTGGTGATAAACGTAGTGAAGATTCCAAAATGCCTCATGCGGGTCACTATGTCATCCCAGTAAGTTTCGCGCAAATAGAGATGTGCTTCTTCGGCAAACAGAAACGCTGCCTTGAGTCTGTAACTGGTGAGCGATTCAACTAGTTTGCCTAGAATGTATTCCACGACTATTTGGCGATCCATCGTTGAAGTATTTCTGAGATTTATGATTATGGCCCCGCCATTCTCCTTCGCTTTCAGGAATGATTCCTCGAGAAGCGCAGCTTCGGCAATGTTGTCGGTGAAGAAGCCTGAGTTCACGAGGGCGTGGTAACGCGAGAATAGAGCGTCCCGGACATGCTGATTGCAGTTCCAATTGCGTATTGTCTCCCCTAACTCGTTCAGGGTGAGCATGTTTTTGTCCCGCAGCTCCTTCCAAATGCGTCTGAATTCTCTGGAAGAAGTGCCTGGCAAATGCAACGCATGGACGAGAATGCCGAGTAGAATATGAAGGCCCACTTGCTTCAGGGCTACTTTGAAGTTCTGGGAAGGCGTCAGCACGTGTATTTTTTCGAAGTTAACGTTTATTTTTCCATCTGAAGTCATCCCTAGACTCACGTATTCGCCGTTCAAGTCGAAGACAACCACAGTTGCCTTGTAGTGGACCAGGTTTACCATAAGCAGCTTAGAGAGATGTGATTTGCCGGTTTCCTTTTTTCCGGTTATTATGTTAAGTCTTCCATCCAATGACGAAGCGTCTATGGTTAAAAGTGAAGAATCCTTCGCCGTCCCAACTATAATCGGGAGTTTTCCGCTTGTTTTTGCGAGGCTCAGAAGCGTTGGTATCGGGAGTTTCTTTATCGTCGATTGTGAACGCGAAGGCAGCCACGAGCTGCTTGGACTTAGACTTTCGTTTTCGACCGTGGCTCTGATTTTGCAGACAAGCAGGCTTGCATCTTGCATGTAAGTGATGTGCGGCGCAATTTCGAGTGGATCAACATCTTCGCCTTGGATCATTTCGCCGCCATCCGGCAAACTTCGAAGGAGTTCTTCGAGAACGCCTGGTATGGTTGCGAACTGAACATCGATTACTTGAACGATCAGAGCTCTTCCCTCTTCTGCGTCCTCAACAAGCAGATAGTCTCCTTTTTCGACAGTCTCGTTTGGAAAACTGAGTATCTGAAGTATATTGCCTTCTTTTCTGTATAGTTTCATGAGTAGCTTTCCCCTTTTCCAAACGGGCCGAACAAAAGCTTGTGCATGTCTGGTCTGTTAATGATCTGAAGCCTGCACTTGCGGGTGATGAAGTGTTTCATGGCTAACACTTCGTTTGCAGTAAAAGTGCAAAGAATGTGGGCAAGACGAAGGGTTTCAGGATAACCTTGCGAGATCAGATCGTTTCCAAGAAGTTTCTCGACGGATTCAATTCGTTGAGCTGGAGAAACCTGATGGTCAACGTCCAGTCGGAATGCCCAGTTTCCTTTGCTCAGTTTGGAAACATAGACGTCCCCCATCGAAACCATTGGTGGCCTAAGTTTCAGACCAACTGTTTCAAGCAGGTATGGAGGTCGGTGTTCGAGCGCATAGTCTGTGATGAGGCAACCGTTGACTCTGAGGTTTGTCATTTTCGAGAATGCCAAGACCGTGTTGCCTCTCTCCCTTCCTCTCGCCAGAATTTCAGCCATTCGATGAATTGGTGTGTCGGCCGTTCCTGCGATTAGCGATCCGTCAAAAAGAATCAGTCCGTTGTTTAGGGTTTTCGTGAGCATGGCCTGTAACCACCTTTCTAGAAGACTTGCTATTCGCATGGGCATTTGCATCAGGCTTGGTGCACTTTGATGGCTGGGTTCGCGTTTGGAGTTGAAGTAGGATTTTTCAAGGTTGTTGTAGACTTCTCTCCTGTTGTCTTCTGTAATGTGGAATATGAAAGGGCCCATTCGAGTATATCGGTAGTTTCCGTTTTGTTTCCATACATTTGCTCCTCTGACTGCTATGACAATGCCGGCGTTTGTCTCGGCGATTTTCATCGTTGACGTGTCAACAGCTGCAACGAGCGTGTCTTTGTGGCAAGGTTTCAAAAACACAGGCGCAAACCTCAGTCTCAGTGTTTGCAGGTTGTTTTCATCGCCGCTTTGTTGGCAGATTTGCTGGTCTAGTGGAAATATTGGGTTTCTCGTGCGCTTCAATGAACGTAGGCTGAGTTGAGTGAATTGTTGTGGAAGAAGCGTGTCGAGGTTGGATTGTGGAAAGTTATATTTTGGTGTTGTACCAATATGGTATTGTGCAATCACCAAGATTCACCAATAGCCAATTGTTTGGGGAAGAGATATTTAAGTGTTGTGCATGTACAAGATGCACAATACAATATGCAACAAGGTGAGCCGTTGACCGAACAAGAAGCCAAACCTCCCATACGGCTAAAGATGAAAATAGGCGAGATAGAATTCGAAATAGAATGCCAAGAAGATCAGCTTCAGCCCACAGTGGACAAGATTCTCTCGACGGTGACCGAGAAACTGAAAGAGAGTCCACTTATTGCCGAGAGATATGCATCTGCACCAAGAGCCGAAACATGTAAGGGCGTGATCCAAAAGCTTTGGCAGGAAGGATGGTTTGGCGTCGCCAAAGGTTTAGGTGAGGTTCACAGCGAGTTGGCAAGGCGCGGTTTTCACTATGATCGAACGGCAGTAGCCCACGCCTTAATTGATCTCGTTAAGGACGGAATTCTGACGAGGGAAGGAAAACCCCGAAGATATCAATATGCACAAAAGAGGCCGCCAACTTAGCGACGTGCTTTGAGGAGTCGGACCTAAATGCCAGTTTTTGATTTGACTTTCGGCAAGATGTCCTTTTGCATTTGAACGAGCCCAAAAGTTGTGATCTTGTATTTTTCGTCGGCAGTTCTAACGACTATTTCGTTTTTCACCAGTTCGCCCAGGCGTGTGCTCGTGATTTTCGCATCCTTTCCAAGTCTTAACTGTAGCTCTTCCTTCGAAAGTCCTTCACTTTGCACTTTGCCCATACGGTTACCGATGTAGTTGGCAAGGAGTAGTAACGCAAGAGTTTCATTGTCTGTCAATTTGTTCCTTGGAACGAGTATGTATGGGCCCTCGTCTGCAAGACCGATGACGTTTTCGCAATCTCGTGCGATTAATTGCAGGTCCACCTGCAAAGATAGTCTCTTAGCAGTCTCGAATGAGGGAAGGATATTGACGGAAAAATCTGTCGAGCAGCAACCACACTTGTTCTGGGGTGCCTGAAAAAGTTTCTTCAGAATTGTTATGCTTAACCTGAACAGTTACACGGTTAGGTTCATGCGTCAACCCATTTTTCCTCTGAGTTTGGCGAGGACTTCGTCCTCGACCCATTTTTCGCCTTGTATCGTCAGTTTGAACTCGGGTCTGTTTGGGTCTGGTTTGAACACTTGGCCTCTTTTCGTCATCTCGTTCAAACGTGCCGGAACCATGCACTTAATTCCGCTTGATTCCAAGAGTTTTTGGATTTGCGCTGCGGTGCTCTTCTTCTCCTCTGAGGCGTACAAAGTCAAACCTATGGCTTCATAATGAGTGAGGTTTTCACGTGCTACTATAACGGGTCCCGCTGTCGTGGATTCGACTATTCCTTTCAGCTGAATACTTGAGGGCGCCAAGCGGCTTGTAACGAGTTCTGAAACCTTCTCCATGAAGCCTTCAGGGAAGCTTTCGAGCGTTCCCAAGATTTCTTGCGGATTTTCTCCCTCGATTGTGACTTCGCCAAACGACGTTTTTATCTTGATTGCAACCTTGCTCATTCAACTTCTCCCCGAGAACGGAGGGCTTCTTTTTCTGCCAGTATGAAGACGTTTCCAGCGTTTGTGTTCCATCGTCTAACTTTCCCTTTCTTAACCAATTCCGTTAAGATTGCTCCGAGTGTTCGTGTTGATTGTTCCATTCCGTTCGCTCGGAGGGCTTCATCCAGCTCGTCAATCGTTCGTGGGCGCCATTTTCCCCAGTCAGTTTCTAGGATTCTTAGGATTGCTTCATCTAGCTTCTCTGAGGATGCTATTTTGGGGTACTGTTGAGCTGTTTTTTGGGGATTTGCGGGTTCTGTCTTGACGGTTAAGGTGGCTATTTTTCTGGGCTTGAGTTTTTCGAAGGCTTTGTCGACGTTAACTACCAGGTTTGGCAAGTCCTTGATTGTGTCCAGGACTTCTTGGTGGCTCCCGTTGATCTCAACCTCATAGTCACTGGTTTTCAGCCGAAAAGAAAAGTTACCATGAATTGTCTTCGTCGTCTTGTCCGGCACATTAATCACTTGATATAGGAAAGGTGCAACTGCTTTTAGGATTTGTGTATAACATGCTTCCGTGAAGATGATGTGTTGTGGCTATTGCGTGGGATGAAGCTCGCAAGTTTTTCCATGAGAGTTTTTCAATTGGCAGAATCGATTGTCGATATATGTCGAGTTCTGACATATGCTTTAGGTCGGAAGCATTGTATTAAATATTAAGATACAATAGTGTGTCTATATTCGCTACTAACGACGCGGGGATGACACTTGGCAAAGAAGGGGCTCGCAGTCTGGATCTTCAGCTCGTTGACTTTCTTTTCTGTGGCGCACCTGATAGAATCCATCTATGTTCTGATAACCGGCGCCCAGATCAAGCTGATTAGTATGTATCCACTCATAGGCCAAAAACTGGCTACCATTAACCCTGTCACGTATCTCTGGCTGTCAGCCATTGCAAGTATTTCCTTTTGGGGAATAACCTGCGCAGTCGCTTTTGAAAACCCTATGGAGCAGTTCCTGAACAAAGTGCTTTGCGACGCTAAGAGACAGAGCCTTGCCGAGTCAAAGATGGTAGAGGACAAAAGCGAAGTCCTTGATGCAATGTACGAGACGATCGAGTCCAGTAACGCGACGATTTCAAGCGTCAAGGACCTGATCACAAACGTAAGGACTGAGGTCAAGGGGATTCAACCGTTGACCACGACTATCGACTTAATACGAATGGAATTGACGGACTTGACAAAGGAAGTGGAGAAGCTTGAGGGTTCGATGAAGTATTCCTACGTCTGTCTCGCATGCGGGAAGCCGTTGCTGCCTGAATTCAAGGTTTGCCCATACTGCGGTGAAGATGCCAAGTTGCTCGGGTCTTCCAAACTCACCGTACCTGATGGGAAGCTTCTAAATTCTACTTCATTGCTTCCTTGACTTTTTCTTTTAGGATCTTGCTCACGAGCGCCGCGTCTGCCTTTCCTCGAAGGGTTTTCATGGCGATGCCCATCAACGCTCCGAAGCTGTCTTCACCACGCGTCTCGACAAGATGCTTGTTATCCTCGACTATTTTGGTGACGACTTTGTCCAGTTCGTCTCTTGAAATGCTCTGCATTCCCAGCTTTTTGATGGCATCTTGAACTGTCTTGTCTTTTTCTTTTGATATCCAAGAAATAATTTCTGCTACTGCTTCTCTGCTTATCTTTCCCTCGCCCACAAGTCTGAAGGTTTCACGGATTTGGTCATCTGAGATTTTGTCTAAGGTAATGCCATCTCTTCTTAAGGATTTAAGAGTCTCAGTCATGAATGCTGCGACAGTTGTCGGCATAACTTTGCTTTCTTTTACTATGGTTTCAAAAAGCTCCCCATATTCAGAGTTGAGGACTTGTTTTGCCAACTTATCATTCAGTTTGTACTCTTTTTGCAGTCGGTCAAGCTTCTGTTCAGGCAGTTCAGGAAGGTGAGAACGAACTTCGCTCACGTGTTCATTTTTTATCTCAACTGGCGGTATGTCCGTTTCGGGATACATTCTCGCTGCTCCAGGTCGCGGTCTCATGTAACGTGTCGTGCCATCGGCGTTTGGCGCTCTGGTTTCCTGCGGCACACCTCTTAGAGCTTCGCGAGCCCTTTCGACAACTGATCTCAGAGCGTCTTCGGCGTTCTCGAGCCTGTCTGCCACAAACACAACCGCATCTTCCTCTTTCGCTTCAACAGCCTCTCTCAGACTATCTATTTCTTCTGTTGTTATTCCATAAGCCGGTAACTCGTCTGTGTGAAATATCCCTCCTACTTTCCCCCAGAATCTTGCTCGGTCTGCCATCTCTGTTCCGAGCCTTAGTCCTGGGCCCAGTTCCCACTTCAGCATTCCATTGAATTTTGGCAAGCAAACTGCCAGAACTTCGAGGTTTCTCTCAAGGGCTTTCTGCACTACTTTGCATTTTGTGTTCGTAAACACTCCTTTTACACTTAGAAAATCATCTTTCAGTAGTTCTTCACTTGCCCTCTTCTTATTGAGCTCTTCCATAATCTTGATCAGGTTGAGTTGACGTTGAACTTCGTATTCCACAACGAGAGAAACGAGTTCAAGTTCCTGCAGCCCTTTGATTTCTATGAGTGCACCGTTCGGAAGTGATATGTTGATGTCTTGCCGAATTGATCCGAGCCCTCGAATGACTTTCCCGGTTGCTCTCAATATTCTTCCGATTGCGAGGGCAACTTCTTCTGCTTCCTTCGGTGATCTTATCGTGGGTCCTGTTGCCACTTCGATCAATGGTATGCCCAGTCGGTCTATTCGATATCTTATAGTGTTTGATTCTGCTTCGCCTGTTTTTCTTGCGGCGTCCTCTTCTAGACTCGCATGTTGAATTGGAATTTTCTTGTTACCAACTTTTATTTCTCCGTTGAGAGCTATCGCACATGTTCTTTGGAACCCTGTTGTGTTCGAGCCATCAATAACCGTTTTGCGCATAACGTGGACTTCACTTACAGGCTTCGCGTTCATCATTAACGCAGCCGTTATAACTATTTCAACGGCCTCCAGGTTTAGCGCGTGAGGCGGCTCCTCGTCCATTTCCACGAGACATGAAGTTTCGCGGTTCGCTTCGTAGAGGATTTTGACTCCTTTCTGAAATTCAAAATAGGCTGCAGGGTCAACTTGACCCAACTCGCTCTGCGTTGGTCTCAATCTCCGAAGAAATGTTATCTCTGGCTCATCCTTGAAGAGACCCGGTTTGCAGCTGCAAAATAGCTTTTGTGCAGTGTTCAATTGCTGGTGAATTTCCAGTCCCACTTTCAAACCGATCGTTTCATAGTCAATTGCCAACCTTGTCACTTCCTATCCTTCGCGGATGAGCTCTTCAGGCAGAGTCCTCGGCGAGAGTTCACCTGCAATATTTGTTTTCAGGAGTCTCTTTTCTTCATCGAGATCTCTTGTCTGTCCAAGAACCCACATGAGCTTGACAAGAGCGGTCTCAGGAAGCATGTCTTCAAGAGGAATGATACCTAAAGCCTGCAAGTCACGACCAGCGTTGTAAACATTCATGTTGACGCGACCCCAGATACACTGAGAGGTCATCGCTACTACAACTTTCTTTTCGATAGCTTTCCTTATTGCGATGTGACAGCGTTTGCTCACATGGCCTAGTCCCGTGCCTTCAAGGATGATGCCTCTGTAGCATTTTTCTGTATAGAAATCTATTATGGCAGGGTCAAGTCCTGGGTGGAACTTGATCATGGCGACTTTTTCTTCGAATTCGGGTTTCAAGTGAAGTTTTCTCGATGGGTCTCTCCTGCGATAATCTTGCGTGAGCATAGTTAGCTTCTGATCTTCTATTCGGGCCATTGGCAAAGCGTTGATTGACTTGAATGCGTCTCTTCTGCTTGTGTGGCATTTCCGGACTTTTGCTCCTTTGTGGAGTGCTATCGAACTGTCTGATGGTGTTTCGTGCATTGCGACCACGACCTCGGCGAAAGGTGCTTCTGCTGCAGCGAGGACCGCGCCGAACAGATTTGTTGCGGCATCCGAGCTCGGTCTGTCTGCTGAACGCTGTGCGCCGACTAGTATTACTGGAACGGGAAGATCCTGCAAGGCGAAGCTCAGGGCCGCGGCGGTGAATCCCATTGTGTCCGTTCCATGAGCTATGACAACTCCATTCACTCCTTCGGATATTTTCCCCGCTACCGTCTTTGCGATTTCCGACCAGTGTTGCTGGGTTATGTCTTCGCTAAAAATGCTTAGAAATATCTGAGTCTCTATGCGCGCAACGTCGGCCAATTCGGGAACCACGCTGTAGAGGTCACTGGCGCTGAGGGCTGGGCGAACGCCTCCAGTTCGATAGTCGACGCGGCTTGCTATCGTGCCGCCAGTACTGACTATGGCAACTTTGGGCAGTTTTGCCTTCTGCTCAGGTAGCGGAGGCGGAGAAAAAGTCGGCTTTGCGCCTTCACCGATTTTTTCGATTATCGTTTCAGGGGTTATCTCCACGCCGATGTTGTATCCATTCTTCAGTTTCACGACGACGTGTTTTTCATCACCATACTCTGATCGTGGGATCAAGGTGCCTTCGTAGATTTCACTTTCTCTTGATATTCTGAGTATGTCACCGATGTTAACATGAACCTTCTTTATTGCGTCTAGCGCCTTCCCGTGATATCCTGTTTCTTCGCCGGTCATTTTAATCCTCCAACACTTTGGACATGTAGACACCGTCATAACTGTAGCCGAATCTTCTATAGTATTGTTTTGTGCCGAGAGCACTTATGACTGAAATCTTCTTAAAACTGTAGTTCTCCTGAGTAATGCGTTCGGCCTCGGAGAGAAGGATGCCCCCATAACCTTTGTGTTGCCAGGCCTTTGCCAAGTGTTTTCCGACGGGGACGAGAGAACCGTAGATGTGCAGCTCTCTTACGAGCGTGCATGGTGCTGCTTTGATTTCCGGTCGATGAGCGTGTGCTGATGGGACTCGCAGTCTCAGGTAACCAATGATGGCGTCGTTGACGGGGTCCTCTGCTGAGAGAAAGATCTCTTGACCTTCAGAAGCTTTGTATCTTGTGTCAACGATTTGAACCCTTTCGGGATCAACGTTCACGCCTGAGTTTATTGTCTTGTGGCCAACTTCCCTGCAGCGGATGCACCGACATTCTGCAGCTTCTTTTTGGAGTTGGTTCTGAACAATTTGTCGAAGGTTGCTTTTTTTGACGCCTGCTTCTATCAGCCGCGCTGGGATGTCACGTTGAACTCGCATTATTCGGATCCAAGGCGGGGTCATTTTCTTAACCTCCTTTATGAGATCAGCTGCCTCACTTGTTGTGTAGGGATTGTAACTGCCCTGCGTATACCAGTCGAAAGCCTTGGTCCCTTTCAAGACGAGGCATGGGTAGATTTTGATCATGTCAGGCTTGAATCGCGGATCGCAGAAGATTTTTCTGAAAGCTTGAAGGTCTTTTTCACGGTCTGACCCAGGAATTCCAGGCATCATATGGTAGACGATTTTGAGTCCTGCGTCTTTCATGATGCGAGTTGCTTCAACAACGTCTGCAACGGTGTGTTTTCTTCCAACGAGGCGGTAGATTCTGTCGCTTGGATGCTGTACGCCCATTTCCACGCGTGTGACACCCATTTCCAGCATTCTGTCAACGTGGGTTTGCTTGGCCCAATCTGGGCGGGTTTCAACGGTTATTCCAACGTTGCGTGTTTTGCTTCTTTCAGCGTTCTTTTTTGCTTCTTTCAAGCTTGCTGATTTCTTTTCTGTGATTGCTTCGAGACAACGTTGAATAAACCCAGTCTGATAGTCCGTGGGAGTTGATGGGAAAGTCCCTCCCATTATGATGAGTTCTATTTTGTCAACTTTGTGTCCTATGGCCTTCAGCTGTTCGATTCGTGTCCTTACTTGCAGGTATGGGTCAAATTTGTTTTGAATTCCGCGCATTGTTGCTGGTTCGTAGCCCGTGTAACTTTGAGGGACACCATATTCTGGCCCACCTGGACAATAGGCGCAAGGTTCGTCTTGTGGACACGGGTATGGCTTAGTCATCACCGCGACAATCGTGACACCTGATATTGTCCGCGTGGTTTTTCGTCTGAGAATTGGCAAGAGTTTTCGTTTCTCGTCACTTTTGAGGCCGAGAATGATCTCCGAGTTTGACGGAATTCTGTTGAGCTGGAACTTGGTTGCTGCTTGAACTTTCGCATTGTGTAAGTCGTTATATGTAGGTTTCGGCTGTTTCATCAGGGTCTGAATTATTTCTCGCATTGGTTTGTCTTCGTCCAAGTTCATAGCAGCCACTGCTGACTAATTGCACAAAGTGTTCAAGGTTCTTAAATCATCCGATAGATGCAGAAACACTCGAGGGCTTGGAAATGCCCAGTTCAGAGCTGAGCTGACTTTCCAAAATTGCCGGCCAGGATTAGGGCATCATAGATATCAACGAAATTGTCGTTATTGATGTCCGAATTAGGATTCCAATTTAAGCTGCCCGGTTTGGAGCCGTAGGAACTGGCGAGAATTATGGCGTCATAGACATCGACACTGAAATCGCAAGTCAAGTCTCCTGGGACGGTGAGGGTCAGATTACCTGTCGCGGCACTATTGTTTGCGGTATTAGTCTCTCCTGGACAAGGCTCTGCATAGGCGCGCAAAGTGTAGACGCCATAGGCAAATTTAGATGAGTTCCAGTCGAAGCTGATCGTAAGATTAGCCATTCCTATTGTGAATTGTTCTGAATAAATCAGAGTTGAGTTGGCGTAGATCGTAGCAATGAATGCTTCAATCTTTCCACCCAGGTTTTCAAAACTCACGTTCACTGCTTCTGCGTATCCCCTACCGAGGATGGCTTTTGAGGTTTGCAGGTCTTTCACCACAATTTCAGGCGGAGTCCAAGGGCGCATAAGAGGGTATCTGTCTGTGTTGTTTGCATTGACATTGTAAGGCGTGTCACATATTCCATCGCTGCCAGTCTCATTTTGGTTTGGTCCAGTAAGCGTGTCATTTCTAGGTTGGTTACTCCAATAGTTGCCGCCGAAAGGATATCCGTTATCCCACGCGTTTGGACAGTCGCAGGCTAGAGCTGGGCTGTATTTCGTTGCTCGTAAAATTGTTGTGATAGATGAGGTTGTTTGAAGAGGCAGAAAGGTTCATACAGACGTGGTTGCCGATCATGTCGTTTCGGGCTACGTCGTTTCTCAACGATTCTGAAAAGAAGATGCCATATCCGTTGTTTGCAATACTGTTGTCCAATATGCTGTTTGTTGATGATCGGTTGAAGCAGACTCCGCAGTCATTGTCTGACACTGTGTTTTCAATCAGCAAGTTGTTTGAAGAGTTGCTAAGACAAATTCCAAACTGGTTTTTTGTTACATAGTTTCCAACGATTGTTGAATTAGAGGTGTATGCTAGAAGGAGGCCGTTGATGTTGTTTTCCAAAGTCAGGCCTTTAACTGTTATGTTTCTGCAGTTTATGAACCCTAAGTATCCAGCTTCGGAATCTGCTACCACGTTGCTTTCGTTTAGGACGTAGAAAACTGGTTTACCATCCACATAGTTTGAAGCGTCAATTGAATTCATGAAGTCCATCAAGGATTCGCCAAAAACACCAAAACTGTATGTGTTTCCAGCCATAATGTTGGTAGTCAAAGTATTGCTCGGCGATGACTGAAGATTGACGCCGCGAGTGTTGTTTTCAGCGATGTTTCCAGCAAGGTTGTTGCTCGAAGAACGGAAAAGCATTAGACCATTGTCGTTCAAAGTCAGATCGTTGTTCAGCACTGAGTTGTTGTTTGATTTCTCCAGGCTCATGCCGCATGAAGAATTGGTCAGAATATTGTAAGACACCGAATCGCCATTTGTCGAGCACAATCTGACATCGCTGTTTCCGCTTTTTGTGATCGCATTGTTTGTGATGATTGAACTATTCTCCTCCCGAGAGGTAGATTCCATCTGCCACGCTGGACGTTACGTTGTTTCCAATGATCTTGATGTATGAGGAGTTTTGGATACTGATTCCGTTTTGGAAGGCTTCGACTTTTGCGTTGAGGAGCGTAACGTTCTGCATTTGATTTGACAGTTATGCCGTTTCCGTTTCCATTGCCTAGAATCGTATTGCCTATCACGTCCAAAGTTGTGCCGTTCTTCTCAACGATTATCCCGTCAGAATCGCTGTTTATGTCATCGTACAAAGTGTAGAAATCTCCTTTGCGTTGAATCGGTGCTCCTGAAGGGTCTACGCTTCCATCAGCCTTGATGCGAATCGTTCCATTGTCGTACGGCATCCAAGGTTTCATTAGTGGATAGTTGTCGAGTTCGTAAAAGACAGCTGGAAAACTCTGGGAGAAATCGTCAACCTGGATTAATTTGGGTGTATCTCCTGTTCCATCGCTGCCAGTTTCGTTCTGAGATACGCCGCTGTAGAGGTCTATGCCATTGTAGTCCGTCCAGTAGTTGCCGCCAAATGGATAGCTATCGTTCCAAATGTTTCCGGGAGAGGTGAACGACATGTCCCATGCTCCATATGCATTGCGTGAGTTGTTCATGAGGTTGTTGTCAGAGATCTGATTGGACTCGGAATCGTAGAAGTAGATTCCGTAGTTGTTTGATTCGATGTTGTTTCCAGTGATGTTGTTGTAGCTTGCACAGTTGAGTCGAAGGCCTCCGAAGCTGGACGTGCCCGAGCCTGACAGCATGTTTCTAGTAATGTTGTTGTTGTAAGAGTAGTATAGATAGATTCCTGCACCCTTGCTTGCTGTTATATTGTTTCCATTTATTGTGTCATAGTGAGAAGCTTGCGTGTAGATGCCGTAGTTGAACCCTTTGATGCATGTGTTTCTTAGTGTAACTCCATTCACGCTGGATATCGAAATGCCGTTCTGGTCTCCGGAGCTTTGGAGTGTGTGTCCTTTTCCGTCAATTGTCACGCCGTTTCTCTCAACGGTGATAGATCCGTTGATGTCACTCGAAAGAACGTAAAGGATTTTGTCATTGGTCTCGATTGGGGACGTTGGCGGGTCTATCGAGCCGTCCGCTCTAATGTAAATGGTTCCGGTTGATTTGACGGGAATGATTTCGAAGGCCGACATAAGTGACCCTGCCAACAAAACAACCAGTACTATTCCAAAAACGAATCCCCTGCGCATTTCTCCTCAATGTTGTTCGGTTCAATTAACAGATATGATTTCTGGAACTATGTTCTAGTGCGCTATGTGACAACGAATCAATGTTTGCCTTGTTTTTTTGAATAGACGACTTTTCCGCCCACTATCACCATTTCAACCGAGATGTCTCGTATTTTGCTCGGTGAGATCTTGGTCGGATCGTGTGAGAGGATGGTTAGGTCTGCGAATTTTCCTTTCTCAACAGTTCCTTTCTTGTCCTCGTCAAAAGAAGCGTAGGCTGCATTCACAGTGTATGTCTTCAAAGCTTCTTCGACCGTGAGTCGCTCATTCAACTTGTCTATTCTCGCAACGGCAGCCCAAACTCCGAGCAGTGGGTTGATGAGCTCGACCGGACAGTCTGAACCCGAAGCGACGACGACTCCACGTTGAACTAGAGTTCTGAAAGGATATGCCCATAGAGATCTTTCTTTGCCTACGCGGTCGACAGTCCAAGAGTCAGATATGACAAAGTGAGGTTGCACGGAGGCGATAATTCCCAGCTTTTTCATGCCACCAATCAGCTTCGGATTCAGTATCGAGCAATGTTCAATCCTGTGTCTGTGATCTTTTCTCGGCGCTTTCTTCAATGCTTCCTCATAGGCGCGAAGCACCTCTTCTATTGCACGGTCGCCAATGGCATGAACGCCGAGCTGCCAACCATTCACGTGTGCATTCATGACAAGTTGGCGAAGTTTCTTTCGTGAATGGAGCATCATGCCCCGTTTTCTTGGGTTGTCCGAATATGTTTTTTCCATCGCGGCCGTTTGCGCTCCTAAGGAGCCGTCGGCGAGTATCTTAATGAAGCCTATTTTGAGCATTTCGTTTCCAAAGCCACTGAGCAACCCGAGAGCGACGACTTCATCGAGCAATCGGTCAGGAATGCCAACGATGATTCTTAGCGGAAGTGTCTGGTCTCTGTACATTTTCTGCAGAATCTGCATTTCCTCAGCCGAAGCCAAGAGCCAGTGGACGCCCGTGAGCCCTGCCTCGACTGCTTTCTCACACGCCACCATGCAAGCTTTTTCAATTCTCTCTTTGCTAAGCCTCGGAACAACCTTCCAGACGAGATCTATTGCGTTGTCTCGAAGTATTCCGTTTGGTCGGCGCGTCTCTTCATCCAAGTCGACCTCTCCACCACTTATCTTGGTGTTTTTCGTTATTCCGGCAAGCTGTAAAGCCTTGCTGTTTACAACTGCGAGGTGGCCGCAGACACGATTAAGTAGAACTGGTCTGTCTGATACGACGGCGTCTAGAATCCAGCGGGTCGGATAACGTTTCTCCTTGAATTTCTCGTGATCCCAACGACCTCCAGTTATCCATTCCACTTCAGGGTGTTTCTCAGCGTATTCACGGAGCATTCTTTGCATTTCTTTTATCGTTCTTGCGTCTCTGAGGTTGAGTTCTTGCGAGAAAATTCCTAGTTCTTTCATGTGTACGTGACAGTCAACGAAGCCTGGAACGATGGTTTTGCGACAGCAGTCAATGATTCTTGTACTTTTGCCTCTGAACTTCACGATTTTTCTGTTTGAGCCTACTTCAACGATCTTCCCGGCATCAATGGCAATTGCTTGAACTCTGGGTTTTTGAGGGTCTAGTGTGATGACGTTGGCGTTCGTGAGAATGAGACTGGCTCGTTGCATGCTGACGAGTATCCAGAAGTCAGGATAAAAGTCTTAAACCCAGTTTTGTCCAGGTTTCCTCTGAAGAACAACTCTTTTCTCGTAGTTGCGTTTGTTTCTGAAGCGTGGGCTAGGGCTTTTCCTGGGGTTCGCCTGAATTTTCGGCGTTTGCGATCGAACTTTCCCTGCTTTCGACAAGGAGCCGTGAGTCGGCATTATTATTCACCGTTTGTACGGTAAAGTCTACAGTAACTCTTAAACATTTCCGCATGACATTCAGTAGGAGCAAAGCGGGGGTCGCCGAGCATGGCCAAAGGCGTAGAGTCGCAAAAAGCGACGCGGACGCTTCAGGAGCCTATCCCGCAGGGGTTCGTGGGTTCAAATCCCACCCCCCGCACCACCATGTCGAAAAATGAGGGGGGTCCCGGAATCAGCGTTTACTGCTCTGAAGCCAATGGGTCTTTGGGTTTTGCGAAGATCTTGCCGCCGTCGTCGTATTCGCCCGTGTGGTACTTCCATCCGCCCTCGATGAGAGCGCAGGCTTCGTTGACGTTGTGAGCTACCTTTGTGATGCATTCCTGTTCGTTCTTGAACAGCACCTGGGCAAGGTGGATGTATCGCATGGTGTTATTGATGTTTCTGTGTCGGAGGAACTGTTGGACGTGGAAGGGGTCCCTTGTTCGCCAGGCTTCCATCGTTCCTCTGAAGTGGCGGAGCGTTCTGAAGCTTATGCGCAGCAGCCTGGGGTTCTTGAGCTTGAACGCTATTCTTTTCCGTTGGTGGGTGAAGTTGAGGCTGTGGTGTTCCAGGCGCATATTGGGCGTTGAGAACATTCTCTCGCCGTACTTTCTCGGTAGGGCTTCAATCATCTGTGCGAGCTCTTTCGAGACTCTGTAGGTTCCGGACTTCGAGCCTTTTTCGGGCGTGACCTTCAGGGTTCTCGTGGGCTGGTCGTAGTCTGACCAGCACAGCTGCCAGAGTTCTCCGGGGCGCATTGCCGTCTCCGAGAGCGTCTGGAGGAAGCATGCCATCCGTGGGCTGCACCCCGCTATCAGCTGTTTCACCTCTGAAGGCTGAGGTATGAAGGGCTCCTTGTCCACGTGCTTGTAGGTTGGGCGTTGCCATGTTCCGCCGTTCATCGCTAGGAACGTCGTGTAGGCGTCGCAGGCCAGGTCCTTTCTTCCGTCGCTCCATGTCTGTTCCGCGATGACTCGCTTGACGCTTTCGGGGTCGTACAGGTCGGCTCCCAACCTCGTGAGCCTTTTGATGAGTTTGACTCTGCCGCCAATTGTGATTTCTTTGCGTCCGTTTTTCTTCATGTACCAGATGTATTCAACGATCTTCTGCTGGCTTAGTGGCGTTGTGCCCTCCCGCTGGGCCGTTTCTTGTCGGGTTGTTTCAGTCAAGTTTTTCGCCCCTTGTTTCGAGGGCGCATACTTGCCGCGTGTCATTGTAAGGAAGCGAGACCATATAGCGCTTTTCCTCGTTGGTGACTTCGCGTGGGGCTATAGCTCTTTCAGGATGGTTCTCCGCGCGACTTTGTGTTTTCGACAGGTTGACTGGCGACGCGTAGCTTTTCCTTGGGCTGGGAGAATCGGTAGGAGCAGATTTTGCAGAAGAAAAGCTGAACCCTCTCACCATTTGTCAGGTATCTGAATCCAGACTTGTAGACGTTGGCTGACCCACACTGAGGGCATCGGCATTGCTGAGTGATAGGCTGCGGAAGGGTCGGGGACTCGGACTCTTCAGGTGGCTTCGAGCCGAGATCATCAGATGGGTTATCTTTGTGAGAACCAGCCTCTCCTTCAGCCATTTCATTCATCCCTCCGATAAAGTAGCCTGCGCGTCAGTTTCGAGTGATTTCTTTCGCTTGCACACGTTTGCTTAACCTCATCGTTCAACGACCTACTCGTTTTCTCTTTTCAACAATCCGATGTCTGATCTCCAATGGATCTGGGAATAGCTTAGGGCAATCGGTCTAACGGTTCTTCTCACAGTTTCGCGAAAGAAGTCACACTCCGTAAGGTCCTTGTCAAGCCTTTGCCGCGCGACGGTGCTCAAACCATAACATAGTTGTCTGCCATTTGCCCTGCCCGTAGCCGTGGCCTTGTAAGCCACCACCAATTTCCATTTCCTTAGCTTTTTTATGATCGTCGAAATGCTAGCGTTTGACGTTTTCATGCATTACAAGAAGAACTTCTGGTATGGTCGTTGTGTCGGATCCAAGCACAGGAAGATGTACAGAACCTTGAGACTGGTTTCCGTGAATAAGCTCAACAAGGGAAATGCACCATGCTTCAAGAAGATTTCAGGGGGCCCTTTTTCAGCGGAGAACAACGCCTGTATGGCCTCATCAGTTTTCAGTTCTCCGCGCTCGTCTACGAATTCCCTTTTGAACTCTTTCAATTTCTGTGCGCATTTCACGTCGTTTTCGCTTAGCACCGGTGCCTGTTTGATGAGTGATGCATCTATCGTATGACAAAAGAAGGGTTGAAGCTCTCTGATCTTGTCTTCCGGTTTCTCCCACGGCCACAGTGGAAGTGTCTGGATCTCCCTCTTGCAATGTGGACAGGTCAGAGTGGCCATACTCTCCCATGGAAAAACAAAGCGTTTCTTCTTCACTGTGGGCCCCCTTGCCTTGTTGGTGGTCTCATTTTATCCTTCAAGTCGGTGGAGTGTTTTTTGAGTTTCTTCAATGTTCGAAGGAGGCGGTTGAGCATCTGCAAAACCTCGTCGGAAGAAAATCGGTCGACATCTTGCTCAAGCTCTTGGACGAGGCCGTTCAGCATGTCATGCGTTTCTGCAGCCAGCGAACCGACTCTCTTGGCGTTTCTGAGGCAGATATTCTTGGGTCCAGCTGAGAAATTCATTGCTGGGTGCACAGGAGATGCGGATGATTGTGCTTGTCCAGAGTCGGAGTTCTGCTGGTCTGTGGTTGTTTCGTCCCATATTCTCTCTTCGATAGTCGGCGACGGACTCCGCGACTTCTTCGGGTGAAGTCTCGAATTTCATATCGAAGAATCTTGCAGCATCTATCAGTCTGTCATCGTCGACTAACTCTGAAAGTTTGTAAAGTTTGTTGATACTCCACGTTTTTAACTTCTCGAATGGTTCCTTTGGGGCAACTTGCTGCAGTTTGTCGAAAAGTCTGGCTATGGCGATGAATTGAGACAGGGAGCTCTCGCTGAGATTTGCCTGGTCGGCCAACTCCTGTTGAAGCCCCTCGACTTGGCCCTTCTCCTTTTCAAGCACTTTGAGCCATGCCGCGTAGAATTGAGAAACCTCGTAGGCTGTTCGGTCTTTTCGTTGGAAAGTCGAATTGCTGATCGCGAACACCTGCGCATCTGTGACACACCTTACGTCCACAAGAACTTCGTCATCACCACGCAAGGCTTCGAGTCTGCCGCTACCGTCGATTACTTCGTATTCATCGGGCTTCTGTTGGATCAAACGAACGATTATCGCTGTCTGAAGGCCCGTTTTTTTCACTGAATCTGAGATTTCTGTACCATGCTCTCTCGGCGGAAGAATTGCGGACTGATGAATCTTATTGGCGGGAACTGTTTTCAGCTCTTTCTGCACGTTTGCACCTCCTTTAGCGTTTCTGTTACGTCTTCAATTACTCGGACAATTTTGCGCATTTTCAACATTTCAACTCCTGGTTTAGCACGTGCGCTTCGAATGGCTCGAGTTGGCACAGATCTTATCACGTTGCTCATCTTTCTCAAACCTTTTGAGTAGTCCAGTTTTCCTGACGTAGTCAGTGTAAGTAGACCCTATTAAGACTGTTGGTTCACATCTCTGATTGCCGTTATCAGGAAGAATTATAAGCTCATGAAGTAGTCTATACGTCGCGCGAGCGTGGTGCGAACATGCCCAGTCTGTGGCCAAAGGGCGTCAGAGAAATCCTAGAGTGTTTACATGAAAGCAAGAAACGTTTCAACCAGCTTGCAGCGATTAAGGTAGGGTCCTCCCGTATAAGCCGACAAACTCTGGCGGATAGGCTCTTGATTCTCGTAGAGGAGGAACTGGTGAAGAGAACGGTCATGCGCGAAGAAAGGCCTCCACTCGTATTTTATGAGATCACCGATCGGGGTCGTCGCCTTTTGAAAATCCTCAAAGAACGACCGCGCGGCTGAGTCGGAAAAACCTTGCGAGAACTAGCTATTAGCGTGTTCCGTTTTATGTTTGAAGACAGGGATATGAACTCAGCAGTTGCCTAATATGTGGAAAGAGAATCGACACTGTAGCTCAGTACTATTCGGGCTGTCTTTTACGAAACACTTAAGGATCACGATGTTGTGGCAGTTTGCATTTAGTGTCTCTATAAAATGACATGGAGAGAAGGACGTCAGTAATGGCCCGCACGTAGCCTGGGTTTGAAAGTCGAGCCTGACAGACGCTGTCCAGCGGACGGTGGCCAGCATCTTCGTTAGTTGCGTGACCCCATTGGTTATAGAACTGCGGGGACTCTTTGAGGCGTCAAAGGACTTAAAAGATTAATAGTAATAACGATTTAAATTCGTTGCACCCTTAAATCGAGCTTGTATTCGCAAGTTCGAGAGTCGCAGGGGGTCCTTTTCAACATCAAGTGGCTTGATGAATTTCAATCCAAGTTATAAAGTAAATTCCAACATAATATGCATGGCAAAGAATGAAAACATTCGGCCGGCCAACTATTATTTAAGAGATCGTTGAAAATCAAAGTGAAACGCTATGGGCAAAACTCCATTGCTTCCTGAACTGTTAAAGTGACCGTTGAATTTCAATTCCTTGTCGTCAGAAAGAGCCTACCTCTTTTGATTTCACATGGGCGGTGCTTAAATCGTAGGTCTCGCGACGAGCAAGTTTGATGCGTCAAACTGAGCCTTGCATGCTTCAAAATTCGGTGTGTG